>NZ_JBGKBE010000001.1:0-797929 GCF_041358175.1 Muriicola sp. E247
AAGCATTGCCGCAAGGCAATGAGCTTTGCAGTATTTTCAGCAGCGGGATCAAAGGAAGCCCGAAGTAGTGCAGAGCGCACTTCGGGCAATCCTGGATAAAACATAGGATCAATGAGTGGAGCGAGTTAATCCTAGATCCATTAACTCCAACATATTTTACGATTGGAAAAAGCATTGCCGCCAGGCAATGAGCTTTGGTACCTGCCAATAGGCAGGCAGGTTTTCAGGTGAGGAACCAAAGGAAGCCCGAAGTAGTGCAAAGCGCACTTCGGGCAATCCTGGATAAAACATAGGATCAATGAGTGGAGCGAGTTAATCCTGGATTCATTACCTCCAACATATTTTACGATTGGAAAAAGCATTGCCGCAAGGCAATGAGCTTTGCAGTATTTTCAGGAGAGGGACTTTAGGAGTACATCAATCCTGCCACATGTCAAGGAAATAAAACAATTAAGGCCCCTTTCTGCAGGTTTGCAGTGTTTTAGCGTATCCACGGCAACTGTTTAGCTACTATTCTTGAATTTCAAAGCAATCGAGATGTAGAATAAGGTTTTGTATGTATCTTTTACTTCTACTAAATTTAAATACTAAAGTCTAGTCCTTTTTTACTAATATCTGAATAGGTTTGATTTCTAGATGCTGCCTTATATTACTAGTGTTCAACGCTGCCTCCCTCTTCGGACAGGCTGAAACTATCAACATGCCCCCCCGAAATAACAGTCCGGGCTTCGAAATTAGTCTTGTAACATGTAGTTCTGACTTTTTCGACAGTGGTGGTCCTAATCCCTACGAAAATAATGAAAATGGCATACTTACTTTTTGCCCGGAAACTGACGGAGACCGGATTCAAATCGACTTTATTTCTGCCGATATAAAAGCTGGTGATTTTCTAAAAGTCTACGATGGAGACTCCGTTCATGCCCCTCTCTTGCTAACCATAAATAACATAACTGCTTTAGACTTTGAACGCACTCTTGTTAAGGCTTCTCAAGGGAATCCTCAAGGATGTCTTACCGTTACTTTTACCTCCATAATGATGTCAGTCCCCAACCCCTATGAGGGCTGGTTCGCTTCAGTAAGTTGCTTTACCCCTGTAATTGAACCTGGTGAACCGCAGGATCTTTTTAGAAACGACGACCCCAGTGGGGATGAAATTGAAATCTTTGATTTGACTGAGAACGATGGTGCCGTTCTTAATGGACTTAGTCCTTTTGAATTTGAGGTAACCTATTACTCTAATGAAGCGGATGCCTCAAGCGGTTTCAATCCACTCGATCCAATGCATTCCAATACGACAAATCCACAACCGATTTATTGTCGATTGGAGAATCCAACGACGGGGTATAGCGCAATTGATAGTTTTTTAATTTACGTAAATCGAATTCCTGATATCTTTCCGGTTTCAGACTTGACCGCCTGTGATTCGGATTCAGATGGCGTGGTGTCTTTTCGTCTGTCGGATCGTTATGAAAGTATATTTAATGGGAGAGAGAGCCTTAGACTATTGTTCTATTCTTCATCAGATGATGCTATCAACAATCGAAATACTCTTAATTCTGAAACATATAACAGTACAGGAGGTCCGGAATTAATTTACTACCGACTAATCGATACAGAGACAGGAGCTTATTCCATAGGAGAATTTTCAATACAGGTCATCGCTTCTCCAATTCTAAACTCTGTCTCAGAAGTCTTAGCTTGTGGGGTGGGCAATGGAACTGCTGAAATAGACCTCAACTTAATAAACGAACAACTGACCGAGGGACAGTTAGACCTTCAACTAACCTGGCACAGCTCACAGGAGGATGCCGAATCAGGGCTAAATCCAATTCCAAATACCCTCAGCCTGGGTCAAAGTACCAGCCTTTTTGTCCGAGCCAGCTCAGCAGAAAGCGATTGTCCTGCCATTGCAGAGATTCCGTTTATTTTTTATACCCAGCCCGAGATCAGCCTGAAGTCTGAATATTATATCTGTCCGAATACTTCAAATCAAGTGGTATTTTTGGAAACCGGACTGTCTGAAAACGACTATTCCTTTAGTTGGCTATTCAATGATGTACCCATTAACTTGGCTGAAGAACCCTTCCTTGAGACGGACCAGATCGGGAGGTATGATGTCTTGATTGAAGATTTTAGAACGGGTTGTATTTTTACAAAAACTGTGGAGGTTCTTCTTGCATCTCCCCCATCAGATCTGGAAATCCGTACGCTGCCAACACAATTTGGTAGTAATTATCAAGTGACTGTAAATACAAGTGGAAGTTTTATATATTCCTTTAGTTTAGACGGTGGCCCATTTCAATCCTCCCCGATTTTTGAAAATGTTCTCCCCGGATCTCATCGCTTGGAAATAACCCTTGAAGGCGGATGCGAGGTCCTGACAACAACCTTCGTCATCCTTGGGTATCCTAGCTTTTTTACTCCAAATGGGGATAATATCAATGAAACCTGGAGTGTAAGCCGAGCCCCCGGCATTACGGATATGACTGTTTATATCTTTAACCGATTAGGAGTTCTAATTACCGTACTTACTGATAATCAGCCAGAATGGAATGGATCATGGAACGGTAGAGACCTGCCTTCTGACACCTACTGGTTTCAAGTTGAATATAAAGAAGACGATACACCAAAAATTGCAAACGGATATTTTTCATTAAGACGCTAAGGAATATCAACGAGAATTTCACATCTATAAAATGGATTCACATCTTTATTCGATTGCTAAGCGGAATCAACCTAGCCGACAAATCAGGATCCTCCATATCCTCATCCAGTGGAAACATAGGTCGTTTAATATGCTTATAGTCTAATCGATGAAGGTCCTGATCGACGCCACCCGGTGTTAAGGCCATAATCCAATCTCCACGCATATTGTAAAGCTCGGGTACCAGGTAGCCAATTTTAACCACCACTATGTCAGATTCTCTCGGATTTAGCCCTAATCGGGTAAAATCTGTTTCGTGATGGTAAGGTTTGCGCTTCTTGGTTACTATGACCTGCACGCTCCCCACTTTTACTACAACTTCGGTCTCGGCATCCTTATCGCCATGTTCTATTGCCTCAATGGTTCCGCTTAATTCTACAGGTGGAGCATAACGCGCATCAACAGCAGCACCAGCTTTACCACTAATTACACCGCCTACTCCTGCGTCCACCGCTTTTTCAATAAACTCAGGTCCTGGAATGGAAGCATAAATTAAAGATGGGCCATCATCCTTTTTAAATTCAGGTCGGGCCAGGATCTGCTCTAATGTCCATGTTACATCGCCGGCACCACCAGCCGTTGGATTATCCCCCATGTCGCTAATCATAAAAGGTTTTTTCTCGCTTTTAATTGCCATATTCAGGCTTTCTTCCAAGGTGGCTACCGGGGCTACAAATTCAAATTCCTCACGAACGGCCCAGAAACTTTGGGCCAATTCTTCAGCAGCAGTAGTTACTTTTTCTTTGTCATCGCCGGTAACCATTACAACTGCGTGATTTCGAGGAGCATCTGCCCAGGCATAACCAATCCAAATTGCCGCGTCAATAACTCCTTCTTGATTAGCTAAAGGAGGTACTTTTGCGTATAAACTTTTGGCAGGTTCGATGCGGGTACTCGTTTTCTCTCCGGGTAAGAGAATAGGAACCGGAATCCAGGCTTTGTATTTTGGCTTTCCTTTTCCACTTTCAATTCTATCGAGTAAGTTAACCAAAGCGCGCTTTTTTGATTCTATGGCATCTTCGTGCGGAGCCATACGGTAACACGTAATTAAATCGGTTTTTTGAGCCAGTTGCTCGGTTACATTGCCATGCAAATCCATAGATGTGGAAATCAACATATCTTCTCCCAATGCTTCGCGGATACGGCTAATCATATCTCCTTCGGGATCGTCCAGACCTACAACACTCATAGCTCCATGGATATCAAAAAACAATCCATCGTATGGGGCATTTTCCTCTAATCTTTCTATCATCTCACCTACTAACTGTTCATAAGCTTCTTTGGTGACGATTCCCCCGGGTAAGGCATGGCCACGTAATGCAGGAAACCATTCAGCTCGCTTTCTCGTTGTTGAATCCTGGTGCATAAAGGGATAATATGAAAAAACCTCATCCCCTCTACGTGCGTGAAAAGCATCAACCTGGGATTGTGCCGGAGAAAAGGTACTCGACTCAATGGCCAAGCCTGCGATGGCAATACGGGGTAATTCGTTGCTTCGTTTGGCCCCCGTCTGATTACAAGCTATTGTAATCAAAAGGCTAAATGTGATTAAAGTATAATTGATATTTCTTAGTAACACTTTTATAGAGATCATGACAATTTATTAGCTTGTGATTTATTCAGATAATTTTAAAAAAATAACGTAGTGATAATATAGAACAAAAATCAGAGATTACTTAAAACTGACTATTTACTTTCTTTTCCTCCTAACAACTCGAACACAGGATTTATGGATACTTACCAAAATTTGGTGATCCCTGATTTTAGAGAAAAGGAGATCACCAATACAGCTGTTTGCTGATGATGTACCTTTACCATATCTAACCCAATTCAAATATTGTTATTATGAACTTCGCAGACTGGATCGGTTCTTTTGGTGTGTTGATGATTTTACTGGCATTTGCCCTGAATATCACGGGTAAACTTTCCAGGAATCAGCTCTCCTATATCCTATTAAATTTAATCGGGGCTAGTCTGGCCTGTCTGGCATCCTTCCTTATCAATTACATTCCCTTTATTATTCTCGAGGGGGTTTGGGCAGCGGTTTCGGCCTATGCACTCTACAAATACTTCACAAAGAATCAACTAGTGTAATCTACGCTTAATCCAATATCGATATAGGCGATTAATAGTAATTATAGAGAGTAAACGCAGCAAAAGAATTGTTAATTA
This sequence comes from Muriicola sp. E247, assembly GCF_041358175.1. Taxonomy (NCBI): domain Bacteria; kingdom Pseudomonadati; phylum Bacteroidota; class Flavobacteriia; order Flavobacteriales; family Flavobacteriaceae; genus Muriicola; species Muriicola sp. E247. The sequence continues at coordinate 4,877 of NZ_JBGKBE010000001.1, forward strand.
GTCTATTATTTTTTACTTTATGTATAATATTTTTTACATTATGTAATATTTTTTATACATTTGTTTTAACTAATCTCAGTAATCATGAAAAATTATCTTTTTCCTAATCGATTAAAAGTAATCTCCGGCTGGATCTTTTACCTCGCCCTGATAATCGGTTTTTACCTCTGGATCACAGACGGTTTTGACGAAGTTCTTGTAGTTTCCGTTCCCGACCTGTTCGGAACAGACAGTATGTTCAGCAGCGGCAATGGCTGGATGAAAAATAGTATCCTGGATGAGCTCTTTACGGTTCTAATCATTATATCGGGATTGATCCACAGTTTCAGCAGGGAAAAAATCGAAGATGAGCTCATTAGCAAACTCCGTCTCGACTCCCTGATCTGGTCCCTCTATGTAAATTACAGCGTAGTAATTCTTGCCACCATACTGATCTATGACATCATGTATTTTAACGTGCTGATCTTTAATCTGTTTACCATCATCCTCTTCTTTAATCTGAAGTTGCGGTTTTCCCTTTATAAACACTATAAATCGTAAGTATGAAAAACACGATCAAAATACATAGAGTTACACATGGGATGACACAGGAAGATGTGGCACAGCGTCTTGAGGTTTCCAGACAAACCATCAATGCCATCGAAAACAATAAATATTTTCCATCCCTGGAATTGGGGTTAAAATTAGCGAGGATCTTTAAATGTAGTGTGGAAGAATTATTCAGTCTTGAAGAATAAGATTTCTAGCCCTCAGATTTCAAGTTTTGTTCATACTTCCCAAAGGTCACTGCACCAAATAAAACTATTCCTGCAAGTAACTGAACGATAGAGAGGACTTCAAATTCAACGCTTTCATAGAAAGTAACGGAACCCTGTATGATTAAAAACAGGCCGTAGAAAATCAGCAGATTTTTTCGGTATTTCTTCTTTTTCTCCTCAGGAGCCTTACTTAATAATTGCATAACCCATCCTATGATTGCCACCACAAGAAAAACCAGCAACATTATCATTAAGCCCTTTACCATAGGTCAACTTTTTCGTTTTGCCTCCTAAAATTAGCAATTGCTATGATCTCTCGCAAGGTCCCCATTATTTTTAATATATTTGAGATACTTTCGGTTCAATGGCCTTTTCATCCGCTTGAATACCCGACAGACATACTTAAATACAAACTATATGACCAACAAGGAATTCTCTTCCCTGGGCGATAATAAAAAGAAAGATCTGGAAACTGCTTCCAAAATAGAATTGATCAAAAACCTCATCTTCGGAGAAAATATACAGGCCTATGATTCTGAATTTGAGCTACTTAAAAAGGATATAATCAGTAAGAAAAAGCAGCTTGAAGAACTTATTGAAGCCGTGAGAACAGACCTGCGGATGGCGGTAAACGACGTTTCCACTGATATCAATATTCGCATTACAGAATTGGAGGACAAACTTGAAGACAGATTCGAGAACATCGAAAAGCAACAATTGGATGCATCTCAACTCGGAGATCTTCTGATTGAAATGGGGAATAAAGTGAAGAAATCAGAGCGTTGACCATGCAACAGAAAATAGAGCAACAAGACCGGATTGAAATGCTCAAAGACATATTGTTCCCCGAAGAACACATGGCTTTGAAAGACATCTCATCCAGATTGAAGCTCCTTGAAGAATTGTTGCAGGATGAGGAGACGTTGAGAGAAAAAGTAGATCCGATCATAGAAAAGAAATTGGATGCTCACCTTCAGGCTCTTGACAAAAACATAGGTGCTTCGTTCTATGCTACCCTTGAAAAAAATATCCGGGAAGAACCTGAAAAAATGTCTGAATTGCTCTCTCCCTTAATGGGAACTCTCTTAAAAATTCATCGGAAAAAAAGAAGACACGCTTTACTTGATGCCCTTTTAAGACCTTTCGGATATCTAAAATTCCAGGGCGAAGAAATTAAATCGAGGTTTGGCGCAACTACTGAAGAACAAAAACTCCAGAAACAGTTAAAGTCGAACCGAATCGAGCAGGTATTTTTAATCGATCGAAGAAATGGGGAATTAAGAGCCAGTTATTCTGAAACAAACAGGCTCACGGTGGTACTTCAAAACAAAATATTAGATCTCATAGAATCCAGGGTATCAAAAAGCACAGGTGGTGAAAGTCAACATTTGGATTTGATCCCTTTTAAAGGATATCAAATTTACTTGCAACGTTTCGTCACTCATCACGTAGTTGTAGTGGTATCCGGAAAAAAGGATTTACCCTGTACTGAGAAACTACAGGACATCATTTTTACATTTTATTACAAATTTATGTCCGTGAACCTGGATTTGCTTACTGTAGAAAAGGGAAAGAAAACGCTTAAAAAGACCATTGACAGAACTACGCTGGAAGAGGCCATGGCAACTTGTTTTAAACAGCCGTCCTTATAAAAGAGGAAGTTTTGTAGATTAATTACTTTTTTAATATCCTCTCACTTATGGACGCAGCCCTTAAAACCATGATTGCAAATATGCCTGAAAAGACAGGCAAATCGCTGGAAGAATGGATAAAAATACTGAAGGCCAAATCCTTTGTAAAACATTCTGAAGCGGTCTCCTTCCTCAAAAAGCAACACGGTGTCACTCATGGATTTGCAAACACTATTGTTCACTTGTCCAAGGATCAGGGTTCATCCCCTGACGACCTTTTATCTACTCAGTATAAAGGGAAGGAACACCTCTTGCCCATTTACGACAAGTTAAAGGTGTTTGTGGCTACTTTAGGGGATGATGTTACCATCACACAAAAAAAGACAACCGTAAGTTTTATCAGAAAAAAACAATTCGCCCTGGTTAGTCCCGCAACCAAATCGCGCCTCGACCTCGGCCTGAAGATCAAAGGTAAACCTACTACAAACCGACTTGAAAATTCGGGTCCGTTCGGCACCATGTGCACGCACAGGGTTCGATTAGAAAAGCCCGAAGAGGTGGATGCAGAACTTAAAGACTGGATAAGGGAAGCATATGAAAATGCAGGATAGACCTGCTACTCAAACTAAATATTTAAAAAAATTGAAAGACCGACCTATTGCATCAAAAAGAACTATAAAGGGAAAAGAGCTTAAATGCCCGATCTGTGAAAATGATACTTTCTGGATGCGAAAAACCCTGATGAATACCAAAGGGATGACCTTCTTTAAGCTCGACTGGGCCAATAAGCAAGCCGAAAATTATATCTGTGATTCCTGTGGCTATGTATATTGGTTTCTTCCATCTTAAACCCAGGTAAATGTCGGAAATAGAAAAACCACAAGGCCCAAAAATTGAACAAAAAGAAATTGCCCTGGGTAAGTTACGATTCGATTGTCTGGTGGCTGGGAATGAAAAGGACGATCTGGTGGTCCTGCTCCATGGCTTCCCCGAAACCTCATTCATGTGGCGATCACTTATAACGGATCTCTCCTCCGAAGGATTCTACTGCCTCGCGCCCAATATGCGAGGCTATAGCATCAATGCCTGTCCAAAAGGCAAGAAAAACTATCAGATTGAACTACTGGTTAAAGATGTATTAGACTTGGCCAATGCCTTAGGAAAAAGTAAATTCCATTTAATTGCACATGACTGGGGCGCAGTCATAGGGTGGCAACTTGCCTATACGTTTTCGGATAGCCTCATTAGTTATACGGCTCTTTCCGTTCCCCATTTAAAAGGATTCTACAAGGCGCTACAAACTGATAAAGACCAACAGTATCGAAGTCGGTACATCAAAAAACTCGTCGTTCCGTTCATAGCAGAATACGCAATCAGGAAGAATGATTTTGAGGCGTTTAGAAAGCTTTGGAAATCCAGCACTAAAGAAGAACTCGATGATTATCTTTCTGTTTTTAGAAAGAGAAAAGTATTAACTGCGGCCTTGAATTACTACAGGGCCAATTTGGGAAAATCCAAGACCAAAGAAATTGGAGAAATAAGGGTTCCCACGCTTTTTATTTGGGGAAACAAGGACATGGCCATAGGTCGCTATGGGGTTTCAGAAGGTCATCAGTATTGCAAAGGCCCCTATACCTTCCTCGAATTGGATGCGGGCCACTGGCTGATACAAACAAGGTATCCCGAAATTAAAGAGGCCGTTTTAAATCATTTAAATACATGACCTTCATCCGATATTAAATTCCGCTTTCGAAAGAATCGGATTCATAGTATTATACTCCCATATTCCACAATATTTCTTATATTACCTACTCTTTTTCAATTACTTAGCCTTTTTTCTTAAGATTTTAGCCCTGATTGGATCACGTACTTGCTTGCCTGGAGACTCGTATTGTCTACACTTATGATATGACTTAACGAGTGCCTAAATGAACCGACTAAATCACCTTACATACTTTTTATTGTTTGTACTATGTATCACAAACATCTCTTTATGTGCCCAGGAATACAGAATTTTCACAGTTTCTGACCAGATGGTGGGATTGAATGTGGGTTATGGTAATCAAAGAATTGGCGGACTACAAATTGATTCGGAACACGACTATGAGGTTTTGATGTTACAGGGGCAGTATAATTTTCAATTACTTGAAAAGAGAACCTGGAGCTTGGATTTCCTTCTATTGCCTCAATTCAGCTTTTCCAAATACAAACTCAATTTTCACGGTCCCAAAAACTACGGTCATGAACTGGGCCTTAGTGGTGGTCTCCAATTCAGGAAATATATTGTAAAAAATAATTTGGATGCATATCTCCAACTGGCGTTTGGACCGCATTTTGTTTCCGGGGTTCCGGATAGACAAGATGCCGGCTTTATTTTTTCTGATTCTATAGCCATTGGAATTCTCTCAGGACTACTGGATAATCTGTTTCTCAACCTAAAACTAGGACTTCGTCATATGAGTAATGCCCGTATAAAACCGAGGAATGGAGGGGTTGATAATGTGATCCTCAGCGCAGGATTATTGATTAAATTGAGATGAATGCTGCAGAGAATCCGGTGAAGAAAATATTCCTTTTAATCAAAAATATATTCACTTCCCCAGAATCGGAACAGACTGTTTACAACCCTTACACTAGTTCAGAATAATTTACTATTTACCCCTGATTTCTTCAGGAGAGTTTGTTCAAGCAATTAACTACTTCTACCCTACGGGTTTTATGGAATTCCTATGCAATGCTGTTATCAATTAATACTATTCCAGCACCCTCTAACACAATTGTTGCACCCACTTTCCAATGACACAGAATTGTTATTTATTGAGTTAATATTTTATCTCCTATCTATTATTTAAAAGCAGTTTTGAGGAAACAAAAACCTCAATAAAATGAAACCATCAAAAAAACTTTTAGTATTCGTAATGGCAGGATTATGCTTTTCCTGTGACAAAGACGAAAACCCAGTACAGAAACCTGTTCAAGTAACCGAGTTTATTGGCAGCAGGGTTCCTGTTGGAAATGGAGAAGCGTGGACTTATATTAGAACCGACACCAGCCAAAATCCTCTGGAGATTGGAGTACAATTTAATGCCAGTGCCCTTGTAAATCTGCCTTCCGGGAGTATGCATGCAGATGAGTTTGTACTGGACCTTCCATCTGAGATTTCCGTCGCTCCTTATGACCATGTCACTCTCGACTGGAATGAGCATGGCCATGAGCCAATGAATGTGTATGACCGACCACACTTCGATATACACTTTTATTTGATGTCGATGGCAGAGAGAAATCTGATCAGTCCTACAGATAGTATTCAATTCAATGCGCCTTTAGCTGCAGATTACCTGCCTCCAATGTATCTTGAAACTCCTGGTGGAGTACCGAGAATGGGCGCACATATTATTGATCTGCTCTCCCCTGAAATTGCAGGAACAGACATTTTCACCCATACCTTCATCTATGGTAAATACGATGCTCAGATAAATTTCCTGGAGCCTATGGTAACCAGGGAATTCCTGGATAGTAAGGCCTCCGTAGATCAGGAAATCAGGCAGCCGGCATCCTGGCAGCAAGCAGGATATTATCCGAAGCGATATACAATAAACTATGATGCCAGTACAGAGATATATAGTATCATTCTAAAGGAAATGACAAAATTTTAGTACCTTATTTTTAGCGAGGGCCGTTGCCTGTTATCCCTGAGGTACGGCCCGAACTAAAATAACCTGACCAAGACAAAAATGAGAGTTGCGAATACGTTTATACTCCTGCTTATATTCCTGCTGAGTCTTGCCACAAAGGCACAAGATCAGAAATATTATCAGCTGGATACGATTCATCCGGTTCACGATCTGAAACCTTATCTATTTGTACTTCCCGAAGAGGAAGGCAGCTATGAGGTAACCCAAATCCTCAGAGATACTTCCCTAGAGTTCAGACCCCGCGAAAACTTTCCTAAAAATCTTGACATTGGTACAACATATTGGGGTAAGATTGAGCTTGAAACTCAGCATGCACTAGTAGATTGGGAGTTGCACTTAGAAGATCCCAGACCCCGAGACATTGCATGGATTCGAAGTAATGGTAAAGTGGATGTTTATGCTGTCGTAAACGGGGAGCTGCTATACCATAAAAAGACTGGAGTTGGCTATCCCAAATCAGAGCGGGATATCCCTGAAAAATGGATCCTGAACAGGGTAAATTTAGATATCCCTGCCGAATCGAAAGTAACCCTGTACATACGGGTTCAGGGAAACAGTTTCGGCTGGTTTCCTTATTTTAACCCCAGCCTGAGAAAACCGGCATTTCAAAACTACCATCCCTTATTTGCGTTTCATACTTCCTTCGACATTTTTGTTTTTGGGGTAACCTTTATCATTTTCCTGTACCATTTCCTGCAATTCCTCTACCTGCGTCAGCGTATCTTCTTTTGGTTTTCCCTTTGGCTGTTACTTTGCACACTTACTCAGGCCATGGCTATCGGCCTGGATGCAGAATACCTATTGGGCAATGCCCCCTCGCTCCGCTTTTCTGTCTGGCTACTAATTCCCAATTCCATGCTTTTTACTTTCTGGTTCTTTGGACGGGAGTTTGCCAATACCCAAAGGAAATTCCCCCGATTAGATAAGGTTATATTGGCACTGCCCATTATTATGATCATAGCTATAGTAGCGTCACTGTTAATGGCTGCTGTAGGAACACCTGCAGTAATGAACAAGAACATCTCCTTCCATTTTCAGTTCATTATCCTTTATTCATTCTTTGGTTTAATCCTTTCTGTTATCCTTGCCTTTCAAAGAGATAGGTTCGCACGATATTTTGGAATTGGAGCTATAATAGCTACCTCTTTTACACTTTTAGGTGGACTTTGGTCCGAAGGCTATATAAGACTTTCATTTGCTCCATACACAGTGGGTATTTTGCTTCAGACCATCGCTTACTCTTTTGGAATTGCCTACAGGCAACAACAACTTACAATAACTGCACAGGAACAGCAACTCGCCATGCAGGAATCCAGAAATGAAATGAATAGAGTAAAAGATCTGGCCGAAATAAAAACACGCTTTTTTACCAACCTCAGCCATGAATTCAGAACTCCCCTAACCCTGATTCTAGGACCTCTTAATAAGGCCGAAAGGAATTCCCCTGAGGAGCCAAAAACTGCTCTTGAAAAGAAAGACTTTCACCTGCTAAAAAAGAATGCACTTAGATTACAAACTTTAGTTGACCAGCTTCTCGACCTTTCCAGACTGGAAGGGGGCCAGCTTCAGCTCCAGCTCGAACAGGGCAACCTGATTGGCTTTCTACGTACCCTGGTGTATTCATTTGAAAGCCTGGCAGAACGGAAGAACATAAGCCTGAGTACCAGTTTTCCCGAAGATCTATCTCTGGCCTGGTATGATGCGGATAAATTGGAAAAAATTATAACCAATCTACTTTCCAATGCTTTTAAATACACCCCTATGGGCGGTGCAGTTTCCGTGTCTATTCAGAATGATAATAACTACCTTAAAATTGAAATTCGGGATACCGGGGAAGGGATAGAAACCGATGAGTTGCACAAAATCTTCGAGCGGTTTTACCGGGTAGAAGGATCGGAAGAAAAGGGATCCGGCATCGGTTTGGCATTAACCAAGGAACTGGTAGACCTTCATAATGGTACGATCAGGGTTCAGAGCACCAAGGGTAAAGGCACGTCCTTTACGGTAAGACTCCCTATAGCCCTAAACCTCTTACCTGTTTCCGGAAACCAAAATCCAGTTAATAACGCGGAGGTTGAGTTAATACAAGAACCTCTTGAAACAAACCTTCTTGAATCTCCAAAACAAGATGATAAGCCTGTGGCTCTCGTAGTCGAAGACAATGAAGACCTGAGGTCTTACATCAAGGATATACTAGAAGATAGTTTCTCCTTGCTCTCGGCAAAGGATGGATTACAGGGGGAACGAATGGCCATTGAACATATACCTGATATCATCCTCAGTGATGTGATGATGCCCGGAAAAGATGGATATGAACTTTGCCATAGCCTTAAAAACAATACCAAGACCAGCCATATACCCATCATCATGCTTACTGCCAAAGTTGGCCAGCTCAACAAACTTGAGGGTCTTACCCAGGGTGCGGATGCCTATATAACCAAACCCTTTGATGAAAAAGAGTTACTTCTTCAAATGAGGAATCTAATCGAGTCGCGAAAAAAGATCTGGGAGCATTTTAAGGCATCAGATTTATTGCTTATCAAGGATTTGAAATTAACGTCTATGGATGATTCATTTCTGCACAAAGTTGTTGAGGCTATCAAAGGAAATCTGGATAATGAGGGTTTTTCCGTAGAAGACCTCAGTCGGGAAGTCGGTTTTAGTCGATCACAGCTCCACAGAAAATTAAAAGCCCTGATCAACAAATCGGCTAACCAACTTATCACTGAAATTCGGTTAAATGAGGCGCATCATATGCTCGAACATAAGGCGGGAACCGTTTCGGAAATTGCATACTCTGTGGGCTATTCCAATATGTCCTATTTCACAAAAAGCTTTAAGGATAAATTCGGGATTTTACCAAGTAAAGTTTAAACCGTTAATCACACTTGCAACAACCATATAAATCAAACTAAAAAATGAAAAGAATATTAAAGTATTTCGGTATGACCATGGGAATCCTCATTTTGGTTCTGATCGCTATTGGCCTCTATATCGGTGCCAATGATATTCCCACCTATGAAATTGAGAAAATTGAATTTGCTGCGGTAACTACCCCTGAGGCCCTAGAGCGCGGTAAAAAGCTAACCACTATGTTATGTGCCAACTGTCATATGAATAAAAGCACAGGAAAGCTAACAGGTACAAGAATGCTGGATGCCCCGCCGGAATTTGGGGAAATCTACTCCCAGAACATCACCCAGGACGAAAATGCAGGTATTGGCAACTGGACGGATGCCGAATTGCTATACCTCTTGCGAACTGGAATTAAAAAAGACGGACAATACAGTCCGCCTTATATGGCCAAACTCCCTGTGATGGCAGACGAGGACCTGAATGCTATTATCGCTTTTTTAAGGTCGGATGATCCATTGGTAAACCCTGATCCTACTCCTGATACCCCGTCAAAACCATCCTTTCTCACTAAAATGCTGAGTCGTCTGGAATGGAAACCCCTACCAATGCCTGTTAAGAGCATTTCTTTACCTGATTCAACCAATACAATAGCCGTGGGTAAATACCTCGCCCATAACCTCGATTGCTTTTCCTGTCACTCTGCAGATTTTAAGACGAATAATTTTCTACAACCAGAACTAAGTGAAGGCTATTTTGCTGGAGGGAACAAACCCCTTGATTTCGAAGGCCGTGTTAAACTAACTGCCAACCTGACCCCTGATGATGAAACCGGAATCGGAAAATGGACAAAGGAACAATTTATCCTGGCAGTAAAGTACGGGCAAATTGAAGGGGAACCAGCCCTGAGTTATCCTATGATGCCCTACACCCAGCTTACGGAAAAGGAGGCCGGGGCAATCTATGAATACCTTCAAACGCTTGATCCGGTTAAAAACAAAGTGGAACGATCGCTTTACTAATTGAAAGTAAAAGCCCTCTTCAAGAGAGGGGTTTTATATTTACCACGTGCCTAGCATAACACGGGTTCCTGATCTGACCAGATCAGCACCCCCATTGGTTTCTCTAAAAGTATTCCAGGCCTTGTCTCTTGTCTTTTTTTCAGACTCCGTCAGGACTGCACTGGAGCCTCCCATGGCGCTTTTAAAATCCTTGTGACCAGTTATTATCCAATGTGAGCCACCATCAGGTCCTACGCCTGTAGTAAATGCACCATACATATTCATCCATCCTCTCCGAACAGCCGAGGATTGGTATTTTTCATAGGCCGATCTGAATGCATTTGAATTTTCAACCTGTACGATATAATAATTCTGAACAGGATAGGAGGCCTCCATATCCCCCCAGCTGGCCAGTCGCCTCCCCATGGATGAACTAAAACCATCCTTGATATGCTGGTTGATCTGAGTCATAAATAACATCCACTCTGCTCCCCCATCATTAGAATACTGATTTCCCATGGCATCAAGAGAACCGGAAAAGACAATCATATGGGTGAAATTATTCCCCGGATCATTAAAATGGTTTTCCCACAGAGACACAGTAACCCCTTCTGTTTTATGTGCGGTGAAATAGTCGGAAATCAATTTTACAACCGTATTTTGCTGGGAGGGTTCCACAATAAAATTATAAGAAGTAAAATACGCCTCCTGAGCACTGACGTGAATGGTAGCGAATAGAATAATAAGTATTGATAGCTTTTTCATTTTAAGGGTGGTTTTGGTTATTACCCTAATTTACTGAATTTAAAAGAATTATTTGTTCTTCGCCATCAATATTTGACAACTCATCCTCTAACCTTAGATTGCTTTTCTTTTCTTTGTGAATTCAAATTGTGCTGATGAAATCAATATGGGAAAAGATGAATGCCTGGGGGAAGGAAGGCATTCCTTTTTTATTTATAATCGATTTTGAACAAATACATCCTTTGGCCTGGACGCTCGACAGGCTTCCCAGGGAGGTGTTGTTCGACTTTAATGGAAGATCGAATACAAAACGGATTGATTTTCCGGCCTCAGAAATTTTTGACTTTCAAAAACATCCTATATCCATTGAAGCCTACGAGCAAAAATTTTCAGCTGTTCAGAAGGAACTCAGACTAGGCAATAGTTATCTTCTCAACCTGACGGTTTCTACTCCTGTTCAAACGAATACAGACCTAAAAACCGTATTCTACAGATCGAGATCAAAATACGCCGTTTACCTCGAAAATGAGTTTGTTAGTTTCAGTCCGGAGACTTTTATAAAAATTGATGACGGATATATTTACACCTATCCCATGAAAGGCACCATCAACGCGGATATTCCACAAGCGAAACAACTTATTCTGGCTGATGCCAAGGAAGCCGCGGAACACGCAACTATCGTTGACCTGATGAGAAATGATCTCAGCAAAGTTGCAAGAAGTGTGGAGGTTACTAAATACAGATATTACGAAGTACTTCGATCTGAAGGAAAGGAGATCGGGCAGGTGAGTTCTGAAATACGTGGTAAACTCTTGCCTGAATTCAGGACTGCCATAGGCGATCTTTTGCGGGAGATGCTTCCAGCAGGCTCCATTTCGGGCGCGCCTAAACCAAAAACCTGCGAGCTAATCCAGGAAATTGAAGGATTACCCAGGGGATATTATACAGGTGTAGCGGGTATCTTTGACGGCAAAGCCCTGGATAGTTGTGTACTTATACGCTATATTGATCAGAATGGAATGTTTAAAAGTGGCGGAGGGATTACGGCCCAGAGTACGTTAGAAAGTGAATACCAGGAAATGATAGACAAAGTATATGTACCGGTTTATTGAGTCCATCCGCCTGGAAAATGGCAAGTTTCCTCTGTTAGAAGAGCATCAACTTCGTTTGAACAAAACCTTTAATCATTTTGGCCACTTTAATCCTTTCCTGCTGGATGAAATCATCTCCGTACCGGAAGAATATCTGAATGACCTTTTTAAATGCAGGGTTGTTTACGATTTGCAAGGAAAAGTTTCAGTAGAATTTGTCCCTTATCATATTAAAAAGCTAAGCACTTTCAGTCTTGTAGACATTGGATCTGCCGACTACCCCTACAAGTTTGAGGACAGGCAATGGATCATGGATCTATTACACAATTCGGAAGGGGATGAAATAATCATGTGCAGAAATGGAGAAATTACTGATTCCTCCTATGCAAATCTGGTTTTCTTTGACGGCAACCAATGGGTAACACCTAAACACCCGCTGTTACAAGGAACACAAAGAGCGCGGTTGTTAAAAGCGAACCTTATCAAAGAAAGGATTATCAGGGAGAGAGATATATTCAAATTCCAAAAGTTCAAATGCATCAATGCGATGATCAGCTGGGAAGAAGCTCCTGAATATCAAATTGAGCAAATCAAAAGGATTATTTCCTAGTCTCCATTCTTCCATATTCTTTTTACACTATACGTCTTGAGTTCAGGATATATTGAAACACTGTTTCCGTCATTCCTGATAATCAATTCGTCAAAACTTTTGGTAGGAAACAATTGGGAGGTCATTACAAATTGTCCCTTATTTACGAATACTTCTACAGAGGAAGCATCGAGGAAAATATCAAATTCTAAGTTTCCTTCCTGCAAATTATCCAGGGGCATCTGTTGAATGTTGGCAAACATTTCCTGAAAATCAACTATGCCGCTTTTTGAACGATCGAGTACAAGCAGGCTTTCCTCACTGTCTAGTTCTAAAAGCAATTCCTCCCCTGCCTCATTCTTAAATGATACAGTAAGATCTGTCAACGGACTAACAAAATGAATAGCGCTTTGATTGCCATTTTCGAGAACGATGGCCTCACTGGAATTAGGTGGAATCTCAACCCTTAGGCCTGACTGTTCGTTTAAGAGCTCTATAATTCCTGAAATTGGATAATTAAATAAAGTGTACTCCTCATTTATCCTTTCCAGACTTAATTTCCTGGGCAGGGTCATTGCACTTCTCCAAACTTCAGTGGGTGTATCCCTGGCATATGTCCAGTTACTCATCCACCCGATAAAAATACGATCGTCATCTGGTACATTATTGTAGGTAACCCCAGCATAATTGTCGGTCCCCCAATCAAGCCATCGCGCTTCTTCTTGATCGGAAGTAAAGCTGGTTCCGTCGAAATCCCCTATAAAGTATTGAGTACCGCTTCCTCCGTTGGGCGCTCCGGGATTGATACTGATCAACAAAACCCACCTGCTCTCATCGGTCCCTGCAACCGGCAATTCGAATAGATCCGGGCATTCCCATACCCCACCGTGGGCACCCTGTTCTGCGCCAAACCGACTCATATACGTCCAGTCTAATAAATTATCCGAGCGGTACAGTTGCAGATGATCTCCGGCCACCAAAGCCATCACCCATTTTCTGGAACCTTCATCCCAAAACACCTTTGGATCCCTGAAATCTCTGAACTCCGTATTGGGAATAACTGGATTTCCTTCAAACATCTCAAAACTCTCCCCATTATCAAGACTGTATGCCACCCCCTGCGTTTGAAAATCGGTTCCTCCTGCTTTCTCCTTCTCCATATCATGATAGGTAAAAACAGCAACAAGTGGTGGATTATCAGCAGTTCCCAGACCTGAAGTATTATCGTAATCTATCACCGCACTTCCTGAAAAAATGAGTCCGTTTTTATCAGGATACAGAGCGATCGGTTGATTCTCCCAGTGTAACATATCTGTGCTAGTGGCATGCCCCCAGTGCATAGGCCCCCATACGATATCATCTGGGTAATACTGATAAAACAAATGATAGATCCCTTTATAATATACAAGGCCATTGGGATCATTCATCCATTTTTCCGGAGGAGAATAGTGATATTGAGGTCTGAAAGGTTCAGTGTAAAAAGTACCTTCCGCTTCACTTTCCTTCTTTACATCTTTCGAATCCTTACATCCCATGTTAGTACTTAAAATTAAACAAAGGAGTATTGTAGTACATCTGGGCATATTGCTAATATTTGTTTCAAAATACACTAATTTTTTCAGGAGGAAAAGTGAGGGCGTATTTATCGATCCTCTTCAATATACTATCTTTGTCTATATGCTAAAAGGGATCCTTTTTACCGGAGTCGTACTTATGTCAACTACTTCTTTCAGCCAGAGAACAATGGAGAAAATTATCGAAAAGCTTTCAACCCAGGACATCCCTCTGGCATCAGTTACTGAGGTTGCTGTTAATCCTTCCTATACACGACTTGATGCGAGGGAAAAGGAAGAATTTGAAGTAAGTCATTTGCCCAATGCCCATTATATTGGATATAAAGATTTTGATACCGGGAAATTTAATTCCCTATTTCCGGATAAGGATGCTACTTATGTAGTTTACTGTTCTGTAGGCATCCGATCTGGGAAAATCGCGGAGAAACTCCAGAAAATGGGTTATAAAAATGTAAAGAACATGTCAGGAGGCATCTTTAAATGGATAGAAGAAGATCATCCGGTGGTGGATGCTGATGAGAATGAGACCCGGAAGGTTCATGCCTATAATAGAATCTGGGGTTTACTCCTCAGTAAAGGGGAAAAAGTTTACGAGCCCGAAAACCATCACAGCGATGAAGGGTAAACAGCAAAACCTCCTCCTGATCTTTACCCGAAACCCCGAATTAGGGAAGTGTAAAACCAGACTGGCGGCCTCCATCGGAGATGAATCTGCCTTGGCCATCTATAACTTCCTCTTACAGCATACCGTCGCAGTAACCTTGCCACTAAAGGTTTGTAAATGGGTATATTATTCAGACAAAATTGGGGTGAACGACCTGTGGGATGAGGATAAATTTCACAAGGAATTACAAACGGGAGATGATTTGGGTGAGCGTATGGCCAACGCCTTTAAGGCAGGATTTAAAGCCGGTTATAAACGTATCATCGTTATAGGAAGCGACTTGTACGACCTCAGTACTGATGATCTGCAACAGGCGTTTGAAAATTTAAGCACAGATGATTTCGTCCTGGGCCCTGCCGAAGATGGCGGTTATTATTTACTGGGTATGAAGCGCTTTTTTCCGGACCTTTTTGAGGGCAAAAATTGGGGTACCCCCTCAGTACTAAAAGACACCCTCGCCGATCTGGAGGACAAAACATTTACCCTCTTACCTTTGAAAAACGATGTGGATGTACTGGAAGATATTGAAGAAATTCCTGCCTTCCAGCCCTTTATAAAAAATAAAATATGACACAAAAGCAATTAAACGAATCTACTGAATACCTTCAAAGCAAGGGATTTGATAATCCCGAAATTGGAATCGTGCTCGGCACTGGATTGGGGAAATTGGTAGATGAAATAGAAGATTCCCTGATAGCACACTACCACAATATTCCTTTCTTTCCTCTGGCTACTGTTGAATTCCATTCGGGAAAACTGGTCTATGGAACCCTGGAGGGCAAAAAGGTTGTGGTGATGCAGGGAAGGTTCCATTTATATGAAGGCTATGAATTTTTCGATGTCACCTATCCTATCAGGGTGATGAGACAACTCGGTATCAAGAAACTTTTTATCTCCAATGCCGCAGGAGCGGTCAACCTGAATTTTAAAAAAGGAGATATTATGCTGGTCGAAGATCACTTAAACCTGCAGGGAGGTTCGCCTCTGGCTTTTAAAAATGTTGCGGAATTCGGAGACCGCTTCGTGGATATGAGTGAACCCTATGATCCGGAAATGCGAAAGAAAATAGAAAGTATAGCACAGAAGTTGGATATCTCATTACAAAAAGGAGTGTATGCGGCAGTAGTGGGCCCTCAGCTTGAAACCAAGGCCGAATACCGTATGCTAAAAACTCTCGGGGCCGACGCCGTAGGGATGAGTACAGTACCTGAAGTAATTATTGCCAATCATTTACGACTACCTGTTATAGCAGTATCAGTTTTGACCGATGAATGCGACCCTGACAACTTAGCACCGGTAAATGTTGCTGAGATAATTGAAGTGGCCGGGAAAACTGAACCAAAAATGATTACTTTATTCACCGAATTAATAAAATTGTTATGAGTTACTTAGAGGCGACCAATGATCTTTACAAACAGGCTGCATTAACCCCGGATGTGGGGCTGTGCTGTACAACCAACCCCGTATGGCAACTCCCGGGCTTGTCCATCCCGACTATCATGCAGGAAATGAATTACGGCTGTGGCAGTACCGTTTCGGCTTCAGATCTTGTAAATGACCCGAAAGTCCTTTATGTTGGTGTAGGCGGAGGAATGGAACTCCTTCAATTTGCTTATTTCTCAAGGCAAAAAGGGGGTGTTACCGGGGTGGATGTAGTAGATGAAATGCTTTCTGCCTGTAATAGAAATTTTAAAATTGCTGAAGAGGAAAACCCCTGGTTTAGGAGCGAGTTCGTCAAGCTGTTAAAAGGCGATGCCCTCAATTTGCCCATCGAAAGTGAAAGCATCGATGTGGCCGCACAGAATTGCCTGTTTAATATCTTTAAGCTTGAAGATCTGAAAAAAGCAGTTGCAGAAATGTACCGGGTTTTAAAGCCACATGGAAGACTTGTTATGAGTGATCCGGTATGCGAACAACCAATGAACGAAACCTTGCGTAACGACGACAGGCTTCGGGCACTTTGCCTGAGCGGAAGTATTCCTATTAAAGACTATGTAAAAGTTTTAACTGATGCCGGTTTTGGCACCATTGAGATTCGGGCTCGAAAATCATACCGAATACTCTCCCCCAATCACTATCCCACCGAGGAATTAATCCATATTGAATCTATCGAAATAGCCGCCATTAAAGATCCTATGCCCGAAGATGGCCCTTGTGTGTTCACGGGAAAAACGGCGATTTATTATGGAGGTGAACCCTATCTCGACGACAAAAATGGTCATGTTTTACTTCAAAATCAGCCCTTAGCCGTTTGTGATAAGACCGCTGCTGCACTGGCAGCCTTAAAAAAACCCATTCATATTAGTGAAAGTACCTGGCATTATGACGGGGGTGGATGCTGCTAAATAACGAGAAATGAATATCACTCTATTTGTAATTTGGATAAGCACCCTTTTTGGTGCGCCTCAAAATTTGATCACTTTTCAGGATAGTGAGGGATTAGACCATTCGGCATGGACCGTATTGCTAAAGGAAAATGTTTCAGAAGACGGTTTTGTAGACTATCCCGGGTTTATGAAGAGAAAAGCTGAGCTCGAAAAATATCTCAGCTACCTGGGCAAAAATGAGCCGAGCGCAAGGCAGTCGAAGAATGAGAAACTGGCTTTTTACATCAACCTCTACAATGCGGCAACCGTTCAGCTGATCCTGGAAAATTATCCCTTAAAGAGCATCAAGGATATAGATAGCCCCTGGGGCAAGAATCGAATTCGCCTGGGTAATGACATGGTTTCCCTTAGCAAGATTGAATTCGGAATTTTACGTAAGATGAACGAACCCCGTATACATTTCGCCATAAATTGCGCTTCCTATTCCTGTCCTAAACTGATGAATAAGGCATACACCTCCAAAGGTATGGAGTTGCAATTACAACAGGCGACCATGAGTTTTATTAACGACAAGACAAAAAATCAAATTACTAAGGAGGAATTAAATCTCTCTCCCATATTTAAATGGTACCGGGGTGATTTTATGCAAAAAAGAAGTCTGATCAGTTTTATTCAACCATATACAAAAATCGATCTTCAGGAAAATATAAAGTTGTCTTATCTTCCCTACGACTGGAGCCTGAATGAAAAAAAGTGAAATCCCAGACATAAGTGTCGTAATCCCGGTGATCAATGAGGAAGAAAACCTTTCAAGGCTGATTCCGTATTTGAAAACCGCAGCGGAATCCCCTGAAAAAATCGAACTCATCGTTGTGGACGGGGGAAGTACAGATCGTTCGGTTGAGATCGCCACTTCCCTGGGCGCTGTTGTTGAGATTTCCCCCCGGGGAAGGGCACTTCAATTAAACAAGGGTGCACGATTAGCAAAAGGGGATATTCTCTATTTCCTGCACGCGGATAGTTTTCCTCCTCAGGCATTCGACCTGTTGATCCGAAAGGCCAATTCCCGAAAGTCTGCAGCAGGTTGTTTCAGGCTCGAATTCGACAGCTCTAGTAGATTCCTTAGTATTTTTGCCTGGTTCTCCCGCTTTAATTTTCTTCTCTGTCGCGGAGGAGATCAATCCCTTTTTATAACAAAAGAATTATTCTATTCACTCGGAGGTTTTGATGAAAGATACAGGGTTTATGAGGACAATGAATTTATAGGCAGAATCTACCGCGAATCAAAGTTTAAAGTATTACCGAAGAAAATAAAGACCTCAGCACGCAAGTACAGGTTGAACGGTTTTTTAAAACTGCAATATCACTTTGCAAGGATTCATTTATTGTATTTCAGAGGCTCTCGTCCAGAAGTTCTTTACGCCTATTACACCAGGCATGTTAAACCGAATTAACAGGCTAAAAGCGATAAATAAAGGTTATTGATAAACCTTGTAGAAAGTCTTAATGACCTCCTGTGCAGGTTTGTTTTGTGGGGTAAATCGGTTGTCCTGGGGGCCACCAGATTTTTCGTGGTTGATAAACCATTTCCAGACAAAACCTCCTGCAAACCATTCTTCGTCCCAAAAGGATTCAAAAATGGCTTTTTTGGCATTGACCTGAGCTTCCAGATTAACAGTTTCTTCGTTTCTGTCTACCAGCCAGGGTTTCTTGGCTGTAAAATCCATGCTCCTGTATCCAAACTCGGTAAAGAGGACAGGTCGGTTGGCCGACTCAGATACTGATGTTATTTTATCCTTCCACGGTTTCCATCCTGATTTTAGTTCTTCTACAGTTGGTGTCCTGGCCTCCGACAAGGGGAAATACGCATCAATGCCTATATAATCTAGATCCGCCCAAAAGGGAGTCCTTCCAAATTCATCCCAGTTTGCGGCATATGTAAGCTTCCCTTTGTAACGCTCCTTTATTTTAAGAATCAGATTTTTCCAGAATTCTGGTCGCTGACTTACAAACCGTTCCAATTCGGTGCCAATACAGAAGATCTCAGCTTTTGACTCTTCCGCGAGGCTGGCATATGTTAGGATAAAAGCTTCGTAGGATTGTTCCAGCTTCTGCCAGTCGGCCTCACTCTGCATCTCCAATTCCCCGGTAAATACTCCCCGCCAAATCCAGATTTGAGGTTTAAGCATCACCTTAATTTTATTCTTGTGGAGCAGTTCAATGTATTGTTTGGCACCAACTCGAGTCTCGCCAAACCATTGACGTTCTGTATCAAAGATGATCTCGGGAGAGTTGACCTCACGAATAAATCCAAATGGCATTACAGCGGCATGGTCTGCATACAATTGTTTAACAGGCTTAATATGCTCCTGTTTTACTTCATCGCGAGATGCAACAAAACTCACCCCATTGATCTTCCCTACAAATTGGCTTCCACAGGAAATTTGTAGAAGACATAAAAAAAAGAAACACGATCTTTTCATTTTCACTTGGCGTTACAAACTCTAATTTACAATTTTTTAAAGTCGGCAGAATCTTAATGGGCTGTTAAGTTCTTATATTTAAACCGACTCAAGGTAAAAATCTGTTTGAATTCATGGAAACCGTTGTAATCATTGGAAATGGAATTTCTGGGGTGACCGCCGCACGACATATCAGAAAATTATCTGATAAACGAATTATAGTCGTTTCAGCCGAGAGCGAGTACTTCTTTTCCCGTACCGCCCTGATGTACGTCTATATGGGGCATATGAAGTTTGAACATACCCAACCCTATGAAAATTGGTTCTGGAAGAAAAACCGCATCGAGTTGGTGCAGGGATATGTAAACAGAGTAGACCATGAGAACAAACAGTTGATTCTAAAGGACAGCGATCCCATTAATTACGACAAACTTATCATAGCTACTGGCTCCAAACCTAACAGATTTGGCTGGCCTGGTCAGGATCTTAAAGGGGTTCAGGGTCTGTATTCAAAACAGGAACTGGAACAATTGGAAATTGATGCACCGGATAGCGAAGCTTGCAGCAGAGCGGTAATCGTTGGTGGTGGCCTGATAGGTATTGAACTGGCCGAAATGCTGAGAAGCAGGGATATCCCGGTGACATTCCTTGTTCGGGAAAGTAGTTTCTGGAATGGCGTTCTGCCAGAGGGGGAGTCTGAAATGATCAATGAACACATCCGCGATCACCATATCGATTTACGCCTGAGCACCAATCTTGTGGAAATCCTCGCTGACGAAGAAGGGAGGGCGAAGGCAGTTGTCACAGACAAGGGAGAAACTATTGCCTGTAATCTGGTAGGACTAACTGCTGGGGTTACACCTAACATTACTTTTCTGGAGAATTCAGGAATTGAACTGGGAAAAGGAGTCAGGGTAAATCGATATCTGGAAACAAATATTCCTGATATATACGCTATAGGTGACTGTGCCGAACAGGAAAAGGCCATTGGCAACAGACGTACGGTGGAGGCCGTCTGGTATACCGGCCGAATGATGGGGGAAACAGTTGCGCATAGCATTTGCGGGAAGCGAAGAAAATACAATCCCGGACATTGGTTCAATTCAGCCAAATTTCTGGATATTGAATACCAGACCTATGGATGGGTATTCAGCGACAGGAATCGCAGGGAATTTGAAGAGCACTTCCATTGGAGGCATGATAAGGAAATGATATGCATAACGATGGCCTTCCACTCTTCCGATAAAAAATTCCTGGGAATCAACACCTTCGGTATAAGGATGAGACATGAAATGTTTGATCGATGGCTCACCGAGGGTCGCACCATTGATTATGTAATGGAACACCTCAGGGATGCCAACTTCGATCCTGAGTTTTACGGTCAATATGAGCAGGAAATAGTTGACAATTACAACAGTACCTTCGGTACAAATATCAAGCCCAAAAAGAAAAGTTGGAAACGCATCTTCAAATCTGCCTAATACCTGAAATCAGTATGAAAACGACAAAACATATCGGGTTGATTCTTTTCTTAGCAGGACTGGGCATCTTTACGGTACTTCCATTTATTGGTACTTATTCGCTTAAGGATTCCGATTTTAAACAATGGGTTGAGGAGAAAGGCATTAAAAGTGAATTGTTCCTTGAAACCCTGGACAAAGAAGTGGTAGGAAAGCGTTTTTCCGGGATGCACAATCTTTCCCCTATCATTGCAACGGCACTGGACCAAGCCAATAGCACGCATCGAAAGAATAAGGAATACAACAAGATAATTTATACGAAAGCTCACGATATTTCTGCCGATTTAGGGAAAAGGGCCGGGACTGGATTTATTCCCGAAAACAAAGGCCTGATGTGGTGGCTAACCTTTGGTTTGAGTATTGTCGGCGCTCTATTATTTATCCTCCCAAATGTAATTTTGCTGGGACAAAAAGGGATAAAAAATAACGGAATTTATCATGCGAATGCAACTAACCGTGGATGGATAGCCTGGTTGGTGTTCTTTTATTTGATCGCTTTCT
Organism: Muriicola sp. E247; assembly: GCF_041358175.1. NCBI lineage: Bacteria > Pseudomonadati > Bacteroidota > Flavobacteriia > Flavobacteriales > Flavobacteriaceae > Muriicola > Muriicola sp. E247. The sequence continues at coordinate 26,287 of NZ_JBGKBE010000001.1, forward strand.
ACCTCTTATTGTATTTCAGGCCGCAATATGCGGTGAACTGGACCTATCTGGTTGATCCGATTAGTGAATCCCTCAGTGGTAATCCTGCCGGGCATTGGTTTGTTTATGGCTTTATGTATTGTACTGTTATGACCGTTATGGGAGTAAGGATGTATATCAAATACAGGCATAATCGATATCAGACGATCAGAACCACCTCTGTATTGTTTTTCCAGATCGTTTTCGCCTTCCTCATCCCTGAGATCATGGTTCGCCTGCAAATGCCATACTACGATTTTAAAAATGCCTTCCCCCTGGATTACGATTTCTTTTTCCAATGGAATTTACGCTCCCTGATAAACAGCGGCGGAATTGGGATCTTTATTTTAGTTTGGGGAACGGTACTTACCCTGGTTATTGTTCCGGTGATGGTCTATTTTTTCGGGAAGCGCTGGTATTGCTCCTGGGTGTGTGGCTGTGGCGGACTTGCAGAAACACTGGGGGATCCATACAGGCAACATTCGAGCAAAACGCTTTTATCCTGGCGGGTGGAAAGGTGGTTAGTCCATGGGGTACTGGTCTTTGCGGTAGGGATGACCCTGATGACACTCTACAGCTTTTTTTCGGAAACCGGAACGGTACTGGGCATTAAAACTTCAAGCGTTCAAAACACCTACGGCCTTCTTATTGGTTCTATTTTTGCAGGTGTGATCGGCACCGGTTTTTATCCCATTTTTGGCAATCGGGTTTGGTGCAGATTTGGTTGCCCACTGGCCGCTTATCTGGGATTTGTACAGCGGTTTAAGTCGAGATTCAGAATCACCACCAACGGCGGGCAATGTATTTCCTGTGGCAATTGCTCCACCTATTGTGAGCAGGGGATTGATGTGAGAGCCTATGCACAGAAGGGGGAAAACATCATCCGTTCGAGCTGTGTTGGGTGTGGGATCTGTTCAGCAGTTTGCCCCAGGGGAGTGCTTAAATTGGAAAATGGTCCTGAGAAAGGAAGGATCAATCCCACTCAGGTCCTGCTGGGGAATGATGTGGATTTAATGCACCTTGTTAATGATAAATAAAAGCATTCCGCTATTTTTGCACCCGATTGGTCATATCTCCTAACCTTTGTATGGCTTAGTCGCAGCTAATGGAAATCGTAGTCATCATTCCTGCCTTTAATGAAGCCCGGTCTATTAGCCATGTTATCTCAGAGATTCCCGGCTCCGTTTCAGAAATCATTGTTGTAAATAATAATTCAACTGATAATACGGCCTCAGTAGCGGAAGCTGCAGGCGCTACAGTACTCTTTGAAGAAAATATGGGATACGGTTATGCCTGCCTCAAAGGGATAAATTATTTACAGAATCGATCCAAACCCCCTGGTATTGTCGTATTTATGGACGGAGATTATTCCGATTACCCGGAAGACCTCCACAAAGTTGTAAAGCCGATTTTGGATGGAGATGTAGATTTTGTGATCGGTGCACGTTCAAAAGCATTACAGGAAAAAGGTTCCATGACACCACAACAAAGGTTTGGTAACGGCTTGGCCACTTTCCTGATGAGGTTGTTTTTCAGATCTGATTTTACAGATCTTGGGCCATTCAGAGCTATTCGTTACGAACAGCTCATGGCCTTAAAAATGGAAGATAAGACCTATGGCTGGACAGTTGAAATGCAATTAAAAGTATTAAAGAAAAAGATAGCATATACCGAAGTACCAGTTCGTTACAAAAAAAGAATTGGTATCTCAAAAGTGTCAGGTACGGTAAAAGGTACTATATTTGCCGGCATAAAAATCCTGACTTGGATATTTAAATACAGTTTAAAATAAAATGGGACTAACTATTGCTTACATCATTATCGGAATTTACAGCCTTGCACTACTCCTGATATTTTTCTACAGTCTTGCCCAGCTCAATTTGTTGCTCAACTACCTGGGGTACAAGAAAACCCAGAAGCTAGCCCCAAAATTCAATCTGTTAGATCCAAAAGAAATACCTTCAGTTACTATTCAATTGCCCATTTACAATGAAGAGTACGTAGTGGACCGATTGCTGGACAACATCGCCAAAATTGCTTATCCAAAAAGCAAGTTGGAAATCCAGGTACTCGATGATTCTACCGATGATTCAGTTCATCAAACAGCAAAACGAATTGAAGAACTTCGGGAAAGCGGTCTCGACATAAAGCATATCAGAAGAGAAAACCGGCAGGGATTTAAAGCCGGTGCCCTGAAAGAAGGTCTGAAAATTGCCAAAGGCGATTTCATCGCTATTTTTGATGCCGACTTCCTACCTGATTCAGACTGGCTTAAAAAAACAGTGATTTATTTTAAGGACGAAGAAATAGGAGTGGTACAAACCCGATGGGGACATATTAACCGCGATTACTCCATACTCACCCGTATACAAGCCTTTGCCCTGGATGCTCATTTCACCCTTGAGCAGGTAGGACGTAATGCCAAAGGACATTTTATCAATTTTAACGGAACTGCAGGGATCTGGAGAAAAGAATGTATTCTGGATGCAGGTAACTGGGAAGGAGATACCCTAACTGAAGACCTCGATCTAAGTTACAGGGCACAGCTCAAAAACTGGAAATTTAAGTATCTCGAAGATGTAGAAACTCCGGCCGAACTTCCTGTGGTAATCAGCGCAGCCCGTTCTCAACAATTCCGCTGGAATAAAGGTGGGGCAGAGAATTTCAGAAAAACAGTTCTCAATGTGATTACGGCAAAGAATATTCCTTTTAAAACAAAGTTCCACGGGGTAATGCACCTTTTGAACAGTTCCATGTTCCTTTTTGTATTTCTGGTTGCTATTTTAAGTATTCCGATGTTGTACATCAAAAACACTTACGGGCATCTGGACTGGATTTTTGAAGCAACCAGCTTTTTTATCGTTTCAACAATCATCCTTTTTATCTGTTACTGGTTCACCTACAAAAGTATTCAGGGAAGCAGTTTTGATAATTTTATCGACTACATCAAATTGTTTTTTACCTTTTTCTCTGTAGCCCTTGGCTTCTCCCTGCACAATACTGTCGCCGTTCTGGAAGGACATATGGGAAAGCGAAGTGAATTCGTGAGAACACCGAAATTCAACATCAATAACCTTACGGATAGCTGGAAAGGGAATAAATACCTGGCTACAAAGCTCTCTCCGAATATGATCCTGGAGTTTGCCCTTATGGTTTACTTTTTATTCGGTATGTACAGCGCCATCCCACTAAATGATTTTGGATTATTCCCATTCCATTTTATGCTTTTCCTCGGGTTTGGCTTTGTATTCTTTAAGTCACTTACCGCAAAGGTATAACAGAATTGAAATTTTAATATTAGCCACCAATTAAATAGCAAACAGGAGTCTTCGTCTACCCATGAAGGCTCCTTGTTTTTTTGTCGGAAATCCCCTTTTTTTTCGGTTATTTGTAAAAACCAATTGCCTTACCAACCATGCCCAACGCGGTTCTGACGTATTGGAAACTCCACAAAGTTCCCATTTTACTTTCCATCCTCTGCGGGCTGCTTTATTACACCTTTGCCTACCATCTTCAACGCTCAGACTTCGCCAGAATGTTTGGTTTATATCTGGGACTTTTTATCCTGTGTTACAAACTGATTCAATTTGAAAAATGGAACTATAAATTTCTCCTTTTCCTGGGAGTTGTATTTCGATTAATTTTTCTCTTTGCCATCCCCAACCTGTCACAAGACTTCTATCGCTTTATATGGGATGGACATCTGGTTTTACTTGGGGAAAATCCATATTTATATCTTCCAGCTGAGCTGCTTGGAAATTCAGATATCATTATTCCACAAGCCGGATATCTGGTTGAAGGGATGGAATCCCTGAGTGCTTCCAACTTCAGTAATTATCCTCCGCTAAGCCAGCTTATATTTGGCTTTTCGGTATGGTTAGGGGGTGGAAAGATCCTGGGATCAGTTATAGCCATCAGATTGATTTTACTCTTTGCCGATCTGGGGATTTTCTATTTTGGACGTAAACTTCTGAAGTTTGTCAATAAATCTCCTCACCTTATCTTCTGGTACTTTTTAAATCCTTTGATTATAATAGAGTTAAGCGGTAATCTTCACTTTGAAGGAGTGATGCTATTTTTTCTTCTCCTGACACTTCATCTTATAACTATAAATAAATGGATGTTAGCCGCATTGCCCATGGCCCTGTCAATTTCTGTAAAACTAATCCCTTTGATGTTCTTACCCCTTTTCTTCAAAGCTCTTGGAATTAAAAAAGGACTTATTTTCAACACAATTGTTATTTTGATCGTTGCTGCTACTTTATTGCCTTTTTACAATCCTGCATTTGCAGAAAATTATATGGCAACACTATCCCTGTGGTTCTCAAATTTTGAATTTAATGCCAGTATCTACAATGTGGTTAAGAGTCTGGGCGAAAGAGTTGATCTAAAACCCTGGGAGCTTATTAAAAGCTATGGGAAACTGATCCCATTAGTTGTCATTGTATGGGTGGGAATCCTGACCCTTTTTCGAAAAAATAGCTCTCAGCACATTCTAATCCAATCAATGCTCTTTATTCTGGCCCTGTATTTTTTTCTGACACCTACCGTACACCCCTGGTATATTATTACACTGGTTGCCTTATCCATATTTACCGATTACAGATTCCCACTGGTCTGGTCAGCGACAATTATTTTCAGCTATACCGCATACAGGGACCCGGCCACAGAAGAGTCCATAGGATTTCTCATCATTGAATATTTATCGGTATATGGGTTTTTGATCTACGAATTATTTAAGCATGGTAGTTTTAAATCACTAATTCCCAAAAAATATGGGGGCAAGGGTGTTAATCCAATTTAATTTGTACATTTGACTCTCATGAATGCGATAGGTCACATCCTAACACTAAATCTTAAGCCTGCTCAGGCCGGATTTTTTGTGCCATCTCGTCGCCGCCCGTAAGGGTGTACTTCTCTCATGGAAATAGGTGAGTCCATTTCCGCATCGAACTTTCAGTCCAATACATTTTTGAATAATCTTTACAGCAATGGATATTGTAATTGCTAACGAATCTCATATAAAATACGCTACTGTCATCAGTGAAACCATTTCGGATTCAGCTAAGGTGAGAGGCACCGGTATAGCCAAAAGAACTCCGGAATATATCATCAAAAGGTTGGTAAACGGAAATGCCGTCATCGCATTAGACGGTGATAAATTTGCCGGCTTTTGCTATATCGAGGTATGGGGCCATCAGAAATTTGTAGCGAATTCCGGACTAATTGTACATCCGGATTACCGCAACCAGGGACTGGCAAAAAAAATCAAGAAAGCCATCTTTGAGCTCTCAAGAAAGAAATTCCCTGAAGCCAAGATTTTTGGAATTACTACAGGGCTAGCAGTAATGAAAATGAATTACGAACTGGGGTATAAACCCGTGACTTTTTCAGAACTTACCGATGACCCCGAATTCTGGAAAGGATGTCAGACCTGTAAGAATTTTGATATCCTGACGCGAACTGAACAAAAAATGTGTCTCTGTACAGGAATGCTGTATGACCCTGCGCATTCAAAAAAATATGAAAGCAGGAAGCTCAACAATAAGACCTTCAGCCGACTTAAAAGTATAAAAGAGCAATTATTGCTTAAAAAGAAAAAAGGATAGGATGAATACTAAAAACATCAAATCAAAAAAACTGGTACTCGCATATTCAGGCGGCCTCGATACCTCTTACTGTGCCATGCACCTGTCACAGGACCTGGGTTATGAAGTACACGCGGTAAGTGTAAATACGGGAGGGTTTTCTCAGAAGGAAATAGAAGAAATCAGAAAAAAGGCATTAAACCTTGGAGCCCATTCCTATACTTCCATAGATGCTGTTCAAAGCTTTTATAACAAGGTGGTAAAATACCTGATTTTCGGAAATGTCCTTCGAAACAATACCTATCCCTTAAGTGTAAGTGCTGAACGAATTGTCCAGGCTATTGAAATTGTACGATATGCCAAAGAAACCGGTGCGTCAGCTATTGCCCACGGAAGTACAGGAGCCGGAAATGATCAGGTACGATTTGATATGATCTTTCAGATTATCGCTCCTGAAATAGAAATTATTACGCCCATCCGCGATGGGCAACTATCCCGGGAAGAAGAGATCAACTACCTCAAGGAAAGAGGGGTAAATTATTCCTGGGAAAAAGCCAAGTATTCCATTAATCAAGGCTTATGGGGTACTTCCGTTGGAGGTGCAGAGACCCTGACATCTGATAAAGGTCTCCCGCAGGAAGCCTTCCCCAGTCAGCTAAAAAAGGAACAACCACAGGAAATAACGCTGAGTTTTAATAAAGGAGAACTGACTGCAATTGACGGGACAACTGATGACCCGGTCCTAAATATTGAAAAACTGGAAAAAATGGCCTCGTCGTATGCTATTGGCCGTGATATACATGTTGGTGATACTATTATTGGTATTAAGGGTCGGGTTGGTTTTGAAGCAGCAGCTCCTTTGTTGATCATAAAGGCGCATCATTTGTTGGAGAAACATACCCTTAGTAAATGGCAGCAATTTCAAAAGGAACAACTGGCCAATTTTTACGGGATGTTATTACATGAAGGAAATTACCTGGATGAGGTAATGAGAAATATCGAAGCCTTTCTTCTTGATTCTCAAAAGAATGTTAGCGGTGATGTATTTATCACCTTATATCCCTATCGCTTTGAATTAAACGGTATCAGGTCTGAGCACGATCTGATGGCTGCTAAATTTGGCAGCTATGGAGAAATAAACAAGGCCTGGACTGCAGAAGATGCCAAAGGGTTTATTAAAATATTGTCCAACCCTGGCAAAATTGCCAGTCAGATAAATAAAATCCATGATTAAAGCAGGTATCATAGGAGGCTCGGGCTATACCGGCGGTGAACTCATCAGGTTGTTACTACATCATCCTGGTGTACAAATTGATTTTGTATTCAGTACCACCAGGGCGGGAACCAGAATATCAGATACACATACCGATCTCCTGGGAAAGACTGATTTGAAGTTCACCGGCACCATTAATACTGAAGCAGATGTTATTTTTCTATGTCTGGGACATGGCAATTCAACCCGCTTCCTTAGGGAACATTCCTTTTCAACAAAAACAAAAATTATTGACCTCAGTAATGATTTCAGGCTAAAGGATCAAAACACCTTTAAAAACAGGGGTTTTGTTTACGGTCTTCCTGAACTTTACAGAGAGCAAATTACAAAGGCGCAAAACGTAGCTAATCCCGGTTGTTTTGCCACAGCCATTCAGCTGGCGCTCCTGCCTCTGGCCAAGGCACAATTGCTCAATCAGGAAGTGCATATCAATGCCACCACCGGAAGTACTGGCGCAGGGGTGAGTCTATCCCCAACTACCCACTTCAGCTGGCGCGAAAACAATATGTCACATTACAAGGCTTTTACCCATCAACATCTTGGGGAGATCAATGAAAGCCTCGAGCACCATCAGCCTGGGAAGGGGCCACTATGGTTTATTCCCAACAGGGGCAATTTTACCAGAGGTATCTGGGTAACCGCATACACCAAATTTGAGGGATCCCTGGAAGATGCTCAGGAATTATATAAGGCCTATTACAAGGTAGCTCCTTTTACACATGTTTCCGAAAATCCTATTGCTCTGAAACCCGTCATCAATACCAACAATTGTCATTTACACCTTATGGTACACGAAGGGGTTCTTCTAATTGCCTCGGCCATTGACAATTTATTAAAAGGGGCCAGTGGACAGGCGTTGCAAAACATGAATCTGATGCTCGGTTTACCGGAAGGTGAAGGATTAAACCTGAAGTCGAGTGTATTTTAAACTACATTATCTAAGCAGAACAAAAAACAATGAAAATCGCAATTATAGGGGCAGGTAACCTCGGAGTATCCATCGCAAAAGGGATTCTCCACTCTAATGGTGCTACTACCATGTATCTTACCAAAAGACATATAGAAAGCATTAAGGAATATGAAAAGTATGGCAATGTAACGGTTACAACAGATAATATACTTGCAGTTAAGGAATCTGATATACTGGTATTTGCCGTTCAGCCCGGACATTTTGAGGCTATACTACAGGATGTAAAAGATTACCTCACCGATAAGCATGTCATCATATCAACGATTACAGGATTTAGTATTGAAAAGATCGAATCCATTATAGGTAAAGAGGCCTATATTATAAGAAGCATGCCCAATACGGCTATCTCAGTAGGGAAGTCCATGACCTGTTTATGCAGCAATGATGCGGGGGCCAAAAGAATTGAGCTGGCCAAGGCCATTTTTAATCGAATGGGCCATTCCATGGAAATACCAGAATCGCAGATGCAGGCCGCAACTGTGATTTGCGCGAGTGGAATTGCATTCTGGATGAGGCTGATCAGAGCGACTACCCAGGGAGCCATTCAATTGGGCTTTGATGCCAAAGAAGCCCAGGAGCTGGCCATGCATACCTGCAATGGTGCTGCCTCTCTCCTGATAGAATCGGGAAATCATCCTGAGGAAGAGATAGACAGGGTGACTACACCTATGGGCTGTACTATTGAAGGCCTTAATGAAATGGAACATCAGGGTCTTAGTTCTTCCCTGATCAGGGGAGTTGTAGCTTCATTTGAAAAAATTAGTCAGATAAGAAAAGGGTAGTATGGTACTATTTGATGTATATACCCTTTACGATATTACCCCGGTCTCGGCCAGGGGCGTAATATTAACAGATGACAAGGGGCAGGAATACCTCGACCTCTACGGTGGGCATGCCGTAATTTCCATCGGACATGGGCATCCCCATTACGTCAAAAGGTTAAAGGATCAGCTGGACAAAATCGGGTTTTACAGCAATGCTGTTCAAAATCCCTTGCAACGCAAACTTGCTGAAAAACTAGGTGCCTTGTCAAACTGTGACAATTATCACCTATTTCTCTGTAACTCAGGGGCTGAAGCCAATGAAAATGCCTTAAAACTCGCTTCTTTCCACACTGGAAAAAGCAGAGTGATTGCCTTTAAAAACAGCTTCCATGGCAGGACTTCTGCTGCTGTTGCTACCACAGATAATCCGGCCATCAATGCTCCTATAAACCAACAACAGCAGGTGACATTTCTGACTTTTGAAGATAGGGATGCCCTGGCAAAAGAATTATCAAAAGGCGACGTCTGTGCGGTAATTCTGGAAACCATTCAGGGAGTTGGCGGACTCGATGAACCTTCTCCTCTTTTCTGCAAGGAAGTAGCCCACTTATGCAAACAAAACGGAGTGGTTTTAATTGCAGATGAAGTACAGTCGGGATTTGGGAGAAGTGGAAAGTTTTTTGCTTTTCAGCATCACGACATTACCCCCGATATCATTTCGATCGCAAAAGGAATGGGTAACGGATTTCCCGTAGGCGGAATTTTGATCCATCCGGAGATTAAGGCAAAATACGGATTACTGGGAACGACATTTGGTGGCAACCACCTGGCCTGTGCGGCTACCCTGGCAGTACTGGAGGTTTTAGAAGAAGAGAATCTGATAGCTAATGCTGCCGATCTGGGATCGTACTTTGAAAAATGTGCAAGGCAAATCCCTCAGCTTAAAAGAGTTAAAGGCAAGGGACTTATGCTCGGACTCGAATTCGATTTCGAAGTAGCTGAGCTGCGTAAAAATCTCATTCTTAAGCAACATATTTTTACCGGAAGTGCGAAAAATAAAAAGGTTTTACGTATTCTCCCTGCGCTGAATATCAACGAAGCCCATCTGGATACTTTTTTTACCGCATTAAAACAGGAATTGGAATGAAGCATTACCTCCACATTGATGATATCGATTCTATGTCCTCATGGTTGTCACTGGCAGCTGAATGCAAAAAGGAGCCTTTTAAATATAAAAAGCTTGGAGAAGGAAAGGTTTTGGGACTTTTGTTCTTTAACAACAGTCTGCGTACCCGGCTGAGTACACAGAAAGCCGCTTATCATTTAGGGATGCATTGTATGACGATGAATTTTGGCAACGAAGGCTGGGCTCTCGAATTTGAGGACGGAACTATTATGGATCAGGGAAAGGCAGAGCATATAAGGGAAGCTGCACAAGTAGTTTCACAGTATTGCGATGTGCTGGGTGTTCGGGCCTTTGCCTCCCTTACAGAAAAAGAACAGGATGAAGCCGAAATGGTCCTGAACGGATTCAGGAAGTACGCATCCATCCCAATTTTAAATATGGAGAGTGCCACAGGGCATCCCCTACAGGCCCTGGCAGACCTGATCACCATCTCGGAGCATACTAAGAAAAAGAACCCGAAAGTAGTCCTCTCATGGGCTCCACACCCCAGGGCATTGCCTCATGCGGTAGCTAACTCCTTTATCGGCATTATGAGGCAAAATCCTCAATTCGATTTTAGTATTACTCATCCTCCCGGATATGAACTCAACCCGGAGATCGTAAAAGATGTCCCGGTTTCATACGATCAGAACAGCGCCCTGAAAGATGCCGACTTTGTCTACGTCAAAAACTGGAGTGCCTATAAGCCTTATGGAGAGGTGCTCAATAACGATCCTCATTGGATGATTACTCAGGATAAACTGGGAGAGGCCAGTTTTATGCACTGTCTTCCCGTAAGGCGGAATGTGATCGTAGAAGATTCGGTTCTAGATGGAGATAATTCACTTGTAATCCAACAGGCCAACAACAGAACCTATGCTGCACAGGTAGCTTTACTTAAAATACTGGAATCCCTATGAAACCTGCTTTGTCCATTATTAAAATAGGGGGTAATATCATCGGAGACAGTACAGAACTATCCCGATTCCTATCCTTTTTTAAGCAAGTTTCCGGACCTAAAATACTGGTTCATGGCGGAGGGAAAAAAGCCTCTGACCTCAGTAAAAAATTAGGGATCGAAACAAGGATGATCAATGGGCGACGTGTGACTGATAAGCAGGCCCTGGAAGTAGCTGTCATGGTCTATGCCGGCCTCATCAACAAGTCGATCGTAAGTGAACTGCAGGCTCTGGAATGTAATGCCATTGGGCTGAGTGGAGCTGATGCAGGGCTTATCAAATCAGTACAAAGACCGGTAGAATCAATTGATTTTGGCTTTGTAGGGGATATTGTTTCTATACGAACAAAAGCCCTTCAGGAATTACTACAATCTGGCTTGGTTCCTGTTTTTTGTGCCCTCACATATGACGATGGAGGCCAATTGCTAAACACCAATGCCGATACAATTGCCTCTGAGCTCGCCATCGCCCTTAGTTCAGAATACACCACCACCCTCTACTATTGTTTTGAGAAACCAGGAGTATTGGCAGACATCGAAAATGACAGTTCCGTAATTTCGCATATTAACAAACAATCTTATTTCAGTTTAGTCAGGGAAAAGGTCATTGTTGAAGGCATGCTTCCCAAGATGGAAAACTGCTTCCATGCATTAGACCATTCGGTTCATAAAGTATGTATAGGAAATATCAATATGCTAAGGCCTAACCCATCCACTTTTACAACATTAACCCTATGACGCAAGAAATTTCTAACCTCAGCGGTGAAGCCATTAGCCTTTTGAAAGAATTGATCGGGACCCCCTCTTTTTCCTCTGAGGAAAATGAAACGGCCCTTCTTCTGGAGCAATGGTTCAGGGATCATGATATTACATTCCACAGAGAAAATAATAATGTATATGCTTTTAATAAGCACTATGATCAGAACAAACCCCACCTGCTTCTCAATTCGCATCACGATACAGTAAAGCCGAATTCCGGCTATACCCGTGATCCTTTTAAGGCAGAGATAAAAGATGGCAAACTATACGGCCTGGGAAGTAATGATGCGGGAGGAGCTTTGGTATCGCTACTGGCAGCCTTTACTTATTTTTATAAAAAACAGGATCTTTCTCACAATCTCATCATTGTTGCCTCTGCAGAAGAAGAAAGCTCAGGATCCAAAGGTTTAAATTCTATGCTTGAGATACTTCCTGAGATAGATGTTGCCATAGTAGGGGAGCCTACCTTGATGCAATTGGCAATTGCTGAAAAAGGCCTTGTTGTTTTTGATGCGGAAGTCAGCGGAACTCCTTCCCATGCTGCACATCCCAACTCGAATAATGCTATTTACAATTGTATTGACGTACTCAGCTGGTTTAAAAACTTCAATTTTCCAAAGGTATCTGAAGTACTGGGAGAGGTAAAACTAACGGTCACCCAGATCAAAGGCGGAAATCAACACAATGTAGTGCCTGCCGGCGTGGATCTTGTAATTGATGTAAGGGTGAACGATTGCTATACAAATAATGATATAGCCCGAATACTCAAAGACCAGGCTCCTTGTAAGCTAACTCCCAGGTCTCTTCACCTGAATTCCTCAGCTATCCCCAAAGATCATCCATTGGTAAAAAGTGGGATGGCATTGGGAAGAAGTACCTACGGTTCCCCCACGCTTTCAGATCAGGCTGCCCTGAGTTGCCCATCCCTGAAAATGGGACCAGGAGACAGCACCCGCTCCCACAGTGCAGATGAATATATTTACATGGCTGAAATTGAAGAAGGAATTGAGTTGTATATTAATTTACTAATTGGTTTTTTGCAAAAAACAACCTCCTGAAAAAAATCTGAATTATGAAGCTTTGGGACAAAGGAATGAAAACTGATGAGAAAATAGATCGATTTACTGTTGGCAACGACAGAGAATTGGATCTTTTCCTGGCTGCTTACGATGTGAAAGCCTCAATGGCCCATTGCAGAATGTTGCATTCTATCGGTTTACTGAACGAGGAAGAAAATCGCGCATTATTGGCCGAATTAGAATCCATTGGTAAGTCTGTGGAAAAAGGGGAATTTACCATAGAGGATTCTTTTGAGGATATGCATTCCAAGATCGAATTTCTTCTGATAGATCGGTTGGGGGATACTGGGAAAAAAATTCATACTGCCCGATCGCGAAATGATCAGGTCCTGGTTGCTATCCAACTCTATATCAAAGATGAATTGCAGATTATCGATGAGCAAATAAATGAGTTATTTGATTTACTTCTCGAACTGGCCGGCACTTATCAGAATGTACTCCTCCCTGGCTATACACATTTGCAAGTGGCAATGCCTTCTTCTTTCGGTCTATGGTTCTCTGCCTATGCGGAGAGTCTGGTTGACGATATGATCCTGGTTAATGCCGCCTACAATGTTGCAGATCAGAATCCCTTGGGAAGCGCTGCAGGATACGGCAGTTCATTTCCTATAGACCGCGCCATGACTACCGGGGAATTAGGGTTTAAAACTCTAAAATACAATGTGATTGCAGCCCAGATGGGAAGGGGAAAAGTAGAAAAGGTAACTGCGACAGCTCTTGCGGGGGTTGGAGCTACCCTGGCTAAACTCGCAATGGATATATGCCTGTATATGAGTCAGAATTTCAACTTTGTTTCTTTTCCCGACGACCTCACTACAGGTAGCAGTATAATGCCACATAAAAAGAATCCTGATGTCTTTGAGTTGATCAGAGCTAAGTGTAATGTCATTCAGGCCCTGCCCAATGAATTGTCTATGTTGCTTACCAATCTTCCCAGCGGATACCACAGGGATTTGCAGCTTACAAAGAATAGTCTTATTCCCGCAATTCAGGAATTAAAAGCCTGTTTGGATATAACCGCCTTCACCCTTAGAAAAATAAAGGTGCGAAAAGATATTCTGGACAATCCGAAATACGACTTGCTTTTTACAGTTGACGCCCTCAATGAACTGGTTAAAAATGGGGTTCCTTTCCGTGACGCATATCGACAAATAGCCGAGGAGGTAGAGAGTGGAAGTTTTAAAACCCCGAAAGAAGCCCGGCATACGCATTTGGGAAGTATTGGCAATCTCTGCCTTGAGGAAATAAGACAAAAGATGGATAAATATCGGGTGAAGGACTCCTGAGAACACTCCGACTTATTATCTTTACAGACAACAACCAAAACCAAAGTACTACAGACCATGTTCAGTTTAGTCTATCGGTCCGTCGCCAGGCCTGGATTTAGCCTGGATCATATCCAGGAAATGCTGGTAAAGGCACAGAATTTTAATCATGACCAGGGCATTACCGGATGCCTGCTTTATTACCAGGGCGAGTTTATTCAATATCTTGAAGGCAACCAGTACAAAGTCTTAACCCTGTTCGATAAGATAAAAGTAGATCCCAGGCATAAAGATGTAGAGTTACTGAGCTATGAAGAACGAGAAGGAAGGGCTTTTGAGAAATGGGACATGGCTTATGAGAATTTTTTTGGGGAAAACACCCAGATAACACACCTAAGACTACTGGTAGGGGAATACCTTTCTCAAAAAACGGAAATACCCCCAAACAATCCTACCAAAAATGTTTTCTGGGAACATGTAGGTTCTGTACTTTACTCCAAAACCTCATCTGGTAAGTAGACTACTGAGTCATCCCTAAATTGATGACTTCCTGCTGGGTTAAATGGCGCCAGTGTCCTCTGGGGAGATCCTTTTTAGTTAGACCGGCAAAAATTACCCGATCTAACTTGATCACGTCATAGCCCAAATGTTCAAAAATCCGTCTGACGATCCTGTTCCTGCCACTGTGAATCTCAACACCTACCTCTTTTTTGGGGGCATTGTTCAGGTAACTTATATCATCCACCTTAATCAGGCCATCCTCCAGCATAAGACCTTCCTGAATCTTACGGAGATCATCTGCCTTGAGATTTTTATTCAGTTCTACGTGATAGATCTTCCTGATCCCATATCTGGGATGGGTCAATTTCTTGGCCAGGTCACCATCGTTTGTGAACAAAAGCAAACCTGTTGTGTTACGGTCTAACCGCCCCACAGGAACGAGACGAGCATTAGATGCATTGCTGATCAGTTCCATCACTGTTCTCCTCCCCTTTTCATCGCGGGTTGTGGTAATAAAATTCTTCGGCTTGTTCAGCAGAATGTATTCCTTTTTCTCTGGATTAAGGAGTCGGCCATCGAATCGAACTTCATCAGTACGATTCACTTTAAATCCCATTTCGGTAACCGTCTTTCCATTAACTGTTACATTTCCGGCTGCGATATAGGTATCTGCCTCTCTCCGGGAACAAACTCCGGCATTGGCAACATATTTGTTTAGCCTGATGAGGCCGGCATCGGAAGTCGGCGTATTTTCCCTCTTTTTCTTAATGGGTGCGTTGCCACGGGTATAACTCTTCTTCCTGAAATTACCTGCTCCTCTTCCAGATGACTTTCCCTCTCCTTTATAATCAGACCTGCTCATGGTTAAATTTTCTCCAAAGGTAGCAATTTACCGGGGTCCGGAAGGGAATCTACAGGATTCGGTTTAAAACCAGGTCGACGTCAATCAGAAGAATACTAAATACGCCCGCGATGATAATGAATTTTAGGATGTTGTGCAGCCAGACGTAGTCCTTCTTCGTGGATGCCCGCCACAGGAGGAAGATAAAAATGATCAAAAGCGCCATGGCGAGTATAAAATACAGGTACATATACCCCACATCAAATATTTCAATCAACAAAAAAGCGGGGAGTAAAGATAGGCCTGCCAGGAGGGTTATAGATATTTTGGAGTATTTCGTTCCGAACAGTATGGGTATAGTTTTATAATTTAAAGCGATATCCCCCGCTATATTTTCCATGTCTTTAATAAATTCTCTGGAAAGAATAAGAAGGAAGAGGAAGATCGCATGGACAAAAATGACGGTTTCAAAATTTCTGTAATACACAAATACTGCAAAGAAAGGTGTAATCGCCAGAGTTGCCGAAACCAAATTTCCAAGCAAGGGAAGGCGTTTCAATTTGTGTGAATAGAGCCAGATTCCAAAAATATATGCCGCAAAGAATAGAACGGCTTTAAAAGAAACATAGCTGGCGAACAAAACGGAAAGGAAATTCAGAATGAAATAGGTGCTGAGTTTGGTTTGCTGACTTACCAACCTGTCGAGCATAGATTTACGAGGTTTGTTGATCAGATCCTTTTCAGAGTCGTAAAAACTATTGATGATATACCCCGCAGCTATAACCAATGCCGATGCCAGAACCAGAACAAAAAGGCGCAGATCAAATACGACTTCTCGTAAAGGTAGATCGGGCGCCATGATATAAATAGCGGCCAGATATTGGGCTAATACAATCATAAGTACATTGTAGCCTCTCACTATTGAAAACAAACTCAACAGCTTTAAAAGCAGGAGTTTGTTCTTTCTACTAAGCATTGAAGATGTTTTAGAAGTTGTAAACCACTTCCAGTCGGTGTCCTTGCAGGGCTTTTTTCGCTTTGTCGATGTCCTGGGTAAAACCAAGTATATATCCTCCTCCCCCGGAGCCACAAAGTTTTAAGTAATAGTCATTTGATTCTATCCCTTTCTTCCACAGCTGATGAAATTGTTTTGGGATCATAGGCTTAAAATGATCCAATACTACGTGGGATAATTGCTTCAGATTTCCGAAGAGGGACTTTACATTCCCAGAAAGGAAGTCTTCCACACAGGCATCTGTATGCTTTATAAACTGATCCTTCAGGACGGTTCTGAATCCTTCATTTTTCATCTTCTCCATGAAGATTTGGACCATAGGCGCCGTTTCACCCGTCATTCCGCTATCAAGAAGAAAGACTGCCCCTTTTCCGTTTAAATTCTGTGATGGGATACTGGTAGACTCAATATTGTCCTGAGAATTGATCAGAATAGGAAGGCTCAGATAGCTATTTAACGGGTCCAGGCCAGACGATTTCCCATGAAAAAACGATTCCATCTTGCCAAAAATGGCTTTCAGATGTAATAATTTTTCGCGGGTGAGATTTTCCAGAACGGTAATTTTTTGAAGGGCATATTTATCGTAGATGGCGGCTACAAGAGCTCCACTACTTCCAATTCCATATCCCTGTGGAATGGAACTGTCAAAATACATGCCTTTTTCCAAATCGTTTTTTAAGGAGTCAGTGTCGAATTGCACCAGACCGGGATCCTTTTTTTGCAATTTTTCCAGATAAGTGGCAAATTTAATCAGGCTTTCATTGGATTTTTTAGCCCCCTCAGATAATGGAAATTCCGTTTTAAGAGCTCCTTTAAAGAAATTATAGGGTATTGAAAGTCCTTTGGAATCTTTGATGATACCGTATTCCCCAAACAAGAGAATTTTTGAATAAAAAAGTGGTCCCTTCATATTGAAATAGCGATTCCGCTAGTTAAAGTTAATCCTAAAATCCGGATAACAAGCTCCGGGATTATATTTTTTTGGCACCCGCACCTATGTGGTCGCAAATATACTGTCCCTTTTCACAATACACAACAAGCTCATTCTTAATAAATTGCAAAACTTTTTCAGAACTTTCTCCCGGATAAAGGAGATGAACATTGGCGCCTGCATCAAGTGTAAAACACAATGCTTCTCCTGTTTCCTTCCTGAATTCCCATACTTTTTCAATAATTGCTAGGGTATTTGGCTTCATCAGAAGGTAGTAAGGTATACTGGTCATCATCATGGCATGTAGGCTCAGGGCCTCGCTCTCCACCAACTCGATAAACTGATCCATATCCCCCTTTGCCAGCACATCCGTCATTGAGATTAAGTTACGATTTGCCTGGGCAAACCTTTGAGCCGCAAAAGCGTGACCATCCATTAAAGCATGCCCGGCAGTGCTACTTACAGTCTTCGTTCCTTTGTGCACCAGTAAAATAGTATCCTGAAAGTTTTGAAAAACCTGGTGTACAGGATCTGTAAATGCAGTTCCGTACAGATCAGAACCCCCTTTGATATGATCGTGCTTTCCCCAACTCACTATAGGCCCTTCAATACTCCTGCAGGCACTACCTGATCCCAGACGGGCGAGAAAGGAAGCTTTTCGATAGAAGTGTTCATCACTCATTCCGGGATTCATCTTTTTTTCCATGTCCATGATGCATAGCGACAGGGCTGCCATCCCACTGGCTGAAGAGGCAATGCCGCTACTATGTGGAAAACTGTTGGAAGTATTGATATGGAGGTGATAGAAAGGTAACCACGTAACATAAGGCAGGATACGCTCAATAAAACTATTGATTTTAGGCTCAAATGCCCTGTTTGGGCTTCCTTCAAAAAGAAGGTCAAACGAAGGTTTTTCCCGCCCGTCTCCTTGCTTGTTAAATTTTATTCCAGTTGTTGTAGCTGAAGTTGAAAGTGTAAAGCTGATGGATGGGTTTGCGGGTATCTGTCCGGGGTATTTCCCCCAATATTTTACCAGGGCAATATTGCTGGGTGCCCTCCATGTAGTTTCCCCACTGCCAGCCAGATTTTTTAATTCGGCAGGAATAAATTCCTGTTCGCTCATGAAAGTACAATTTCCCACAAAGATAGTCCTTAGGGCGTTTACGCGAAGTCTCAATTAAAATAAATTCCTATTTTAGGGTATTGAGAAAGGTAAAATGAAAAAGAAAATAGCATATATCAGTATTGCCGTTATAATTTGCCTGCTCATTGGGTTTTTGTCAGGTTTTGCTACCCAGAGTTCTGTGAGCACCTGGTACACCACTTTAAATAAGCCCAGCTTTAATCCCCCCGATTGGGTTTTTGCCCCTGTCTGGACACTATTATATATCATGATGGGGATTGCAGCCGGTATCGTCTGGGCGAAGGGATTTTATCATATATGGGTGAAGACTGCTCTTTATTATTTTGGTTTCCAGTTACTATTTAATGCCTTCTGGAGTATTGTATTTTTTGGCTTTCAACAACCCTTCTGGGCGCTTGTTGTTATCGTTATACTCCTGATCCTGATCCTGGCCACCATCAAATGGTTTAAAGTAGTAAGTAGGCCTGCAGCGTATTTGCTTATCCCCTATTTCTTATGGGTTTGCTTCGCCACTGTCCTAAATTTCAATATCTGGAAATTAAATTAAAAAAGACAATGGCTGACATCATCCGGATGATGCGGATTTACCTTTGATAAATTCAGTAACTATCCGTAAAATATGGGAATTTAAAAAAATCGTTTACATTTAGAAGTTTGGAAAATTGAATTATTAAAAAACGCCTGGCTAACATGGAAAATTACATACTCGCGCTCGATCAGGGAACTACTAGTTGCAGGGCCTTAATTTTTAATAAAAAAGGAGCCATAATCTCGTCAGCTCAAAAAGAATTTGATCAGCACTTTCCAAAATCGGGTTGGGTAGAACACGATGCTCAGCAAATCTGGGAGACACAGGCTGAGATGATGAAACAAGCACTACGCTCCGAAAATATATCTGCAGAAGCGATCTCAGCAATCGGAATAACGAATCAGAGGGAAACCGTCGTAGTTTGGGATAAAAATTCCGGTGAGCCTATCTATAATGCTATCGTCTGGCAAGACAAAAGGACTGCAGATTATTGCGATGAATTAAAGAATAAAGGTCTTTCTCCCTTGATCAGGGAGAGAACCGGTCTGGTGATCGATGCATATTTCTCCGGAACCAAGGTTAAATGGATACTAGACCAGGTGGAAGGTGCCAGAGAAAAAGCAGAGGCAGGCGATTTGCTAATGGGCACTATTGATAGCTGGTTGATATGGAAATTAACCGGGGGTGCACTTCATATTACAGATGTGACTAATGCATCGCGCACCATGTTCTTTAATATTCACACCCTGGAATGGGACCGGGAATTGCTGACAATGTTTAACATTCCTGTCTCTATGCTGCCGGAAGTCAAGGCCTCGAGTGAAGTTTACGGCAATACCACGACGGAAATACTTGGAAGGGAAATTCCAATTTCGGGTATAGCGGGCGATCAGCAGGCTGCTTTGTTCGGGCAGATGTGCACCCAGCCGGGAATGGTGAAAAACACCTACGGCACTGGCTGTTTTATGCTGATGAATATAGGGGAGAAACCAATAATTTCTCAAAATAACCTCCTTACTTCTATTGGCTGGCAGATCAATGGAAAGACACACTATATCCTTGAGGGAAGTATTTTTATTGCCGGAGCAGTGGTCCAATGGCTAAGGGACAGCCTAAAGATTATCGATTCTTCAGGAGAGGTTGAAAAGCTTGCCTGTACAGTGGAAGATTCGGATGGTGTTTACTTCGTCCCAGCATTTGCAGGCCTGGGCGCACCCCATTGGAACCAGCATGCCAAAGGCACTATTTTCGGCCTTACCAGAGGTAGCACATATGCTCATATAGCGAGGGCCGCTATAGAATCGATTGCCTATCAAACCATGGACGTCCTTAAAGCAATGGAAGCCGACGCCGATATGTCGATTAAGGAACTCAGGGTTGATGGTGGAGCTACCGTCAATAACCTTCTGATGCAATTCCAGGCAGATGTGTTGAATACGGTTGCTGTTCGTCCTAAGGTAATAGAAACGACAGTAATGGGTGCTGCCTTCCTCGCAGGTCTTGCTGTTGGTTTTTGGTCTGATATAAGTGAAATTGAAGCCATCTGGGAAAGCGAAAGAAGATTCGAACCTGTTGAAGACAGAACGGCTATCGAAAAAGGAATCAAAGGTTGGTATAAAGCTATCGATGCCCTTGAATATTGGACAAGAGAAAACTAAAGCACTTTTATGACACCATTTATAGCAGAATTGATCGGAACCGCACTACTTATTGCACTTGGGTGTGGTGTAGTGGCTAATGTTGTCCTTGATAAAACGAAGGGACAAGGCGGAGGCTGGATTGTAATTACAACCGCATGGGCCTTTGCAGTTTTCGTAGGTGTAGTGGTAGCCGGACCTTACAGCGGCGCCCATATAAATCCCGCAGTGACCCTGGGACTGGCCCTGGCCGGGTCTTTTGACTGGGCCGAGGTACCTGCTTACCTACTCGCACAGCTTCTCGGTGCAATGCTTGGCGCTGCCGTTGTCTGGATCACCTATAAGGATCATTTTGACATTACTGAAGATAAAAACCTGAAGCTCGTTGTTTTTTCGACGGTACCTGCAATACGCAATTACAGCTCCAACCTCTTTAGTGAAATAATAGGAACCTTTATTCTGGTCTTTACCGTTTTGTTCTTTTCGGATGCTTCCGTACTGGCCACCGAAGAGGTTATCGGCCTTGGTTCTCTGGGTGCTCTGCCCGTTGCTCTGCTGGTATGGAGCATTGGCCTGAGCCTTGGGGGCACCACTGGTTATGCTATTAATCCTGCACGTGATCTGGGTCCGCGACTTGTACATGCGCTTTTTCCTATTAAAGATAAGGGAGGGAGCGACTGGGCGTATTCCTGGGTGCCGGTGTTAGGTCCCTTCCTTGGGGGATCAGCAGCCGCAGCTTTATACATCATTTTAATGAGTTGAAGCGACCCTTAGTTTTCAGAAATTGCCATAGCTGCAAGATACGCCCCTGACCATGCGCTTTGGAAATTATACCCTCCCGTAAGGGCATCGATGTTTAAGACCTCCCCGGCAAAATACAAGCCTTCGTGCATCCTGCTGCCAAATGTTTTAAAATTGATTTCTTTAAGATCGACTCCCCCGGCGGTAACAAACTCCTCTTTAAAGGTACTCTTGCCTTCCACCAGAAATTCTGATGCAGTAAGTTGAGCTGCAAGGGCCTGTAACTGCTTCTTTGAGAGATCTGCCCATTTCTGGTCGGGTAATATCTCAGATGCTACAACTAGTTTTCCCCAAAGTCTGCGAGGTATATCAACCGGGCATGTTCTATAAGCTGTTTTCTTGGCTTCTATATTCTTTACTTCCATTAAAAATGAGTACATCCCTTGCTGATGGTAATCTGGCATCCAGTTGACCTGTATCCTAAACCTGTAGTTGTAATCGTGTAAAATTCGAGCTCCCCAGGAGGACAACTTTAAAACTGCAGGTCCGCTCAGTCCCCAATGGGTTATCAACAAAGGTCCTTCGGTTACCAGGGTCTCCGACTTTATTGACCTGGTTTTTATGGCACCTGTAATGTTCTTCCCTGGAATATCCCTGGCAATTAATTCTACCCGGGCATGAAGGCTTAATCCTGGTATGCCGTCAATTCGAGGATCTTTAATATTAAAAGTAAAAAGAGATGGCACCGGGTCGATTATATTATGCCCAAGCCTGCGGAGTACATTCCACATCTTCATGCTACTGCCTGTGGCTAACAGCAGATTTCTAGTATGATAAGTCTGGGTTTTAGTCTGTACTTCCCAACGCCTGTCTTCTATAGATTTTTCTTCAGCAGGGATAATATTGACAACGCCCGAATTCCTTTTCAACTCGATACCTGAAGAAGATACGGCATCCATAAAACAATCAATAATAGTCTGGGATGAATTACTCTTAGGAAACATCCTGCCATCTTCTTCTACCTTCAGAGCGATCCCCCGTCTATTAAAAAACTCGACCGTATGCTTTGGGTGGTATGAATTAAACGGGCCTCGTAATTCCTTTTCTCCTCTTGGATAGGCCTGCACCAACAAGGAAGGATTGAACTGTGCATGGGTAACATTGCACCTTCCTCCGCCGGATACTTTCACTTTTCCAAGGACCTGTTTCCCTTGCTCCAGAATCAGGATTTTCATATCAGGTCTCAATTCCGCCACATGGATTGCGCCATAAAATCCGGCAGCTCCTCCCCCGATTACAATTAGGTCATACATCAGTTTGCCCTTTCGGGAAAGTTGGTAAAGATTCCGTCAACGCCAAGCTTTTTCATATTGGCGATTTCTTCCTCCTCATTAACCGTCCAGACATACACCTTATATCCCTTATCCTGAATGGCCTTTACGATCTCTGAATTTACATTTTTATAATTCGGATTTATTGCCACCGCGCCCAGCTCTTTTGCGATTGGTAACGCCTGAAGGGGATCCTCTTCAGTAAGTACGGCAATGGAAATTTCAGGATTAATCGATCTCATACTTTTCAGTTCTTCCCAATTGAAACTGGAAATCAGAATATCTTCCATTTTCCATCCTTTTTCCCTGGTGTAATAATCCAGAATGAAATTAACTCTGTCAGCCGTATTGGCTCCTTTAAGCTCAATATTGAGAGGCACCTTACCATCAATCAATTTTAGTACATCCTGCAAAGTGGGAATCTTATGATTTCCCTCTAAGATCACCTTCTTCAGCGTAAAATAATCGTAGTCCTCAATAAAGCCGCCAGCGTTGCTAAGACGATCTAATTTTTTATCGTGAAAGACCATGATCTCGCCACTTTTAATCCTGAAAACATCGATCTCAATCATATCTACACCCAGCTCCATTGCCTTCTCTATAGAAGCCAGTGTATTTTCTGTTTCATGACCCATAGCTCCCCTATGTCCTATTACTTTGATATTATGGCTCATTTCTGTGCAACCTGATATTAGTACAATTAAACAAAGGACAATAATTCTCTTCATTTTGGATATTTCATTAGTCCTTCAAAAATACAACTTGAAGACTAAAAACCTAAGGGAATATTCTGCATCATAAAATTATTATTCAATTAAGGATTTTAATATTATATTCTTTTTATTAGTGATAATATTTTTAATTCTTCGCAATTTTTATTTAATATCTTTGACATAACAACAACCAATTAACAACTATAACTATGTTTTCAAAACAAAATCTTCTGGCAACGGTAGTAGCTACTATTGCCATGTTTGTGCTGGGCTTCCTGATCTGGGGCGTGGCAACTGTTGATTTTTTTGAGGGGCACACCCTGACCAAAGCGATGAAGGACCCTCCGGATTTTCCAATTCTCGTACTATCTAACCTTATTGCCGCCTTTGCCCTCAGTACAATTTACGGGAAATGGGCCAATGGAAACAACAGCCTGGGAGGCGGTTTCCAATTTGGCGTCTGGATTGGAATTTTTATGGGATTAGGTATGGGCCTGCTTTGGTATGCAACATCCGAATTTATGGATCTTACCGGTCATCTAGTAGAAGCCGTATTGGATATTGTCTACTATGGAATAATAGGTGCGATCATAGGCCTGATGTACAAGGCTACTGAACCTAAAGGGAGTGAAGCTTGAGTCAGATTCAGACTAACTTCCTAATCCTGTAACTTAAAAACATAGGATTGTAAAGGGGCAAGGCTAATTTCAAAAAGTCCTTGCCCTTTTTCTATCCTGAGCTTAACCCGGGTATCATCGTACAATTGGTCAGACAATTCATATTCAGAGCCTTCTTCCAGGCCCCAGGCTGAGACCACTGCAGGGGGTATCTTTAACTCAAACTGATATGATGTCTCAGCATCGAAGTTAACCAGGATCAGAAGTCGTTCATCGTCTTGCCATCTCACATATGAATACACCCTGTAATTGTACCCATCCGTATTATCCCTGTTGTAGTAATGAATATCTTCATAAGAACCCATCAGGGCCTTACTACTGATGGTCAAATTCAAAAGTCTTTTATAGAAGTCTCTGAGACTTTCTTCCTCTTCAGAGAGTTGCCCCCCATCAAATTTCTTGTCATTCATCCATCGCTGATGATGGGGAACGCCTATGTAATCGAAGATTGAAGTTCTTGATGGACTGCCAAATCCAGCATCTTCTGCACCCGGTTCTCCCACTTCCTGCCCAAAATAAATCATTGTTGGGGAGGTACTTAAAGTTGCCGATACAACCATTGCCGGCTTTCCCCTCATGGCATCTCCTGCAAATTCAGGACTTGCAATTCGCTGTTCATCGTGATTTTCCAAAAAATGGAGCATGTGATGCTCGATATCCAACAGACCTTTTTGAACTACCGGAATATGATCTGTCCAGCCATGGCCCTGCATAATATGCTTGAGACTGTCATAAAGCTCAACCTTGTCATAGAGGTAGTCCATTTTTCCTCTTTGGATATAATCCCTGTAAAGTGATGGATTATAGACTTCAGCCAGTAATAAGGCGTCAGGATTTTTTTCTTTGATATGTGAATTGAGATAACTCCAGAATTCTACAGGTACCATTTCGGCCATATCAAAACGAAATCCATCTACTCCAAAATTGAGCCAATAAAGGGCAATATCCCTGAACTTTATCCAGGAATCGGGCACTGACCTGTCTTTCCAAAATGCCAGATGTTCTTCTACAGATTTTAAACTGTAATCAGTCGGTAATTGATCAAAGTCGAGCGAACCATTAGGTTGTACCCCGTAATTGATTTTTACGGTTTCATACCAGTCGTTCATATCAGGCTGGGGTCGCCTCGATCCATTCCCCGTCCACTTGGCAGGATTTTCCACAAATTTATTATCAGACAAGGGATGTGGGTTCCCTACTAAAGGCCGGTATCCATTGGTCCATTGTGGAACCTGAAAAGGCGTTCCAGGTATATAGTAGAAATTATTGTCTCTCTTATACTCTACGGTAATATCATCTGATACACCAAAGACCTCTTTCCCCTCGGGGGTGGAAGCTCCTTCATAATGCCTGGCAACATGGTTGGGTACAATATCTATAATGACTTTCATTCCCTCCTTGTGAGTTCTAGTCACCAATTCTCTAAATTCTTCCAGCCTCTTGTCCGGATTGCTGGCAAGGTCTGGGTTTACATTGTAGTAATCCTTTACGGCATAAGGAGAACCAGCCCTTCCTTTAATCACATCCGGATCATCATTGGTAATTCCATACTCCGTGTAGTCGGTTGCCAAAGCATGGTGAGGCACCCCTGTATACCAGATATGTGTAATCCCTAATTCCCTGATCTCCTTTAACGCTTTGGGCGTAAAATCATCAAACTTCCCTACTCCGTTTTCTTCTATGGTACCCCATGGCTTATTATTGGTGTTTGTGTTCCCGAACAGCCTGGTAAATACCTGGTAAATGACTTTCTTTCCTTCCTCTTTCATTTGAATTTCATTATTTACGTCCTTGCTTTTGGTCTTATCCTCATTACAGCATAGCAGCAAAGTGCACACTACTATTGCAAAGACATATTTTTTTATCATCGTAGTTTAATTTGTCAGTAATAATACTCCCTTGTTGCCGATTTTCAATTGGTCTTTGATTACCACGGTATCTGTGGAGAATACATCCCGCAAGGTCATATTACCTATGCCCATCTCCTCAAACCTATCGGCATTGAGCGTTACCGGCTTTTCATTTTTATTTAAAATGAGCATGACTCTTTTTTTGTCCAGGTAACGAAATAGGATGTATACTCCTTGTTCCGGACTAAAATGTTTGGTTTTACCCTCGTGAATTACTCTGGCTTCTTTCCTGAAGTTAAGCAGGGTTTTTACAAAATCCTGCATCTCCGCAGCCCTGTCATCCAGACCGTCCCCTGTAAACGCACTGACCTTATCGCCGGGCCAGCCACCCGGGAAATCTGTCCTGATAAGGCCATGATCACCTGGTTTCTCACTATTCTCCATCAGAATTTCGGTTCCGTAATACAACTGAGGAATTCTGGGAGCTACCATTATAAAAGCGAGGGCCATTTTAGTAAGATCGGTATCTTCTCCCAACTGCGTAAAGAGTCGGTCCATATCGTGGTTATCTCCGAAAAACATCATATCCTCCGGGGAAGCGTAATAAAAATCATTTGCCAGGCCTTCGTAGAGTTTGATAAGGCCAGTATCCCAGTTTTCTTCCTCTTTAAGCGCCTCAACAAGGGTTTTTTGGAGCGGAAAATCCATGGTAGATCGCAGATGCGATTCATATCCATCCCGATTCTTCGCACCCTGTTGCCAATACCCAACCACCAATGGGTTATAACTCCATTCTTCCCCCACTATGGAAAAATTAGGATATTCTGTCATGATTCGCTTTGCCCATCTGGCCATAAAGTTTTTGTCCGGATAGGGGTATGTATCCTGTCTTATTCCACCCAAATCAAGGGTTTCTATCCACCAAAGACTATTTTGAATGATGTAATTAGCCAAAAATGGATTCTCCTGATTAAGGTCCGGCATAGAAGGTACAAACCAGCCATAATCCATAAGGTCTTTGTCCCAATCTGAAGCGTAAATATCCTGATTTACAGTGCGCCTGTGGTTAGTCACTGTAATATTTTCCCCTTCCTCATATCCTTGCTGGTAATTAATCCAATCTGCAAAAGGCAGGTCTTCCATCCACCAATGATAAAGGCCACAGTGATTATTTACCTGATCCATTATTAGTTTAATCCCCTTCGCCTTCGCTTTTTGCGATAGCTCTTTATAATCATTGAGGTCCCCAAATCTGGGATCCACTTTATAAAAATCGGTAATGGCATACCCGTGGTAAGATTGTTTGGGCATATCATTAATTAACAAAGGGCTTGGCCAAATAGCTGTAAAGCCCATCTCTTGGATATAATCGAGATGCTGAATCATTCCCCTGATGTCGCCCCCGTGTCTGGCATAATCATTCGTCCTGTCAATCGACTTTTCTTTTAAACTAAGGTCGATATCGTTGTCAGGGTTTCCATTGGCAAACCTGTCAGGTGTAATAAGATAGATGGCGTCCTTGCTTGAAAAACCGATAAAATCCCCGGGCTGTTGAACTCTTGATTTTAGTTCATAGGAGTATTTGATACTGGATTTTCCTTCTTTATAAAATTCAATTACTATTTGGCCTGGCGTAATATCCTGGGGAATATCGAGATCGAGAAAAAGATAGTTGGGACTGTCACCCTGGTGTACCTTTTTGATTTTTACCCGGCTGTTTCTGATCAGGGCATCGTACTCCCCGATACCCGGGGCTTTCACCAGCAACTGCAGGGAGGTATCCTTAAATCCAACCCACCAATGTGGGGGTTCTACACGTTCAATCTGGGCATTTGCCATGGTAATTGCCATTGAAAAGATCAGCAGGAAAAAGTAAAAGACGGGAGGTATGTTGTAATGGTCCTCATTTTTATCATTCCCCCTACCAGTCATTTTACTGCACGGAATTTTTAGCGACAGGTTGTAAAACCACTCGTTCCCCATTCAGCCGGATCGACATCTCATGATCACCTTCTAACTCGAAATGAGCTCCGGATTTATCCACGAGAATTTTAAGGATTCGATTCCTGAAATTGATCTTAAAAGAGTAAGAATCCCACTCTTTCGGAATTCTGGGGGTAAAGGATAATTTATCATTCTTTATCCGCATTCCGCCAAAACCTTCTACAATACTCATCCAGGTCCCGGCCATGGATGTGATATGCAATCCTTCTTCAACTTCCTTGTTGTAATCATCGAGGTCTAAGCGTGACGTCCTCAGGTAAAACTGATAGGCTTGTTCCATCCTGTCGAGTTTAGCAGCCTGAATACTATGGACACAAGGTGAAAGAGACGATTCATGGACGGTAAATGGCTCGTAGAAATCAAAATGTTTTTCCAGATCTTCCTCAGAGAAGTGATCTTCAAAGAAGTAGAATCCCTGCAGAACATCGGCTTGTTTAATGTAGGGTGATCTCAGGATGCGATCCCAACTCCATTTCTGATTAATGGGCCTTTGAGACTTAGGTAAGTCCTTCACTGTTACTAACTCCTTATCGAGAAACCCGTCTTGCTGAAGATAAATCCCCAGTTCTTCGGAGAAGGGGAAATACATGGCATCGGCCACTTCTTTCCATTCATCAGTTTCTGCTTTGTTCAGCTTGGTGTAGCCTATGATCCTGTCATAATCTTCTTTATACCCTGCTTTTACTTTTTCGAGTTGCTCAAGGGTGTACTTTATACACCAACGGGCAATGTAATTGGTATACCAGTTGTTATTTACGTTGTTCTCATATTCGTTGGGCCCTGTTACCCCCAGAATGACATATTTGTTTTTTTGCTTGGAAAAGGTAGCCCTCTGATGCCAGAAACGCGAAATACCTATAAGTACTTCTAACCCCATCTCCGGGATGTACGAATAATCTCCTGTATATCGGAAATAATTATAAATGGCAAACGCAATTGCACCATTTCTGTGGATTTCTTCAAATGTAATTTCCCATTCGTTATGACACTCCTCCCCGTTCATAGTAACCATTGGGTATAGTGCTGCTCCATTAGAAAATCCTAATTTCCTGGCATTTGCAATGGCCTTTTCCAGATGATTATAGCGGTATTTTAACAGGTTTCTGGCTACGTGATGATCTTTTGTCGCCATATAAAAAGGGATACAATAGGCCTCTGTATCCCAGTAGGTACTTCCTCCGTATTTCTCACCAGTAAATCCTTTTGGACCAATGTTGAGTCTCGAATCTTTGCCGAGATATGTCTGATTAAGCTGAAAGATATTAAATCGAATTCCCTGTTGCGCCTTAGTATCACCTTCAATAGTAATATCACTCATTTCCCATATTCCTGCCCAGGCCTTTTTCTGTGCCTCCAAAAGGGTCTCAAATCCCATTTTGCTAGCCTTTCCGAGGACCTGTTTAGCAGCTTCGACGAGGTTTCCCCCCTTGTGATTTCGCGATACGGTATACCCTCCGAATTTATAAAATGAAACAGTGGTTCCTTTGGCAACTACCTGTTCGTAACTATGCCCCACCCAAAGCTCCTTCTTATCACTATTTATTGCCTTATTGTGGATGGCTCCATTGTATTCCAGGTGACATTCCATGAAAGTGCAGGTCTCGAAATTGGTTTTCATGGTGTGGGCTTCGATAAAAGCCTGATTTCCCTCTGAAGAAACCTTTGTGGTATTCCAGAATTTATCGTCCCAATTGCTATCTTCATTGGTGATACCACTGTCCAGATAGGGCAAAAAGGTTATTGTAAGATCCTCTTTTGCGGCTGTCACCTCATATCGAATGGCACCCACTTCATCGAGGTCTAGACTGAGGAATCGGGTAACTTTTACTTTAATCGTCTTATTATTTTGGAGTGTAGCCGTAAAGCTCCTGTAGTAAATTCCTTCCTTCATATTTAATTCACGGCGGAAATGATCTACACTGGCACATTTATATAGATCGAGTGGCTCCCCATCGATCAATACATGGATTCCAATCCAGCTGGGGGCGTTGATCACCTTGGCAAAATATTCAGGATAACCGTTCTTCCACCATCCCACCCTGGTTTTATCAGGATAATATACCCCTCCGATATAGCTGCCCTGAAAGGTAGGACCGCTGTATTGTTCTTCAAAATTGGCGCGTTGTCCCATAGCCCCGTTACCAAGACTAAAGATACTTTCGGAAGATTTTACATTTTCCTTATCAAATCCTTCTTCGATTATCGACCAAAGGTCTGGTTTAATATAATCCTGATTCATATGTTAGAGTTCTGCTAGTTCCTTTATAAAATTGAGTTCAATTTCAGTGAAATCTTTAAAGACATACTGAGCGTCAGATAATGTATTCTTATGTCCGATGCCCACACTGGTCATTCCGGCAGAGTTCGCTGCTTCTATTCCGGCGATAGCATCCTCAAACACAACGCAGTTCGCCGGTGTGATGTTCAGCTCTTTCGCGGCCATTAAAAAAACTTCCGGGTCTGGTTTTGCCTTTGTGACCTGGGTACCGTCAACAATGGTGTTAAAATAAGGAATAAGTCCCACTTTTTTTAATATTGCGCGTGCATTTTTACTAGCCGATCCCAATGCCATTGGCACCCGGTGTTTTTGGAGATATTTGAGTACTTTGGTTACATCCGGAAGAATTTCCTCCTCAGTCATTGTGTCAATGTAACTGAGGTAATCTTCATTTTTTTCCGCCAGCCAGTTATTAAATTGTTCCTGGGAAACTTTTAGATTTCCCCAATCGAGCAGAATTTCGAGGCATCGTTTGCGGCTCACACCTTTAAATTGCTCATTTTGTTCTTTGGTAAAGGGAATCCCCAATTCATCGGCGAGGTGTTTCCATGCCAGATAATGATATTTGGCGGTATCAACTATAACACCATCCAGGTCGAATATAAAGCCTTTGTTATGCATTTGGAGCTTGGTATTTGATCTTTTTTAGAGAGCTTGGGTACTCAGAAGGTTTAATTTTAAACAGCTGCCAAGATACAAAGTTGTAGTAAGAATAAAGCAGGACTGACGACGTTTCGTTTTCAAATGTCCTAATCAACTACCAGATAGTGTGGATCCTCTTTCAATCAGGGTCGCATTTATGACCTTTGTTTCATAATGCTCTTCATCCTGTTCTCCATGATCACTTTCGATCTTATCGATAAGCATTTGTGCCGCAATTTCTCCCATGCGCTCCCCGTGTTGATCAACGGATGTTAAAGGAGGAGTTGAGTGTCTTGACAAGATACCGTCTGTGAATCCGATAAATGCAATGTCTTCAGGAACACGTTTGCCAAATTTCTGAGCGATCCCCATGCATTTAACTGCAAAAATTTCATTGACACATAATACGGCATCTATTTCGCGCTTTCGAAAGAAATTCTCACTCATACTTTCGTCCTGCTGCTGATAGGGTAATTGAAGGATCAGGCTTTTATCAACAGGAATCCCTGCCTCTTTTAAAGCCCTGTTATATCCTTCAGCTCTTTTTGCACTCACGTTAAGATAATTTTCAGTGGTCACTAGTGCAATTTTCTTGCGTCCGGATGCGATGAGTTTCTTTACCGCATTATAGGAAGCTTCCTCATCATTGATGATAACCTTATCGCATTGAATCTCATCGGTTACCCTATCGAACAGCACCAGTGGGATACCTTGCTCTGTCACTTCTTTGAGATGATTGTAATCATTCTTCAGTTGGGTCTCCCCGGAAAGTGCCATGATAAAACCATCTATACTACCGTTAGCAAGCATTTCCATATTGATCACTTCTTTGTCAAAGGATTCATCAGAAACACAAACGATAACATTATACCCCCTCTTGTTAGCGTAATGTTCAATACCCCGGAATACCGTAGTAAAAAAATGGTGGACAATATCGGGGATAACAACTCCGATATTCTTGGTCCTCTTATTCTTGAGGCTGATCGCAATATTATTGGGTCTGTAGTTGTAGAGTTTGGCAAAGGCCTGTATTTTGTCCTTGGTATCCTGCCCTATCTCTTCGCTATTTTTCAGAGCCTTTGATACCGTAGAAATGGATACATCCAATTCCCTGGCAATGTGTTTAAGAGTGATTTTCCGTTTCAAAAAGAGCTACTTTACTTCTTCCCTGATCTTTAAAGGTACATAAAGTGATGTTAAAAAATCCTTTTTATTAACATTCTAATTTTGGCAACTTAACTTCGAAAGTTATATAAAATAAGGTACGGCAAGGAAAAATTGCTATATTTGTTTCGAATTCGACAATAAACACATCCCATATTTAATGATAAGCTGAAACATGGATACATAAATTATTAAATCCCCATGTTTTAAAAGTTATTAACACGAAACCGTTTTCGTAAACAGCCATTGTGCCTGTTTTAGGAAATTAACAATTATTTTATATATGTTTAACGCTTGAATTAAATTAACTAAACTTAAAATTAACTTTTTATGAAGATTACACTACTAAAAAGTCTTATGCTGGTTGGAGCGATCTTAAGCTTCGGATTAGTTAAGGCGCAAGATGTATCAGGTACTGTTTCTGATGCTAGTGGCCCTCTTCCCGGGGCTAGTGTTGTAGTACAGGGTACTACGAATGGTACACAGACAGACTTTGATGGTAATTACAGTTTGAGTAATGTAGACAGTAATGCAGTTCTTGTTATAAGCTACATCGGCTACAAAACGCAGGAAGTTGCTGTCAACGGACGCTCTACCATTAATGTTGTACTGGAAGAAGATGCTCAGGCATTAGACGAAGTGGTAATCATCGGATATGGTACCACCACTGTCAAGGATGCAACGGGTGCAGTTACTGCTGTTACCTCTGAGGATTTTAACGGCGGGGTGATTTCATCTCCCGAACAATTGATCCAGGGTAAAACAGCCGGGGTTAACATTCAGCAATCCAGTGGGGAACCAGGTGCAGGAATCTCAGTAAACATTCGAGGTTCAAATTCTGTACGAGGTGATAACAATCCGCTCTTTGTTGTAGATGGTGTTCCGTTAGCGGCTGGAAATACATCACCGGGAGGTGATACCGGAAGCGGTGGAAGTGCTGTAAGAAACCCATTAAACTTCTTAAACCCATCTGATATTGAAAGTATCAGTATCCTGAAAGATGCATCCGCAACTGCAATTTACGGTTCACGAGGTGCCAACGGGGTTGTTATTATTACTACTAAAAGTGGAAAAGGAAGCTCAGGCGGAAAAGTTGAATTTGCTTCTTCCCTGAGTATTGCAACTCCTGCTAATAGCTATGATCTTCTTAATAGAAATGAATTTCTTGATGCTGTAACACAGTATGGAGGAAATGCATCTGCGGTAGATTTTGGCAACAATACAAACTGGCAGGATTTCATTACCAGAACGGTAGCTTCTCAAAACCAGAACGTTTCTTATTCCAACAACTATGGAAAAGGTAATATCCGTGCTACTTTCGGATATCAGAAGCAATTTGGTGTAATAGAGAAAACCAGTTTGGAGAGAATAACAGGAAGACTGAACCTGACACATCGTTTCCTCGATGATAAACTTACCTTAGGTTTACAAACCACTCTATCCCGAGTTAATGATGAGACCGCCCCTTTAAGTGGTGGAGCCGGTTTCCGGGGAGATATCCTTGGAGCTAGTTACTCAGCAAATCCAACCTGGGGTTCATTTTCGACTTTTTCCGATGGAGGAACTCAGATCAAACCGGCTAATTATTTAGCTAATACACAAAATGAAACCAATACAGACAGGATTCTTATCAACGGTTCTATCGATTATAAGTTCACACCCGAACTTACAGGTAAGATTAACGTAGGTTATGACAAATCTGAAGGAGAAAACACCTCAGTATTATCAGGAAACTTGTTAAACTTTGACGGTATTTCAGGTCTTGGTTTAGGTTTCTACAATACGCTGTTTAGGGAAAACCACCTGTTAGAAGCCACCTTGAATTTCAAGAAAGATTTTGGCAACTCCAATATTGATGCTCTTGTAGGTTATTCCTTCCAGGATTTTAATGTAAGTGGAAGAAATTCTCAAGGTCGTGGGTTTGGAACTAGTGAACTCAGCCAAATGGGATCAGATCTTAGAGAGACAGTTAATGGTGCCGGAAGAACTATAGATGGTTCATACCAACAATATTATTACGGTGAAAATACATCCGGACTTATTGTTAACCGACTACAGCCTATCGTAGTTGCCGGTGAAGATGTAGGCTTTGGTTTTAACAAGTTGGTTAGAGCTATGACCGCAGACACTTTTAATAATACGGATGAATTACAGTCGTTCTTTGCCCGTGTGAACTATTCGCTGTCTAATAAGTATTTATTCACCGCAACAGTGAGAGCTGATGGTTCTTCACGATTCGGTCCTGAAAACCAATACGGTTACTTCCCTTCCGGAGCCTTTGCCTGGAAAATTAATGAAGAAGATTTTGTAGGTGAAAATGTATCTACTTTAAAACTTCGTTTAAGTGGTGGACTTGTAGGTAACCAGGAAGGTTTAGGATATGGAAACTTCGTCGCAAGACAGAGATTTGGTGGAATTGGAACTCAGACAAACCTTACTGTAAACCCCAGTGGTTTAGCTATCGTTGCAACAGATGTCCCTGATCTTAAATGGGAAGAGACATTAAACCTCAACGTTGGTTTCGACTTTGGATTCTCCAATGACCGTTTATCAGGTAGTATCGATGTCTATCGCAATGAAACAAATGATTTATTACTGAGAACTCCTCCTGCAGCTCCTGCTGTGGATCCGTTCCAGTTTGGTAATGTGGATGCCACTATCCTTAACCAGGGTATTGAATTTGCATTGGCGTATGATTTTATACAGTCTGAGAATACTACATTCTCAGCCGCATTCAATATTGCTTATAACGAGAATGAGGTTCAGGATTTTGCCAGTGCCATTAACACAGGGGAAATCAACGGACAGGGTCTTTCTGGTGCCTTCGCTCAGCGATTTGAAGCCGGAAGATCATTGTTCTCTTATTACATGGCTATTTTCGAAGGCTTCGACAGCAACGGATTCCCAGTTTACCAGGATGTAGACGGAAACGGAGTTGGAGATCCTATCGCTGATCAGACATTCGTAGGAGAAGATGCCCTACCAGATATTACTTCTGGTTTATCATTGAACTTCAGTACTGGTAATTGGGATGCTTCGGCTTATTTCTCAGGGCAGTTTGGGTTCTCTGTATACAATAACACTCGTAATGGTTTCTTCACCGGGGGTGCGATCAATAACGCACGTAACGTAACTCAGGATGTTGTTGCATCCGGAGAGAACGGTGGTGCCTCTGCAGATGTTTCTACAAGATTCCTTGAAAAAGGTGATTTTGTACGTCTTCAGAACGCAACCCTTGGCTACAATGTGCCTCTATCAGGTGACGGACTCTTCAAAACCTTAAGATTGTCATTAACAGGTCAGAACTTATTCCTTATTACCGATTACTCTGGTCTGGATCCTGAAGTTACTGTTCCTACTGGTGACCTTGGTTCCGGAGTTCCTACAAGAGGAATCGACTGGGCTGCGTTCCCAAATCCAAGGACAATAACTTTTGGTCTTAATGCATCATTTTAATTAAAAAAAGTTGAAAATCATGAAAAGAATTCAAATCAAAATTTATTTACTCACACTCGCTTCTGTGGTAGGACTTACAGCCTGTACCAATCTGGAGATCGAAGAAACTGATTCGATTATCAGTGAAGGATTCCAGGGCCTTGCTGATCCTTCCTCCGCAATTGACGGACTTTACAGTAGCGTTGGTGGCCAGTATGGCGATCAGGCAAATTTCTTTGCCCTACAGGAAGTTACTACAGACGCAGCTTTAGTTCCAACAAGAGGAACCGACTGGGGAGATAATGGTTTATGGAGAGTATTGCATAACCATGCATGGAATTCAGAACACGCCTTTATTGGTACTGTTTGGAATCAGTTCAATGCTAACCAGCTGCAGGCTTCACAAATTTTGGACTCAAGGAGTAACCCATCTGCACAGAATATCGGAGATGCAAGTTTCTTAAGAGCCTTCAGTATGTGGGTGATTTTAGATAATTACGGACAGGTGCCATTCAGAGACACACAGCTTCCTTCTTCAGCTTTACCTGAAGTACTTACAGGACAGGCTGCTGTCGACTTTATCCTTGCAGATCTCGATCAGGCAATTGCTAACTTACCGACAGTTTCTGCCGGAAGTGGTGCTACTTTAAATCGCGCCAGCAAAGCTGCTGCACGTCATTTAAAAGCCAAAGTACTTCTCAACAAGCATATCTACCTTGGTGGAAGTCCTGATTCAGGCGACATGAATGAAGTGATTTCGCTCGTAGACCAAATTGCAGCCGATGGCTTCGCCTTACAAGGTGGTTTCTTTGATCTTTTTAGAGATCCTGCTGATACCGGTGGAAATACTGAAACTATCTGGTCATTGTCAGCTTTGGCAACCGGAAACAGAATCTTCAATGGTCTTCATTACAACTCAACTGCCATTGGCGGTGGAGGTTGGAACGGGTTCAGCACACTTGCAGAATACTATGATCTGTATGAAGGTGATGCAAACTCAAACCGCGTAGATCTTACCGGAGCTCCTTTAGATGGACAGGAAGAACGTAGAGGTGGTGTACCTCCAGCAGGTAAGCCCTTTACAGGAGAACCTGGAACTACAGATAACGGTGGACTGGAAGATGGATCCAATGTAGGATTCGGATATCTTGTTGGTCAGCAATATGCCCTTGACGGTACAGCCCTGACTGACAGAGCCGGTGCTCCTTTGACCTTTAAAAGAGATTTCGTAGACGGAACAGGAGCTTCTAGTTTTATCAATAATGACGAGACTACAGGTATCCGAGTTATGAAATACAACCCTAGATATGGGGGTGGATTTGCAGGTCATGAAGTAATATTCAGATATGCTGATGCCCACCTGATGAAAGCTGAAGCTATGTTGCGTAGCGGTGGTGATGCCACAGCTATGGTTAACGAACTACGTGTTCTTAGGGGGGCGACTCCTCTTGGATCTGTAGGCGAGCAGGAATTGATCGACGAAAGAGGTCGTGAACTGTATCAGGAAGTATGGAGAAGGAATGACCTTATCCGTTTTGGTGAATTCACCAGAGATTGGTTATTTAAAGAATCTTCAGAAATTGGAAACACTAGTCGTCACTTGTTCCCAATTCCTCCAACTCAATTGTTGGCGAACCCTAACTTAGTACAAAACCCGGGATACTAATTCCTGAAATTATACTAATAAAAACCCTGGCTTCGGCCGGGGTTTTTTATTTTCGGCCATAGAGTATCATAATCCCTGAATTCTTCCTTGCCCTTTACAACAGAATCTCCTACCTTTCTTTTTCCTCTTCCTGATTTAATATGTACTACCTGGGATACGACATTGGCAGTTCTTCTATAAAAGTGGCTTTGATTGAAGCAGAAAGCGGCAAGACCATTGACATCCATAAGGAACCTGCCATGGAAATGCCCATAGAATCACCCCGGAAAGGATGGGCAGAACAGGATCCGGATCTCTGGTGGAACTACGTTTGTATCGGCACTCAAAAACTCCTTAAAAAATGCGCTGTTGATAAAAAAGAAATCACAGGCATAGGCATAGCGTATCAGATGCACGGCCTTGTGTTAACCGACAAGGAAGGAAATCCTTTGCGAAATGCCATTATCTGGTGTGATAGTCGCGCCGTAGATATCGGGGAGCAGGCAGCAGCAGATCTGGAAGGAGAATTCTGCACTTCTCACCTACTGAATACCCCGGGAAATTTTACGGCTTCAAAACTAAAATGGGTGAAAGAGAATGAACCTGATATTTATAGCCAAATCAACTACTTTATGCTACCCGGCGACTATATTGCAGGTAAATTCACTAATGTCACTTCCACAACAATATCCGGCCTGACAGAAGGGATCTTCTGGGATTTCAAGGA
Source organism: Muriicola sp. E247 (assembly GCF_041358175.1). Classification (NCBI taxonomy): domain Bacteria; kingdom Pseudomonadati; phylum Bacteroidota; class Flavobacteriia; order Flavobacteriales; family Flavobacteriaceae; genus Muriicola; species Muriicola sp. E247. The sequence goes on from NZ_JBGKBE010000001.1 coordinate 63,931, forward strand.
AGAAAAACTATCAGCTCATCTTCTCCACTATTATGGAATTCAAAAAGAAATATTCCCTCCTATCGTTCCTACCTTTGGCATGCAGGGTACTGTTTCAGCTCAGGCGGCCCGGGAAACAGGTTTAACAGAAGGAATTCCCCTGCTGTATCGTGCAGGGGATCAACCCAACAATGCCCTTTCCCTGAATGTGTTTTCTCCGGGCGAAATTGCGATGACAGGGGGCACCTCTGCAGTAGCGTACACTATTAGTGATCAACTCAGAACAAAGGAGATACACAGGATCAATACTTTTGCCCATGTAAATTATTCACCTGACAGACCTTCCCTTGGAAAGCTGTTGTGTATAAATGGTGCAGGAATTCAATACAGGTGGTTAAAAGAGCACCTGAAAGTCGATTCCTATGATGAAATGAATGACCTGGCCAATGAAATTAACCCAGGATCTGATGGTTTATTGATTTATCCTTTTGGCAATGGGGCCGAACGAATCCTTTTCAATAAAAACCCCGGGGCTTCAATCTTGCATCTCGACTTAAATCGGCATTCTACTGCCCACCTTTGCCGGGCAACTTTGGAAGGGATTGCCTTTTCACTCATGTATGGCATCGATATCCTGATTTCGGAAGGCCTGAAACCCAAAGTAATCAGGGCCGGAAATGACAACCTTTTCAAATCGGTTGTCTTTGCCCAAACCATGTGTAACCTGATAGGTCATCCAATAGAAATATACAACACCACAGGGGCAGTAGGGGCAGCCAGGGCCTGTATGATTCACCAATACGGATTTAAGGCTTTTAGCAAGATCGTGATGAGTAATGACCTCGTTCATACTTGTACACCAGAAAAAGAAAATAAACCAATTTCTCAGGCCTATCAGCTGTGGAAAGAGAAACTGGACTCACAAATAAATCAATAGCATTATGGCATTACTCGGAGATCAGGAATTTTTTAAAGGAATTCAGCCAATTCAGTATGAGGGGCCCGAATCAGATAACCCCCTCTCATACAAGTACTACAACCCGGAACAAGTGGTTGCCGGAAAGCTAATGAAAGATCATTTTAAATTTGCTGTAGCCTACTGGCATTCCTTTTGTGGCCAGGGGGCCGATCCCTTTGGAGCCGGAACTCAATCCTTTCCATGGGACTTACCCCGGGACCCTGTTGAAGCGGCAAAGGCCAAAGCAGATGCCGCTATTGAATTTATTACCAAATTGGGGTTCGACTATTATTGTTTCCACGATTATGACCTTATTCAGGAAGGAGATAGCCTTGCAGAATCAGAAAAAAGACTGGGGAAAATTGTACCCTACTTAAAGGCGAAACAAAAAGAATCTGGTGTTAAGGTACTCTGGGGAACGGCTAATTGTTTCTCACATCCCAGGTATATGAATGGGGCTGCTACAAATCCTGATTTCGAGGTCGTGGCCCGAGCCGGGGCACAAATTAAACTGGCACTGGATATAACGCTGGAACTCGGAGGGGAGAACTATGTCTTTTGGGGCGGACGGGAAGGCTATATGTCACTTTTAAACACCGATCTGAAACGCGAACAAGACCATATGGGACGATTCCTGGGAATGGCACGCGACTATGCCCGGAAGCATGGATTTAAAGGGAATTTCTTTGTGGAACCAAAACCCATGGAGCCTATGAAACATCAGTACGATTTTGATGCCGCTACAGTGATTGGGTTTTTAAATCACTTTGATCTGCAAAATGATTTTAAACTCAACTTAGAATTTAACCACGCTACCCTGGCTAACCATACGATGCAACACGAAATGGCCGTTGCTGCATCACACAACATGCTGGGAAGCCTGGACGCTAACCGAGGGGACTACCAGAATGGCTGGGATACAGATCAATTCCCTAACAACCTCTATGAAATTACCGAAGCCATGCTCATATTCCTGATGGAAAGTGGCTTACAAGGTGGGGGTATCAATTTTGATGCTAAGATCAGAAGGAATTCCACGGATATGGATGATATTTTCCATGCACATATCGGAGGTGTCGACACTTTTGCTAAAGCCCTGATAGCTGCAGATCGCGTCTTGACAAACTCTCCCTATAAATCCTTTCTGGGAGAGCGATACAGTTCTTTTGATTCAGGAGATGGAAAAGCTTTCGAATCTGGAAAGTTGACCCTGGAAGATCTATATCGGATCGCTAATCAATCAGGGGAACCTCCGCTTCGCAGTGGCAAACAGGAGATGCTCGAAAATATCCTTAATCAGTACCTTTAAACATTCGTCCTGATGGAGGCCTATTTTGCGAAATAAATATAAATTCCAATCACTATTGCCACGATAATAAGACCCATTTGCCTGACGTATTTGAATGGAGTGATCTCCACCTGTTCAGTATACTCCTGCACATAAGGCGTGGCACGGGGTTTGAATTTACCGATCAGCAGCATAATCGCAATGTTGGCGACAAACAATATGGCCATCACATGTAAATAATGAGGGTAGGCATCTGCCTCAACAAGGGCTAATTCCGACGGATCCGTCACACCATTAGCCTTTGCAGTTTCCAACGCAGACGCTACAAATTTCGGTTGCAACCAGAATTGGGAAATAATGTAAAGTACCGATCCTGAAATAATTCCAATTTTGGCGGCTATGGCCGGAACCCTCTTGGTGAGGTAACCAATAACGATGATCGTCAGAATAGGAATGCTGTAAATCCCATTGATTTCCTGCAGGTAATTGAATAAACTCCCTGCATTGGCAATCATAGGCGCAATAAACATTGCCGCCAGTGCAAGACACACCCCGAATATCTTCCCATACTTAACCACCGTTTTTTCGGGGGCTTCTTTATTGATGTGTTGTTTGTAAATATCAATCCCAAATAAGGTGACTGAACTGTTGAGTACACTATTGAAGGAACTTAAAATAGCTCCAAAAAGTACAGCAGCAAAAAATCCGATCAGGGGTTTTGGTAAAACGGCCCGAACCAGTTCTGGATATGCCAGGTCGCTCGATGCAAGTCCGCCCTCAAAATAATGATAAGCGATCATTCCCGGCAATACTAAAATCAGTGGTCCCAGTATCTTTAAAAAAGAAGCCAGCAACAAGCCTTTCTGTCCTTCAGCCAGGTTCTTGGCTGCCAGTGCCCTCTGTATGATCTGCTGATTTGTGCCCCAGTAAAAGAGCTGTACCAGCATCATCCCGGTAAATATGGTAGAGAACGGAACTTCCTGCCCGGGTTCTCCTGTTGAATCGAAGCGTTCAGGATTGGTCGCCATAAGGGCTTCCAGGCCGTTAAATACACTTCCATCCCCTATAGCCATCAGTCCGAAAATCGGAATCAGAATACCTCCTACAATCAATCCAATTGCATTGATACTATCCGAAACAGCAACGGCTTTTAAACCCCCGAATACGGCATAGATCGACCCAATAATACCTATTCCCCAGATACAGACTACAAGGGCTGTTTTATCCGATACATTTAAGAGTTCCGGCACATTGAACATACCACTAATTGCAACAGATCCCGAGTACAGGATTACAGGGAGTAATACAACGACATAGCCCGTAAGAAAGAGACCTGAGGTGATGGTCTTGGTAGTCACGTCAAACCGCTTTGCAAGGAACTGTGGCACGGTGGTTAATCCACCCTTCAGATATCTTGGAAGAAGGAAAACAGCTGTTACAACGATGGCTATGGCAGCAAGTGTTTCCCAGGCCATAACCGACAAACCATCCTTATATGCACTGCCATTTAGGCCGACAATTTGTTCAGTTGATAAATTGGTCAGGAGAAGTGAACCTGCAATGACCCCGGCCGTTAAACTACGTCCCCCCAGGAAATAGCCGTCGGAAGATGTTTCATCGGTGGTTCGGGTTGCAAAATATGAGATTATGGCCACCAGAGAAGTGAAGCCTATAAAAGAGATGATACCAATCATGGTTACGGGAAGTTAGTTAGTTTGTTCGTCTAAATATATTAGTTTATTTGCAAACGACTCCCTGAATAGCTCAATATTCAGATCAAGGGGAATTCATTTGACGTCTTAAGGCCAAAGTAGGACCCAGCTTATTTCCAACTTCGTAACGGATTGAGTATCTTGCATCCCTCTTTCTAAAGCATAATGAAACGGATTTTAAGGTATACTGTATTGCTTTCGATTGTTTTCTCCGGATGCCAGAAATCCCATAATAAACGTTTCGAAAAACTGAGTGCATCCCGGACCGGTATTCAATTTAACAATACCCTTACGGAAACTCCTGAACTCAATATCCTCAACTATCTGTATTTCTTTAACGGGGCCGGAGTAGCCGCTGCTGATTTCAATAACGACAGGCTTGTGGATCTCTATTTTACCTCCAACCAGGAGGCAGATCGACTTTATCTAAATCAGGGTGATTTTAACTTCCTTGACATTACTGAAGCTGCTGGAATTGACAATTCAGGGAACTGGACAACGGGAGTAACTCACACCGATATCAACAATGATGGTTTGCTGGATATCTATGTCTGTAAAGTGGGGAATTTCAGAAATATCCGGGGAAAGAACTTACTGTTTGTCAACCAGGGAAGCAACGAAGACGGAATTCCTACATTTAAGGAAGATGCCGCGTCATATGGCCTCGACTTTAGTGGGTTTTCTACTCAGGCCGCCTTTCTCGACTATGACCTTGACGGTGATCTTGATATGTTCCTACTCAATCATTCCGTCCACCCCAATATGACCTATGGAAAGGGTTCTCAACGAATACAATCCGATCCAGCTTCCGGTGACCGACTATTCAGAAATGACAATGGCCATTTTCGCGATATCTCAGAAGAAGCCGGGATTTACCAGGGAAGAATAGGTTATGGATTAGGAATAGGCATTAGTGACCTGAATGAAGATGGATATCCCGATATCTATATCGGCAACGATTTCTTTGAGAATGACTATCTCTATATCAATCAAAAAGATGGAACTTTTAAAGAAATCATTTCCGAGGATGTTAGGGCCATAGGACATACCACTCACTTTTCAATGGGCAATGATCTCGCCGATATAAATAATGACGGTTTAACAGATATCATATCTCTCGATATGCTGCCCGAAGATCTGGAAACCTATAAGACATCCGGACTTGAATATCCGTTTCCGTCCTACCAGTACTATTTAAAAAATGGATATGCGCCTCAGTACATGCAAAATACACTACATCTCAATCTTGGAAATGAGTCGTTTAGCGAAATAGGACAACTTGCCGGAATTTCGGCAACGGAATGGTCCTGGAGTGTTTTGCTGGCCGACTATGACAATGACGGCCATAAGGATGCCTTTATCTCCAATGGCATCAAAAGGGCCACAAATGACATGGACTTTATCAATTTCATTTCTAATGATGCCATACAAAAGCGATTAGCTACAGGCATGTCTCTTGAGGACATGGCTTTTATCGAAGAAATCCCCCAGAAAAAAACTTCTAATTATTTTTTGAAAAATACAGGACTTCTTTCCTTTGAAGATGTTACTACTTCCTGGTATGAGAAAACGCCTACTTTTTCGAATGGAGCAGTTTATGCCGATCTGGACAATGATGGAGATCTCGATGTTGTCGTCAATAACGTAGACGAAGAAGCCCTGATACTGAATAATTTGAGTTCAGGGAATCTGAACACCAACTTCCTTAAAATATCACTTCAGGGGGGCCCGAAAAACACCTTTGGTGTTGGTGCAAGGGTGATGGTTTATGCCGGTGGCTCGGAACAATTGCAGGAACAGTTTGTCTCCAGGGGATTTTTATCAGCTGTTCCACCCGAACTTCATTTCGGTTTAGGAGATGCCGATAAAATTGATTCCGTGAAGGTTATTTGGCCCAATGGTATGAGTGAGGTTCTCCCCTCCCCTGACATAAACAAAAGAATTTTCCTAAGTGAAGCCGAAGCAAAGGATTCCGCAAGAGTTCTCTTTAGAAAAGACACCCGGGAGGTACGTTTAACTTCTACCCAAACTGTAATACCCTTCAGGCACAAAGAACCTGCCACTCTCGAATTTGACCGGGATCCCATGGTCCCCTTTGCCAATTCCAATGAGGGGCCGGATATATCTGTGGCTGATCTCAACAATGATGGACGGGAGGATCTGTTTATAAGTGGGGCTAAGGCGCAGGCCTCCGGACTATTCATTCAACAGGAAGACGGTAGTATGATTTCCTCACAGCAAGATCTTTTTGAAATTGATGAGATGAACGAGGACGTTTCACATGTTGTGTTCGATGCTAATGGGGATTCATGGCCCGATCTCCTGGTTGTGAGCGGTGGAAATGAGTTCAGGGAAGGTAAAAGACTTCAACCCAGGCTATATATCAATCAGAAAAGCCGGTTTGTAAAAGATTCACTTCAGTTTTCCGACCTGGAGATAAATGCTTCGAAGGTTAAAGCATATGATCTTCAGAACGATGGGGATTTAGACCTGCTCATTGCTTCTGATCAGCTACCGTTAGAATTTGGCTCTTCCAGCAGGCAATATGTCTATTTAAATGACGGGAAGGGAAATTTTAAAGCAGACACTTCTGATGCCTACAGGGAATTTATTCAATTGCCAAGTGTAAAGGACTTTTTATGGGCAGATATAGATAAAGACGGTGAAGAAGATCTGATCGTATCGGGATACTGGGAGCCCATAAAAGTCCTGAAAAGTGTCGATGGAAAACTCAGGCTGATGGAAAACAATGGTCTGGATCAAACCAACGGTTGGTGGAATACTCTTGATGCAGCAGATTTTGACAAGGATGGAGACCTCGATCTTATTGCCGGAAACTGGGGTTTAAACAGCAGATTAAAAGCAAGCAGGGAGTTCCCCATCACCCTTTACAGAGCCGATTTTGACGAGAACGGCACCATTGATCCCCTTGTAACCTACTTTGAGGGAGGAAAAGAAACTCCTTTTGCCTCAAAAGATGAGCTGGTAAAGCAGATGCCTTTTCTGAATAAAGAATTTCTGTCATATAAAAGCTTTGCCAGAGCAAATCTGGAGGATTTGTTTTCAAAATCCTCCCTGGAAAAAGCCGATAAAAAGCAACTATATGAACTTAAGAGCATCTACCTTGTGAATGATGGCAAAGGGAACTTTACCTCTAGAGAAATTCCTCGTATAGCACAAGCCACCATTACACACGACATTTTTGTTGACGACTTTGACGGAGATAATTTTCATGATTTGTTACTCGTGGGGAATACCTATGAAATAAGTACTCAATTGGGTAGGTTGGATGCATCACATGGCATAATTTTGCTAAACGATAAAAAGGGGAATTTCAATTGGATCCAAACCCCCGGGATCAACATATCAGGCCCTGCGAGAGCAATCGAGCGAATCAGAATTAAGGAACAAGACTTTTTAATAATCGGGATCAATGATGGCCCCCCGCTTATGATTAAATACAAGGAATAAATCCAATGAGAGCACTAAGATCAATTCTGCCATTTTTTCTTTGCTGTACAATTCTATTGATGAGTTGTACCTCCGAAAAAAAAGATCAAACGGCTGAAACCGAAACTAAGCCAACACTTTTCAACTTACTTTCTCCTGAAGAAAGCGGCGTTGATTTTGTAAACAAAGTAGAAAATCAAAAGAATTTCAACATCTTCAAATACCGTAATTTCTACAACGGAGGAGGGGTAGCAATTGGAGATGTCAATAACGATGGCCTTCCGGATATTTACCTAACCGGAAATATGGTGGAGAACAAGCTATATCTCAACAAAGGTGACCTGAAATTTGAAGATATCACACTTAAAGCAGGCGTACAGGGTAGTAAACCCTGGTCTACCGGAGTGGTTATGGTGGATATCAATCAGGATGGATTGCTCGACATTTATGTCAGTAATGCCGGAAATATGGAGGGCAATAATCACGATAATGACCTCTATATCAACAACGGAGATCTCACCTTTACGGAAAAGGCAGCCGAATACAATCTGGCAAAAACAGGATTCTCAACCCACGCCTCCTTTTTTGATTACGATAAGGACGGGGATCTGGATGCTTATATCCTCAATAACAGTAATATCCCTGTAAGCAGCCTTGGATACGCCGGACAACGGGAAGTGAGGGCTCAGGACTGGGAAGGTGTTCCCGATATATTTAAAGGAGTTGGTGATATGCTCCTCCGCAACGACAATGGGAAGTTTGTGGATGTGAGTGAATCTGCCGGTATTTATGGTAGTCTGATTGGTTTTGGACTCGGGGTGATGATCACAGATATCAACAAGGACCTCTATCCCGATATCTATGTCTCAAACGATTTTTATGAACGGGATTATCTCTATATTAATAATCAGGACGGAACATTTTCCGAGGAGATCAAAGACTGGACCTCCCATCTGTCCCTCTCAGCAATGGGAATTGATATGGCCGATATCAACAATGACGGCCATGCCGAAATCTTTATTACCGATATGCTTCCTGAAGCAGATGAGCGGGTTAAATCAGTAATGGAATTTGACGGCTATGACGTCTTCAGGCTCAAACAGGACAAAGACTTTTACCAGCAATACATTCAGAACACACTGCAACTCAATAATGGCAATGGTTCTTTTTCCGAGATTGCCTATTTCAGCGGGGTAGACGCCACGGACTGGAGTTGGGCCGGACTCATATTCGACATGGATAACGATGGCTTCAGGGATATCTTTATCACAAATGGTATCAACCACGACCTTACGGATCTCGATTTTGTCGATTTCTTTGCCAATGAGATCATTCAGAAAATGGCTCTGACTGGTAAAAAAGAGTCTATCGATTCTATCATCAATAAGATGCCCATCAGGCCACAGCCCAATTACGCATACAGGAACAATAGAGATCTCACTTTTGCCAATGCCAATAAGGAATGGGGCTTCGAATTACCAACTATGTCTAATGGAGCTGCTTACGGAGACCTCGACAACGATGGTGACCTCGATCTGGTTATTAACAATGTTAATATGGTTTCCTTTATTTACGAAAACCAAACGGACAGCTTAACAGAGAATCACTATCTAAAACTCAGGTTTGAAGGTCCTGAGAAAAATAAATTTGCTGTCGGTACGGCCGTAAATCTCTACTATGAAAACAATGTTGTATACCAGGAACTGATCCCTTCTAGAGGGTTTCAATCCTCAATGGACTACGAAATGACTATTGGTCTTGGGAAGTCCACCTCGGTTGACTCGCTTAGAGTGATTTGGCCCGATGACAAAACCCAGAAAATGGAAAACCTCAAGGCAGACCAGACTGTAAATCTCAGTTATTCCGAGGCTCGGGAAGTATATTCACCCGCCAAGCCGGACGCCATCAAACCCCTGCTAAAAGAGGTGGAAAATTCAAACTTGCTGGCTCACGAAGAAAATAACTACAATGATTTTGACTATGAGGGTCTGATTTACAAACTGCTTTCTCAGGAAGGACCAGCCCTGGCCATTGGAGATATAAATGGCGATGGCAATGAAGATGTCTTTCTCGGAGGAGCGGCCGGACAGGAAGGGGTACTTTATGAGCATTTGGGTAATGGAGATATCCGACCCATGCGGCAAAGCGTTTTTATCGAAGACCGTACTTATGAGGATACAGCTGCGGCTATTTTCGATGCAGACGGAGACGGGGATATGGATCTTATGGTAGGTGCCGGAGGAAATCAGGTTGGAAATGAACGGACATATCGGGCAAGATTGTACCTGAACGACGGGAAAGGAAAATTCAGTAAGTCGGAACAACAATTACCTTCCACCTTTAAAAACATCTCCACTATTGCTCCTTTTGATTTCGACGATGATGGAGATATGGATGTTTTTATCGGCTCACGAAGTGTAGTAGGTACCTATGGAGTTGACCCTGATCATCTATTTCTTGAAAATCAGGGTAATGCAGAGTTCAAAGATGCCACAGAACGTCTGGCCTATGACCTCAAAGATGCGGGTATGGTCACTAATGCGATATGGGCTGATATGGATGGCGATTCCCGTAAAGATCTCGTAACCGTTTCAGAATGGGGCACGCCGAGAATTTTCCGGAATTCAGGGAGGCGACTGGCCAAAATGTCCTCTTCCCTCGATAGTCTCGACGGTCTTTGGAATGTGGTGGAAGCCGCTGATCTGGATAATGATGGGGATCAGGATCTTGTCCTTGGAAATCAGGGGGCCAATCTGCATTATAAACCTACACCGGAAAGCCCGATGAAGATGTGGATCAATGATTTTGACGGGAATGGTACCATAGAACAGATCGTCACCTTAAGCGAAAATGGGAAGGACTATCCACTACATCAGAAAAAAGAGCTTACCAACCAGATCGTATCTCTTAAAAAACAGAACCTTAAGGCATCAGAATACGCCCGTAAAACTATAGGTGAATTATGGCCAAAATCTGTTTTTGAGAATTCGATTATGAAAAAATCCGGTACCTCAGAATCTGTAATTGCCATCAACGAAGGAAATGGCAAGTTCAGAATTAAAACCTTACCCTCCAGGGTACAGTTGTCATGCGTTTGTGGCATCTCATGTGCAGATGTAAATAATGACGGTTACCTCGACCTTATCATGGGAGGGAATAATTTTGAATTTAAACCACAGTTTTCTCGTCTCGATGCTAATTACGGCAACGTTCTCCTGGGGAACAAGGAGCTGGATTTCAAGTGGGAAGAATACAACAAAAGTGGATTCTTTATCAGGGATGAAATCAAACATATCAAACAATTTAAAGATCGCAATGGCCGTGCCTTTGTAATTGCGGCGTTGAATGACACTAAACCCAAGATTTACAGCCTCAATGACTAAAAAAGCAGTTCTTTACAGTCTGGTAGTAATCATTTTCGGGTGTAACCGAAACGGGGGTGATCTTTTTAAAAATCCTCAGGAAGGAGAAACAGGTATTTCTTTTAACAATAGCCTCACTGAGACAGACGACTTAAATATTCTTGACTATCTGTATTTCTATAATGGGGGTGGTGTTGCTATCGGGGACGTTAATGGAGATGACCTGCCTGACATCTTTTTTTCCGGCAATCAGGTAAAGAACAAATTATACCTCAACAAGGGTAATCTTACTTTTGAGGATATTTCAGACAATGCCGGGATAGGCGGAAACAGCAGCTGGAATACAGGGGCTGTTATGGGGGATGTAAACGGGGACGGCTTACTGGATATCTACGTCTGCGCTGTTGTGGGTATAAATGGTTTTAACGGTTATAATGAACTTTATATCAATAATGGCGACCTTACTTTCACTGAAAGTGCAGCAGAGTACGGTCTCGATTTTGACACCTTCAGTTCTAATGCGGCATTTCTGGATTACGACCTGGACGGGGATCTGGATATTTATCTGCTGAACCATGCAGTACACACCCAGGAATCCTTCGGCAAAGCCGATCTGAGGTATAAAAGGGATTTTCAAACCGGAGATAAATTACTGCGGAATGACGGAAATACTTTTGTTGAAGTCAGCGAGGAAGCTGGAATATTTGGGGGTATCAATGGCTATGGGCTTGGAGTCACAATCAGTGATTTCAATCAGGATGGTTATCCCGACATCTATGTGGGAAACGATTTTCATGAAGATGATTACTATTACCTCAACAATGGGGATGGGACTTTTACCGAAAACCTCAAGAAGTACTTCGGGCATACCACGAGATTTTCAATGGGGAATGACGTAGCTGATATCAATCACGATGGATGGCCCGATATCCTCTCCCTGGATATGCTTCCTGAAGACGAAACTGTTCTTAAGTCCTCTGAAGGTGATGACGATATACAGATCCAGAATATGAGGGTCAGGCAATACGGTTATCACTATCAGTTTACAAGAAATATGCTGCATGTTAACCGGCCCGGACATGGCTTTCAGGAAACAGCTCTCCTGAGTGGTATTGCGGCAACAGACTGGAGTTGGAGTGCTCTTTTCGCTGATTTCAATGCTGACTCTGAGCAGGATATTTTTATCGCCAATGGCATTCCTAAACGCCCCAATGATCTCGATTTCATCAACTTTGTGTCCAGCGAGCAGATCAAAAAAAAGATCAACAATACTAAGCTGATGGATCAGGAAGCCCTGGAATTAATGCCTTCCGGTGCAGTACACAACTATATATTCCAGGGAACGGACAACTTACGATTTATAGACCGATCTGAAGAATGGATAGCCAGAGACACCCTTTTTTCAGGGGCAACGGCAATGGGCGACCTTGACAATGATGGGGATCTCGACCTGGTAACCAGTAATATTAATAGTCCGGCTACCCTCTATATCAACAAAACCGATTCGGATGCCAACTATCTTAAGTTAAGATTGAATTTCACAGATAAGAACAGCTTTGGAATCGGCGCCAAAGTGCTTTCCTACCACAAGGGTGTACTCCAATACAGGGAAATGTATACGGTAAGAGGATTTCAGGCTTCCTCAGAACCCATACTGCATTTCGGATATGGAAATGAAACCCGGGTGGATTCTCTGCGTATTCTCTGGCCGGATCATACCACTCAACTACTAAAAGATATTCCGGTTAATCAAACCTTGACCGTAAGTCCGGATGCTAATGTTCCTTTTAAAAATCCGTGGTTAAAAGCAGAAGAAAAACCGCTCTTTAAGAAAGTGGATGGTAGCATGGGACTCACTTTTATCCACAGGGAAGATCCCTATATCGACTTTAACCGTCAAAAACTGATCCCCTATAAATTCTCAGACCGAGGACCTTCCCTTGCTGTTGGTGATATCAACGGAGACGGTACTGATGATGTTTTCTTCGGGGGATCTAAATTTTACCCCTCTTCGGTATATCTGCAAACTGAAGATGGATTTAAAGAGAAAGAAATTCCAGAGTTAAGACAGGATTCCATTACAGAGGATGTGGCTGCAGTCCTAGAAGATTTCAACGGGGATGGACAGAATGATCTGTTTATTGGAACAGGCGGTGCCGATTTCTACAATGAAATGGCGCCTCTTTTAGACAGGTATTATCTTCAAAGGGATTCAACTTTCATAAAACAGGGCATTCCCGGGTCATTTGATAACACATCCGTATTAGCTCCATACGACTTTGACCAAGATGGGGACCTGGACCTTTTTGTTGGAAATCAAATGATCACTAACGATTTTGGAAAGATCCCGGAATCTTATTTGCTAGAAAACAGAAATGGGATTTTTGAAAAAGTAGAGAATATGGATCTGGCCTCCATTGGCATGGTCACAGATGCGATCTGGGAGGACTACAACCAAGATGGATACACAGACCTTATTGTGGTTGGAGAATGGATAACCCCTGCGTTCTTCAGGAATATAGAGGGAATATTAGAAAAGGATGATGTTTTGGAAGAAAATCCTTCCGGACTTTGGGAAAGTATCACAGCCTTTGACATTGACCAGGATGGAGATACAGATTACCTACTGGGAAATTGGGGTTTAAACACGAAGTTCAGGGCGACGGAAAAAGACCCCATGAAAATGTACTATTCAGATTTTGATAAGAATGGTAGTACGGAGACTATCGTCACACTCCAAAATGATGGAGAATATTATCCTATAGAAGGCTTAAAAGGCCTTGCCGATCAATTGGTAAGTCTTAGGAAAAAATTTACAGCTTATAGAGACTTTGCGGGTAAACCTATAGAAGAGATCCTGGATGGGGATCAGCTTAAAAAAGCTAAGGTTTTTGAGGTAAACGAATTGAGATCAGGTTACCTTGAAAATAATGAAGGACGCTTTTCTTTTGTCCCGTTCCCACAGGAATTACAACTTGCCCCTATTATGGTTTTTCTTACTTATGATTTCGACAATGACGGGGTAGACGAGGTGCTGGCTGCAGGTAATTACTTCGGGGTAAAACCCTATCATGGAAGACTGGGCACCTTTTCTGGGGCTATGATAAAAGGGAAAAATAATGTAATTTTGGGGGATGTTTTGGGACTGGATTTCATGAACAGATCCATCAGACATCTCAATATTCTGACCGTAGGTAACCAACCTTATTTACTGGCAACATTCAACGACGATGCCGTTCAACTGTACCAATTAATAAATAAAAAAGAAACACCATGAAGAAACTAATCCTTCTACTGGTTTTGCTGAGCCTTGGCTGTCAAAAGGAGGATACGCCTATTGAGGTGTCTCCTGAATTGATGCATAGTTCAGTGGATAAGGTCATAGAAATTATGATCCACGATATTTTTTCCCCTCCGGTAGCGAGCAGAATATTTGCATATCCCAATATTGCAGCATATGAGATTATTGCTCAGGATGATGAGCGTTTTCTATCCCTGGAGGGACAGGTTCATGAATTCAATCCTATTCCCAAGGCCGACACAAACAAGCCCATCAATAAGGCACTAGCTGCAATGATAGCCCATATGGATCTTAGCCGGAGACTGATCTTTAGCGAAGACAAAATGGAAGTCTTCAGAGATAGTCTTTATACTCTTTGGTCTTCTAATAATGAGAGAGAATTTGAAGCTTCCAGGGAATACGGCCTTCAGGTCGCTGAACATATTGCCACCTGGATGGACAAAGACAATTACAAACAGACCAGGACAATGCCTAAATTCACGGTCAATACGGATGAACCTTCCCGTTGGCAGCCAACCCCACCGGCATATATGGCAGGCATAGAACCTCACTGGAGCAAAATAAGACCCTTTGTCATTGAATCGGCCGATCAGTTTAAACCTCTACCTCCGCCTCCTTTTACAATGGAAGAAGGATCAGATTTTTACAAGGAAGTAAAGGAGGTCTATGACATCAGCAAGAAAATGGAAGAGGAAGGAGATGAGTCAGAGGGAGTGCAAATCGCCAAATTCTGGGATTGTAATCCGTATGTATCTGTAACCAGGGGGCACCTCATGTTTGCAACTAAAAAGATTACGCCAGGGGCACACTGGATAGGAATCACGAAAATTGCCAGTAGAAAGGCGCAATCGGACTTTAACCAAACCGTCCACGCTTATACCAAGACTTCCATGGCAATAGCAGATGCGTTTATCAGCTGTTGGGACGAAAAATACAGGAGTAATCTTATCCGGCCCGAAACACTTATTAATGAGCATATAGACGATAGCTGGAAACCAGTTTTGCAGACCCCACCATTTCCAGAATATACCAGTGGACATAGTGTGGTGTCGGGAGCAGCTTCTGTAGTGTTAACCGATATTTTTGGCGAGGACTTTGCCTTTGATGACGATACTGAACTGGCCTATGGACTTCCGGTTAGGTCGTTCTCTTCCTTCAGGGAAGCCGCTGATGAAGCTGCCATAAGTCGGATGTACGGAGGAATACATTACAGGGCAGCTGTTGAAGTTGGTGTAAAGCAAGGAAGGGATCTGGGGTCTTTCATTGTCAAGAAACTGAATATGGAAAACGAATCCCGTTTGGCACAAACTCAATAATCACATGAAGAAAATTCTATTAATATTCTCTTTCCTGATCCTGGGAGGAGTAGTATGGTATCTTTTTGTTTATCCGTATGATTATCTCGTGACCCTTGAGGCCAAAGCAAATAAAGGGACCATAAATCAGATTATAAAATTATGGGACACCAGCCTGGACAATTCCGAAATTGAAGCAGGCAAAGAAC
Organism: Muriicola sp. E247; assembly: GCF_041358175.1. Classification (NCBI taxonomy): domain Bacteria; kingdom Pseudomonadati; phylum Bacteroidota; class Flavobacteriia; order Flavobacteriales; family Flavobacteriaceae; genus Muriicola; species Muriicola sp. E247. The sequence goes on from NZ_JBGKBE010000001.1 coordinate 79,485, forward strand.
TTGAAAATCTCACCCAGACACTTAGATATAAGGACTCTACCCATATATACGCATGGGAAATTAGTTCTGTTAATGATTCTGTTTCAAAAATCAAGGTATTTGCCAAAGACAGTGCCTTTAGTTTTAACAACAAGTTAAAAGTTCCCTTTACGGATACCGAATTTGAAAAGCGCACAAGGAACAATCTTAAAAGTTTTGCCGATCTGCTCGCCAATCACCTTAAGAATATCAAAGTGAGAGTAGTTGGTGAAGCACAGCTCGATTCTACACATTACGCTTATGTCAACAACAAGACCTCTCAATTTGGCAAGGCAGGTGGGATGATGCGCGACTTCCCTTTACTGGATCCATTTCTTGTCAATAATGGGGTTGAATTAAATGGCAAGCCTTTTATAGAGGTCCTGGCCTGGGACATGGAGAAGGACAGTTTAGAATTTAACTTCTGTTATCCGATAATAATGAATGACAGCTTGCCTCAACACCCCGATCTGAAATACGGTTTTCGAAAACCTGTGAAAGCACTGAAAGCAATTTACAATGGCAACTATATAACTTCAGACAGGGCCTGGTACGAATTACTGGATTACGCTGAAAAAAATAATATTGAAGTCGGTGGCTTACCTATTGAAGTTTTCTACAACAATCCTAATATCGGAGTTGACGAGATTAACTGGAAAGCCGAAGTATTCCTGCCCATAAAAGAGGAATCATGAGGGTTGTAACAATTCTTTTTCTTTGCGTCATCGGCACTGGTTGTGCACAACACGGGCAATTGACGTACCTCTGTTCTCTCCCCAGTGAACTGGAGGAAAATTCAGGAATTACAAGCCTTGAACCAGGGAAGGTTTGGGTGATAGAAGACAATGGGAATAAAGACCATATTTATGAAGTAAATACTGCAGGAGACCAACTTCGGGAATTTGAGGTTAAGAATGCAAAAAATGAGGATTGGGAAGACCTCACAAAAGACAAGGCAGGGAATTTATATATCGGTGATTTTGGCAACAATGAGAACGAAAGAAAGGATTTTGTGATCTATAAGATTCCCAGTCCCCTGGTAGAAAAAGGGGATAAGATAGAAGCAGAAGAAATACGCTTTGCTTATCCGGAACAAAAGAAATTTCCCCCAAAACCTGCTGAGAGAAAATACGATACAGAAGCATTTTTCTATCTGGACAGCCTTTTGTACATCATTACCAAGGACAGAAGTAATCCATTTTCAGGGGAAGCACTTATTTATACGGTACCTGCAATTAAAGGAGATTATTCGGCAAGACTCGTGGGCTCGTTTTCAACCTGCAAGGATTATACTATTTGTCAGATAACATCTGCCGCTATTTCTCCAGATGGTAAAACAATTGTGCTATTAGGCTACGGTTCACTCTGGATAATACGCAATTTTGACTTGCCCGATTTCTCCAAAGGAAAGGTTGAATTTATCGATCTTGGAGTACGGACACAATTGGAAGCAATTTGTTTTAAGGATAATAACACTGTATATCTTTCGGATGAAGAAAACCACGTCACAGGGAGAAACCTTTATTCCTTCACCCTACCCCATCTTCAAAGAGTAGAAAGTAAGGGGTATTAAAAGCCAAATCCCAGGCCAAAGGTAAGCCTTGGCCCGTCTGAACTTTGGAAGAGTGCAGTTCTGGCGGTTATAAAATTGGAGGCATTGAGGAATACACCTCCCCCATATGAGGTATGCCATTGATCAGACTGATCGCCCGGCAACCAGATTCTTCCGTAATCAAATCCGCCGTAGAAGCCAAAAGTACTGGGCAGTATTCCGGTCTTAAGATTAGTGAGTCTTATCCGAAGATCGGTATTCTGGTAATAGGCTGTTTTCCCGGTAAATCTTTGATTTCTGAATCCCCTTAAACCATCGATGCCTCCTATAGAGGCGCCCTGATAAAATTCATAACCATCTCCCATATTGAAATGTGCCTTCCACTTAGAAGCCAGAACAAGCCATCCACTGGGAACCAGTTTGTGGTCTATGGAAAATTCAGGGACAAAATAACCAAATCGCTGATCCGAATTCACTACACTTCTTTTAAATCCCATCTCCAGGTGAAAGGACATGCCTAAAGTTGGGAAAGCCGAATTATCAACGTTTTTATACGCATACTCGGCCATAACGCCCAAAAACCTGTTGGAAGTTTCTTCCCCATTGAGCTGATAAAAAGTGTTGATAAACCTGTCTTCAGTCTCTTCTACCGAGATTGCCTCGTAGGAAACTCCCGTTCTGAACTTTGCCCCTAAATGTCCCCTCCAAACGAGGGAGGGAGTGAGGATCAGGCTGCGTAATCGCACTCTGTTATAATCCAACCCAAGGTCGTCATCAGGATTTAAGCTCTCGTTTCCAAAACCAAAAAAGTTTATACTGTAATTAGGAGAAGTAAATCTGCCCTGTATCTGAAAGTTCCATTTGTCAGTGATATTCGCAAATTCTCCCGTATAACCTAAATCAAATCCACTTGTGGCAAAATAAAAAGAAGCATTCACTCTGTGTTGCTGTGTAAAAGGATTCTGCCTGAAACCATTAAAAACATAGAGGTCGCTAAATCCAATTTTAAACCCATCGTCGGGATTATATCCCAGGGTAGGAAGGAGTTGATTGGCATTCCCTTTAATTCTAAGAGGAAGGTAGGTGTTTACATTATAATCATCGGTCTTTCGAACCTTTGCTCCCTCCGTGCTGTTATAGGTGTTCTTTTTGGTTCTGTAATCGTAAATAAAAACATTATGGCCTTGTCTGACATCATAGATATCATTGTTCTGGCCGCCAATCAACCTTAATCTAATCTTACTTTTAGGCCCACCCCGAACGTCAAATCTGTCATCGTCATCCAGGCCATAGATCCATACTTCGCGGGTGCTTTGGTCATAAAATGTTTTGTCAAAAAACATTTTCTCTTTCTCCCCATCAATAATTCTGTAGCCTTTTACCTCTAGTTCCCCAGGGGCGGGATAGTTAATGACGAACCAATCATCCTTGTCAGTTCCGGTAATAACCGTGTATTTGTTAACGATGGCGTAGTATTTTTTGGCCGTTTCCGCGATATGCGAAGCTCTTGATAACAGTATTCTTTTAATCTCTTCTACAGTTTCATCTCTCACTTCCTCAGGAAATGACATGAATGCTTCGTCTATAACCGATGAGGTAAGATTACGTTTGATAAACTCGGCTTGTTCAAGCCATTCTTCTTCAGTTGTCTCAGATAATAAAGCAAGATCCAGAATAAAAGTTCTGGGTGAGGAATTAAAACCCTCCACACTTCGTATTTCCTCATGGAATCCTTCCATAATCCGTATGCCGGGAATAATTCTTGTTGCGACACTCATCAATGCCCCGTCACCCATATCTGAAAAGGCCTGATCCCGATCTCTGGGAAAAGGCTTATAAACTATTTTGTCGCTTTCTTTGTCTTTAAATTCAGCCCAACGCCATTGGTCTGTATGCCTGTCCCAGTCGCCCAGTACCATATCAAAAAGTCGCGCCCTGACATACAGATCAGTATCTACAGAGTATTTTTCATCTTCCCTGAGATCCTCCATCATACTATCCGTACTCTTCAGCTCATTGGCAAATCCAAAACTCTCCAGATTTCCATGGCCGTCCCCTGCGTGCTCCTCTATCATATAAAGCTCATCCCCAAAGGATATATTGAACTCTTCCAGAGCAGGTTGCCTGGGTACGTAATACAATACCGGATTCGTATGTAACAAGCCGAGAGCATCGGAGAGTTTCCCAATTGTAAAGGGAGCGTAGGGGTGTGCTCCGGTATAAAAATCACTTAGGATAGATTCTATATATGTGTCTTCGAATTCACCTACAATATACTCCTCCTTAAAGGCCATTGATTGCAGGTACAATTCTGCACTTTTGCGGAGGGCACGCATCACGTATTCCTTTCCGCTTTTATGGCGCAATCTCAGTGATTTCGACTGATGACCCCCTCCTTTTCTAACTGGTTTAAGCCCGCCAAATAGGGTGTCCAGATTTACTGTCGGGACTTCCACTTTGGTCCCGTAATATCTGCGGTATCGATCTCCCCAAACCGCTTTATAGAATCCGCTCTTTTTAACCTCTTCCTGAGTGTATACGGAAGCTTTGATAGTATTGGGAAATGATTCCGGATATTTCTCTTCATTTATATTCCTGAAAGGAGGTAATACATCTGTAACATAAAGCAAGCTTTCTTGCGTATCATCATCTACCCCATAAAACCGAACATTGGAAGATCCATCTTTATATATATCCAGAATGGCATAACCCCGGTGCCCGGTAGAAAACTTACTCCCGTTTTGCAGCCTGGTATAGCCCTTTTTGGCTCCCGATCCGCTCACAATCTGTGGTGTATTATCTTCCAGTATATACTGCAAAGTGTGTTCGTGTCCTGAAGTGAGAATTACCCGGTCTGAAAACTGTGCCATGGTGACAAGTCGTTTCCTGAGCTCTGTATACCTGCTGTTTTGCAAATCTTCAATTGAGGCTCCGGTAGTTCGCCTTAAAAGATTGATGATTGTTCCAATGCCCGGTAATGGCAATGACTCGTTAATAGGAAAAATATGTTTCTTAAATGCATACAGGCCATTGTGAGAACCGTAGGTGAACATGGGATGATGGGTTGCGATCAGGGTTGTTCGGGTGCGGTTTTTCTTAATGATACTCTCGAGTTCCTCAAAGAAAGCTTCCCTGCTTTTTATATCACATCCGTCATTAATGGTCGGATGCCGGTCCCAATTGGCCAGGTACCATTCAGTATCGATAGTAACCAACAATAGGTCATCTGAAATTTCCTCTTCGTCTATTGGACAGCCTCCTTCTGGTAGAAAAACGTCTTTCTTATCGATTTTCTTTTCGATGTAATTCTCCTGTCTTTTCAGCCCGATTAACCCTTCGTTGTACCAGTCGTGATTCCCTGGGATAAAAATGGGTTGTCCTTTGTACTCTTTCAGGGTGGCCAATTGTGCATCCAAATGATTCTTTGCTACTAAATAGGCTTCTGTAGAATCTTTTTTATCGGGCAATCCTGCCGGATAAATATTATCTCCCAGAAAAATGGCCGTACTCTTTTTAGGTGCTCTACTCAATCGATCCCTGAATTTTTTTAAAACAGGGTTGAGATCGCCCATAGGAGAAAGACCGGCATCCCCGATGAGATAAAACGTATGAGAAATTTCCTTGGTACTTGTGCTATCAGTCAGATCCGGAGGAGCATCATACTTGGTTCGATACGTCGCGCAACTGGAAATAAACAACAGGAGAAAACACAATACCAATTGGTTACAAATACGCATAAGATTAGAGGTTAAAATTTTGTACTTTGGATACGTTAATATAAAACATATGTCTGAGATTGTAGAAAAAAGCGAGGTTTATGTTACAGACCTCTTGACCAATAACTTAGATTCTAAATATTTGTATCACAACCTGAGGCATACTCAGCGTGTTGTGGAGGCGGTGATGGAACTACTCGAAGCAACGGACTTAAAAAAGGAAGAGAAAGAGCACATTATACTGGCTGCCTGGTTTCACGATACCGGTTATACAAAAGGCACTGATGATCATGAGGAAAACAGCTGTAAAATTGCAGAAGTGTTTTTAGAAAAACTGGAATACAATAATTCATCAATAGAAAGTGTATGTCAGTATATCATGGCTACCAAACAAGGGCACGAACCTGCCTCACTCCCTGAAGAAATCATTAGAGATGCTGATACTTCGCATTTCAGGCAGAAAAGTTATTTGGCAACTTCCGAATTGTTAAGGGAAGAGCTGCGTTTATTAGGAATAGCAGAGTATTCCACGGAGGAATGGAGACAGGAGAATATCAAAATGTTCAGAACCAATCATCGCTTTTATACTACTTATGCCAAAGAAAACTGGCAGGCTGGCAAAGACAAGAACATAAAGCGACTGGTAAAGGAGAAAAAAGCACGTAAAAAACTGGCTAAAAAAGAAAAATTAAAGGCTCAGTTTAAAAATGAAAGTCCGGAAAGAGGGATTCAGACCATGTTTAGGGTGACCATGAGAAATCACCTCAAGCTTAGTGATATTGCTGATACTAAGGCTAATATATTATTGTCGGTAAATGCTATTATCATATCTCTGGTGCTTTCAAATCTGATTCCCAAACTAGACAATCCCTCGAATGATTACCTGATCTATCCCACGGGTATATTCCTCATATTTGCTATTGCTTCTATGGTCTTGTCCATATTGGCGACCAGACCAAACGTCACAAGGGGAGAATTTACCAAAGAAGATGTGGAGAACAAGGATGTAAATCTTCTGTTTTTCGGCAATTTCCATAAGATGAAACTTCCTGATTACGAATGGGCGATTCAGGAGCTCATCAAGGATAAGAAATACGTTTATACATCCCTTACAAAGGATTTGTACTATTTAGGCGTGGTTTTGGATCGAAAATACAGTCTCTTAAGATGGACATATACCATCTTTATGATTGGAATGATACTGTCTGTAATCGCGTTTTTTGTCGCCCTGAAATTTTATGGGCCAGAAAGGGTATTGAAGCTCCCGGAAGCGACCTCTGCTTTATTCTTTTAAAGCTTCCATCAGGTCCTGATAAGTATAGGTTTTCTGTGCTTCTTCCTGTTTATTATAAAGGATCTCCGCTCTGATAGCTTTTAGTCCGGTTACCCCCTGAAGGCCTTCCAGTTCTACTATTTCAATATTATTGGTGAAGTACCCTTTCGATTTTAAAAACGATATATACCTGAGGTATTCGAGTTCATCCGACTTCTGAGAGTAGACAATGACGAGCTTCCCCTTTTCGGTAAGGCGCTGGTCGGTGCCTTTAATATAGGATTTGTCAATTCGCTTTTTGATGACCTCATACCTGGCATTGTAGGTTCCGTCCACGTCAAAATGCTTTTCATCCATTCTAAAACGGATAGAGAGGGAAGTGTGGTAGACAAGGATTAGCGAGGTAACATCGAGTTGAACAGGCAGATGAGGCTTAAGGTTGTAATAGGTATTCTCCATTTCACACATCACCTGCAACTGCCACAAGCGCAGATTGTTGAGATAAAGGAAATCAAATTTTCTATCTTCGGCAATTTCATTTCCTATGTACAAATTATGCTCTACTCCATCGGTTTTGTATCGTTCAAAATAATGAGGAAACATTTCCTGAGCACTTTTTTGAGCCTCATCAAGAATGGCCACTAACTGTCTGTTAGTCTCCATAATGGTAGTGTCATAATTTTTTCTGTGATCGTAATAAGTATCTGTGGATTCGTCTATCCCGGATTCATAGGAGGTTATAATTTCTCTGAGATCCTTTTGATTTTCCTTGAGGTACTTTAGTACAGGATCAATTTCAGTCTTTACAAAATTATAGATAGACTGTTCGGTGTTGGTTTGAAGCACCTCCTTTACTTCTTCCATATGCCTGTTTACTCTGAAAATAAGTTCTTCATATATGGGAAGGCCACTTTCCTTGAATGCCGTCTCAAGGATATTACTTATTTCAGACAACTGGATCATCAAATCGCGCTGTATACTGGTATTACGTGCATTAGAAGATGCTGAAATATCGGTTTGTCCATAAAGGGGATATACATCTTTGAACACGATTTCTTTAAATGTCGGATCGTTACCTTTTAACTCTTCATTGATAAAGCGTTTCGCTTCTTTCCTGAACTTCCAGTAAACGGCAGAATGAATGGTAGTACACTCTTTCTGAATGACCGCATCGATCAGGTTCTCCTGTTCGTTTTTAGATCTGACGACAGCCGAAACGATATAGGGCATTACGTCATCCAGCTTGCGTGCATTTACCCCATTAAACTGATTTTTCACCTCAGAGACAATCTCGAGTACCCCTAATAGTTCTTGGTTCCTGGCGATAGGTGCAAATATGACACTTTTGATCCCCTGTTGCTGTAAATTCTTATAGGGTTGCATCCCTTTTGATCTATCAAAATACTTCTGTACGTCAGAGACAATAAAATATGTATTTTGATTTAATAATTTTTCATATGAATGTTTGCAAAGCGCTTCATTACATATCTCAAAATCACTTTCATTAAGAAGGTAACTATGCATGTCTTTCCCGAATACTCTTTCAAACTGATCGTCTTCACGATTGTAGGACGAGAATCCTACTTTCAAATCCTTCAATTTGAAAAAGGATTTAAAGGTTTCCTGGAGGTCAGACATAAAATTATCACTTCCCCTTTTATTTGCAGAAATCAATTCTGATTTTATCTCAGATATTGCCTGTTCAGCAGTTGCGTCGAACATATTCGCAATAACGAAACCTTTGGAAATAAAACTATTGGGCGGAATCTTTTCCTTCCACAATTTCAGATCATTTGGATGTTCCAGTAGTTCATCTAAATCCTCCTGTTTGAGGTCCTTGGCAAGTTCTGTTGGATAGAGATCAATAAAATCAGCATTGTAAAGTACCCTGTAATAATGCATTACGCCTTCGGCATTGGGTATTTTATAGAAGTATGGCCTGTGAAAATCCAGTTTATACCCGTAATGAAATTTTAAGATTACAACACAATTCATGATGTAATCCATACTCGCATCCTCCTTTGTCAAAGCGGGAATGAAATTATCTCCTGCGTCTTTTAATATCTTTTTAAATCTGGTGGAAGCGTTGAATATAACATCTCGGTATGGCAGGGAAGCCACTTTGATCTCATTTTCACTTAAAACTTCCGAAAACGCATCTTCAAGGATGATAGAGATCACTACCTCGTGCTCTTCCAAAAGTGTGACATCAGTAAAACCTTCTCTGAGTATCGGGTAAGGAGCCTGTGCCTTCAGAATTCTCCTGGCTTTTTCTGCCAGAAAAGCATCTTCCCCTTCCGCCATTTTTTCATAACGCTTCAGCAATTTATCAAAACTGATAAAATGCTGTAATGGCCATTCGGTTGTAATGTTAGAAGTCATAGCGGCTTAGTCTCCTGTTATCTTATAAAATTACAAAACTAATCGATTCGCTGGGGGATTTAAAATTTATACGTTGTTCAGCACTTTTTAGGATATTTATAGAAATTATACCTATGTCATCTTCTAAAAGACTTAGTCGAGCCTACAAAAATGCACATACCGTGCTGTTTGATGATTCATCAAAGTTTATTTTCTTCAGTGATTGTCACCGCGGAGACAACAGCTTTGCCGATGATTTTGCCAACAATAGAAATATCTATTTCCACGCGTTGAGTCAGTACTATCAGGATGGTTTCCAATACTTGGAACTGGGTGACGGGGATGAATTATGGGAAAATGTGGATTTTGAAGACCTGTTCGATGCACATAAAAATGTCTATCTGCTATTGCGAAAATTTTATATGGGAAACCGCCTTCATATGATATGGGGTAATCACGATATGGTCTACAAGGATGAGAAATACGTAAAAAAGCAGCTAAGCACGTATTTTGATCCCGTTGATGAGATCGATAAACCCCTTTTTCCTGATCTGACCTTCCATGAAGCATTAATTCTTAAACACCGGAAGAGCGGACAGGAGATCTTTCTGACGCACGGGCATCAGGCTGATTGGTGGAACTACACTTTTTGGCGCTGGGGCCGCTTTCTGGTTCGCGTACTGTGGAAGCCTCTGCAAGTATGGGGAATCGCTGATCCTACTAGTCCGGCAAAGAACTACAAAGAACTTATCAAAGTAGAACGCCGCATTAAAAAGTGGATCCTTCAGAACAACTCCCTGCTTACTATTGTTGGCCATACACACAGACCCCGCTTTGCAAGGCCGGGAGATATTCCTTTTTTTAACGATGGTAGTTGCGTTCACCCCAGGAGCATCACCGGAATTGAAATAACAGGAGGAGAAATCGTCCTGATCAAATGGCATATAGCAACCAAGGAAGATGGCACACTTCAAATCGTAAGAGTTGTCCTGGAAGGGCCTAAAAAATTAAAGGATTACCATTAAAAAAGATCCATCTCCAGATCTAGCCCCACCTAAACCTATATTACAGAGACGAATCCTTTTTGTTGTTGAATCTTATTGGATAGTGAAATTAATGGGGATGCTGTAAGGCACAGAAACCGCTTTACCTCTTTGGTTTCCTGGCGTCATTCGTGGTAATGATGCCACGATGCGATGTGCTTCTTTTTCCAGGTTTTTATCAGGGCCTCTCATTCTGATACTCCCAATTTTACCCTTAGAATCAATTACAAATTGTACGAATACCCGACCTTGAATCCCAAGTTCCAGTGCTGCAGGAGGATAAGTGAATTCTTTGATTATATGTTGCTGCACCTTTTCCTGGAAGCATAATTTTCGCTCTTCATTGTTCTTGGCAGATTCACATCCCGGGAAAATGGGAACATTCTCAATGATAGCGAATGGCACTGTGATCTCTTCCTCTTCTTCTCCTACTTCCACATCATCAACTTCAATGACTTCGTCCACCACCGCATCCTGACTTGTTTCTGTACTTTCAATGATGGTTTCTTCAACTTCCTCAGTATCCTCAACTACTTCAATTACTTCGGGCGCAGCCGGAGGCGGAGGAGGTGGAGGTGTTTTAATCATTTCCGTAACGGGTACATCCTCTTTTAGATCATCGACGGCCTGGACCAGATCAAGAACTACTTCATCCTTTGGGTAAGTCTTGTACTCCAGAGCTCTCCATGTTAGGAACAAAACGATAGTTAAGCCAATAACAAAATAAAGGCTACTATTTCTATTTAAATCGGCTTTTGGGTTTTTTTTGACTTGCATGACACTGATTTTAATACTATTAAATTAATGGCAATACAAAACTTTTACTATGACATTTATCAGTTTTACATCTTACCCAACTGAAAATCAGTATTTTCAATAAAAAAGCCTGCTTTTCGGCAGGCTTTTTACTCAAATTCAATTTTGCATTATGCTTCTTAAGTACTTGCCAGAAGTATCTCATCAAAATCAACTCCTTCAATCGGAATTATTTTTTCTTCCTGATGATCCCATTCTATTCTTCTTCCCAATTTATAGGCCAGCCCGGTCATATGGGCAGTTATAGCCTCATCAAAACCTTCTTTTATTCCACAACTCAACGTTCCACCATTTTTAATTGCACTAAGCCATTCCCTCAAATGTAAATAGGTTGAATTTACACGTACTCCGTCTATATAGGTCCACATGAGGCCTTTATCTGCAAAATACTGGGATGTAGCCGATGAGACGGCATCCGGTACATTAGCTCCCGGATTGTAGTGGTAAATAGGAACATTGGGTTTCATTTTGCCCTCTTCGAGCATTTCGGCATATTTGGTTGATCCTCCATCCGGCCAGATAGTGAGATTATTACCGAGCTCCATCGATGCGTCGTGCCCCATTAGTATGGTAGGTCGATTGTAGCCGTTCCCGAGCGTTGCATTATAAGTAAAGGTCATTCCTTTTTCCTTTCCTTTTACCTGACTGCTACCTGTGCTGAAATCAGGGAAATCCATATTCACCTGGAGTACATCGGGCACATTCCTCCCATCGTTGTGAGTATAAATGCCCCCAGAAGCAGTAATGTATTTGGGTATCCCCATATTCAGGACACAATTGAGGCGGTCATAGTCATGAGTAAGCAAATCACCGGATAAACCAGAACCATAGGCCCACCATTTACGCCAGCGGAAAAAATGGTTTTTATTAAAGGGTATTTTTGGGGCGCTGCCCAGGAACAGATCCCAATCTATGGTTTGTTCACTGGCCTTTTCATGGATGTCGTAATTCCACGCTCCGTTGTCATCATTTCTATTGGTAAAAGTTTGTACCACAGAAACATGCCCCAGAACTTTTTTATCGATAATATCACTGGCAGTTTTAAAACTTAAGGTCTGTCTGTGCTGATGACCTACCATCAGATGTGCATTCGAATTCCTTGCCGCCTCCCTAAGCCTGTACGTTTCCTCAATGGTATGGGTCATGGGCTTTTCAACATAAACGTGGATCCCGTTTTCAAGGGCGTCTATGGTCATAGGGGCATGCCAGTGATCCGGGGTGGCAATGATAACCGCATCTACTTCTCCACTCCTGATCATTTCCTGATGCGTACCATATCTTTTTACCTTATTATCAGGGGTGGAAAATGAAGCAATAACATTTTCTGCTCGTATATCAAAGATGTCACAGACCCCCGTGATTTTAAGGTTTAATTTTTCCTGATCGAGGAATTCCTGTAGTTGTGTATTGCCACTGAGTCTTTCTTCCTCCTTCATCTGTTCAATCCACTCCTTGGTAGCAAAGCCCAGGGCCCTGCAGAGCTGTTCTCCTCTTATACCAAAGCCGATTATTCCAATTCGTATTGGTTCCCCACCTATTTCGGGTAAAGCCGTAGGTAAGGATGGTTCAATTTTTAACTGCTCTAGAATTTCAGAACGGTCTTTGCTCTTTATCAAGGCATTAGCAGTTCCTGCCCACCATACGGTTCCTAGTATAGGTAGTCCTCCCAGACCTTTTAATATATCACGTCGTGTCCATTTCATGATTGAGGAGATTTAATAGTTTTTGGTTCTTTTTTAAAGAGATATTGCAAGCCAAAGTAGTGACCTGTTGGCAACTGAACCAGGATCCACAGGGCTGCTATCTCAATCAGATTCTTGTTGACAAACCAGTAGCTCCCCTCCACATTTTGCTGTTCAAGCCAGGGGAAAGGAGGATGTGCAAAATAATATAAGGCCAATAACCCAATTCCGGCAATGGCTCCCCATTTTTCAAAAATCCCGAGAATGAGTGTGACACCAACAAAAATGAGAACCAGGGTGTTAAGGGTATCTACCCACCCCATGGTCGCTTCATTCGTAAGTGCAATGAATAAAGATTTAAACGGCCCCTGTGCGGTAGCCAGATAACCAAAGGCGGTCCAGTCTGGATTGAATAGCTTTATTACCCCTTCATAAAGAAAGTGCCATCCAATCAGGATACGTAAAAAAACCACACTTTTCAGGAGTGATTCTTTTTTAATAATATCAGTCATATATATAAAATTTGAATGTAAAAATTACTTTCTCAGGCATTTGAAAAACCGTTGATTTGCCTGTATAAAACCTTCAAAACTAGCTACAAAGCAAACTACTAACTATGATTTATATCAGGTTTGTCGTGCCAGAATTTTCATGGCTTTTACAAAATCATCCAGTTCTGCTATAGTAGTGTAAACATTGGGTGTTATCCTACAGCCCTGAACATTGTGATGGTCAATGTCCACGGTAAATATCCTGAATTCTTCCATTAGTGTTCTGGCCAGTTCGGAGGGCTTCATATGCCGAATCCCAACGTTGGCTATTCCACAGCTCCTGTGTGGTTCCACAGGCGTATTAATAATAATATTTTCGGTATCTCTGAGCTGATCCGACCAATAGCGCTGAAGGTACCTCAACCGCTTTTCCTTTCGCTCCATCCCGATGAGTTCCAGGTAATCCAGGGCATCGTTTATCGTTAGGTCGGTATGAACAGGGTGGGTTCCTATATGGTTCAGACGACCAATATCATCCGCCTCTCTGTGGTGCTCGGCAAGTAGAGGCCATATCTTGGAAATATTCTTTTTGGCGACAAAGAGGATTCCTGCCCCCAGAGGGGTGCTCAGCCATTTATGCAGGCTTGAACCGTAGTAGTCACAGTTGAGTTCTTTTATATCGACCTCGATATGTCCCACACAATGAGCCCCGTCAACCATGACCTCCACTCCATGGCTGTGGGCCATGTCACAAATTTTTCTCACCGGGAGAATCTGTCCGGTAATATTCACCATGTGGCAGATCATCATTAATTTGGTTTTCGGCCCGATCTGAGATTCGTACAATGACACAATTTCTTCATCCGAATCCGGGTGATTGGGCAGGGAAATAGTTTTAAGTACCAGTCCGTACTTTTTGGCAGTGAGTTTAAAATGCTCTCTCATTGCCCCGTAATCCTGCACTGCAAAAACAGCCTCATCACCTTTTTCCCAGGGATACCCGCCAATGATCATATCAAGAGACTCCGTAGTATTTCTGGTGATAATCAATTCGTCTGAATCGCAGCCAACCAGCTGAGCCAGACGGCTGGCAATCCTTTTTTTGTTATCCCATTGCACGGTCCGCATATAATGCGATCCTTCGTAATTCACCTGTTCTATATGCTTGTGAAACTTTTCAATGGTGGGGATAGGTGCAATATTGTAATACCCGTTCTCCAGGTTAATATAGTCTGGTTTTAAGGCATAGTCGATTCTGATTCGTTGCCAAAAATCATCTTCATCATTAAGCTCGTATGATCCGCGCTCTACCGGGGAAGAGGCATTAAGAGACAGGGGAAGAAAAGGAGTGATCAGGGCAGCCTGCCCCATTTTCTGTAAAAATGATCTTTTGTCCATTTCGTTCAGATTATTCTACAAGATAAAAAATAGATCGCTTTAAGTTCTATTCAAAATGGTATATTTAACACTTAGACTTATTCCCGGACCCAACGCCAACTATGCCACTAGTTATCGTCATCATAGGTATTCTTATCCTTTTTCTGCTGATTGCGAAATGGAAACTGAATCCTTTTATCACTTTTATTTTGGTTTCCCTTTTTGTGGGAATTGCCGAAGGCATGGATTTAGAGACTGTGGTCAGCTCTATAGAAAATGGGATAGGCAATACACTAGGGTTCCTGGTTATGATCCTGGGATTGGGAGCCATGCTGGGTAAATTGGTAGCCGATAGCGGAGCCGCACAACGCATTACTTCTAAATTGATCGATCAATTCGGAAAAAAGAATATCCAGTGGGCACTGGTCCTTACCGGATTTATTGTAGGAATCCCTCTTTTTTATTCGGTAGGCTTTGTGATTCTGGTCCCCCTGGTTTTTACCGTAGCTGCCCGTACCGGTCTGCCATTACTCTACGTTGGCCTGCCAATGCTGGCTTCCCTTTCCGTTACCCACGGGTATCTTCCGCCGCATCCTGCGCCGACGGCTATTACTGTGATGTTCGATGCCGATATGGGAAAAACCCTGATCTACGGCATTATAGTTGCTATCCCTGCAATTGTCATTGCAGGTCCGTTTTTTTCTAGGACCTTAAAAAATATACACGCAACTCCTCTGAAGGAATTTGTAAATCCCAAAATCCTGAAGGATGATGAAATGCCCGGAATGCGGGTAAGTATTGTTACAGCCCTCTTACCGATCATCCTGATTGGTCTGGCCACTATAGCCGATTTATTGATTCCTCAGGATTTTCCCCTGAAAAATATTATTGCTTTTCTGGGGAATCCAGTAATTGCGATGCTGATATCTGTGCTGGTAGCTATATATACCCTTGGGCTGGCAAGGGGCAAAAAAATGAAGGAAGTAATGGATTCAGTAGGGAGTTCCATTTCCGGCATAACCATGGTCTTATTGATCATTGCCGGGGCAGGAGCCCTGAAACAGGTTCTAATAGATAGCGGGGTTAGTCAGTATATCGCCGATTTGCTAAAAGGATCATCCCTTTCTCCTTTATTCCTGGCATGGTTAATCGCCACTGTAATCAGAGTTTCTGTAGGTTCGGCAACCGTTGCCGGCTTAACCGCAGCAGGGATCGTAATGCCCATGATTGCAAGTACCGGGGTGAGTCCTGAATTAATGGTCCTTGCCATTGGCTCGGGCAGCCTGATGCTTTCACATGTAAACGATAGCGGATTCTGGCTCTTTAAAGAATATTTTAATCTGTCGGTAAAAGACACATTAAAAAGCTGGACCCTGATGGAAACCACCGTTGGAGTAGTTGGTCTTATTGGGGTTCTTATCCTGAACCAATTTATTTAAATCTATAAGTATGAGTAATTCTCCTTCACAAAGAATAAAAGACCTGGGATTGGTACTGCCACCGGCCCCACCTCCTGCAGGACTCTATAAACCTGTAATGGTGGTTGATGGCTTTTTGTACATTTCAGGGCAGGGACCCATGAAAAGCGATGGAACCTATATAACCGGAAAAGTTGGGGAAACATTAACCCTGGGAGAAGCAAAACTAGCAGCCGAACAGGTAGGTCTTACCATGCTTTCAACCATCATTACACATTTTGGAGATATTGATAGAATCCAACGCCTGGTAAAGACACTGGGAATGGTTAATTCGACACCTGAATTTGACCAGCATCCACTGGTTATCAACGGCTTCAGCGAGCTGATGGCGGATATTTTCGGAACTGAAAACGGCGTGGGAGTGAGAAGTGCAGTAGGTATGATTCTCCCGGGCCAGGTAGCAGTGGAAATAGAAGCTATGTTTGAACTTCACTGACAGGCCTGGATATGGAAAAAAGACCTTGGTACAAGATTGAAAATGAAGAAGAGATTTCCTCTCCTTGTCTTTTGGTGCATCCCTTGAGAATTGAGCGCAACATTCAAACCATGATCAGCATGGTAAGTGATGTAAAAAAACTCAGGCCGCACATAAAGACCCATAAAATGGCCGAAGTAATCGACCTGCAGTTAAAATACGGCATTGATAAATTCAAGTGTGCCACTATTGCCGAAGCCGAACTACTGGGGCAGCAAAAAGCATCGGATGTACTCCTTGCCATGCAGCCTGTAGGACCCAACGTCGGGAGGTTTTTTAAGCTTTTATCAAAGTACCCTCACACCCAATTTTCCACGATCATAGACAATAAGGACAGTCTGAGTGACATTGAAAAGATGGCGAAAACGAAGGGCAAAAGTGTTGGTCTTTTTCTGGATTTAAACGTGGGAATGGATCGTACCGGAATTCAACCTAGTGAAGAGGCCGCTGAGCTGTACAAAAAGATAGCGGATAGTAAATATCTTGAAGCATCCGGATTACATGTCTACGACGGGCATATCAGAAATCCGGCTATTGAAGACAGGGAAAGAGAATGCGATGCGGCATTTAAGGGTGTAGTGGAATTAAAACACCAGCTGGAAGCGGAAGGATATGCTGTGCCGACTATTGTGGCAGGAGGATCTCCATCATTTCCTGTTCATGCCAGGCGAAAAGAAGTAGATAACAGTCCGGGTACCACTCTCTTATGGGATGCCAGATACGGTTCTTCATTTAAAGACATGGACTTTCTCCCGGCTGCCGTATTGATTACAAGGGTGATCAGTAAGCCAGCTACTGATATTTTTTGTCTAGACCTTGGCCATAAGGCCATAGCTCCCGAGATGGACTTCCCCAGGGTGCACATTTTTGGGCTGGAAGATTGCGAACAGATCGGTCAGAGTGAAGAACACCTCGTACTGAGAAATACATCAAAGTCCCCTGTAAAAATAGGGCAGGTATTTTATGCTATTCCCATGCATATTTGTCCGACTGTTGCGAAATATCCGGAGGTATTGACTATTGAAGACGGAAAGTTGACAGGCAAATGGAAAGTGGCAGCAAGAGATCATCGATTGATTATTTAGAGACCCCCTATGTTAATTTTTGACGCACATCTCGACCTTGCCATGAATGCCCTGGAATGGAACAGGAACCTCGTATTGCCGGTTGATGACATTCGAAATACAGAAGTGGGCATGAATGACAAACCCGACCGCGGTAAGAATACCGTTTCCCTGGATGCTATGCGTAAAGGAAATATCGGAATTTGCGTTGCTACTCAAATTGCCCGTTATGTTAAAAACACAAATCCGCTTCCGGGCTGGAATTCACCTCAGCAGGCCTGGGCACAAACCCAGGGGCAACTGGCCTGGTACAGAGCCATGGAGCAGCTAGGTGAAATGACACAGATTTCAAACCTTACAGAATTAAACCATCACCTCGAATTATGGGATTCAAATTCGGATCCAAAAAAGCCTATCGGATTTATCCTCAGTTTGGAGGGTGCAGATTCTTTGTTTACTCTTGGTCATCTAGAAATGGCCTATGAGCAGGGATTAAGGGCTGTGGGTCCTGCACATTACGGTCCGGGGACCTATGCTTTTGGGACGAATTCCACAGGAAGTATTGGGGAAAGAGGCCGGGAACTGCTACTGGAAATGGCCCGCTTAAATATCATCCTGGATGTAACCCATTTGTGCGATCAAAGTTTTTGGGAAACCATGAAGGTGTATAATGGGCCGGTCTGGGCTAGCCACAACAATTGCAGAGCCCTTGTCAACCACAACAGGCAATTCTCTGATGAACAAATCAAGGAATTGATTTCGCGAAAAGCCGTTATTGGAGTGGCTCTCGATGCCTGGATGATGGTCCCTAACTGGGAGAGAGGGCAATCATCTCCTGAATCAATGGGTGTGACACTACATACGATAATCGACCATATTGACCATATTTGTCAACTTTCAGGAAATTCACTACATGTGGGGATTGGTACTGATCTCGACGGGGGATTTGGCAAAGAACAATGCCCGGGGGATGTTGACACCATTGCCGATCTTCAGAATATACCTCAATTGCTGGCTAACAGGGGATACTCACAGGAGGATATTGAGAACATCATGAATAAAAACTTCATAGGTTTCCTTCAGGAAACATGGAAAGATTCCTGAAAATTCAGCTGTGCCTGAACTCCTAGGCGATAATTTTCTCTTCCCTTAGAAATGTATCCAGTCTATCGGCAATGTCGAAACAACGACTTACCTTTTCTACTCCATCACAATACCTGGAGTCCTTATTTTCATACTGGCAGTTGAGACCACTCAGACTTACATTTTCAAACTTTTTATTCAATTCCTTACATTGTGTAAACAAGGAATCGAGAGTATCCTCCTTCTTGGTTTCAATCCCACTGCGCAATAAGTAACCTCTTAGAAAATTTTGGACGGCAATTTGTGCATTTTTACATACCAAAAAAGAAACAACATCTTCCTCGGGCCGGTATAATTCCTGGTTGGCCTCCTTCATTTTCTGGACGGCTATCTTAAAATAGGGGTTCGCTAAGTCTTCCATCGCATCTGTTTTAAAATTATTCTTATTCCTTTTACATGTTCCCATGTTTGCTTATTCAGTGCTTACATATTTCTGAATAATTCGAGTCTTTCCCATTTGGTATCAACTTCCTCCTGAGCCTGTTTTAGAAGACTTGCTCCCAGTTCAGGATCATCTTTTACTACCCTTGTAAAACGAGTTTCCCTGTACATAAAATCTTCAAGGGGTTTGCTGGGTTCCTTCGAATCCAATTTGAACTTTTTACCTTTAGGTTTGGAAGGGTCGAATCTAAAGAGCGGCCAGTAACCGGTCTCCACAGCTCTTTCCTGATGCAATGCGCCTTCTTTTAAGTCGTATCCGTGTTCTCCGCAATGAGAGTAAGCAACTATAAGGGAAGGTCCGGGATAAGCTGCCGCTTCTTCAATTGCCCTTAGGGTTTGCATGTCCTTGGCTCCAAGTGCAACCTGGGCCACATATACATTTCCGTAAGAAATCGCTTGTAAAGCCAGGCTTTTTTTACCTGTTCTTTTTCCCGATACGGAAAACTTGGCACTTGCCCCCAGAGGGGTTGCTTTTGAGGTCTGACCCCCTGTATTAGAGTATACCTCTGTATCCAGAACCATGATATTAATATCTTCTCCGGAAGCAAGCACATGGTCTACGCCTCCATATCCGATATCGTAAGCCCAGCCATCACCCCCTAGAATCCACACTGCTTTCTTCCGCAGATATTCAGTGAGGTTTAATAATTTATTGGCTTCGGGGAGGTCTTTGTGCTGTGATAAAATCTCATTCAACTGATCGAGATGTTGAAACTTCTCCTTCTTTTGTGCTTCATTTTCTTCAGGGTTGTTTAAAATGGATTCCACTAATTCGCTGCCTACAGTCTCTTCCAGGGATTTCAATAGTCCGACGGCAATTTCCTGTTTTTTAGACAGGGCCAGTTTCATTCCAAAACCAAACTCGGCATTATCTTCAAAGAGCGAATTTGCCCAGGCTGGGCCTCTGCCTGCTTCGTTGGTTTTGTAAGGTGTAGTGGGTAAATTACCTCCGTAGATGGAAGAACAACCCGTAGCATTCGCAATCAGAATACTGTCCCCGTATAACTGGGTAAGCATTTTAATATACGGTGTTTCTCCACAGCCGGAACAAGCACCAGAGAATTCGAATAGCGGTTCTAGAAATTGAGATCCTTTAACATTGGTAATCTGAAGTGCCGTTCTGTCGTAATCGGGTAGTTGCACAAAATAATCCCAATGCTCATTTTCAACTTTATCCACTTCCAGTTTTTTGTGCATATTGATTGCCTTAAAATCAGGAATCTCCTTGCTTTCCGCCGGGCACACTGCAACGCAAAGATCACATCCCGTGCAGTCTTCGGGTGATACCTGAAGAATATAGGACTCGGTTTCTTTTTGGAATGGCCTGCCTTTTGCGGGCGTTCTTTTCAAGGTATCCGGAGCAGATTCAAGCTCATCATTGGAAACCACTTTAGCCCGGATGGCCGCATGCGGACAAATAGCGACGCACTTATTACATTGGGTACAGAGGTCTTCACCATCCCATACAGGAATAAAATCAGCAATCCCTCTCTTTTCATATTGGGTGGTTCCTGTTGGGAAGGTACCATCTACAGGAAAATAACTCACCGGAAGTTCATCTCCCCGCCCGGCAAGGATCTTTCCGAGTACTTCTTTTACAAAGGGATCAGGTTCCCCGGACATAATTGATCTTAGTCCACGTGTAGCCGTAACCTTAGTGGGATACTCCACTTTTTCCAAATGCTGAAGAGCAGTATCAACTGCATTGAAATTCATTTTTACCACTTTATCCCCTTTGTGGGAATAAGATTTTACAATGGCGTTTTTTATCTTTTCGATGGCCTCTTCTTTAGGTAGTATCCCTGAAATGGCAAAGAAGCAAGTTTGCAGTACCGTGTTGGTTCGTTTCCCAAGTTTGGCGGCCTGAGCGACCTTAGTGGCATCAATAACATAGAAATTCAATTGATTTTCTATGATCTCCTGCTGCATCACCTTGGGTAATTGATCCCAGATTTCATCCCTGGAGAAAGGAGAATTTAAAAGGAAAGTCCCTCCTTTTTTGATATGGTTTAAAATATCGTATTTCTCTATAAAATTAAACTGGTGGCACGCTATAAAATCAGCTGTATTGATCAGGTACGAAGAGTGCACAGGATCAGGTCCGAATCTCAGATGTGAAATGGTCTGAGCCCCGGCTTTCTTGGAGTCGTACACAAAATATCCCTGCACATAGTTATCAGTAGTTTCCCCTATAATTTTTATCGAATTTTTATTTGCCCCAACAGTACCATCAGACCCTAACCCATAAAACATACAGTTAAATGTCGTTTTCTTGGTATTGAATACAGGGTTGTAATCCAGGCTTGTGTGGCCCAGATCGTCATTGATTCCAATAGTGAAATGGTTTTTTGGTTTAGCTTTAAGCAATTCATCATAGATACCTTTTACCATCGCCGGATTGAATTCCTTGGACGAGAGTCCATATCTTCCCCCTATTATTTCAGGCATTTCCCTGTCGCTTTCAACAAAGGCGGTGACGACATCCAGATAGAGCGGTTCTCCAATACTACCGGGTTCCTTCGTCCTGTCAAGGACTGCAATTTTCTTAACCGTTTCGGGTAACTTATTTAGCAGATATTCCACAGAAAATGGTCGATATAGTCGAACAAATACAGCACCAACGCGCTCATCCTGTTCCAACAGAGTATCCACGGTTTCCCTCACTGCACCTTCACCCGAGCCCATAATGACGATAACCCTTTCCGCTTCCGGATGGCCCACATAATCGAACAGATGATATCTTCGGCCTGTATGGGAATAAAATTCATCCATGACCTCCATAACTACTTCAGGTACTTTGTCGTAATGGGGATTGGCAGCTTCCCTGGCCTGGAAGAAAACATCGGGGTTCTGAGATGTCCCCCTTACTACAGGGTGATCCGGATCTAAGGACCTCATCTTGTGTTCTTCAATTTTGTCATCAGGAATCATAGCTTTGATCACCTCATCGGAAATAGAATCAATCTTTGAGATTTCATGTGAGGTTCGGAATCCATCAAAAATATTTAGAAATGGTACCCGCGTTTTCAAAGTTACAACCTGTGAGATCAGGGCAAAATCCATAGCCTCCTGAACAGAACCTCCAAAAAGCATTGAGAATCCCGTTTGTCTTGTAGCCATAACGTCAGAATGGTCACCAAAAATAGACAAGGCATGAGTAGCCACTGTCCTTGCTGCCACATGGATGACTGCTGGTAACAATTCCCCTGCAATCTTGTACATATTCGGGATCATCAATAACAAACCCTGAGAAGCCGTAAAGGTTGTGGTGAGCGCCCCGGCCTGTAAAGAGCCATGAACGGCACCTGCGGCACCTCCTTCGCTTTGCATTTCCACAATTCTTGGAACATTACCCCAAATATTTTTCTGTCCTTCGGAACTAAACACATCTACATGTTCTCCCATTGGTGAAGCAGGGGTAATGGGATATATGGCACATACTTCGTTCGTTTTATGAGCTATTCTGGCAACAGCCTCATTGGCATCACATATTAATTTTGGAAATTCATTTTTCATGATAGTCTATTTTCATTATTTGCCTATAAAAGGATATATAAAGCAGCATCCACATGCTGTGGTGAGTGACATATAAAAAATATTGGTAAGCATATTTTGCAGTCTCCTGATCTTGTTAAAAGTAAGATTCTGATTAGGGGTAAACTATGACATTTATCAGGTGAAAAATATCAATATCGTCGGTTGATTTTCTGGTAGGTTAGACCTTTATTCCGAGCGATTGAAGGAAATTATGTACCAAAAAAATCACCCTTTATTTCATAACAATAAAGGGTGATACTTTGCTAAAAAGAAAATCAATGCCCTCTAAAACATTGGATTTTTATAGCCGGGCTTATTGCGAATAACATTATTCTCCATGGAGCCAGGCCTTCTTTTCCAATAGCTGCTCATCAGATTCAACGTGTTCCTCATCAGGGACACAACAATCGACCGGACAAACAGAAGCACATTGAGGCTCATCATGAAAGCCCTTGCATTCCGTACATTTATCAGGGACTATGTAGTAGAATTCGTCTGATATTGGTTCGTTTTCTGCGTCAGCATCAACTTCCTGGCCACCTGGGGTATTTATCATCCCGGATAAGGCCGTCTCATCAGCATAAGACCATTCCTGGTCGGGTTCATATATAGCATTGTTAGGACATTCTGCTATACAGGCATCGCAGTTAATGCACTCGTCGGTGATGATTATTGCCATAACTTATATTTTAGGGATACGCTCGCTAAATTAAACTACACAAGCTGCTTTAATAATGATAAATGTCATATTTCATTAGCGATTCAAAGGATATATTTAATAAATCTAGAAAAGGAATAGAAAAGGTAATCTGTACTACCAAAATTATAATCAGAATGTGATGAGTATTGCGAAAATTGAAAAATCAGAAAAAGCTCTGGAGGCTGTGGTTGTGCGCTTTGCAGGAGATTCGGGAGATGGAATGCAGTTAACAGGGTCCCAATTCTCAGATACCTCTGCCATGTTTGGGAATGATGTAGCTACTTTTCCAAATTATCCTTCTGAAATACGTGCCCCTCAAGGGAGTCTATACGGGGTTTCAGGATTTCAGGTCCATATCGGGAGTGTGGAGATCAGTACTCCGGGTGATAATGTTGACCTTTTAGTAGCGATGAATCCCGCAGGTTTAAAAACCAATCTTCACGCCGTTAAACCCGGGTACGGGATCATCGTGGACACCGATTCATTTACTAAAAAAAATCTGGAAAAGGCACATTATGAATCGAATCCGCTGGAAGATGGAAGTTTAGACGAGTATCAGGTAATTGAGGTGAGTATGACCTCCCTTACCAAAGAAGCTCTGAAGGATGTGGCTGGCCTTGATAATAAAACCATCACAAGAACAAAAAATATGTTTGCGCTCGGAATGGTATACTGGATGTATCATCGTTCAAGACAGCACACCATCGATTTTTTTAGAACCAAATTCAAATCCCGGCCTGAACTTATAGAGGCCAATACCAAAGTGTTGAATGCCGGTTATTACTATTCGGAAACTCTGGAGTTGATTCCGAATGCCTATACTGTAGCTCCTGCTAAAATGCCGTCCGGCACCTACAGGATTATTATGGGGAACACTGCTACGGCCTGGGGATTTTTGGCCGCAGCGGAAAAATCGGGATTAGAGCTATTCTTAGGGTCTTATCCCATTACCCCCGCATCAGAAATCCTTCATGAACTGGTAAAACATAAACATTTTGGAGTGAAGGCCTTACAGGCAGAAGATGAGATCGCCGGCATTAGTTCGGCCATTGGTGCCGCTTTTGCAGGAGATCTTGCAATCACAACTACTTCGGGGCCGGGCCTGGCATTAAAAGGAGAAGCACTGGGACTGGCCGTTATGCTCGAGTTACCCTTGGTGGTTGTTGATGTGCAACGAGGAGGGCCTTCTACCGGCCTACCCACAAAAACCGAACAATCTGACCTGCTCCAGGCCATGTTCGGCCGAAACGGGGAAAGTCCGGTTATCGTAATTGCGGCCAGTACACCTGCAAATTGCTATGATTTTGCCTATGCAGCTTCCAAACTCGCGCTTGAACATATGACCCCCGTCATCCTGTTGACTGATGGTTATATCGCCAATGGTTCGGCTCCCTGGAAAATCCAGCCCGTATCTGAAATGCCTGATATTACTCCAAGGATCATTTATGGGGCTGATAGCCAATGGCGTTCTTATAAACGGGATAAAGATACTCTTGCCCGCGACTGGGCAATTCCGGGAACTAAAGGCCTGGAACATCGTATTGGTGGTCTGGAAAAAGACCAGACAACCGGAGAGGTTTCCTATGATCCTGAAAACCATCAATATATGACAGATATCAGGGCAGAAAAAATAAAACGGGTACAAAACGAGATTCCTGAACTTCAGCCGAAGTTCGCACAAAAAGGTGATCTCCTGGTAGTTGGTTGGGGAGGTACTTTCGGCACCCTGTATGCTGCAGTTAAAGAAATGAAACAACAGGGAGTTGAGGGTATTGGCCTTGCGCATTTTAATTATATCAATCCCCTTCCAAAGAACACAGCAGAAGTACTTCGAAATTTTAAAAAGATTGTTGTATGTGAACTGAATTCAGGTCAGTTTGCCTCTCTTCTGCGAATGAATTTTGAGAATATCCCCTTCCTCCAATTCAATAAGGTTCAGGGCCTTCCATTTGGAAATGTGGAATTAACAGAAAAGTTTAAAGAACTCTTAGGATAATCATGGAAACACTTGAAAATAAATACACCTATAAGGATTTTGCGAGCGATCAGGAGGTAAGATGGTGTCCGGGATGTGATGATTATGTCATCCTGAGAGCCATGCAGAATGCGCTGCCACAAGTGGGGATAAAAAAGGAAAATGTAGTATTTATCTCGGGAATAGGATGCTCATCGCGCTTTCCCTACTATATGGACACCTATGGCATGCACGGTATCCATGGAAGGGCCCCGGCAATTGCTTCGGGGGTTAAATTGGCAAATCCTGAGCTTAGCGTATGGGTTATCACCGGGGATGGAGATGCAATGGCCATCGGAGGCAACCACTTTATTCACGTCCTCAGGCGCAACCTCGACATGAACATTGTTCTTTTTAACAATGAGATTTATGGCCTTACCAAGGGGCAATTCTCACCTACATCCCTTGTTGGGCAGCGGACCAAATCCTCGCCCTACGGGAATACTCAACCCCCTTTTCTTCCGGGGGAACTGGCGATTGGAGCACAGGCCCGATTTTACGCCAGGGTAGGTGGCAACACCCCGAAAGAAATGACACAGGTATTTATTGAAGCTGCAAAATTTAAAGGTACTTCCCTTATTGAAGTTCTTCAGAATTGCGTCATATTTAATGACGGAGCATTTGCTAAATACACAGACAAGAAAGTAAGGGCAGACAAACAATTATTCGTAGAACACGGCAAACCTATGATTTTTGGAAAGGAAAGAAACAAAGGCTTGGTGTTAAACGGACTTAAATTAGAAGTTGTGACCCTTGGGGAAGAAGGAATTCAAGAGGCTGATCTTCTGGTACACAATGCAGAACTGGAGGATCCCACCCTGCATCAAATGCTGATCAGAATGGAATATCCCCTGGTCACTGGAATAATCAGAAGGTTTCCGGATGTGACTTTTGAAGAAAGGGTTGATGACCTGACCAGAAAAGTGAGAACCGATTCTAAATTTACAAAGACCGATGACCTCTTCTTTTCAGGGGAGACCTATGAGGTAGAGTGATCACGCTAAATTGATCCGGGAGACAGCGATTATTTTAAACCAGTCCGGCAAAACCCAGAAACGCCAGAGACAGTAATCCGGCTACCAAGAGATTGATGGGTACGCCCTTCATCCCTTCAGGGATATCGGCCAACTCTAAAAACTCCCGTATACTGGCAAAAACAATCAGGGCCAGTCCAAATCCTATCGCACTTGAAAAAGAAAAAAATACCGCTTTTAACAAAGTGCTATCCTCCATTCCCAGAGCCAGGATAGCAACTCCCAGAACGGCGCAATTGGTGGTGATCAAAGGTAGAAATACTCCTAAGGCCTGATATAAGGGTGGACTTACTTTTTTTAAAATGATCTCTACCATCTGTACAAGGGCCGCAATTACCAGGATAAAAGTTATAGTCCTCAGATAATCCAGTTCAAAAGGTACAAGGACATATTGATGTAAGAGATAGGTAACTGTTGTTGCTATGGTCATCACAAACATGACCGCCCCTGACATACCCACAGAGGTGGATATTTTGTTGGAAACACCCAGAAAAGGGCAAATCCCAAGAAATTGGGACAAGACGATATTGTTTACAAAAACAGCACCAATAAGGATAACAAAATATTCCATTTTATGCGACTTTTTGGGTTAGTCTGTTAAACAGAATGGCGAGATAGGCCAGGGCTATAAATGCTCCCGGAGGAAGTATAAAAAGAATCAATGTGTTGGCTTCCTCAGAGACAAATCTGAATTCAAACAGGCTTCCATTTCCAAGGATTTCCCGGGTTGCCCCTAAAACCGTAAGGGCAATGACAAAACCCAGTCCCATTCCTACCGCATCCACTACAGACGAGGCAAGGTCGTTTTTCGAGGCGAAAGCCTCCGCCCTGCCAAGGATCAGACAGTTGACCACAATTAGGGGTATAAAAATCCCTAATTGCTCGTATAAAAAAGGGATATAGGCTTCCAGAACCATTTCCACCACGGTAACAAAAGAAGCTATTATAACAATAAAGGCAGGTATCCTGACCTTATTTGGGATATGGGATTTGATAAGCGATACTACAATATTTGACATCAGTAAAACAAAAAGGGTAGCCACGCCCATACCCAGACCATTAAAAGCTGATGACGTTACACCAAGAGTAGGACACATCCCAAGTAGCATCACAAAAACCGGATTCTCCTTTATAAGGCCTTTTAAAAAATTTTGCTTCTGGTCTATTGGTTTACTCATCCATCTACCGCTTAGAGTTAGAAATTGAATTTTTATTGGTTAAAAAGGTGTCAAATGCCTGTTGCGTTGCTTCGGAAAAAGCCCGGGAACTAATTGTTGCTCCGGCCAGGGCATCCACCTCTCCCCCATCCTTTTTCACTTTCAGATCAAAGGTCTCCGGGTTTTTATTCCGGAATTGCCGCAGGAATTTCTCTCCTTTCATTTTTGTTCCAAGACCGGGTGTCTCTTTCTGTTCTAAAACTATAATGTCTCTTATATGCCCGTCCGGATTAAAGCCTACCATCAACTTTACAATTCCACTATACCCTTTCTCGGAATAGCCGGTAACGGCTGCTCCCAAAAATGTGCTGTCCATATAGGCAGGGTAGATGGAGGTACTGTCTCTTAGTTCTTTCTGCTTCAAGCGAATCACCTCTGCCACAGGCTCATTGTTAAGCTGAGGAAGTACTGCGCTAAGCGCCTTCTCTACCCTCGCAAGGCGGGCCCTGGCTTTGGGTTCCAGGGTAAGATCATTTACATAGCCAAGGGAAAGACCCGCTACCAGGGTGATGATTAGAAGAACAACCACCATATTGAATAATGTCGATTCTTTCTTTTTCACAGTCACATAATTTTAGCTTTGATTCTTGAGCCAAACCTTCTGGGTTTGAAATAGCGATTGATGAGAGGTACAAATGCGTTCATGATCAGGATAGCAAAAGAGATGCCTTCAGGATAAGACCCGAACAATCTGATCACTACGGTAATAATACCTATTCCGATGGCGAAAATGACCATCCCCTTTTTTGTTACCGGACTGGTTACCAGGTCGGTTGCCATAAAAAATGCCCCCAGAATTGCACCACCCGAAAGCACATGAATAAGCGGATTGGCATAATACCCAGGGTCTGCTATCCAGAATACACCTGTCATTACAGCAATAGTAGCCAAAACGGTAACCGGAATATGCCAGGAAATTACTTTTCTCGCTATTAAAAAAATACCTCCTATGAGTAGTGCCAGGGCTGACATTTCGCCAATAGATCCCGAGGTTAATCCAATAAACATATCCACTGTTGAAGGAATCTGGGTACTGATCTCGCTCATCGACTGTCCAAACTGTACTCCCTCCTTGATAAGTCCGAGTGTTGTTGCCCCTGTAACGGCATCCACAAGCGTAGTATTATTTTCAATTGGAACGGGCCATAAGGTCATTTGTACGGGAAATGAAACCAGTAAAAATACCCTGCCCACAAGAGCGGGGTTGAAAATATTAAATCCAAGGCCCCCGAATGATAGTTTACCTACTCCGATAGCTACCAGACTGCCCACCACAATCATCCATACCGGAATTCCTGCCGGCAGATTAAAAGCGAGGAGGATTCCGGTAATTAATGCGGAGCCATCTGTGATAGTGGTCTTGGTTTTCAATATGAATTTCTGAATGAGATACTCGAAAAGGAGGCAGGAAATGATGGCCGTAATCGTAGCTATCAGGGCATTGATACCAAAAACATAAAGCGAGACAAGAAAGACTGGAAGCAAAGCAAGAACCACATCGTACATTAATTTTTCGGAAGTTCTTTCCGAATGAACGTGGGGGGAGGAGGAAACTATTATAGTCTGGTCACTCATACCTTTTATTTATTCGATTCGAGTTGCTTTCCTATTGATTTGCCAAAGCGTATATAATCCAGAAGCGGGCGATGAGAGGGGCATACATAACTACAAGAACCACATTCGATACAGGTTAGAATATCTTCTTCCAGAGCTTTCTCATACATTCCCTTTTCGGAAAGGTTCATCAGTAGGTGAGGTTCCAGACCCATGGGACAAACATCCACGCATTCCCCACAGCGGATGCAATTTTTAGGTTCTCCCCGGCTGGCCTCGTCCTCTGATATGACGAGAATCCCGGATGTCCCCTTAGTAACCGGAACATCTGTATTTTTAAGGGCCTTACCCATCATAGGGCCGCCGCTTACGATTTTTCGGGTATCCTCGGGCACACCCCCAACAGCATCGAGCAAGTCTTTAACAGGAGTTCCTATTTTCACCCAGAAGTTCGATGGGTCATTTAGTTTTTTTCCCGTTACGGTAACCACTCTTTCCATCAACGGTCTGTTGTGTTGTATTGCCTGATATATGGCAAATACGGTACCTACATTATGGACCACAACCCCCACATCCATGGGTAACCCATTTTTAGGAACTTCCCTTTTTAACAGCGCCCTGATCAGTTGCTTTTCGCCACCCTGGGGATATTTAACCTGCAAAGCGGCAATCTGGATACCAGACGCTCCGGAGGTTAAATTTCTGAAAAGGTCGATTGCGTCTTTCTTATTGTTTTCTATCCCGATAATTGCCCTGTCTATTTGCAGCGCATACATCAGAATCCGGATACCCACCAGAATCTCTCTGCCCTTTTCCAGCATAAGGCGATGGTCTGCCGTTAGAAATGGTTCGCACTCAACACCGTTTACAATGAGGCAGTCGAGTATTTTGTCTTTTTTTACCTGCAATTTTACATGCGATGGAAAAGTGGCACCTCCCAGGCCAACAATTCCATAATCCGAAATACGCTTAAGGATTTCCTCTGGTTGCAGACTAATCTCTTCTTTGAGGGGATATTCATTTTCCTGAAAATTAGATTCATTTTTTACATCAGATCTGATAACAATACACTGTTTCTTATACCCTCGTGTATCAACGATCTTGTCCAATTTTGTTACGGTTCCAGCCACAGGGGAATGAATATTAGAGGATACATATCCACCTGACCTGGCAATTACCTGCCCGATTTCAACCTTGTCTTTTCGATCTACCACAATTTCCGCGGGTATCCCTATGTGTTGCGATATCGGAACGTAGACCACTTTGGGCAGAGGGAGTCTTTTAATAGGTTTAGCAGATGTTATCTTGTTCTCTGAGGGATGAATCCCACCTTTCGGAAAAGTCTTAAGCATCATTTTGTGGCTTTATGGATTCAACCTTTGCTGTTACTTTTGCCTCTGCTTTTTTCTCTTTCCTCGGCGGAAAATTAGTTTCAATAATGGAATGGGTTGGGCATACAGGGACACATTTCCTACATAAAGTACAGTAAGCCGGATCTATATATGCCAGGTTATTCTCTATAACAATGGCTTCTTTAGGACATACATCCAGACATTTTGAACAGCCTATACATGCCACAGAACAGGCTCTTTTGGCAATACCGCCTTTCTCCTCATTGAGGCAACCGACAAATATTTTTAAATCCCTTTTATGTTTTGGCCTCATCTCGATGATATCCCTAGGGCAGGCATCTACGCACATTCCGCAAGAGGTACATTTGTCCGTAATTACCACAGGTAGCCCGGTGGTTTCATCCATGTACATCGCATCAAACTTGCAGGCATCAACACAATCTCCGTCTCCAAGGCACCCGTACTGACAATCGGTTTCGCCACTGTAGATCAAAGCCGAAATAGCACAAGACCTTGGTCCCTGATACTCTGTGGTCTTTGGCCTCACATCACAACTTCCCTGACAGCGCACTACAGCTACAGTTGGGTCCTTCTCTGCCACCTCTTTCCCGAGGGCATCTGAGACCAACTTCATCACCTCATTTCCGCCAACAGGGCAGAACAGATCAGAAATATCATCGGTATTCACCAGTTTTTCGGCAAAAGACCTGCATCCGGGAAAACCACAACCCGCACAATTAGCCGCGGGCAAAAGGTCTTCGACTTCTGAGATTAATGGGTTTTCATAAACATAAAACTTCTTTGATACAACGTACAGAATCAGTGCAGAAACAATCCCCAGAAGGGTTAGCAAAATGGCACTATTTAAAATAGATTCGGTCATAGTCTTCAAATTCTCAGAACGGAAATTCTGAAGGTTTTCCGGAAGTAATTCCTAAAGGCGTAAACGCTTGCGTAATAAGGTACAAGGACAAGGAGTGATAACAAGCCCGCAATCCATTCGGTGAAAATCGCAGAAGCGATAATCAAGGTCAGCAGCATTAGGAGAAAAGGAAAAATATATGCCCAAAATACTGCCGTTTGTCCCAAACTCTTTTTTAGAGTGACTTTAACAGGTTCGTTAATTTTGAAAGATCCGTCTGTATTAGGGATTTCTATTTCTTTGGTCTTTGAATTGCTTACCCCGCATGCCCCTTTAACACTGCAGGATTCACACTGAATGTTCTTATCCAGGGAAATCAGGATGGATTTCCCGAGAATTTTAGAGACTTTTCCAGAGTGTACGAAGACCTTGGGTTCCTGTTCCTGTAAATCCATGACACTATTCTTAACCCCACATTAATATCAATCCGGATAATTGATCGATTAAAACTAACACTTATGTATAATCCATAATATGATATATGTCAGCGTTCGGAAATTCTTTTGCGGGCGTTTCAAAGTTTGATATGAGATATATTATGCAAGTGTTTTAAGGTATGATATGCTGTGTGTCAGGCTGTTTCTACTCTACATTAATTTTCTGTTCTTCCTTTATTTAGCTAACTACTTTGATCGATTTTAACAGGGATTTATACCCTTCTGGCAGGGTAATTGTTACCTTTATAGCTCATAAGAAAGCTATGAGAGCCGTTTTTTCACTCTTGATGATACTGGGGATTGCCGGGGTCGGTATATCGCAAACCGATGTGCCCAAAACCCAGCCATTGAAAATCGGACCAAAGCCGAATCTTGAAATAAAGGCAAAACCTACCCAGAATAATTCCCTCAGGATGCCCTCTATAATTGATATGGGTAAAACTCCGAACCTTCGCGATTCGCTTATGTCAAATAATGTCCAGATGTTACCCGACAGGGAGTTAAGACAGGCAGGATTCGACATGGATATCGATCCCAAAGTAGGGGAACGTGAAAAGGGCAAGGGTAAAGAGCATTACGGAGATATGTATTTGGGAGACGTAAAAACTTCTTCAAAATTTGTGGGTATCGTATGCCGTGATCACGAATACGTAGACGGGGACAGGGTGAAGATTTACGCGAATGGAGAAGTCATAGATCCCAATATCCTTTTAACTGGGAGTTTTAAGGGTGTCAATCTTACACTGGACAAAGGGTTTAACCGCCTCGACTTTGAAGCCCTGAATCAGGGTACTTCCGGGCCAAATACTGCCCAGGTTGATGTTTATGACGAGGCAGGAAAACTGATATATTCCAATAAATGGTTGTTGTCTACCGGCTCTAAAGCATCCCTTATCATTGTCCAGGATTAATTTTCACTTTCGTTTTCCCGGATTATAGGTCTCCTCGGCTTTCTCTAATACCTCCTCTTTGTAAAATAGTACGTCCTTGAACTCAGTATCAGCATACATCTGTGCCTGATCGTCAAAATGAGGGGAGGAAGGGTCACCGCTCTGGCCTCCGGTCAAAATACTCTTGGCTTTTACTTTATCCCCGAATTCTACAACAGCAACAAAGCTGTTGCCACGGGTTCCATAGATCTTTTTGGTATTGTTGTCATAGCGAGCTCCATAGGCCGCAAGGGCGCCCCACCGACCTGAAGCATATCCAATAGGAATGCTGGGTTTAGCATCGTCAAAAGGCTGTCTAATGTCCCCGTTTAAACGCTGATAGCGGTTGACTTCCCCCCAGGGCATTTTCCAGGTGCCAAAATCCTTTTCCAATTCCATAATTACATCATTAAATATCTTCAGTCTTTCCTCCATTGGGGATTTAGTTCCAAAATACCTCATTGCTTCCATATCACTCATTTTATATGGACGAGACCCATTTCTGCCGAATTGCGTACCATAAAAGTGGGCTAACGTCATGGCTACCGATTCCTTGTTTGTTTTGAAATCCCATTCACGAAGAACATCAATGGCTTGTCCTAAGTCGGCATTCTTATTTCGCGACAGATCAAAGGCCTCAACCAAACCAGGAATTAAGGCTTCAAACGCCGGCAAATAGGGGTCGTGGGCCAGTGTTATAAGGCTGTCAAGTGTGTATCCTTTTATATCCTTTAACAATTCGATGGCGTGGATTCCCCGAAAATTCTCACGGTCTATAGACATGTACTTCGGATAATCTTCTCTTTTCGGACTATATTCCATCGCCGCAGTAAAGGGGGTGGAATTGCAATTTTGAATCCAGCCGTTAGGCGGGTTCAGCAAAAGGATGTTTTCATCTACCGTATGCAGGCCCTGCCAGTCTGTTTTGGGATCCCTGCCTTCCACCGGATTTGAATAGTCGTAAACCGTGTCCCTTACCGGGATAAAATTCCCATGGAAATAGGCGATATTCCCCTCAGAATCTGCATATACTGTGTTGTTTGATGAGTTGGTCCTTATGTCCATCATTTTTCTAAAACCCTCATAGCCGTCTTGTTTTGTCCTGATATAAGACTGTTCCAGTGCTTTAACAGGTTCCCACATCATAGCAGAAGCCACTACCCTATCCCCGGCCATATGGGTAATCGGGCCGTGGTGGGTACGGTAAGCAGGAAAGGTCTTTTCTTTCAGCTGCTCGCCTTCTTTGTATTTGAGTGTAATCTCAGATACCTCCACCGGCCTTAATTCTTCCCCGTACTGATAAAAGGGTTCTCCTTCCATTTCCACAATGGTTTCCACGAATTCATCCATTACATCTGTATATGTAGATGTATGCATCCAGCCTGTTTTTTCGTTGAATCCCTGATAGATAAAAAATTGCCCCCAGGTAACCGCACCATAGGCATTTAAACCCTCTTCACTGTTCATATGGACTTCTCCCCTGAAATAGAATGAGGTATGAGGGTTGATAAGGAGCATGGCGTTTCCGGATTGAGTGAGATCTCCCGAAATAGCTATACCATTCGATCCCTGTGGTTCGAGTTCGGCTTCTTTTTTCTCAATCTCTAAGTCGACGGATTCGGGAAAGGAAATCCCTCTCTCGTACATCGCCTGCAATTTCCGGGTACTGATACGTTCTATATCGCCCCCTATTGAACCTTCACTAAAGTACATCGGCATCCAGGGTTCAAACCTTGTAAGTAATCTGGGTTTTACTTCCGGATGGGTATACAGGTAATAATTGATGCCATCGGCAAAGGCATCGCACAATTCCTTTAACCACTGAGGGCTGTTTTCATACTGTGCTATGGCTTCCTCCTCACTCATAAATAATCGCGCCCTTAAATCACTATAAATGGCTTCTTCTCCTTCTACTTCGGCCAGCCTCCCTATTGCCCAGATATAGTTCTGTTCAACTCTGTTAAAATCGTCTTCACATTGGGCGTAAAGTAGCCCGAAAACGGCATCGGCATCTGTTTTACCGTAGACATGAGGAACACCAAAACTGTCGCGGATGATCGTCGTGTTTTCAGCATGTGATTCCCACCGTTCCAGTTCACTTAACTGACCATTTGATTTACAGGAATTCGCTATCAATATCAAAATCAGTAGTACGGATACTAATCTCATTCTTTTCATAGGTATAAATTGAACAATTGTGAATTTAATCGACTTACACCGGAAAAACTAATTATCTTTTTCTGATTGTATCTGACAGCCCTGCCCAATGCCTTTTTATATGTATCTTGCGTCCCCTTTTCCTAATTTTATTCACATATGGCTGATAAAAAAGTAAGTATTTTAAATGCCTTTAAAACCATTATATGGCCCAGGCGGAATTTAGTTTTCATCGGTCTTATCCTTATAGTGATAAGCAAGGCCGCAAGCTTTGTGGCCCCCATGTCATTGAAATACCTGATGGACGATATCATTCCCAATAAGGACGTCCCTCTTTTAAAAATCCTTATAGGAATTGTTATTGCCGCCATCCTGGTTCAGGCCGTTACTTCCTTCCTGCTTACCAAAATCTTAAGTGTTCAGGCCCAGTATATGATCTCAGAACTAAGAGCACAGGTACAGCATAAGATTCTGGCCCTCCCCATCCGATTTTTTGACAATACAAAGTCGGGCGAACTAGTATCCCGCATCATGACAGACGTTGAAGGTGTTCGCAACCTAATCGGTACCGGACTTGTCCAACTGGTTGGAGGTACCATAACGGCTGTAGTTGCTTTGATCCTGTTGCTGAACATCAGTGTGTCCATGACGCTGTTTGCCCTGGTGCCACTTGCTATCTTTGCAGTAGTTGCCTTAAAAGCCTTTAAGATCATAAGACCCGTTTTCAGGAACAGGGGGAAGATCAATGCCGAGGTAACAGGTAGATTAACCGAGACCCTGGGCGGTATTCGGGTAATCAAAGGATTTAATGCTGAGCAGCAGGAACATTCCATTTTCCAGGAAGGGGTACACAAACTTTTTCAATATGTAAAAAAGAGTCTGACCGCCACGGCCGTCATGACCAGTTCTTCTACCTTCTTACTGGGCGTAGCTACTACAGGGATTATGGGTATTGGGGGTTATAAAATCATGACAGATGCCCTTACCCTGGGTGAATTCCTGGAATTTACTTTTCTGCTCGGACTCATGGTGGCGCCCATAGTACAAATGAGCAATATCGGGAGTCAATTAAGTGAGGCCCTTGCAGGACTCGATCGTACAGAAGAATTGATGAATATGCCGGAGGAAGAAAATCCAGAATTTAGAACTCTCACTCCCGAAAATATCAGAGGTCATTTTATTTTCGACGATGTTTCCTTTGCCTATGAAGAGGAAAAAGAGGTGCTTCACAATATTAGCTTTGAAGTCCCTGCAGGTACTACAGTAGCCTTAGTTGGAAGTTCAGGTTCAGGTAAAAGTACAATTGCAGGCCTCGCAGCCAGCTTCCTGAACCCCAATTCAGGTAAGATTACGGTTGACGGACACGATCTATCGAGGATCGTTTTAAAAAACTTCAGACAATACCTCGGTGTTGTTCTGCAGGATGATTTCCTCTTTGAGGGTACCATCAGGGAGAATATTCTTTTTCCACGGCCAGATGCCTCAGAGGATGAGTTGCTGAATGCCGTAAAAGCAGCTTATGTCGATGAATTTACAGACCGCTTTGAGGATGGTCTTGATACGCTTATAGGCGAACGCGGAATAAAACTCTCAGGAGGACAACGTCAGAGGATTGCAATTGCCCGGGCAGTCCTGGCAAATCCCAGGATATTGATCCTGGACGAGGCCACGTCCAATCTCGATACCGAAAGTGAAGGGCTAATACAACAGAGTCTGGCGGCATTGACAAAAGGAAGGACCACCTTTGTTATTGCACACAGGCTGAGTACTATCCGGAAAGCTGATCAGATATTAGTTATTGAAAACGGACGCATCACAGAAACGGGAACACATGATGAACTTATTGCAAAGGAAGGGCGCTATTATAATCTGTTTACCTACCAGGCAAGAATCTAAATCTCAACTTTCAGGAGCTATAGTTACCTCCAGTTCATCCAAGGTATTTTCCAGTGGAATCTGACAACCTAACCGACTATTTTCTTTTACGTAAAATGCCTCAGACAGCATCGCTTCTTCCTCATCGGTTTTTTTTGGAAGAGGATGTGTAGAATCAATATAAACCTGGCAGGAGGCGCACATCACCATGCCTCCACAGACACCAATGGTTCCTTCAGGAGCCAATTCCCATGATCTAACCAGTTCCATCAGGTTCATGTTCATATCGGTAGGCGCCTGAATCCTGTGTGTGGCTCCTTCTCTATCCCTGATTGTAATCTGAATATCGCTCATGTTTAAACAATAGCTTTTACCACAGCTTTAGGCGCTTCTTTTTTAGAACCATCAAATCCCTGAACACCCCCTACGGTGGTGTATTTTAAGACATATCTTTTATTCGGATTGATTTTCTGATACGCGCTTTGACACATCAGGGTGGCCTCGTGGAATCCACAGAGGATGAGCTTAAGTTTACCCGGATAGGTATTAACATCTCCAATAGCATAAATGCCGGGAATGTTCGTCTGATAGTCGAGTGAATTATTCACTTTTATAGCATTCCGCTCAATCTCCAGGCCCCAATCAGCAATCGGCCCGAGCTTGGGAGAGAGACCGAACAGGGGAATAAAATGATCTGTCTCGATATTGTAGTCACGAGTAACCCCTTTGCTTTCTTCTTGTCTCACAGTAGCCCATTCAAGCTTTTGACTTCCACCAAGCGCAACGATTTCTGCAGGGGTAATTAAAGTTACTTTGCCCTGGTTCTTCAAAACCTGTAGTTTTTCTACTGAATCGAGTGCCCCTCTGAATTCATTTCTTCGATGGACCAGAGTTACTTCTTTAGCCACATCAGAAAGGAAGATGGTCCAATCCAGTGCAGAATCACCCCCTCCTGCAATTAAAACCTTTTTGTCTCTGTATCTCTCGGGGTCTTTGATCATATATTCCACACCCTTTTCTTCGTAATCCTCAAGCTTATCCAAAAGTGGCTTCCGGGGTTCAAAACTACCCAAACCCCCTGCGATTGCAATAATGGGTGCGTGGTGTTGGGTTCCCTTATTAGTGGTAACAATAAAGGTGCCGTCTTCCTGATGGTCGATAGTTGTAGCCTGTTCTCCAAGTGTGAAACCGGGTTGAAATGGCTTAATTTGCTCCATAAGATTATCGATGAGCTCTCCTGCAAGAATTTCAGGAAATCCAGGAATATCGTATATGGGTTTCTTGGGATAGATTTCGGCACATTGCCCGCCAGGCTGTGGCAGGGCGTCTATAATATGGCATTTTAGTTGAAGTAAACCAGCTTCAAAAACGGCAAACAAGCCTGTAGGCCCTGCTCCGATTATCAGGATATCTGTTTTAATCATACTTTTTTTCTTAGTTCAAGGAAAGGAAAGTGATTTCGACTGACATTCAGTTTAAGAGATTAACTACCTGCTCGATTTGTGGGGCGTGCTTTTTAATCGTCATCTCTACTCCGCTTTTCAGCGTCATCTGATTTACACTACAGCCCACACAATTCCCTTCGAGACGTACCTTGACCAGATTGCCGTTCTCGATGGATACAAGGGAAATATCACCTCCATCGCTTTGTAAAAAAGGCCTTATCTCATCAAGGGCTTTTTCTACTTTGATCTTAAGTTCATCAGCCGTCATTATTATTTCTTTTTAACGGCAGAACAACCTGCCATTGTAGTTATTTTAATAGCTTCCGTAGGAGGCATGCTTTTATTTCTCCTCACAAGTTCCTGCACTGAGTTTCTGGTGATTTCTTCAAAAGAAGATTCCATTGGTGTAGAGGTTTGCAGGGCTGCTGGCCTTCCAACATCTCCTGCTTCACGAATACTCTGTACCAGAGGCAGGGCCCCTAAAAACGGCACCTCCATATCTTCCGCCAGATTTTTTGCCCCGTCCTTTCCAAAGATATAATACTTGTTTTCGGGAAGTTCTGCAGGCGTGAAATACGCCATATTCTCAACGATCCCCAGTACAGGTACGTTGATTGCTTCCTGCTGGAACATGGCTACCCCTTTCCTGGCATCGGCAAGGGCGATCTCTTGTGGAGTACTCACCACTATTGCTCCTGTTACGGGCAAAGCCTGCATTATACTAAGATGAATATCCCCGGTCCCCGGAGGCAGATCAATAAGAAGGAAATCCAATTCGCCCCAATGTGCATCAAAGATCATCTGATTGAGCGCTTTGGCAGCCATGGGGCCTCTCCAGATAACAGCCTGATTGGGCTGGGTAAAAAATCCGATGGACAAAATCTTTACCCCGTAATTCTCAATAGGTGCCATTTTCGACTTCCCTTCCACCTCAACGGCCAGTGGTTTTTGTGAGGCCACATCAAACATGATGGGGATAGAGGGACCATAAATATCAGCATCCAGTATCCCTACATTGAATCCCATTTTAGCCAGTGTGGCGGCGAGATTGGCTGTGACAGTAGATTTTCCAACACCTCCTTTACCGGAGGCAACTGCTATGATATTATTTATACCGGGAATGGGCTTCCCTTTAATTTCATTGGCCTTGGGTGTGGCCGGGGCATCCACTTTAAGGTTAACAGTGATCTTCGCCTTTTCGTAAACCTCCCTGTGAATTGCCTGCAAGATTGAAACCTCCGTTTTCTTTTTGGCCTGAAGACTGGGATTTTTAATAATGATATCCACCACAACCTCATCTCCAAAAGTCTGAATATTCTTTACCGCCCCGCTTTCGACCATATTCTGTCCTTCTCCTGGTACTGAA
Organism: Muriicola sp. E247; assembly: GCF_041358175.1. Lineage (NCBI taxonomy): Bacteria > Pseudomonadati > Bacteroidota > Flavobacteriia > Flavobacteriales > Flavobacteriaceae > Muriicola > Muriicola sp. E247. The sequence goes on from NZ_JBGKBE010000001.1 coordinate 118,954, forward strand.
ATAGTCTGCAGTGCTTTTAAAATGTCTTTTTTATCTAGTTTCATCCTTTTAAAACCCCTCTTCAATGTATAATCATTCTAAACAACAAAGATAGGGCTTAGTACTGAGATTTGGAAAGAACTGAATGGAAATGACTTATAGCGAAATACCGCTTTTTTATAATGATTTTTAAACCGGTTTCGATCCTGTCTATTGGGGTTCTCCGAGTTCCTTCATAGGATCCCAGAAATGTTTGTCAAAATCCTGAATCTGATCATCTACAACGACGAGACCTTCATTCTCCAGCAATTGCTGCATGAGGTTGGTACCGCCGAAATGATGTTTCCCGGTGAGGAGTCCTACTCTATTCACCACGCGATGTGCCGGTATATCTTCCCTGTCTACCACATTGTTCATAGCCCAACCCACCATTCTCGCACTTCGGGCAGCTCCCAGATACCTGGCAATGGCACCATAAGATGTCACCTTTCCATAGGGTACCTGCCTTACCAGTTCGTATACGCGGCTAAAGAAGTCGGTAGCTTTTTTATCCATGATCACTGTTGTATAACCTGATTAGGGTAATTAAAAGTAAAATCACCATCAGGCCACTCAGGATATAGTTTGAATTTCTGGAAAAGGTCTTATTCTTCAATTCCAGTTTATTAAAATAAAAGGTGTAAAGATAGAGTACAGTGAAGGTTCCCATTCCGGCAGAAAGTACAAAGGTGGCAATATCCCAAACCTCAAATTTAATCCATCCAGAGGCATTCCACATCACATTGAGTCCGCTGTAATAAGGTATCGTCAGTAAATTCAAAGCAGCCAAAAGCATCCCTTTAAAAAAGCTGTTCTTTTTGCTTATTTTTTCTATACGGATCTTCTTGGGCTTAAACCGTTTGGCCATAATGAAGAAGTAAATAGCAAAAAAAGCAAAGATCCCAACAGCTATCTTCATCAACAGATCGATGATTTCCGGGTTATTGTAAAGGAACTTGGAGATCAGCACAGCGATATAGGCCTGCATCATGATCATCGTTGATACCCCGAGGCTAAAAATGATCCCGTTATTCTTCCCCTTTTCCACACTCGTTTTAGCTGCATTCATGTTAAGCAGGCCCGGTGGGACTGTCGCCATAAAAGCTGCAGAAAAAGTGACAAAGAATAATATTAGGAGATGGGTCATAAAGCAGGCATCCTGAATTTTAAATAGGTGATGGGTTTCCCCAGCTCAAGATACTGATTTTCGTAAAAGGTTTGAATTTCCAGAACTTCCTTCGGACTCCCCTCGTTTTTGTATACATCGTGATTGGAATACATAATTTCCATATTCATGGCCTGGAGTATCCCCAGGGTATAACCATGCATGAATTCACTGTCGGTCTTCAGATGTACCAGCCCGTTCTCCTGTAAGACCAGGGAATACTTTTTTAAGAATTCGAGATTTGTCAGCCTGTGTTTTGTTCTTTTAAACTTAATCTGCGGATCGGGAAATGTGATCCATATCTCAGATACTTCTCCCCGGGCGAATAAGTCATCGATTAAACTGATCTGCGATCTGATAAAAATGACGTTTGTAAGAGATTCCTCCAATGCCGTTTTAGCCCCCCTCCATAGGCGGGCGCCTTTTATGTCGATCCCGATATAATTAATTTCGGGATGCATCCTTGCGAGGCCTATTGTATATTCCCCCTTCCCGCAGCCGAGTTCCACCACCAGAGGGTTATGGTTACCGAAAACCTCAGCCCAGTTTCCTTTATGGGGAAACACGCCCTTAAGGACTTCATCCCGCAAGGGCTGAAACACATTGGGAAAGGATTCGTTTTCTTTAAATCTTTTGAGTTTATTCTTGCTCCCCACAAAATACCTGTATTGATTTTTACAAAACTACGTATTTCGAAAAAGGCTGCTTGAACTATTCACGGGATTTCTTTGTTTTTTCAAGAGTGAATGAAAATTCAGACCCTACATCGACGGCACTTTCCACATAGATTTTTTCCCCATGTGCCTCAATAATATGCTTTACGATGGCCAGACCCAGCCCGGAACCTCCTTCTTTCCGGCTTCCACTTTTGTCGATCCGGTAAAATCGCTCAAAAATGCGGGGCAAGTGGCTTTCCGGAATACCTTCGCCATTATCCGTAACTCTTACAATCACTTTGTTTTTAATGAGGTCTTCCACACTCACCTCCGTAGTCCCATCGGAGTGTCCGTATTTAATAGAATTGACGATGAGATTTGTTATCACCTGCTGAAGCTTTTCCCTGTCACCCCGCACAAAAATCGGTTGCTTGTAATCCATATCGAAGGTTAAGCTGATATTTTTTTTTGCCGCCTTCATTTCGAGTAGTTCAAAGACATTGTTGATTAATTCAATAATATCAAAGGTGTCTATATCCAGACTGAGCTCTCCGGCTTCTAATTTTGTGATAAGATCGAGGTCTTTTACAATATAAATAAGCCTTTCTACTCCTTTACTGGCTCTTAGAAGGTATTTTTTGCGAATTTTTTTGTCTTCCATTGCCCCTTCAAGCAGGGTAAGAATGTATCCCTGTACTGTGAACAGTGGCGTCTTCAGCTCATGCGAAACATTCCCCAGAAAATCCTTTCTGTAGGCTTCCCTGATTTTCAGCGTATCTATTTCAATTCTCTTATCCTTGGCAAATTTTTCAATTTCCTCAGTAAGAGTTGCCATATCAGTAGTGATAGGACCCATGGCTAATGATGAGGATTCGAGCAATGAAACATCATCATATATCTTTTTTATCCTTCGATAGATAAATTTCTCAACCCTAAATTGAATGACAAGAAAAGAAACTCCAAAGATCAGGAAGATCGCAATGACCAGAACTGGCCAGTACTTCCAGAGAGAAAAAAAGTAAAATAGTGTAAGAGCTAGAAGCAGGAGAAAAATGGAAATGTAAAATGAAGACCTCAGGGCAAACTTATAGGATTTCCTCAGTTTTATGGCCATTATAATACAAACTTATAGCCTACTCCTTTGACCGTTTTAAAGTGATGGTCTCCGATTTTTTCTCTTAATTTTCGAATATGTACGTCTATAGTGCGGCCGCCAACCACCACTTCCTGCCCCCAAACTTTGTCTAAAATAACTTCTCTCTTAAAAACCTTATCAGGTTTGGAAGTAAGCAGGGATAGTAATTCGAATTCTTTACGGGGTAATATAATTTCTTTCCCATCATTCACCACCTTATACTCTTCCCTGTTTATAACGATTTTTCCAACCTTTTTAATCTCAGGCTGTGGATCATCTTTTTCCTTTAATCTTCTCAATAACGATTTTACTTTGCTGACGAGCACCTTTGGTTTAATAGGTTTTGTGATATAATCGTCGGCCCCAGCGTCAAAACCTGCAACTTGCGAATAATCTTCTCCCCTCGCGGTAAGAAAAGTTATAATGGTATCCTGAAGTCCATCCGTATTGCGTATTTTTTCGCATGCCTCAATCCCGTCCATTTCGGGCATCATCACATCCAGGATAATGAGGTGAGGCTTCTTTTTCTTCGCCTTTTCTACCCCTTCAACCCCATTTTTAGCTGTTGATACCTGATAGCCTTCAGATGACAAATTGTATTTTAGTATCTCCAGGATATCTGGCTCATCATCAACCAGAAGGATGCGAATATCTTGCTTCTTCATTAATTCCAAGTTTATGGATCCAATCAAAAATATAAATAAAAAACACACCCTAAAGATTCATCTGTTCGAAATGTTGATCATAACAATTTTATAACATAGAATAGGTGTAGAACTGCAAAGGCCCGGAGGAGGTATTGAACAGAAATTATGTCAAAATTGACTTCATATTGGTATGATTAATGATATACAAGGGAATAAAGGTGCATTTCATCGAATTTCTTAGTTAGAATAAGCCTTGTGACAATAATGGAATCTCAAAATAAGTATATTTGTTCTGTACCTATGTAACCCCCTCAGTATGAAGCACTTTTACCTACTAGCTTTTTTATTGGTTTTTTCTGCCGGGCTTGCTCAGGACAAGCCTTCAAATCCGGGTGAAATTGCGGGATTCAATCTCTATCCCAATCCTGTCACTAATGGCAAGATTTATATTGAAACCAAAGCTAATGCACCTAAAAAAATACTCATCTTTGATGTATTGGGTACTCGGGTAATCGAAACGACTATTTTAGGGAAAGAATTGAATTTGTCAGACCTCGACTCAGGTGTGTATGTTCTCCGGGTACAGGAAAAGAATAAGACCGCTACCCGAAAATTGATCATCAAATAGCAATATCCCCCTGATTTTAATCAACTTAAGACGATCCAGAATTTAATTGCCAGGTCGATAAAATGATCTTTTTTATCGACGAAATGCTTCGCGATAATTTTTCACCTACAATTTCCTCTGATTCACAACAATTTGTAGGGTCAGTGGGGGTCTTTAGGTATCTTTAGGTATTGATCCCAAATCAATATTGATGAAAATACTCTACTTAACCGCTTTCCTTTTGGTTTCCCTATGGAGTTATGGCCAGGAAAAACCTAAGGCTGAAACTGGTCCGTCCCAGGAAATCCCCAATTTCAAATTATATCCGAATCCTGCCTACAGTGATGTGGTGTATATTTCATCCGATTACAATGACACCAAGATCATAACCGTTTACGACGTGCTTGGAGAAGTTGTACTCAGGGATCGTATCTCCACCAATTCCCTGAATATTTCCCGCTTGGTTCCCGGGGTTTACGTTTTACAAGTAAAGGAGAGGCATAAATCCATGACAAGGAAGCTGGTGGTTAAGTAGCAATCATACTCCAGTCTCATTTTATACTCGTCGCTCACAGGCTTATTATTTACTACTTTTGGCGAAGCATAGCACGCCATGGACCCCAACAGGATTTTCACTATTAAGAACAAGCAGGAATTCGATGCGACAGCCATTTCAGTTTTCCAATATCAATACCTGAATAATCCCGTCTACAGAGAGTTTTGCCGGCATGTTGGCAAAGATCCGGGTGTGATTAATACCCCCTCAGACATACCATTTTTACCCATAGAATTCTTCAGAAAAAAGCAGCTAAGTTGTTCTTTTGCCAGGCCTGAGATAGTTTTTACCAGTAGTGGTACTACATCTTCACTCCCCAGCACACATCTAATCACCGATCTGAACCTTTACAAACAGAGTTTTCGCAAAGGATTTGAACTTTTTTACGGAGATCCGAAAGATTATTGTATTCTGGCCTTACTCCCTTCCTATCTGGAACGATCTGGCTCTTCCCTTGTTTATATGGTGCAGGATCTGATCAAGCTAGGTAGCCATCCCCAAAGTGGATTCTACCTTAAAAATCTGCCCACTCTGGCAAACCATCTCAGAAAACTGGACGATGAAAGCACTAAAACCCTCTTAATAGGAGTGTCATTTGCACTTTTGGATCTGGCCGAACAACATCCAATGGAACTGAAGAATACCATAATTATGGAAACCGGAGGAATGAAAGGGCAGCGGAAAGAACTGATTCGGGAAGATCTTCACAGACATATCAGGCAGGCGTTCGGGCTAAAGTCAGTTCATTCCGAATACGGGATGACAGAGCTTCTTTCCCAGGCGTATTCAAAAGGCGAAGGGGTGTTTTATTCCCCTCCCTGGATGGAAGTTTTTATCCGTGACACCGAAGATCCGTTAAGTCTTATGGAAGCAGGGAGAACCGGTGGAGTCAATATAATTGATCTTGCCAATCTGTATTCATGTTCTTTTATCGCTACCCAGGATCTGGGACGACTATGTCCCGGGGGAGGTTTTGAAATTCTTGGTCGATTTGATAACGCCGACATCCGGGGATGCAACCTGATGGTCTTGTAAGCTCAATTTCTGAATTTTAGCTATCTGAAACGGCTAAAATAAAATAGCTTTTCTTACCGCGCTGTAAGAGAACATACTTATCATTGATAAGGTCTGATTCTTTGATCACATACCCCTCGGTAACCTTCTCCTTATTCACAGAAATGGAATTTTGCTTCAGTTCCCTTCTCGCTTCTCCATTGGAATTTAGAAATCCTGTATTTGCAGCCAGGGCAGCTATTATGTCGAGTCCGTTGGTGATATCCCCCCTGGATACCTCTGCCTGAGGAACTCCTTCAAAGACCTCCAGGAAGGTGTATGCATCAAGTGATTTGAGATCAGAGGAAGTAGATTTACCAAAGAGGATAGTACTGGCCCTGATCGCATTCTCAAGATCGCTTTTGGAATGAACCATGGTGGTCACCTCTTCCGCCAATTTTTTTTGTAGTGTTCTCAAATGCGGTGCCTGCTGGTGCTCATTAACCAGGCTTTCAATTTCTGCCCGCGACAGGAAGGTAAATATCTTGATGTACTTTTCGGCATCTTCATCCGAGGTATTGATCCAATATTGATAAAATTTATAAGGAGAGGTCCTATGGGCGTCAAGCCAGACATTTCCATCTTCTGATTTACCAAATTTAGTTCCATCTGCTTTTGTGATAAGGGGGCAGGTTAATGCATATCCTTTCCCACCTCCTATACGCCTGATCAATTCAGTTCCCGTGGTAATATTCCCCCACTGATCACTTCCTCCCATCTGGAGGGTACAGTTGTAATTCTGATACAAATACAGAAAATCGTATCCCTGTACTAACTGATAGGTGAACTCCGTAAATGACATACCCTCTTTAGCCTCTGCATCCAGTCTTTTTCTAACAGAGTCCTTCGCCATCATATAATTCACGGTAATGTGCTTTCCCACATCCCTTATGAAGTCGAGAAAACTGAAATCCTTCATCCAGTCGTAATTATTGACAAGGACTGCACCGTTTTCAACATCTGTATCAAAATCGAGAAAGCGGGATAGTTGCTCCCTTATTGCTTCCTGATTTAGTCTCAGCGTTGTTTCATCCAGCAAATTACGTTCACTGGATTTACCCGAAGGATCCCCTATCATTCCGGTCGCACCTCCGATAAGGGCATAGGGCTTATGCCCGGCAAGCTGAAAATGCCTCAGCATCATCACCCCTACCAAATGACCAATATGAAGTGAATCTGCGGTAGGATCAATCCCCACGTAAGCCGATTGCATTCCCGACATCAGGTGCTCTTCTGTTCCGGGCATCACATCGTGGAGCATGCCCCGCCATTTCAATTCCTCTACAAAATTTGAATCCATCAGGTTACCTTTTCTAAGAATGATGCAAAGATAAAAGAAATACTATGGAGCCAAACCTCCATAATTGTAAATATATCCGTGAGTTTTAAGTATTTTAGACCCATGATCTTAGTGACCGGAGGAACTGGTTTAGTAGGTGCACATTTACTGTATAAACTACTTAGTAATAACAAGGAGGTAAAAGCTATTTACCGGACTGAAGAATCTCTTCAAGAGGTTGTTTCAATCTTTGAGCATTATACCAAAGAGGCCAGCTCTTTGTTTAAAAAAATAATCTGGGTCAGGGGTGACATAACCGATGTGCCTTCCCTGGAAAGTGCTTTTAAAGGGGTAACACAAGTCTATCATGCTGCGGCCATGATCTCTTTCAACCCGGCTGCCTGGGAATCCCTAAAAAAAACAAATGTTGAGGGTACGGCCAATGTGGTTAACCTATGTTTGGCACATCAGGTTAAAAAATTGTGCTATGTGAGTTCAATTGCAGCGATAGGAAAGGGAGAAGAGAAAGGGATAGTGACAGAAGAAAATGACTGGGTAGAATCTGAAACCAGTGTTTACGCCTTGTCAAAACATCTTGCTGAAATGGAAGTTTGGAGGGGATCTCAGGAAGGCCTTCGCGTAGTAATAGTGAATCCGGGTGTTGTTCTGGGTCCGGGTAACTGGAATCAAAGCAGTTTGAAATTCTTTAATAAAGCAGCGAATGGCATGCGGAGATATTTCCCGGGTGGAACCGGATTTGTCGCTGTAATCGATGTGGCGTCGGCCATGTTTAAACTTATGGAGTCGGAAGTTTACAACGAGCGGTTTATTTTAGTAGCCGGCAATATGAGTTTTAGAGAACTGCTAACTGAGATTAGCAATTCATTTGGAGTGGTACCCCCGGCAAAACAAATACCCTTTTGGATGATGGAGGCAGGCTGGAGGCTCGACTGGTTTAGCCATTACTTTCTCAATACAAAGAGAAGACTTACGCGGGATACCGTGAATTCCCTCAAAAAACAGCAGCATTATTCTTCAGAAAAAATTAAAAAGATCATTGATTTTGAATTCTCAGGTCTACATAAGAGCATCAAAACAACCTGTGAATATCTACGCGGGAGATACCCTGAAGCCTTTGAGTAATCTATTCCCTTAAAACGGAGTCCTTTATCTGCCTGCTCCTTTTTACCAGACTGTCATTCCGCTTCTTCCTGTTTTCTTCAATTTGCTCCTTTTCGTCCTCCAACCGGGCGGCAACTTCTTTGTAAATGGACTCATAAACCAAGGGCTTGGAAGCGTAGTAGATATCGCTTTTTACAAATTGCAGACTATCTACACCATATTGATCAAACAGAAAGGTAGTTGGATTATCAAAATGTGTTTCAAGAATAGCCTGATTGGTACCTTTTGCCGAATTGAGGATGGCAAGGTCGTATAACAATCTGGTCATTTTTTCCTTAGGGATCAGATTATCCGGTTTTTCAACAACCTCCTCTGCACAGGAACAGAGAATGATCAATGACATAAAAGTGAGAATCCTGATTTTCATGATCGGTTAAAAGTTAATCGTTTTGCCCGTCTTTCTTTTGAAAAAGCACCATGTTCATATGCCAGGTGTCCGTTGACAAAGGTATGTGTAATCTTTGATTTAAAGGATGTACCTTCAAACGGTGACCATCCACATTTGTAATAAAGATTCTCCCTATTTACCTGCCAAGGATCATTGGGATTCACCATTACCAAATCTGCAAAGTACCCTTCGCGCAAGTAGCCCCTATCTTTGATATCGAACAGGATCGCCGGATTATGACACATTTTGGCAACCATGGTTTCCCTACTAATTTTACCTTGCAGCATTTTCTCCATCATTGCAGGTAAAGCGTGCTGTACCAGTGGTCCACCTGAAGGGGCTTTCATATAAGCCTGATCTTTCTCGTCAAGGGTGTGAGGCGCATGATCTGTGGCCACCACATCAATCCTGTTATCAAGCAAAGCTTTCCACAATCCTTCTCTGTCGCTCGATTTCTTTATTGCAGGATTCCATTTAATATGGGTGCCATATTTTTCGTAATCTTCATCTGAAAACCAAAGGTGATGCAAACATACTTCTGCTGTAATCCTCTTCTCACTTAACGGTATATCATTTGAAAACAACTCTAATTCTTTAGCCGTAGACAAGTGGAATACATGAAGGCGGGCACCCGTCCGTTTTGCAAGTGCAACAGCTTTGGAGGAGGAGAGATAGCAGGCATCTTCACTTCTGATCTTCGGATGATACTTCACAGGAATATCATCACCAAATTCATTTTGATACTTGGCCAGATTCTGCCTTATCGTTGTTTCATCTTCACAATGAGCTGAAATGACCATTTCTGTGTTTCTGAATATCTGCTCTAAAACAAGTTCATCATCTACCAGCATATTCCCTGTGGAGGAACCCAAAAAAAGCTTAACTCCCGAACAAGCATTCTTATCCAGGCGCTTTAATTCCTCGAGATTGTCATTCGTCCCTCCAAAGAGAAAAGAATAGTTTGCATAGGAAGATTGTGCTCCCATCTGAAACTTTTCTTCCAGTTTCTCAAGTGTTGTCGTTTGAGGGTTGGTATTAGGCTGTTCCATAAAAGTGGTAATTCCACCGGCAATTGCAGCCCGACTTTCAGTGGAAATAGAGCCTTTGTGTGTTAGGCCAGGTTCTCTGAAATGTACCTGGTCGTCAATGATACCAGGGAATAGATAGCTGCCTTCTGCATCGATTGTGATTGCGGACTCAGATGTTATAGATGGGGCTATCTTGGCTATTCTTTCACCATCAATCAGCAAATCTGCTTCATGTGTAATCCCCTCATTGACTAACAAAGCGTTTTTGATTAATGTCTTTCCCATTTTAAAAACCATTTCTATTAAAAAGGCTGCGCAACCTCATACTAATGACCCCAAAAACTGCTTCCCAGATAATAGAGGAGCTCATTTTTGATTTCCCTTTTTCCCTGTCAGTAAAGATAATGGAGACCTCTTCAATTTTGAATTTTTTCAGATATGCTCTGTATTTCATCTCAATTTGGAAAGCATAACCAATAAATTTAACTGAATCCAGGTCCAGGGCTTCCAGTACTGTACGTCTATAACATACAAAACCAGCTGTTGGATCATGAACACGCATCCCTGTAATGAACTTTACATAAAACGAAGCTCCATATGAGAGTAGTATTCTGAAAAGAGGCCAGTTTACAACATTTACTCCCTTTTTATACCGCGATCCTACGACAACATCTGCCCCGTTCACACATGCCCTGTACAATCTCGGAAGGTCTGTGGGTCTGTGGGAGAAGTCGGCATCCATCTCAAAAATAAAAAGGTAATCTCTTTCCAGGGCCCATTTAAATCCATGAATATAAGCAGTCCCAAGGCCAGATTTCTCAATACGTTCTTCCAGAAACAGCTTCCCTTCGTATTTTTTTTGCAATACCCTTACCGCATTACCCGTACCATCGGGAGAGTTATCGTCTACCACCAAAACATGGAAATCCTTCTGAAGTTCGAATACGGCCTCAATTATGGCCTCTATATTCTCGATCTCATTATAGGAAGGAATTATTACTAAACTATCTGTCATCAAATAAGGGAGATTAGGGCAAAAATAAGGCTTTCAAATGACTGTATAAGAATCGGGTTTAATTTTTCTTATCCGGTTTAGCCAAGAGATAGATGCGATTATTTGTAATTTTGAACTGTAGCTGACTTAGAATGAAACAAAAGTTTCCTGTACTCTTTCTGTATATTCTCCTCTCCGTATTCATCCTGAACCTCCTTCAGGCTAATTTCACGCAATTACTTTTCGACGAAGCTTACTACTGGTATTACGCCAAGGATCTCGATTGGGGATATTTTGATCATCCGCCTATGGTGGCCTTTCTAATTGCTCTTGGAAGTGTGTTATTTGAAAATGAACTGGGTATACGCCTGCTGAGTTGTTTCCTGGGTACAGGAACAATAGGCATTCTCTGGCTTTTAGTGGATCATCCCAAAAAAAGGGATTTTATCCCCCACTTTTTTGTTCTGGTACTTTCCATGACTTTGGTTCATGCGTATGGCTTTTTAATGCTGCCGGATACGCCCCTTCTCTTTTTTACGGCTCTGTTCTTTCTGGCCTACAGGTATTTCCTAAAGAAGCCAGGATTCCTGGCTGCCCTCTTTCTTGGCCTGGTCATGGCGGCACTGATGTATAGCAAGTATCATGCCTTCCTGGTCATATTTTTTGTCCTGCTCTCAAATTTACGTTTACTGCAAAATCCATATGCCTGGCTTGCCGTTGTTGTATCACTGCTCAGTTATTCACCCCATTTTTTGTGGCTGTATGAACACGATTTTGTTTCCGTCAAATATCACCTTTTTGAAAGGCCAAACAGGCCGTATGAGTTTTTCGATTTTACCCTGGGCTTTATTGTAAATTTGATTGCCATTTTCGGCCTTACATTCTACTGGATCTACCAGGCTCTCTTTAAATACAAAGAGAAAGGACTCTTTCTTCGTGCCTTGAGATTTGTCACTTTCGGAGTATTGCTGTTTTTTCTTCTTTCCAGTCTGCAACGGCGGGTCCAGACACAATGGATCATCGTAATATGTATCCCGGCAGCTATTTTGGTTTACAACTATATGCTGACAGATAAACTGACCCGAAAATGGATTTTCAGAATGGGTCTGGTCAATATTTTAATTTTGCTTTTCCTGAGGATAGGGCTGGTGTTCGAACCTCTTTTCCCCGTGGTTTATGAAACACACGGAAATAAAACTTGGGTAAAGAAAATCACTTGGCAAATAGGTGATATACCCGTGGTTTTTGAAAACTCGTACAGAATGGCTCCCATGTTTTCTTTCTATTCGGGAAATCCCTCCTATTCACTCAATAATGCCTGGTATCGGGAGAATCAATATTCTATTGATACAACCGAAGAATCCGTTCGTGGGAAGAAAGTACTTTATGTTTCAAAGTATTTGACAGATGGAGATATTTCTTTTACCATGCCAGATAACACCTTGTTTTATGGAGTGTATAAGAACCCCTTCCTGTCTTATAGAAAACTGAGAACTGAAATAATTGATTTGTCGGGTACAGAGATGGAAAGTCGGTTTGTCTTTGAACTGTATAATCCCTATGCTTTTGAAATTCCACTCGGTGAACTCGAGTTTGGATTGGCTTTGCTGGATTCGTACAAACAACTTATTGATATTATCCCATTGGAGGCTCGGCAAAGAGAGGAAGAAAACGAACATATAGCGGCTGGGGCTCGCTTGAGATTTCAATCCGAATTTCCTGAAGTCCCACTTGAAAAGGTAGCCTATGTAAAAGTGGTCATCTCTGAGAATGAATTGAGGTGGGGGCTAAATGGAACTAAAACTGCAATCGATTAATGGAACCAATTCTCAGGGAAATAACCAGTTCAGATTGGGTTACAATTATTATTTTTTCGAGCGGACTTTTTCTTGTACTTGCGAAAAGTTTGTTCTACAGCCGATTCCTGAATTTTATAATTCTGCCATTTAACAATAAGTACGTTTTTCTTTACAACAAAAAGGATAAGCTGATGAATTGGTTCCACATTTTTTTTACAGTTTTTCTTTTGCTGAATTTATCTCTCTTTTTATATATCGGCATCAATCTTTACCGTCCGGAGGAAGTAATTTCCTCCCCTATGCTATTTGCTCTGATCGCCGGACTCCTGTTTTTATTTCTCTTTGCAAAAATCATCACTCAGCTTGGCAGCAGTGCCATCTTTAATTCACAACCGATTATTTCCGATATTATTTTTAAAAAAATATCCTACCTAAATTACAGTGGCATGGTGTTGTTCCTTGTAAACCTTTTACTCTGCTATGTTTTTACAGGCTCTAAAACGGTTTATTTTATTGGGGTTGTTTTAATTTTATTGATTTTAATCATAGGATGGGTAACTATAATTAAAACGCATCTTAAGTTCCTTACTTCCTACTTTTTCTATTTTATTTTGTACCTTTGCGCACTCGAAATTGCCCCTTTGATCATTATTGTGAATGCTCTAAAAGTTTGATGTCTATGAAAATCAAAACGATTTTGGTATCTCAGCCGGAACCTAAGATGGAAAACTCTCCCTACCTCCGTCTTATTGAGAAAGAACATGTTAGGGTCGACTTCCGGCCATTTATTCATGTCGAAGGAGTTGATGCCAAAGCCGTTAGGCAGCAAAAGATAGATCTCAAAGAATTTACCGCCATAATTTTGACGAGCAGAAACTCTGTGGATCATTTTTTCAGAATTGCCGAGGAGATGAGGTTCAAAGTACCCGATTCCATGAAGTATTTTTGCCAGTCAGAAGCAGTGGCCTTTTACCTTCAGAAATACGTGGTTTACAGAAAGCGTAAAATCTACGTAGGGAAACGCAATTTCATCGATCTGCAACCCTTGTTTAAAAAATACAAGGATGAAAAATTTCTACTTCCCTCTTCGGATGTATTAAAATCGATTGTTCCGGATACTTTGGATGAAATGAAACTAAATTGGAAGCGGGGTATTTTTTATAAAACCGTGATTAGTGATCTTTCCGATCTTAGGAATGTATATTACGATGTTCTGGTTTTCTTCAGTCCGTCAGGAATAGAATCCCTCTTAAAGAATTTTCCCGACTTCGAGCAAAACAATACGAGGATAGCAGTTTTCGGAAATTCTACAATTCAGGCCGCTACAGAGGCTGGATTACGCATAGATATTAAGGCCCCGACTCCTGAAACTCCCTCAATGACAATGGCTTTGCAGAAGTATATCACCAGCGTCAATAAAAAGTAATTTCAGTTTTAGTATCAGAATCCGTATCGCTGAGGCCCGCCTCGCCGAATCTCTTCATTGGCATAAGCCTCAAATTTCACAAAATTCTCGCGGAAAGCGTTAGATAATTTAAACGCAGTCTTGTAATAAGCCTCGTCGTTATTCCAGGTTGAACGTGGACTAAGGACACTTATTGGTACTCCCGGACATGATCTGGGCTGGGCTACACCAAATACAGAATGAATATGGTAGGTGTCATAGGAATAAAGTCCCAGTGCCCCGCTCAGGGCAGCGTGAATCATGGCCCTGGTATATTTTAATTTCATTCTCGTTCCAACTCCATAGGGTCCGCCTGTCCAACCCGTGTTCACAAGCCAAACATTTACTCCTGATTCCTTCATCTTTCTGCTGAGCATTTCAGCATATTTAGTAGGATGCAAGGGCATAAATGGTGCGCCGAAACAGGCAGAGAAAGAAGGGATAGGTTCCACAACGCCCGCCTCAGTACCTGCAACTTTAGCCGTATAACCTGAAATGAAATGATAGGCTGCCTGACTGGGTGTAAGTTTGCTGATGGGAGGTAAGACCCCAAAGGCGTCTGCTGTGAGAAAAAATATGTTTTTGGGATTCTTCCCTATGGAAGGCTCCTGGATGTTATCGATATGATATATTGGATAACTTACCCTTGTATTCTGGGTTATAGACGTATCCCCAAAATCGACATTTCCCTGTTCGTCCATAATTACATTTTCAAGGATGGCTCCTTTCTTTATCGCCTTGAAAATCCCGGGTTCATTTTCCTTAGATAAGTTGATCACTTTTGCATAGCATCCCCCTTCAAAATTAAAGATGGTGTTTTCTGCCGTCCATCCATGCTCATCATCCCCGATAAGTCTCCTGTCTGGATCCGTTGATAGGGTGGTCTTTCCAGTACCAGACAAACCAAAGAAAATAGCAGTATCTCCTTCTTCACCAACATTGGCGGAACAATGCATAGGGAGGGTGTTTTGATATACGGGAAGCAAGAAATTAAGGGCAGAAAATATACCCTTCTTAATCTCACCTGTGTATCCCGTCCCTCCGATCAGGGCAATTTTTCGTGTAAAGTTGAGGATGGCAAAATTGTGTTGTCTTGTACCTGTCTTTTCAGCATTCGCCATAAAGCCCGGAGCATTGACCACGATCCAGTCTGCATCAAAAGACTCCAATTCTGTCTCTGAGGGCCTTATAAACATATTATAGGCAAACAGGTTAGACCAGGGATATTCATTGATCACCCTGATTCCCAGCCGATAATCCTTATCTGCACAGGCAAAACAATCTCGCACAAAAACTTCTTTCTCGGATAAATATGTTACTACCTGATCGTATAGTTCATCAAATTTTCCCGGCTCAAAGGGTTTATTGATGGGGCCCCACCAAACCTTATCCTCGGTAATCGCGTCTTTGACAATAAATCGGTCCTGGGGAGATCTCCCGGTAAATTCGCCTGTATTTACAGCAAGAGCACCCGAAGAAGCTTCCTTTCCCATTCCATTATCAACAGTGATCTTGTGAAGTTCTTCAGGATCTAATTGATAGTGAACATTTTTGCTGTTGATCCCATAGGGATTTAACGAAATCGTTTTCGTAGATGAATCAGATGAGGTCATAAATGACTTATTTTATACCACAAAACTAGAAAATTATTGGAGGCCGCCACAGAAAATATAGCATCTTTATTTAAAGTACTTAAAAATGCGATATCCCAATAGAATCCATGCTGTGATCAGAATCGCACCCCCAAGAGGAGTTATAAAAGCAATACCTTCCAGATTGATCGAATGGAGACTGCTTGTAGCCAATAAATAGATTGAGAAAGAGAACAAAATGATTCCCAGTAGCAAGCACCAAAAGATCAACTTTTTACCTGGTTCAGCAATCTTTGAGGTTGATCCTAGCCACAAAAGCAACAAAGCGTGATACATTTGATAGGTTACAGCTGTCTTATAGCTGTCAAGAGACGACTCACTGATGAGTTCCTTTAATCCGTGTGCCCCGAATGCCCCCAAAAGAACGGCGGTAACCCCGAAGAAAACTCCAAAAAGTAAAATTGTTCTGTTCATAACTTAAAGTCGGTAAATTCTTATAAATGTAACAATTTGATACCTTAGTATTTTCTGAATTCAAAGGTAAAAAATAAGAATGAAGCGTAACATTTTGATATTTGGAGCGGGAAAGTCTACTTCCTACCTCCTCGACTATTTTAAAGAAAAATCTGAGAGTGAATCTCTGCATCTCACTATTGCTGATCTCCATATAGACAGGATACCCGAGACACTTAGAGAACATCCCTGCTGTACTCCCCTAAAACTGGATATCGGCGATGCCAAGGCCAGATCAAAGGCGATTGAAAAAGCAGATATCGTTATCTCTATGCTGCCGGCTCGGCTGCATCAGTCCGTGGCATCAGATTGCCTGGTTCACCGTAAAAATTTAGTAACCGCCTCCTATGTCAGCAAGGAAATGGACGCTATGAAAGAGAAGGTAAAAAAGGCCGGACTGATTTTTATTAATGAAATAGGTCTCGATCCGGGTATTGATCATATGAGTGCTATGCAGATCATTGATAAGATCAGGGCAAAAGGAGGGAGAATGCTTCTTTTCGAATCGTTTACAGGCGGGCTGGTTGCCCCCGAAAGTGACAATAACACCTGGAACTACAAATTTACCTGGAATCCAAGAAATGTAGTGCTGGCCGGGCAAGGTGGGGCTGCAAAGTTTATACAGGAAGGCACATATAAATATATCCCTTATCACAAATTATTCAGGCGTACAGAATTTATGGAAATCCCCGGATACGGAACTTTTGAAGCCTATGCCAACCGTGATTCGCTCAATTACAGGGAGGCCTATGGCCTTCATCACGCCCTTACTCTTTATCGCGGCACCATGAGACGGGTTGGATTCTCCAAAGCCTGGAATATGTTTGTACAGCTTGGTATGACAGATGATAGTTATGAAGTTGAAGGTTCAGAGGACATGTCATACAGGGATTTTACAAATCTCTTTCTTCCCTATTCGCCTACTGATTCGGTAGAGCTAAAGCTCCGTCATTATCTGAAGATCGATCAGGACGATATTATGTGGAAAAAGCTGGTTGAACTCGACATATTTAATCCCGATAAAACGATCGACCTTAAAAATGCCACCCCTGCACAGATGCTTCAGAAAATTCTTGAAGATCAATGGACATTGCAAGAAGAGGACAAGGATATGATTGTTATGTATCACAAGTTTGGTTATGAACTCAATGGGAAAAAATATCAGATAGACTCCAATATGGTTGTTATAGGGCAGAACAGAACACATACTGCCATGGCTAAAACTGTGGGATTGCCGGTTGCCATGGCCACCTTGTTAATCCTGAATGACAAGATAAAGACTCCGGGGGTGCAAATTCCCTTGCGCAAAGAAGTGTATGAACCTATCCTCAGCGAATTAGAATCTTATGGGGTGATCTTTAAGGAATACGAGGTTCCCTATCTTGGCTATAATCCCGATTCGGTGGCAGGTTAAAGAGTGTAAGGAGAAATATTATATTTGTTTATAATTAAAATTAAAATATGCCATCCGCCATCGATAAAGTAAAAATAGACGGAATAGACAAAAAGATATTAAAATTTTTAATGGCCGATGCGAGAAAACCTATTCTCGAAATTGCCAGGAATATTGGTATTTCGGGGGCTGCCATACATCAACGTCTGCGGAAGCTTGAAAAATCAGGCCTTATTGCCGGTTCAAAATTCGTGATCAATCCAAAAATCCTGGGGTATACAACCATGGCTTATATTGGAATATTTCTCGATAAGGCTATGAGCAATCCCAGAGCTGTTAAGTCACTTGAAAAGATTCCCGAAGTTTTAGAATGTCATTACACCACGGGCAATTGGTCTATTCTGATCAAGGTTCTCTGTAAAGACAATGAACATCTTATGTACGTTCTCAATAAGAATATTCAGCAGATAGAAGGGGTTTCCAGAACCGAGACTTTTATTTCCCTTGATCAACAGATAGACAGGCAAATAATGATATAAAAAAACCCGGGAACTAGCCCGGGTTTATTCTAAAATCTTCGGATTAATCCCTTCCGCCTAACACTTGAAGGCCCCAGTATACCAAAGTGGCGAGAGAGCCTATAGCCGCAACAAGATAGGTCCTTGCTGCCCATTTTAAAGCATCTTCTGAACCCTTGTATTCTTCGGGCGTGACCATGTTCCTTTGTTTCAACCACGCCAGAGCACGATTACTTGCGTCGTATTCAACAGGTAGGGTAATAAAGCTAAAAAGCGTTGCCAAGCCCATCATAATCAAACCGGCAATAGCAACATACCAACCAAAACCGACTCCAGCAGCGGCACCAAGCATGATTCCGCCAAACACAATCCAGGTAGACATCCCGGATGTTACGCTCACCACAGGCACCAGTTTAGAGCGCATGGTAAGCCATTCATAGGCCTGAGCATGTTGAACCGCATGTCCGCATTCATGAGCAGCTACAGCCGCAGATGCTGCATTTCTTTGGCTGTACACACTTTCACTCAGGTTTACGGTTTTATTTACCGGATTGTAATGATCAGTCAGCATTCCTGAAGTGGAAACTACCTTAACATCTTTTATTCCGTGGTCGGCCAGCATTTTTTCGGCAATTTCGGCCCCGCTCATCCCGTTTCGAAGATGAACCCTGGAATAGTGTTTAAACTTACTTTTTAACTTGCTGCTCACCAACCAGCTCACAAGGGCAATGGCTCCCAACAAAATATAATAGGTCATCATAGTATTCGCATTTTAGATATTAAAATTACAAATAACATAACAAAAACCCCGCCAATTGAGGCGGGGTAATTAAAACTGACAAAATGTACCTGATTATGCTAGAGCTTCTTCCCATCCGAAGGTCTCTACAATTTCCCTGTATGCAATTTCCCCTTCGATAATATTCAACCCCTTATGCAGGGCTTCATCTTCCTCACATGCCTTATACCAACCTTTATTTGCCAGGGCAAGAACAAAAGGTAAGGTTACGTTGGTAAGGGCCATCGTTGAAGTGTAAGGTACTGCCCCGGGCATATTGGCTACAGAATAATGGACGACATCGTCAATGATATAGATAGGATCTTCATGTGTTGTCGGCTTAGTGGTTTCAACACATCCTCCCTGGTCAACTGCCACATCCACAATGACGGTTCCCGGCCTCATCATCTTGAGCATATCCCTGCTGATCAGATTAGGTGCTTTCGCTCCTTTCAGCAATACGCCTCCGATTATAAGATCGTGGGTTTTTATATGCTTCCGGATATTGAATTCATTTGAGTATTCTGTGACGACATGACTGGGCATGACGTCGTTGATGTAACGAAGGCGTTTCATGTTAACGTCCAGAATAGTTACATGGGCTCCTAATCCGGCTGCCATTTTAGCAGCCTGGGCTCCTACTACTCCGGCGCCGAGAACAAGAACCTTGCCTGGAGCGACTCCGGGAACACCTCCCAATAAGACACCCCTGCCTTTTTTAGGTTTCTCCAGGTATTTTGCTCCCTGTTGAATGGCCATTCTGCCTGCAACTTCCGACATAGGGGTCAACAAGGGTAGTGTCCCATCCGAGTCTTCAACAGTTTCATACGCTATACATATTGCTCCACTGGCGAGCATTGCCTTTGTTAATGTTTCGCTGGAAGCAAAGTGGAAATAAGTGAAGATGACCTGTCCCTGCCTTATCAGACTATACTCCGGCTCTATAGGCTCCTTTACCTTGACAATCATATCACTCGAAGCATATACCTCCTCAATACTATCAAGAATAGTAGCCCCTGCAGTCTGATAGTCCTTATCAAAAAATCCACTTCCTTCGCCGGCAGTGGATTGTACAAAAACCTTGTGGTGGTTCTTAACCAGTTCGTAAACACCGGCCGGGGTCATCCCCACCCGACTTTCATTATTTTTAATTTCTTTTGGTACCCCGATAATCATGCCTTTTTGTTTTGTTTGTTCGTTTCCTCAAAATTGAAACTATAAATCTGCCCAGAGAAAAATAATCGATGAAATGCAGGGGTAAATGTTTAAATATCATTAATTATAAAACAAATACCCCCTTTTTAAGAGGGGTATAGTTAAATAATCTAACTTTTTATCTTAATAAACTTAAAATACAGGGGGGGGGTAACAAATTATTCTTAAACAACTATATTGACGATTTTACCCGGGACTACGATTACCTTTTTGGGTTCCTTCCCTGCAAGTTGTGCCTGTGTTTTTTCATGACCGAGCACTTTGACCTCTACTTCTTCTTTAGTAAGACTAAGGGGTAAGCTAAGGGTAAACCGCATTTTCCCGTTAAATGAAATAGGGTATTCCTTTTGATCTTCGACCAAATATTTCTCTTCAAATATTGGAAAACTTGCCACACTAACGGAGGTGTTATGTCCCGCTTTAGCCCATAACTCTTCAGCCAGGTGAGGCGCATAAGGGGCAATGAGGACGATAAGGGCTTCAAGTACTTGTCTAGAATTACATTTCTGTGCAGAAAGTTCATTAACACAGATCATAAAAGTAGATACTGAGGTATTAAAACTAAATGCCTCGATATCTTCTGTTACCTTTTTGATTGTCTTGTGTAAGGTCTTAAGAGATTCAGGATTTGGAACAGTCTCAGATAAATAAAAATCTCCTTTTTCATGGGAATGGAATAAACGCCAGAGTTTCTTCAGGAAAGAGTACACTCCGGTTATCCCGGCCGTATTCCAGGGTTTCGATTGCTCCAGAGGCCCAAGAAACATTTCGTAGAGACGCAAAGCATCGGCCCCGTATTCCTGACAGATGGCATCCGGATTTACAACGTTGTATTTGGATTTGGACATTTTCTCTACTTCCCTACCGACCTGAAAAACTTCTCCATCTAAAACAAATTCGGCATTTTTAAATTCAGGTCGCCATTTTTTAAAACCCT
This sequence comes from Muriicola sp. E247, assembly GCF_041358175.1. NCBI lineage: Bacteria > Pseudomonadati > Bacteroidota > Flavobacteriia > Flavobacteriales > Flavobacteriaceae > Muriicola > Muriicola sp. E247. The sequence continues at coordinate 139,851 of NZ_JBGKBE010000001.1, forward strand.
CTATATCCAATTCATCGGAAGCATTTACCAGAGATACGTCGGCGTGAATTGGGTCGACTTCTTTCCCTTCAATCAAATCTCTGGACAAAAAGCGCTGGGTACCCTTTTCCCTGTAAACAAAGGCACTTGTCCCAAGGATCATTCCTTGATTAATGAGCTTACGGGCATATTCTTCTTTACCTACCCAGCCCTTGTCGAACATAAATTTCTGCCAGAAACGGGAATACAGCAAATGCCCCGTGGCATGCTCAATTCCTCCAATATACAGGTCTACATCCTCCCAGTAGGAAATCGCTTCTTTAGAAAAAATCTCCTCGTCATTCTCCGGATCCATATATCGATTAAAATACTGGGAACTACCTGCCCATCCGGGCATTGTGTTGAGTTCCAGTGGAAAGACTTGCTTGTGGTCTATAAGATCGTTAGCAACTACTTGTTCTGTTTTGGTACACCAGGCCCAGTTAGTTGCATTGCCTAAAGGCGGTTCTCCTGTTTCTGTAGGCAGGTATTTTTCCACTTCGGGTAAGTTTAGTGGAAGCCGGCTCTCAGGGATCATATGAGGAATCCCGTTGATGTAGTATACAGGAAAAGGTTCGCCCCAGTATCGCTGTCTGCTGAACACCGCATCCCGCAAGCGATAGTTTATTTTTCCTTTGCCAATTTCCTTCTCCTCCAAAGCCTTGATAATTTTCGCCGAGGCTTCTTTGTATGTTAAGCCATTGAGAAAGTCCGAATTAGCAATGATGGTATTCTCTTTGTCTGCGAAGGCTTCCTCAGAAATATCAACACCTTTGAAGATATTAGGGATGGGGATATTGAAATGTTTTGCAAAATCGTAATCCCGCTGGTCGCCGCAGGGTACTGACATTACAGCACCGGTTCCGTAACCTGCCAGTACATAGTCGCCAATCCAGATGGGAATGGATTCGCCCGTAAACGGATGAAGAACATAGGAACCTGTAAAAGCCCCGCTTATGGTCTTTACGTCTGCCATCCTATCCCTTTCGGATCGTTTGGCAGATTTTTCCACATAACGTTCTACTTCTTCTTTCTGGTTCTGAGTGGTTATTTTTTCCACCAGTTCGTGCTCCGGTGCCAGGGTCATAAAGCTTACTCCAAACAAGGTATCAGGCCTTGTGGTGAATACTTCTATTGGATATGAGGAGGTTATCTCATCACTTTTTGCAGTAAAAAAAGTGAGGGAGGCTCCCACGGATCGTCCTATCCAATTGGTTTGTGCATCTTTCAGTGGCTGAGGCCAGTCGATCGTTTCAAGTCCGTCGAGGAGCCTCTGGGCATAGGCCGTAATTCTCATACTCCACTGTGTCATTTTCTTTCGCACCACGGGATGCCCACCGCGTTCTGAAACGCCGTTGATAATCTCGTCATTGGCAAGTACGGTACCCAAAGCCGGGCACCAGTTCACTTCTGTATCAGCAAGATATGTAAGACGGTATTTTAAAAGGAATTTTTGTTGTTCATCCCTGTCCATCCCTTTCCATCGAGCGGCATCGATCACTGGAGTGTCGTCATCACAAACAGCATTGATCTTTTTATTGCCTTCTTTCCCTAATCGCTCTTCGAGCCGACTAATGCTTTGGGCTTTATCTGAATCCTTGTCGTACCAGGAATTAAACAATTGAATAAATACCCACTGTGTCCATTTGTAATAAGAGGGGTCCGAAGTGCGTACCTCCCTGCTCCAGTCAAAAGAAAAGCCAAGTTTGTCTAACTGTTCTCTATATCTTTTAATATTGGTCTCGGTAGTGATAGCCGGATGTTGTCCTGTTTGAATGGCATATTGCTCTGCAGGCAAACCGAAAGAATCATACCCCATAGGATGTAGTACATTATATCCCTGATGTCTTTTATAGCGGGCGTAGATATCGTTGGCGATATACCCCAGTGGGTGTCCTACGTGCAGTCCTGCCCCCGAAGGATAGGGAAACATATCCAGGACATAGAATTTCTTCTTGTCCGATTCATTTTCCGCCCTGAATGTCTGATTCTTGGCCCAGTATTCCTGCCACTTGTCTTCAATCCTTCTGAAATCGTAGCTCATCCTTTGATCTTTCTCATTGTAATGCGGCAAAAATAGGAGTATTAGCTGAAAGTGAAAAGCTATTCCCCACAACAATAATGTGATTAACAAAGACGTTCGATGTTTTGTAGCTATAATGAAGTTGAAAAGCATATTTTTAGGACGGTAAATGAAAAGAATCACAGTAGTCATTTTTCTTGCCTTGTGCAGTGTCTCCTTAAAAGGAACCGCTCAACTTGGATTTTGCCAGGGAAGTTCCGGAAGCCCTATATTTACAGAAGATTTTGGGACCGGCATTACAAACGGACCTGCATTGCCTCCAGGCACTACCACCTATACCTATGTCAATGGCCCCCCTGATGACGGTAGCTATACCATTACAAGCAATACTGCTGGATATTTCGATTGGTTTAATATCCAGGATCATACACCCGATGACGTGAGTGGTAAAGCATTTATCGTTAATGCAAGTTTTACCGCAGGCGAATTCTATCGAAGGTCTATTGATGGTCTTTGTGAGAACACATCCTATGAATTCTCCTCCTGGCTTCTGAATTTACATCCGAGAATGGGTGTTGGTTGCCCCAACAACGGTATTCCAGTCAATGTCCAATTTCAGATCTGGGACAGTACCGATACCAATTTACTGGCCTCCGGCGATACAGGGGATATTGAAGACAAAACAACTCCAGAGTGGGAACAATACGCCTTGTTGTTCACCACCCTTCCGGGACAGTCTTCCGTAATTCTGAAGATGATCAATAATGGAAGTGGAGGATGCGGAAATGATCTTGCCATAGACGATATCGCCTTCAGGTCGTGTGGTGATCTGGTTACACTCAGCGATACTCAGAATAGAAACTCTATCTTTCAATGTGAAGTAGACAGCCCGGTGGGAAGTCTCACCCTCAGCGCCACACCCGACTTCAGTATTTTCAACAATCATTTTTACCAATGGCAGGAAAGTACGGATAATTCGAGCTGGGTAAATATCCCGGGCGAAACTACTGATACCTATTCCACACCTATATTGACAGACAGTCGATATTACAGGGTAGTTGTATCAGAAGACCTCATCAATATCAACAACAATCTGTGCAATGTTATTTCACAGGTGTTCGAAATTGTATTTGTCCCTACCCCTAATCCTCCTTCCAGTATCGGGGATATCCGGATATGTGAAAATATTGAAAACGGACTCCTTACCGTAAGGGTTCCACCCGGAGTACAGGTAGACTGGTATGATGCCCCAACCGGAGGGACTTTACTCGATACAGATACAATTACATACAGCACCGATATTGCAGGAACTTATTATGCAGAGGCTGTTTCCACCTTAGCCTATTGTCCCTCATCAAACAGGACGGCGGTTACTTTAGAATTTTATCCGCTCCCTGAAGTGAATGATGAGGTTATTTCCTTTTGTGAGAATGAAGATGTACTGCTGCAAGCAGGGGTGTCAGCTTCCCGCTATGAATGGAGTACCGGGGAAACTACCTCGGAAATAACGGTTTCACAACCCGGGATTTATACTGTGGAAGTCACAGATTCGAATGGGTGTTCCAACATAAAAACAATTGAAGTCCTTCAAATAAATCTACCTGTTATTGAAGAAATAAGGACAGTAGACAACAATATTGTTGTGAATACCTCCAACGTAGGTGAGGCTGAATATTCCTTGGATGGATTAAATTTTCAGAACGAGTCTGTCTTTCAGAAAATTCCGGGGGGATTATACACAATATCGGTAAGGGGGGATTCGAGTTGCAGTAATGTCACACGGGAATTTTTTCATTTGGTTGTACCCAAATTTTTTACCCCCAACGGGGACGGGATAAACGACTTTTTTGAAGTGGAAGGGATAGGATCCCTCTCTGATTACGAGATCAACCTTTATGATCGTTATGGTAAGTTGATTAAAAATGCCTTAGGTGAGCCGTTGAGATGGGATGGAAGTTTTAACTCCCGATTACTCCCCTCAGGAGATTATTGGTTTACAGTACGTATTGAGAACAATATTTACCAAGGTCATGTCGCCCTGGTCAGGTGATAGGCAGAACAAGACCATAATATTCTGCCAAGGTCGGTTACAGGTTCTTTATACTTTAGTATTTTTACGGCATTAATGTGATTTATGAGTAAATCGTTTGAACGTTATCAAAAGAGAAAATTAATTTCCTCTTACTTCTCGGTAGTTCTGAGTATAAGTCTGGTCTTGTTTCTTCTTGGCGTTCTGGGCCTTCTTGTTCTCAATACCAAAAAACTGGCAGATCACTTTAAAGAACAGATTACTTTATCGGTATTTTTAAAGGACAATGCCAAGCAGGTTGAAATTGACCAGCTGCAGAAAAGCCTTGCGCTCGCTCCTTATACGAAAAAAGCAACCTATGTCTCTAAAGAAGAGGCCGCCGAACAACACAGTGAGGAAATAGGTGAGAATTTTATCGATTTTCTAGGGTACAATCCTTTAAAAAACTCAATAGACGTTCAGCTTAATGCAGAATTCGTAACTACGGAACAAATCGCTCAGATTGCCGAAGAAATTTCCGGGAAAGGGTATGTGGAAGAAGTCAACTATGACAAACCCCTTATTGCCTTACTCACCGATAACGTAAAAAAGATCTCCTTCTGGATACTTATCGTAAGTGGCGTATTTACCTTTATTGCCGTGCTACTCATCAATAGTTCTATCCGGCTTTCGATCTATTCAAAACGATTTATCATCAAAACCATGCAAATGGTGGGGGCAACCAAGACATTTATCAGAAGGCCTTTTATTTGGACAAATGTCAAATTGGGGATGCTGGGATCACTGCTGGCTTTACTCTTTCTCGGTGGCCTCCTCTATTACATGAACCTGAATTTTCCAGAACTGGAACTGCTTTCAGATATCTGGTTCCTGGGAGGGCTTTTCCTCGGCGTATTTGTACTTGGCTTGATGATCTCATTACTAAGTACATTTTTCGCAACACAACGTTTTTTGAATCTGAGAACAGACGATTTATATTATTAACTTTGCGGATATGGGTAAAAAGCAGAAGAATACAAAGGACACTCCGCGACAGGAATTTATCTTTCAAAGGAAAAACTACCTTTTTATGTTCCTCGGAATAGCATTTATAGCCTTGGGCTTTATTCTGATGAGCGGAGGGGGAAGTGATGATCCGACGGTATTTAACCCGGACATCTACAGTTTTAGACGGATAAAACTCGCTCCCACCCTGGTATTGATTGGCCTTGGGTTGGAGGTATATGCAATCCTTTTAAATCCCCATAAAAACAAATAATTGGATATAATAGACGCCATCATCCTTGGCATCGTACAAGGTTTGACTGAATTTCTTCCGGTTTCTTCCAGTGGGCATTTAGAGCTTGGAAAGGCAATTCTGGGAGACGAGTCTATTCCCCAGGACAGTTTACTATTTACTGTTGTACTCCACTTTGCTACTGCCCTGAGTACCCTTGTGGTTTTCAGAGCTGATGTGTGGAGCATCCTTAAAGGCTTATTTCAATTCAAGTGGAATGAGGAAACTGAATTTTCGCTAAAAATTATTCTGTCCATGCTACCCGCAGCCTTTATTGGTTATTTCTTTGAAAAAGAATTGGAAAGCCTCTTCGGTGAGAATGTTGTATTAGTCGGGTTTATGCTTATTGTAACTGCACTGCTACTCTATATGGCAGACAGGGCCAAAGAGACCCAGAAACAGGTTACCTTTCTCAATGCTTTTGTTATCGGCGTATCCCAGGCTATTGCTATTCTTCCGGGAATTTCGAGAAGTGGTGCTACAATTTCAACTTCTGTGCTTCTGGGAATTGACAAAAATAAGGCTACACGATTTTCATTTTTAATGGTAGTCCCGCTTATTCTCGGAAAAATGGCGAAGGACTTATTAAGTGGTGAGATCGATTTTCAAAGTGCACAAATGGTTTCCCTGGGTGCGGGCTTCCTCGCTGCCTTTCTTTCTGGTCTGGTTGCATGTATCTGGATGATCAAATTAGTAAGGCAGAGCAAATTACAGTACTTTGCTATCTACTGTTTCCTGGTAGGACTTACAGCAATCGCCCTGGGCCTATGGAGCTAGATTTCCAAAACAAACCGTAAAATGGACTTGATTTCCAAAGAAGAGTTTCAGGAAGGGCAGGTATTGCTAATTGATAAACCCCTTGAATGGACCTCATTCCAGGCAGTTAATTTCATTAAATGGACCATTCGAAAAAAATTTAATCTTAAAAAAATTAAAGTTGGGCATGCCGGCACTCTCGATCCTCTCGCAACCGGCCTTTTAGTGATCTGTACTGGTAAGTTTACCAAGAGGATTTCCGAAATTCAGGGGCAGAGAAAAGAATATACAGGCACCATAACTCTTGGGGCCACTACCCCCTCCTTTGATCTGGAAACCGAAATAGATAAGGAATACAAAACCAATCATCTCACAGAACAAAAAATAAAGGAAGCTACCTCTCAATTTACTGGAAAGATCCAACAAAAACCCCCTGTTTTTTCAGCTTTGAAAAAGGATGGGAAACGACTTTATCAATATGCCCGGGAAGGCGAAGAGGTAGTTATTAATACACGGGAAATAGAAATATTTGAGTTCGAAATTACTGCTGTTGAGATGCCCAGGGTTCATTTCAGAGTGGTCTGTAGCAAAGGGACATACATCAGGTCACTTGCGCATGATTTTGGCCGAGCACTAGCGTCAGGAGGACACCTTTCTGCCCTGAGAAGAACCAAAATAGGCCTGTACAACGTAAATAATGCTATAACACCCCCCGAATTCAGGGCAAAGTACTTAGCGGAATAAGTCGTTCGTTTTGTAATTTTAGGGAGGAGTAGCTGAGATTAATGAACAAAATCGCGACATATTTCCAATGGATATCGAATTTGAACAGAAATCAACTCTCGTTGATCATTACGTTCTTTTCGCTCTCTATTATGGTACTCCTGCTCTTTAATCTGCATCTCGATGCTGAAGAACAGGACGAATACGTCATCGAAATGAGTTTGGCTGATGAAGATCTTCAGGAGATTCTCGAGCAGGAAGAAAAAAGGGCAGAGGAACTGGCCAATACCAATATATTAAAAAGCAACCGGGCTGTAAACGAGACAGCAAAACCGAGTTTTGGCAACCCTGAACCTTTGAAAACACTTGAGGAACTCATGGAAGAGCATCAACTGAACTCGGATGAGAAATCACTTGAAGAAATGTTGAATGAAAATGAGGCTTTCGCGAATTCTCTAAAGGAAATGGCCAATAAAAGGGAAGAGCGTAAGCAACAACTGGGGGAAAAAGATGCTGAAAAAAAGGAGTATACAGACTACATGAAGAACAGGACTACCCGTATTTCCTATTCCCTGGTAGATCGGAACAGTTATGAGCTTCCACCTCCAATATATACTTGCCTCGAAGGAGGAAAAGTGGTTATAAACATTACGGTAGATCGATTGGGGTATGTTACGGATGCCAACTTTAACGCAACTAGTTCGAACACTTCCAATGGTTGCCTGGTTGAAAATGCGATACAGTACGCCCTGAAAGCCAGATTTAATCCCGGAGACAAGGCGTCGCAACTGGGTACCATTACTTATCTATTTCAAAGTAAATAGTTGTAGCAGGTCTTCTAGTGTATTCTTCCCCTTATCCGCATTAAACCATTGCTGTAAGTCCTCCTTAAAAGCGGCAGAAAGAGATCCGTGTTCCTTCTTGTACTCCATGGCCAAAAGGGTAGCTTTTGAAGGCAATGGTCCCCAGGTATTTATTACCTCCATATCTTCTGTATCGATCACGATTAATTTTGGGATCGATCTTTTACCATCAGTCAAGAACATATCCATGATCCTGGGATATTCACTTCTCAATATAATCCTTAAGTCAATTTCGTCATTTATTTCAGCCATCCTGTTCATAACAGGCAGACTGGGGGCAGCATCCCCACACCAACTCTCGGTAATCACAAGCCAGGTAACCTTTCTGGAGTAATTGGCAATCTTCGAATTGATTTCGTCGGAAATCTTAAAGGTCTTGTCCCAGCGTCTCATCCGTCTGTCATTGAGTTCCGTATAATGTTTATAGGCATCGGTCTGTTCAGGTCCGGTTGTACCATTTTTCCTGGCCAGATCAGCCACCAACTCGCGAAACTCAAGATATGTCATGCCCTTCCGGATTACCTCCTGCAATAAGTCTTGTGAAGATGTAAATGATGTTTGTTTTTCCATTTTTGTTTTATACTTATGACTAGTGAAGGTGTAGATGTTCAGGTCCTTTGTAGAATTTTAATCTCTTTCCTTACATGTCCTTTTCAGAGATAAATTCCATCAAAGACTTTCAGGATTGATAGCCAGGCTCTGGAACAACTTTGCTTTTGCCTTGAAGAATTTGTTTTGCAATTCATTTTGTTTGAGCCTTGCGTCGATCAGTTTACTCTCCCGGCTATTAATCAGAAAAAGTGAACTTTCACCAAAATTAAATTTGCGTTCTTCCCCCCGGAGTAGGGTTCTGTAATTTGTAACTATATCGTAAACCAATTGATTTTGCTCCTCGAAAGATTCCAGTTCATTATAGATCGCAAGCACTTTGTTCGCAATAGATATGGAGGCATTGGCATACTCAAATTCGGCATCCCTCAATTTAAATTTCGCCAGTTTCAGCTCTCCCCTTTCTTTTCGCAGGAAAAGTGGCAAACTGATATTCACCCCACCTTTGTAATTTTCTTGCTGTAGGGAATTGATCAATTCCGGAGTCTCCGTCAGAAAATTGTATTCGAGGTCAATTTGAGGTAAAAGGTTATTTGTCTTTAATCGTTTGTCTATTGTCAACTGGTCTATTTTGCGTCCGAGGGATATAATTTTAGGATGGTTTTCGATCGTAAAACTATCCAAAGGCAGGCCCATAATTTCAAGGGCAAGATCTATTTCACCTTCAAGTGTTGTATCTGGAATAACTTCTTCCCTGAGTTCCACGGGTATATTATTCGGCATCCAGAGAAAATTAGATAATGCCAGGGTTTTGTTCCTAAGGGTCACCTCGGCCTGGGTTAGGCCAAGAGCTCTGTTCTGGTAGGCAATTTTTGCTTCAACGGTATCGATTGCGGCTAAATCTCCTGCCCTGGCCCTCTTCCTGATTCCTTCGAATCGTATCTGAGCGTTGTCCAGAAACCGGCGATAAATTTCCCGGTCGTTATATGCCTGTAACCAATCAAAATAAGCAACACATGCATCAAAAAGTATGGTATTTATAAGCAGGTCCCTGTCTGCCAGGGTCTGTTCCCGGAAAAATTTAGCTTTTCGCACTGTGGCCATTCGGTCATTTGCAAGAAATCCCTTCCCAAGCGAAAATGATACACCTGCACTGTATAAACCATCATCCGGTAAAGTTTCGTCTGGATTTAAAAATTCACCATCGGTCTGTTCAAAATTTCCTTTGAGTTCAATCCCATACCAGGTTGGTATCTTAAAGGTGGCATTAAGTCGGTCATAGTATTCAGTACCCTTAAATTTCTTGCGGTCGTAATCTACTTCAACCTTTGGATCAAAGCCTCCCCGGGCCTTCATCAGATTGGCTTCACCAATGGCAATGACCAATTCGGCCTGTTTGGCAATGGGGTGATACTTTTTTACATAACCCAGGTATTCCCTGAAATTAAGTGTAAGGGAATCTGCCTCCTGTCCAAGGAGACTAAAAGAAAGAAACAATCCTAATATCGTTAGATATCTCCTCATCCTTACTTTTTATTATTTTGAGCCATTCCTTCTTCAGGCTGATAATAGTTGGGAGGGAATCCATTGAGTTGTCTCCAGAGTTCATACCAGATAGGCACATCTTCTAACAGGGCCAACGTATTTGCACCCGATCCTACCCGGATATCCTTAGGCCAGGGCTGATCCTCAGGATCCGCAGCCAGTAAGACTCTATATTTACCATTACTGCTGATAAAGGTTTCTATCGCCACTACTTTACCTCCATAGGTGCCGTAAGAAACATTAGGCCAACCACTAAAAATAATCGCAGGCCATCCATCGAACTGAATTCTCACCTTTTCCCCTATATGAATCAGGGGAAGGTCTAGGGGTTCTACGTATGTTTCCACAGCCATTGCGTATTCTGAAGGCATAATTCCCACCAGTTTATCTCCTTCCTTAAAAGTTTCCCCTATACCGGCCTGGATTGCTTTAGTGATAAATCCACTTTGGGGCGCCCTGATGTATTGCATCTGACTTCGAACCTCATAATTCGTGAATTCATTTTCGAGTTTAGTCACCTGGGCTTCGGAATCAAACTGGTTAGACTGAGCGGTAAACATGTCACTCTGAGCCTTGGAAATCTTGTCCGTATATTCGGCTTCAATCCTGTTGATCTCTACGGTGGCGTTTATGATCTCATTCTTAGAAGCCAGCAAGGTGTTTTCCTGTGAAATAAGTTTCGCCTGCGTCTCCTGTAGTTTGAGACGTTTCTCCTCTACATCCGTAATGGCTTTCAGCCCTTCATCCTGAAGTTGCACCACCCGGTCGTACTGTCTTTGCGCGATGGTAATATTGGTTTTGGCTGCTTCCAGATCAATACTGTCACTCTGCACTTTTAAATTAGCCTGTAACAACTTATTCCTGGCTTGCTCGAGCTTGAGCTGCCGTTCTCTCTTCAGAGCGCCTATCTGTGCATTCAGAGCCTTTACCTTCTCCTGATATGAACTAACCGACATGGATTTTGCCCTGATCTGATCCCCTGTTCTGGAAATCAGATTTGGGTCGAAATACTCACTTTTTACCTCAGAGATAAAAAGGATGGTATCACCCTTTTTTACAAAATCTCCTTCCTGAACATACCATTTTTCAATCCGGCCCGGAATAGGGGATTGTATCGTCTGAGGTCTGTGTTCAGGATTGAGGGTAGTGAGGTATCCTTTGCCCGAAATGGTCTGTGTCCATGGGAGAAAAAGGACAATAAATCCTATTATAGTAAAGGCAAGCAAAAAACGATTAAAATGTTTGTAATGCTTTGAATGAAATACCTTCTGAGACGATCTGTAGTTCATCAGATCGACTTTCCTGTTAAGTCTGTTTGGAGATATATTCAACATAGCCTTTAGCTTTCATTAATTATTTTACCATTCTTCATAGTGATGATCCGCGTACATTTTTTCATCCAACGGGCATTCTGACTAACCACGACAAGGGCCCAGGGATTAGACCTGTCGGTTAAGAAATCGATAATCCGATCTGCCTCGTCCGGGTTAAAATGATCCAGAGGATCTTTTAGAATAAGTAATCTTGGCTTACGCACAATACTCCGGGCAAGCACAATTTTTTTCGATATTACATAGGGAATCTGCTGCCCCTCAGGATAGAGCATAGTCCTGATCCCCATAGGTTGTTCTTTTACAAATTCGGTGAGACCCGCCTTTTCGAGCGCCCAGTAAACTTCTTCTTCGGTTACTGACAAGTCTCCGAAGGTGATATTTTCCAGGATGCTGCCTTCGAACGGACTTTCCTCTGTAAGGGACTGACCTATATGGGATCTGTAATAATTCAGGGAGATCGATTTCAAGGAAACATTGTTGACATATATTGCTCCCTGATCGGGCTCTACTATGCCTGCGATGAGTCTTAGCAAGGTAGATTTCCCCGAACTACTGTGGCCTTTGATCAGGATCGTACATCCCGGTGTGATCATCAGGGATAAATCATCGATAATGGGCTTATTTGTGCCAGGAACATTATACCGAAGTTCCTTTAATTCCACATCGAAGGAATCCTTTTCCCCAAACGGGCGCTCTCCGTTTACAGGTTCAAGCTCCTTATCCACAACCTGACCTAATTTTTCAAGGGAGGTGAGCAGGTCATAAAAAGTTTCCAGACCAAGGATTAGTTTTTCAACACTGTTGATTACCAACAGGATGATGATTTCTGCGGCTACAAATTGCCCGATATTCATTTCCTGGTTGAGAACAAGAATCCCACCTATCAGTAGAAGTCCGACCGTGACCAGCACCTTAAATCCGATCATCTGGATAAACTGGATCACCAGGATACGGAAATGACCCTCGCGTGCTTCCAGGTATTTCTCCACCAGCGCATCGTTCTTTTCCATGGCGAGGCTGGTTTTGCCAGAGAGTTTAAAACTGATGATAGATCTTGCAACTTCCTGTAACCAATGGGCCACTTTGTATTTGTTTTCAGACTCTTCCAGACTCGTTTCTAGTCCTTTCTGAGCTGTGAACTTAAATACAAAGTAGATCAGGAGGAGGAGTAAAAAACCATAGATAATAAAGAAAGGATGATAGAAAGAGAGCAGCATCAATCCAAAAATGATCTGAAGTAAGGCTGCCGGAAAATCGACCAGTATTTTTGCAAGGCCTTTCTGTACGGTAAGTGTATCAAAGAATCGATTGGCTAATTCCGGCGGATAGAGGTTCCTGAGTTCACTCAGTTTTATCTTGGGGAATCGGTAGGCGAATTCAAAAGAAGACCTTGTAAAAATCTTTTGCTGTACGTTTTCAATGATCCTGATCTGCATCAGCTGTAAAATCCCACCAAAAGCAACCCCCAGGGTCACTAAAATGACGAGTACGATCCAGGAAGTGCTGATTTGGGCACCTTGTATCAGGTTGATAATAGCCTGTATCCCCAGGGGAAGCGATAAGTTCACCAGCCCTGCAAAAATAGCGTAATAAAAAATCTGAAAAATGTCCCTTTTATCCAACTTCAAAAGTCCCAGCAATCGCTGCCAGGCCGTGAGAACGGTCTTTGCCATATATTACTTGTTAAGAGAATTAAAAACCAAATGTGTAAAATAGTGTGTTGGTGTTACCTTTTTATTGCAATTGGTCAGGGATGGAAAATGTTGTGTTAGAAAATACTGGTGGAGCGATCCTTCCAAAACCGTGCTGGCAAGGCTTGAGGGATATGGATAGTTGGGATCCACCCCCTGGATCATCTCACTGATCCTAAGAACCATTCTTTTATAAATCTCAAAATAACCTTCCTTGTTCTCTGTATCAACTTCCTTAGTTAAGTACGATTTGGAATATTCGTTTATAATAATATCATTAAGAAGCACTTCATTGATATGGGTAAAGGAATCATCGAGCACTACGGGTTTACTTATAACTTCAATTGCCTTGCGTAATTTTTCTGAAGGATCGGCGATACTATTGGTTGCAAAAACAAACTGGTACTCCTGCCAGCCCCAATACCAGGAAGTTAGGTAAAGCAACAATTTGTGCTTGTTTTCAAAGTATCTATAGATGGAACTCTCATTAGAACCGATGCTGGATCCCAGTTTTTTGAAGGTAAAAGAATCGAAACCTATTTCATGGATCATAAGAATACTGTGCTCCACAATACGCTTGCCCAAATCAGACGATTCGGGGTCTTTAACGTATGTTTTGCGGTTCACTTCTATCTTGATGGTCTGCAACAAACGTTTCATAAAACTTCATTTAACGAGAGCAAATTTAATAGTAATACTATCATATACTAATAGTTTAACTGTTTTTTAACAATAGTATTACTTGACAAATAAGCTAATCTTCTTTATTTTTGAGGGAACAACAAAACTAATAACCATGAGACGACTATTATTTATAGTGTTATGCTTCCTAGGGGGAGGTCTAGCGCTACAAGCACAGCAAACACAACAAACTTCTATTGAAAAAGGAACTGTATTTACTATCAATGAGCCCGTCGCAGATCAATATCGATACGTGCTTTTTCCCAGAAAAAACTTTATCATTAAAAGGGGAGGAATTGCCAACCTTAAATCCGTTTACGGAAAAGAAGTTGAAGTGGTAGATTACGCCTATACAGATGAAGGAGATACCAGGGTGACCCTTAAAAGGACGGATGGGAGAAAATTCTTCAGAAATTTCAAAACCGTCGATGCGTATTTAGAAGATGCTCTAACGGCTGGGGAGTTAACAAAATAAGTGTTTGTTCTCTGATACCGGTTCTGCCATCCTTTTACTATAGAGGGAATGGCAGGCCGGTTCTTTATATACTTCATAATTCAGGTAACTATAAGAATGCACTATATCAATGATCTTCGTGTAATACTTTTAAATTTTCCCTTTATCTTTAAGAATAAAGTATTTCACTATGACCAAAGTACGATGTGGATGGTGCCTGGGTAGCGAACGCTACATCAAATACCATGATGAGGAATGGGGTGTGCCTGTAAAAGATGATGCCAAATTATTCGAGTTCCTGATTTTGGAGACTTTTCAGGCGGGACTCAGCTGGATCACAGTACTGAATAAAAGAGAGAACTTCCGAAAGGCCTTCGATGATTTTGACTACCATAAAATTGCGAATTACAATCAGCAAAAAATAGACTCCCTACTCCAGGATGCGGGTATCATCCGTAATAAACTAAAAATCCACGCCACCGTTAGCAATGCCAGAGCCTTTCTCAATACGCAAAAGGAGTTTGGTTCGTTCAGCAAATATATCTGGGGATTTGTCAATCATTCCCCTTTAAAAAATAGCTATGATGATCAATCACAAATTCCGGCAAAGACCTCCCTCTCAGATACCATTAGTGCAGATATGAAGGCCAGAGGATATAAATTTGTTGGGAGTACCGTGATATACGCCCATATGCAGGCTACAGGCATGGTTAATGATCACATTAGCAGTTGTTTCCGATATGATGAAATATAGTATTCTATTACTGGCCCTATCTTTTCTATGTTTTTCCCCAGCTTTTGCCCAGGCAAAGTACGAAAGGGAATTCAGGATCAGGAAATCCCAATTTCCGCAAAATGCCCTGGAACAAATAGAGGATCAGATTAAAGATTCCCGCCGACTCCGATTCTACAAGGAGATAGATAGCGCAACCATAAGCTTTGAAGCTAAATTTAAAAAAGACCGACTGCATTACAGTATTGAATTTAATTCGGAAGGCGAGTTGGAAGACATTGAAGTACTGATTAAAGAAGTAGATATCCCGACAGACGTATTCTCATCAGTTTCAGATTATCTCAAGGGGAACTGTATAAATTTTAAAATCCGGAGACTGCAACAACAATACCCAGTAACAGAAAAGCAAAAAATGGAAAAAGTGATCAAGGATGCCTTCCAGAATCTTATCCTCCCCTATATCAACTATGAAATGGTTGTTTTCTGTAAGACTGATGCGGGTCGTGAAGAATACGAATACCTCTTTAATTCTGACGGCGCCTTTATCTCCCGACGAAAGTCGCTACCTCCAAATTATGACCACATCCTGTATTAGAATTCTTTTTATTCTTGTTTTTATACTGAGTGCTGAGTCGGTTTCGTCTCAGGAATCCTTTCTTTCCTATCTTCAGCCACAGCTTGCGCTCAATTATAATGTCACCACCTCCTATTCTCAGAATTTCACCTTAAGTAGCAGGAATTTCATCTATCGGGAGGATAAATTTAGGCTGGAGGGAAGAAACTTTGATATTTCACATTTCTCCAATTTTAAGACGGGGGTGAATACAAGTTTTGGAGCTGGGCTCATGTACCGGTTTCGCAAACTTTTTGATAATACCCGGACCAATGAATTAAGACTAACCCAGCAACTAAATACAACTACGCGTCCTATGGTAGTGAGATACGGACACCGCTGGCGTACAGAGCAACGTTTTTTTCCGGATGTCACAGTACATCGTTTCAGGTATAGGTTTACTCTTGATTTTCCTCTGGAAGGTGAAAAAGTGGATATTAATGAAGCCTACCTCATTCTGAATACCGAAGCCCTCCTCAGTGTAGCAAGTGGTAGGGGCGCACAATACGACCAGCGTTTTACAGCTGCTTTGGGCTGGTTACTGGAAGACACAGTGCAGCTTCAGGCCGGACTTGAATACAGGCTTGAGAACTACACAAGAAATACCCAACCGGTATTGTTTTTAAATTCTTCCCTTATTTTCTCTCTTTAAAATGGAGAGGTAATCCGCTCTGGGCATCAATTCTGCCCCCAGGCTTTCAAGATGAGGGGTGTGCAACTGGCAATCTATCAAAGAGTAGTTTTCTTTTTCCATCTCCCTGCACATATGGATAAGGGCAACTTTTGAGGCATTATTTTCTTTACTGAACATGCTTTCACCACAAAAGACATGACCAAGGTCTAATCCGTACAAACCCCCTACAAGTTTTTCTCCCTGCCAGACTTCATAGGAATGGGCAATGCCTTGTTTAAACAATTGAACATAGGCATCGATCATTTTTTGTGTTATCCACGTTCCCTGCTGCCCTGGTCTCGGAGCATTGGAACACTCTTGTATTACCTTTTCAAACGCCTTGTCTTTTGTAATTTTGAAATGGCCCCTGTTTAAAGTATTTCGCATGCTTTTGGAGATCCTGACCTTTGAAGGGAATAAGACCATCCTCGGATCGGGGCACCACCAAAGGATAAGGGAATCCTCATTGAACCAGGGAAAAATCCCGTTTCTGTATGCCAGGATAAGCCGTTCAGGCATAAGATCCCCGCCAACGGCCAACAATCCTTCCGGGTTAGCCATCTCAACAGGAGGAAAGATCAGCCTGTCGTCAAGAAATGTAATCGGCCTGTTCTTATTCTTCAACGATACTCAGGGTATAAAAAATTACCGGGTAGAATTGCACTCTTATTTAAAAGGGCAGATCGTCGTGGTCTTCTTCATTAAGCTCATTTGCAGGCTCAAAGGCATCCATTGGTGGAACAGGAGGAATTTCCTGTGAATCGGATTCAGCACTTACTTTTTCAATTCGCCATCCCTGGATGGAGTTAAAATATTTGGTTTCCCCTTGTGGATTTACCCATTCTCTTCCCCTCAGGTTAATGCTCACCTTTACCAGGTCTCCTTCTTTAAAAGCGTTTAATAAATCGGTTTTATCCTGTACAAACTCTATCATAAGGTGTTGTGGATATTGCTCTTCAGTTGTTACTACCAATTCCCTTTTCCTGAAACCATTAGACCCGTAGGTTTTGGTTTCATCAATCATTTTTACCTTTCCTTGTATTTCCATAACTATTGTGTTAACATGAGTACCTTCCAGGCGGAAGACACTTCATTCTTCATTAAAAATTCCTTTGCTTTTTTGTGGATGAGTTCACCCTTATTTTGTTTTATTAAATCCCTGATCTGAGGATTCTCCTCTATAAATTCTTCTATCTCCTGTTCTGAAGGCATCGCTTCCACATTTCCCAGCATACCAAGGTCATTCCCACTTAGAACATTACTATTCCTGATGTGATCGGGGAGTTTGTCAATCCCCATTCCCTTGGAGCGAATGGGTTTTGGGACTTCAAACATACCCATATTTGCGCGGGTATACCAGTTCCCCCCCATTCGGGCAACCTGATCGATCTTATGCTGGTCGATTCCCCCATCTGTATCGAGGATATTTTTTTTAATATGGAATCTTACAACCTCGGCAAAAATGAGGTTGCCTGCACCACCTCCCTCTCCAAGAGGTTCAACTTTTATCACCCGACATTCAAACTGCACAGGAGATTCCCCAACCCTGAAAGGTTTCACTTCCTCAGAGGATACCATGGTTAGTCCGGCTTTGACAAACTCATTCTCCCCTTCTTCGTATTCAGTACTGGCCAGGGACATTTGCTGTACCATGTTGAAATCCACTACATTAATAACAACCTCCTTTGTTTTCAACACATTTTCCAGCGTGTGTTTAGTGGTATTGTCACGTACCCTTCTGGCCGGGGAAAATATGAGTACGGGCGGATTAGCACTAAAGACATTAAAAAAACTAAAGGGCGATAAATTTGGCCTCCCTTCCTCGTCTACGGTACTGGCAAACGCAATAGGTCTGGGCCCTACAGCACCTAATAAATAGCTGTGTAGTTCAGGCACAGGAAGTTTTGAAGGGCTCAGGCTTACCATTTCCGACATAGATGGCAAAGGTACATAAATTGTAGGCAATTTTTATGCGAGACAGGCTTCTCTGATACAACATTTGACATCAAATTAAGTTATCTTTAATGCACGTTTCTAAAGGATGGCATTTAATCCAAAAAACAAATTCTCCAATTTCTTTCTGCTGATAGCATCATTTGTTATCGTAAGCCTTATTCTGTGGAATACCAATAGTTTTTTTAAGAAATTCAAGGAGGAAGAACGTTATAAAATGGAGATCTGGGCCACCGCACAATCAGAATTACTTCAATCTTCGGAGGATCGTGATCTGGGTAATCTGCACGTTAAAATATTTCAGAATAATACGTCAACTCCAATGATCCTTGTCAACAGGGATGGCTCTGTTAAAACCAATAATATGCCCGTGGAAATGGAGTCTGATTCTTTGGAACTTCAGCAGAAAATCGCAAAGTTTAAAAGCGAAAATAACCCTATTGCCATTACATACGACGGAGAGACCCTGGCTACCTTGTATTACGGCAATTCGGAAGTGCTCAACAAATTAAAGTACTATCCTATTGCGCTCCTTTTGATTATCCTGCTTTTTGGAGCGGTAATCTTCTTTTTCTTTAAAACCAACAAAGCCTCAGAACAGAATAAATTATGGGCCGGGATGGCCAAAGAAACGGCACACCAGATCAGTACCCCCCTGACTTCCCTCCTGGGCTGGAACGAGCTCCTTAAGAACGAGGACCTTAATAATGCAATAACCGAAGAAATTGAGAAAGATATTGATCGTCTACAAACCATAACGGAAAGGTTTTCCAATATTGGATCACTCCCCAAGTTAGAACTTCTCGATATTGTGGAGGAAACAAAAAAGGCTTTTGAATATCTGCAAATGAGAAGTTCGCGCCTCATTCGGTATTCATTTAACTCAAGGGTTGAATCCCTGCCTATTATGCTTAACAGTGCCCTATATAACTGGACTATAGAAAATCTGGTAAAAAATGGTATTGACGCCATGAAGGGCAAGGGTTCCATTTCACTTGAAATCATCCCGGATGGCAAATACGTAAATATTCTGATCTCAGATACTGGACAGGGAATCCCAAAAAGTAGTTTTCAGACCATTTTTGAGCCTGGTGTAACTTCCAAAAAAAGGGGATGGGGCCTCGGACTCTCTCTGGTAAAACGTATTGTTGAAGAATACCACAAAGGAAAAATAAAGGTACTTACCTCAAGCAAGCAGGGAACTGTTATGCAAATATCTTTACTGATAAATTCATAGTTATGGCTAAAGAACAACTGGATATCATCAAAGAAGCAGATCTGACCAACAATTGCCCTGAATGCTTTAACCAGGAGCTGAAACTAACCTTTTTTCAAAAGCATATTATAAGTCGGTTTTATAACAGAACCACCGCTGAAGTAAGTCAGGAAATACGCTGTCTCACCTGCGGCTCTGTCATTTACCCCGTATCGTGGACGCAGGATATTGAGCGAAGTTTTGAGTATTTTCAAAAAATGGTTGTCCCTGAACCGAGGAGGACACGACTCACCAAACTAAGCCTTTGGCTAATTTTTCTCCTATTCGCAGTATCGGTTGCTCTGGTGTATATGTACTCCACCGGAATGTTTAAAGATGTGCTCTGATTTTTTTAGCTACTTCTTCAAATTCATCCTTTGTCAGGCTAACTTTTTCCTGAAAAGTGGCATTAGCCATCTTCTGCAGGGGGATGAGGTGTACATGAACATGAGGGACCTCAAGGCCAATTACCGTCATACCTACACGCTTACAGGGAATAGCTGCTTCCAGGGCGATACCTATTTTCCTTGCGAATTTCATCAGGCCTGCATAGGTCTCTTCATCCAGATCGAATAATCTATCAACCTCTTTCTTAGGAACACAAAGGGTGTGCCCCACTGCGTTGGGATTGATGTCAAGAAAAGCAAAATAATTCTCGTCTTCGGCAATTTTGTAACTGGGAATTTCGCCTGAGATGATTTTGGTGAAAATGCTTGGCATAGTTAGAGTATTAATGAAAAAAAAATCCTGCCATAGAAATGACAGGAGTAAAGATAAATATTTTTCTTCCTCAGTTCCTGGTGATCTCCAATATTTCAAATTTCAATGTCCCATTAGGGACGCTGATCTCAGCTGTATCTCCTACTTGTTTCCCCAGTAGCCCCTTCCCGATAGGTGAAGTCACAGATATCTTTCCCGACTTTAGGTCTGCTTCGCTTTCGGCCACAAGGGTATATTTCATCTCCATCCTATTTTGCTTATTGCGGAGTTTAACTGTAGATAATACCAATACTTTGGAAGTATCCAATTGGGATTCATCAATGAGGCGGGCATTGGCCAATGTTTCTTCCAGTTTAGCTATTTTCAATTCGAGGTGACCCTGCGCTTCCTTGGCAGCGTCGTATTCAGCATTTTCAGATAAATCCCCTTTATCCCTTGCATCTGCTATCGCCTGCGAGGCTTTAGGGCGTTCTATATCCCTTAAATGATTGAGTTCTTCCTTCAATTTCTTTAGTCCTTCCGCGGTGTAATAAGACACATTACTCATATCGTCTTCATTTTATAAATAGAAAATCCCCTGCATCTTCCACCCGGTTGTGGGTGTATTTTAGAGAGGATTATGGCCAAAGATACAGATTTTTTGATGAATTTTGCAGTATCATCCAATTCACGGAAGACCTATGAGATCTGTTCGATTCCTCTTTTTGTTCATTTTCCTGCTCGCTTGTAATAATGACCAGGGACAAAGAAATCCTTATTTACAGGAAATAGGATTCCGGTTTGAGATCAACCTCAATCTCCCGCTTTACAGTCCGCTTACCAACGCCGGTAATGCCGTTTATATTGGAGCACAGGGAGTTGGAATCCGGGGAGTTTTTGTGATGAATACCGGATTCACCTACAGGGTCTTTGAAGCCAGCTGCCCCAATCATTCCCCAAGTCCCTGCTCTACCACAGAACTAAACGGACAGACAGCGATATGCAGCTGTGAGGGATTTGAATACAGTCTTTTTACCGGGCAACAATTCTCCATACCTGATGACGGGAAGAGATATTACAATATGCTGGAATACCAGGCATCCCAAAGTGGAAATATTATAGTGATCAGCAACTGACCTCCGCTGTATCCAACAACCCGTTTAACGAACCCTTAAAACTCCATTTGTATCCCTATAAGTGCATTGATCCCGGCCTGGGGATAAAACCCTGCACCTTCTATTGTTGTAGTGGTTCCGGGATTGCTAAAATCGTCATCAAATGTGAAAAAATAACCGTTAGACACGTACTTGGCATCAAAGATATTATTTACCAGGGCCGACAAGACTATCCTTTTCAGCAAAGCCCGTGGTTTGATCTCATACGACACATTAAAGTCGGTTTGGGAATACGCTTCCAGCACCGATGAATCGGCATCAATATTTCCCATGTACTGCTTCCCAACATATTTGGTTAGCAAGGCAAGTGTAAATTCTGAACTTGGCTGATAAGCAATCCGGTTTCCAATGACCAACCCCGGGGAATAGGAGATATTTGTATTTCCCAATTCCTCCAAAATTCCATCTCTTTGAAAGACATAGTCTATATTTTTATTTGTGCTCAAGGCCAGGTTGGGTTGCCATAAAAAGGATTTTCCGAGCTTCAGTGCCGCATCAATCTCCAAACCGAGGCGGTAACTATCACCAATATTTGCCCTTAGCGGTGCCCCTACATCATTTAATTCCCCTGTTAGAACTAACTGATCTTTATATCTCATATAAAAGAGATTTGTATTGATCTGAATATCAGGAGTGACCAACCTCCAGCCAAGCTCCAGATCATTGAGGCGTTCCGGTTTTGGGTTGCCATTTTCATAGTCATTTCGGTTTGGTTCGCGGTTAGCCACAGCCCAGGAAAAGTAAAAATTGTTATTCGTATCCAGATCGTAAGTCAGTCCGGCTTTCGGATTGAAGAAATTAAAAGTGTCGTCTACAAGTCCGGTTTCATTCCCATTGGCTTGATACGCAACGGAGCGCAACTGCAGATCCCCGTAAAAGCTCCATCTGTCATTCCATTTATGATTCACCTTTGCAAACACATTAAAATCAGTTTTTCTTGAATTATCGTCATAATACCGATCCCTGATATCGGCTTCTGGTGCAAAACGGGCCCAAATTACCTCCCCAAAATGGTCTCCTTCATACAGGTTATATCCTCCTCCAAGGATAAACTTTGTTTTTTCAAAATCCTTATTCAGCGAAAACCCCGTGCCATAGAAATCATTGTCGAGCCACCTCCTCCTCACCAAGTCGGTTTCAGTTATAGTTTCTCCATTAACAGTAATGGCATCGTAGCCATAGGTGTCAAAATCATCATCTTCCCTGTACTGCTCAAAATATCCTCTCCCTCTGGTATAATGAAAGGCTAAACTTGAATTCCAGCCCTGCCCCAGATTCTGATTCCAGTGGAGTTGAGCATGGTCTTGTTTATAATTGTCTACTTCGTTTTCATAAAACCTGGTCTCTCCATTCTCATCAGTATATTGTCCTGCTGGATTAAATCTACGATCCGTGGCCAGGGTTTGGGCATCTATACCAAAATAAGCCTGATAGGTAATTTCATGCCCGCCGAAAAGTAAGGCCTTTACAAGTGTATTCCCGTCCCTGAAGGCACCTTGCAGAAAATAGGAATCAAGGGCAGAAGAAGCTCTGTCTATGTACCCATCAGAAATGATCCTCGAGAGTCGGCCTGAAAATTCAAAGGCCTCATTGAGCAAGCCTGTGGAAAACTTTACATTATTCCTCATGGTATTAAAACTCCCATAGGAGGTAGCCAGTTGTGCGTATCCTTCTTCAGATACGGCATCTGTAAGCAGGTTGAGGCTAGCTCCAAAGGCGCCGGCGCCGTTAGTAGAAGTTCCAACACCTCGTTGTAACTGCAGGTCTTCGGTAGATGAGGCAAAATCGGGCAAATTCACCCAGAAAGTACCGTGAGACTCTGAATCGTTATACGGAATACCATTAATAGTAACATTCACCCGTGTGGCATCGCTCCCCCTTACCCTTATACCGGTATATCCCACTCCTGCTCCCGCATCGGAAGTAGTTACAACAGAAGGAAGAAAATTCAAAAGAATAGGAATGTCCTGACCCAGGTTCCTGGGTGCTAATTCTGCCTTGGTAATATTAGAGAAGGTTACGGGTGATTCTTTGGTTACCCTTACGGATGAAACCAATACCTCATCCAGGATAATTTCTTTGGCCAGGGTGGTGTCTTTCGCCTGCTCCTGACCAAAGGCCATTCCCAGAGTTCCGATGATTACTGAAAAAATAATTCCTCTTTTCATTCATTTTGCTTTATGAATAAAAGGGGTAATTATTCAATTAATAATTTCTGAAACTATTTGATACCCATTTGGAAAGAGTCGAACATGGGTCTGATTCTTTCTCAAGTCCGGAACTTTTTTTATAAAAATCCGGATCCCTTGGCGGCATTACCCGCCCAGGTTCATTGGGTATACTCTCAGCCTGTTTTGTTCCTCAGGGAAGAAAAACTCCACAGGCACCCCTTTGAGATAAGACAAAGATAAGTACTCGATTCGGAATAATACTAAAATAAAAGGGGATCCTTTCTTAATTTACCTGATGCGCAGGTTTTAGTAGGTCGTTCACGGTTTTCACCGGATTAAAGGTAGAGGATGGTACTTCTACAAAAATAGTATTCCAGTAAGCCATAGCGCCATTCCATAGTCCTGGAAGTTCAAGTGCCTTGAGTTCTTTTCCCTCTTTTGTTTTCCGGGTGATAAACCCCTGCTTCTCATCCACGTAATTCATGAGGTTAAACTTATTCCCTTTAAAATCCTTTACTCCGCAAACAAGATCAACAGGATTAAAATGTGTTGCTTTTTTAAAGATAGCCGTCTGCTGTTCATGGCTGAGATCGACCTGGGCAGATTCAACGATTTGCAAACTTATATTTCCATTTCTGTCCTTAACCCAGTACGGACCACCTCCGGGTTCACCCTCATTCTTTACCATCCCACAAACGCGTATAGGTCTGTTGAGCTTATCCTTCAGGATCTCTATCTGCTGACCCAGGGTAAATCCCGAGAAATTTTCAGAAAAGCGCACATTGAGATCGTTTTCAAGAAATGATTTTACTTCATCCAGTGTATTCCCGTCCATGGTCTGCTCCTCAAGGATGTTTGAAAAATTAAAAATCTGCTCCTGCAGTTCAAGAAGTACGCCGGCCAGTACTTTTTTCGATCTTGCTATCTCATCGCATTTGTCGCGCGTAACTACATTGTCGATATTTTTAATAAAGATAATATCCGCATCCTGCTGATCGAGGTTTTGGATTAATGCTCCGTGCCCCCCCGGTCTGAACAGCACAGAATTATCCTCATTCCTGAAAGGCTGATTATCGGGGGTGACGGCAATGGTATCTGTAGCCTGACTCTGATAAGAGTAGTCTACTATAAAATTGGTGTCTGTCCGTTCAGACGCCCGTTTTCCCACCTTCTTTAGTTCAGTGTTAAAAAGAGTCTGGTGTTGTTCTGAAATAGTAAAATGGAGAAAGGCTTTGTCCTTAGACCTGGCATAGTAGGCAGCTTCTAAAAGATGCTCTTCAAAAGGAGTCACCAGATGGTCTTTGTATTTGTGAAAAGGCAGTAAGCCCTTGGGGTAAAATCCATAATTTAATCCTTCCTCACTCAACAATTCTTTTACGAAGGCGTATTTCGAGCTATCCTCAGATAGATTCTTTTGCCCAATGCGCTTTAAAACCATTTCATAAAATGGAAGTTCAGTGGCTCGCTCAAAAAACTCCCCTATTTCCTTTTGTTCTTTTCGGTCCACATATGAAGAGAAACGCTCTTTATCAGGTTTGTAAGTGTCGAGAAAGTTGAAAAGCGACTTAAACATCCTGGATGCTGCCCCGGAGGCAGGAACAAACTTCAGCAGGGAGAGCTTGGACTGTGAACTTTCGAATTTCTCCACCAATCTTTTATCCTGTTTCGCATCGGTTTTTAATATGCCATCCCCTACAACAGCAGGACCATGGAGGTTGATAAAAGGGATGCCTTCCACAAAGGTCCGTATCTGGGCTTCTACCGTTTTCCTGCTGATTCCTTTTTCCTCTAACTGCCTTATATCCCTTTGAGTAAATTCAATCATTCGCTAATATTTGGTCTATGTGCTCTATGGCTATCTTAAGTCTCTTCTCTGGTTCCCCTTTTAAAATAACAAAATTTCTGTTGTACTTCTCAAGGGTATCCTTAAAGTATAAATACATCTTCTCTCTTTCATCCGGTTTGTCTCTGAGATCATCTTTAACCCAGGGAGTATCAATGTAGGTTAGAAGATACAAATCATATTGATTTTCAAGGGCATATTTTTCGAGAATTGGATCTGTATAGCCCAGGTAATACGCCTCTGAGTAAACTTTTGTTTCAAGCAGATCGGTATCGCAAATCAACAGATCCTTTACTTTTTTAGTATACTCATTTTCCAATCGTATTTGTCCCTCAGCAATAGGAAGAAGGTCATGTGGTTCACATGTTTTATGTTCCCTGTCCCATTTATTCTGCAGGTATTCCCTGGCATATTCCGGAACCCAGAGCGTATTGTAATAGGAGGCTAATTGCTGTGAAAGGGTAGTCTTACCAGTGGATTCGGGGCCAAACAATACGATTTTTACAACGTCTGAAGGGATTTGTTTAAGTCTTTCTTCCATGCTAAATAACCTTGAACGGCCAGGATGGTAAAGATAAGATATTGAAGAGAAAGCATACCCCATCCTCTATAAGCATATAAGGGAACGGTAATAATATCTGCGAAAATCCAGAGGGTCCAGTTCTCCAGTTTTTTATTCGCCATGTACCACATGGCGGTAAAGAATACGCCCGAAGTAAAGATATCGATGTAATTAGCGCCTTCAAGCAGGGTGCCGAATCCCCTGTAGACCCCATATGTAACACCCATGGTCATCAGAAATAGCCCGAAACCTATTAATTTTTCCCTGGTATTGGTCCTGGTAATGTGGACTACTCTTTCATTACCTTTCACCCTGGCCCAATTCCACCAGCCGTATATGCTCATAACAGAATAGTAAAAATTCATCATCATGTCCCCGAAAAGCGCATCGACATAAAAAAGATAGACGGTAATTACGGTAGCCACCAGACCGGTTGGATATACCAGGATATTCTCTTTTTTAGCATAGACAACACTGGCAATCCCGAAAAAAAAAGCAATCGCTTCAAGTACAATCAGGTAAGGTTCCCTACCCATGTACGGATCGAGGAAAAAATCAGAAATGTGGTTCATACTCGCTGCGATCTGTTTTTACAATTTTCATAAACAGTAAACCATTGTCGAGCGTCTCAAAGACTTCTTTTAAATGGGTTTGGATTAGATTCATCACCTGATCATAGGGTCCGTATACTTGTGTGCTCAGTGGATTTTCAATTACCCGCAAGTCTGACGCCCTGAGCGATTTTATAAAAGCTATAACAGGCTCTTCAAACTGATCCTGTAGCGGACTAAGGGTAAGTTCAACTGAAATATTCATCGACTTTCTTTATTGTTTTTGGATTAAATATTCTTCTGATCCCTCAGACTTTATCTGCATGGCATAGGCACACGTAAATCCTTCAAATTCAAGAAAACGGACCTTAAAAAAGAAAGAGGTACCATTGAGGCGTATCAATCCGGTGGTCATCCCACTATCCATTTCAAAATCTTCGATATCTATGTTTTTAAGGAAACTGAGTCCGATAGTTGAATTGATTTTGTAGAGGGATTCCTTAGCCCCCCAGACCACCGTTAGTTTTCTCATCAGGCCGTGAGGGTCCGAAAAGGAACCGTATTCTTCAATAGGGGTAAACTTATGGGCAATTTTCAGGATCTTTTCCCTTTGTTTCTCGATATCAATACCT
Source organism: Muriicola sp. E247 (assembly GCF_041358175.1). Taxonomy (NCBI): domain Bacteria; kingdom Pseudomonadati; phylum Bacteroidota; class Flavobacteriia; order Flavobacteriales; family Flavobacteriaceae; genus Muriicola; species Muriicola sp. E247. The sequence continues at coordinate 166,653 of NZ_JBGKBE010000001.1, forward strand.
ACAGGTATGTCATTACTGATGATTATTCCAGTGAATTGATAGGAATGGGTTATGGAAATAAATGATCCATCCTTTAAATGTGGTTTTCCGAGATCGTCGTAGTACAAATCCTGATCGGTATACCCTTCTTCAGCCATCAGATGCCTGATGCTCAGAAAACCCCTGCGATGAAGTTCCGACTTCATTCCCCGGTATCGTTCATTACAATGAGGCGTTAAAGTGATCCCCTCAGCCAGTGCATCTTCCTTTTCTGATATCTTCCAGATATGTATTCGAATCCCGGGATTTATTGTTATTGTTTTGTAAAGGGGCATGGGAGTTTTTAAGTTATCACTATCTTTGAGGTCCAAAAAAAAGCGGGAAACCGCGTGCTAACGAAAGTAAAAATAAAAAAAGAGATGAGCATTAAAACTGTGCCGTATGTGCCATACAAAGTTAAAGACCTTTCCCTGGCTGAATGGGGGCGAAAGGAAATAGAACTGGCGGAGGCAGAAATGCCCGGACTTATGTCGCTTAGGGAAGAATACAAAAAAGAGCAACCTCTGAAAGGGGCAAGGATAGCCGGATGTCTTCATATGACGATTCAGACCGCCGTTTTGATCGAAACACTTGTTGCTCTTGGAGCAGAAGTTACCTGGAGCTCCTGTAATATCTTCTCCACTCAGGATCAGGCAGCAGCAGCTATAGCCGCAACCGGTATTCCTGTCTACGCCTGGAAAGGGATGAATGAGGAAGAATTCGACTGGTGTATAGAACAGACTCTTTTCTTTGGGGAGGACCGGAAACCGCTGAACATGATTCTGGATGACGGAGGAGATCTGACAAATATGGTACTGGATACGTATCCCGAATTAGCTCCAGGAATCAAAGGCCTGTCTGAAGAAACCACCACAGGGGTACATCGTTTATACGAACGGATGAAAAATGGAACACTTCCTATGCCAGCCATTAATGTAAACGACTCCGTTACCAAATCGAAATTCGACAATAAATACGGATGCAAAGAAAGTGCTGTAGATGCAGTTAGAAGAGCAACGGATACCATGTTAGCCGGGAAAAAAGTAGTGGTAGCAGGCTATGGGGATGTTGGGAAAGGAACCGCAGCCTCGTTCAGAGGGGCAGGCTCTATTGTTACTGTTACGGAAATCGATCCTATTTGTGCCCTGCAGGCATGTATGGATGGGTATGAAGTTAAAAAGTTAGAGTCGGTGATAAAAACGGCGGATATCATAGTAACGGCTACCGGAAATAAAGATATTATCAGGGAGGAGCATTTCAGGGCCATGAGGGACAAGGCTATTCTCTGCAATATTGGTCATTTCGACAATGAAATCGATATGGCCTGGTTGAATTCTCAATACGGAAACACAAAGGACGAGATTAAACCACAGGTAGATAAGTATACAATAGACGGGAAAGACATCATTGTACTAGCGGAAGGCCGATTGGTCAATCTGGGTTGTGCTACCGGGCATCCGAGTTTTGTGATGAGCAATTCCTTTACCAATCAGACACTGGCACAAATAGAGCTATGGAAATACAGTGCTAAGTACGAAAACAAAGTCTATATGCTTCCGAAACATCTGGATGAGAAGGTAGCCAAATTACACTTAGCCCGACTAGGGGCTGAGCTTACGGAACTAGACAAGGAACAGGCAGATTATATAGGAGTGCCTCAGAACGGACCCTACAAGCCGGACTATTACAGATATTAATCGGCTGGTAGTTTTCAGCATAAAAAAAGCTCTTGAGAAATCAAGAGCTTTTTTTTATTCTGTTTAAATCATCTAAGCTTCAAAAGGCTCGATGGAAACATAAGATTTGCCTCCGGCCTTTTTCTCAAATTTTACCAGGCCATCCACCCTGGCATGCAGGGTATGATCTTTCCCTGCGTAAACATTCTCACCGGGATTATGCTTGGTTCCTCTTTGTCTTACAATAATATTTCCGGCAGTAGCAGCCTGGCCACCAAAGATCTTAACTCCGAGTCGTTTCGACTCTGATTCTCTTCCGTTTTTGGAACTACCTACACCTTTTTTATGTGCCATAATTCTATAAGTTTAGCGGAGTGATCTCCTTTATTATTTACTTAATGCAGCTATGAGTTCTGCCTTCTTCATGGAAGAATATCCCTCAAGGCCTTTTGCTTTTGCCATTGCTTTTAGCTCTGCAACCGTGTTCTTGCTCAGATCAGCACTTGCTTTTGGAGCAGCTTTCTTGGCTGGAGCTTCCTTTTTAGTTTCTTTAGCCTTCGGCGCCTCCTTTTTAGCCTTAGGAGCTGCAGCTTTCGGAGCAGTTTCCTTTTTAGCCTTCGGAGTTTCTTTTTTGGGAGCAGCCTCTTTCTTGGCCTCTACCTTTTTAGCACCCTTGGCAATAATACCTTCAATTTGGATTTCAGTGAGAAACTGACGATGTCCGTTTTTCTTCTGATACCCTTTTCGCCTTTTCTTCTTAAAGACGATAACTTTGTCACCCTTAAGGTGCTTCACGACTTTTGCCTCTACAGCAGCGCCGTCTATAGCCGGGGCGCCAACAGTTACGTTTTTACCATCTTCAAGGAGAAGAACATTGTGGAAAGAAACCTTCTTTCCTTCTTCTTCTTTTAAACGGTGAACGTAAACCTTCTGGTCTTTCGCAACCTTAAATTGCTGCCCTGCTATTTCTACAATTGCATACATAGCGTTTAATTAAATGATTAACCTAATTTGATCCATCAGACAGAATACCACCCCATGGAATCTTTTTAGGAGGGTGCAAATATACTGCTAAATTGATAAATCACAAGGGTTTTGAACACAAAAAAAGGGTTATCCTTCCTAGGTGTTTCTTGAAGACTTAAACAATTGCATAAATGACAGGGTAAGGACAATAGTGGTAGCAAATCCCATGATGGCCACAGTAAAGAAAACTATTGCCTCAAAACTTTCAAACCTGCTAAACCATTGTGATGACAAATGTTCAAGAAATTCGGGATCTATTTCCGTAGAGTAAATTGCAAAAAATACAGTAAAGATCAGGGTAGCTACAAAGCCGGTTATGAGTCCAGCTTTAAAACCTGTTCCATAGGTGAATTTTTCCTTTTCCTGAATCCTGAAATATTTGATCGCTTCATAGATAGCGAAACCGGTTATTACTCCATTGAATAAACTGTAGAATACATTTGTATGCAGATCTACAAGCGACAGTATCAGGAAATATGCAATAAGGCTTCCGCTGGCGGCTATTCCGAAGCGAATAGGAAGTGCAATTTTCATCATAGGTTTTTTGGTTAATGTGATGCTCTCAAAGTATGAAATTATCGTTAATATCGCTGTTAATTCTTGTTAAAGCTATGGGAATTTTTATATTTACGAAAGTAAAAGTTGAGGTTCTTATTACTCTCATCTAAAATTTCATCAATAGACTTACTTCATTTAATTTAATTACAAAACACATGAGAAAAAGAAAATTTTCAGTACCCTTCGTGGCCCTGCTTTTTATGGTTCTGACAGCCGGAGCCCAGGAAGTGGTTTTTGAGGAGTACGACCTGGATAATGGCTTGCACGTTATCCTTCATCAGGACAATACTGCCCCTGTTGTTACCACATCGGTAATGTACCACGTTGGCGGGAAAGACAGAACAGAAGGGCGGACCGGTTTTGCCCATTTATTTGAACACCTTCTTTTTGAAGGAACTAAAAATATCGAGAGAGGGAAATGGTTTGAGATCGTTTCTTCGAACGGAGGCAGGAACAACGCCAATACCTCTCAGGACCGGACTTATTATTACGAGGTTTTCCCAAGTAACAACCTGAAACTAGGTTTGTGGATGGAATCTGAAAGAATGCTTCATCCTATCATCAACCAGGAAGGGATCGACACCCAGCAAGAAGTGGTTAAGGAAGAAAAAAGACTTCGATATGACAACTCCCCTTACGGACAACTCTTGCCTGTACTAGGCGAAAACCTGTTTAAAGTACACCCCTACAAGGATCCGAATATAGGCTATATGGAAGATCTGGATGCAGCCACTCTTGAAGATGTTATCGCTTATAACAAGAAGTATTATGTTCCTAACAATGCAGTACTTGTGGTAGCCGGGGACATTGACGTTCCTGCAACCAAGAAAATGATATCCGATTACTTCGGGCCTATCCCCAGAGGAGAAGATATTGAAAGAAGCTATCCCAAGGAGGAACCTATCACCGAAGAAGTTAAAGCAACTGCTTACGATGCGAATATCCAGATCCCTGCCGTAATGGTCGCTTATCGCACCCCCGGATTTGCAGAAAGGGATGCCTATGTACTGGATATGATCTCTACATACCTGAGTGACGGAAAAAGTTCCAAGCTGTATAAAAAGATCGTCGACGATCAGAAACAGGCTTTGCAGGTAGGAGCATTTAACATTGGGCAGGAAGATTACGGGATGTACCTTGTTTTTGCTCTTCCGGTAGGTGAGACCCCTCTGGAAATTCTGGCCGCAGAAATGGAAGAAGAAGTGGCAAAGGTGAGGACAGAACTGATCTCTGAGAAGGATTACCAAAAACTTCAGAATAAATTTGAGAACAGGTTTGTCAATTCCAATTCAAGCGTTGAAGGAATTGCCGGTACACTGGCAACTTCATACATGTTATACGGTGACACCAACCTGATCAACAAAGAGATTGAAATCTTCAGATCAATCACCCGTGAGGAAATCAGGGAAGTTGCAGAAAAGTATCTCCAACCCAATCAACGTGTAGTGATCGATTATTTACCCAAAGACAAAACAGACAACTAGAAAGATGAAAAAATTATTTTATACTCTGATATTTGCATTTATAACGGTATCAGTACAGGCGCAGATAGACCGTTCCAAGATGCCGGAACCCGGACCTGCTCCGGAGATCAACCTGGACGACCCACAGAGATTTGAACTCGCCAATGGATTGAAAGTCCTGGTAGTGGAAAATCATAAATTACCAAGGGTCTCCATACAGCTCACCCTGGACAACCCCCCTATCCTGGAAGGCGACAAAGCCGGGGTCTCCAGTTTAACTGGAGCTCTCCTTGGGAACGGATCTACTTCCATCCCAAAGGACGAATTTAACGAGGAAGTCGATTTTCTTGGGGCGCGAATAAGTTTTGGTTCACAAAGTGCCTCTGCCAGCTCCCTCTCCAAGTATTTTCCAAGGATACTTGAGTTGATGGCAGATGCCGCTATTAATCCTAATTTTACTCAGGAGGAATTTGATAAAGAAAAGGATAAGCTCATTACCGGACTTAAAACCGAGGAAAAAGATGTCTCTGCTATCGCAGGAAGAGTGCAAAGGGCACTGGCTTATGGTACAGCTCATCCTTACGGGGAATTCACTACAGAGGAAACGGTTAACAATGTAAGTCTGTTAGATGTCAATCGATTTTATGAGAATTACTTTGTACCTGCCAATGCGTATTTAGTAGTTATCGGGGATGTGAACTTCGAGGAAGTAAAGGAACTTGTCACCGAGGCTTTTACGCCCTGGACAAAGGCTTCACCCCCTTCATTATCCTTTTCTAAGCCAATGGATGCGCAGTATACACAGATCAACTTTGTGGATGTCCCTAATGCCGTACAATCCGAAATCGCTGTTCAGAATCTTGTAGACCTGAAGATGAAGGATGCTGATTATCTGCCTGCCATTGTAGCCAACCAGATCCTCGGAGGAGGTGGCGAAGCCAGGTTGTTTCTCAATTTAAGAGAGGACAAAGGGTATACCTACGGTTCATATTCACGTATAGGTGATAATAAATACGTTCCTTCCAGGTTCAGTGCCTCAGCCAGTGTTAGAAATATGGTGACTGACAGTTCGGTGGTTGAATTACTGAAAGAGATTGACAAGATTGCCAAAGAGCCCGTATCTGCCAAGGAATTAGAAAACATCAAGGCAAAATATGTAGGGAACTTTGTGATGGCACTGGAAAGACCTTCCACTATTGCCAGATATGCCCTTAATATTGAAACTGAAGATCTGCCTAAAGACTTTTACAAGACGTATCTGGAAAGGATCAATGCTATCACAATAGAGGATGTTCAGGCGGCAGCAAGAAAATACTTCTCTGCTAACAATGCAAGGGTTGTTGTAGCAGGAAAAGGAAGTGAAGTACTGGAAAACCTGGAAAAGGTCACTTTCAATGGAAAATCAGTACCTATTAAATATTTCGATAAGTACGCCAATGAGGCCGAAAAACCGAATTATGAAGCCAGTGTGCCTGAAGGCGTTACAGTACAATCGGTTATCGATAAGTATTTTGAAGCCATCGGCGGAAAGGAAAATATAGCCGCAATAGAATCGCTGAAGCTGGTCTACGAAGGGAGTGCGATGGGTGCTACCATTAAGATCGAAGAGAAAAGAACTGCAGATAAATACTCTCAGACCACCTATATGAACAATTCGCCAATGATGGGCGTTATTGCCAAAGGGGATGAGTTGTATATGAAGCAGGGGGCCAACAAAATGCCGCTCCCTCCGGATCTTCAGCAGGATATGAAGAATTCCATGGGTATCTTCCCTGAACAAAAGATTGCGGCCAACCCCGATGCCAAAATAGGAGGAACGGAAATGATGGACGGGAAAGAAGTAATCAAAATAGAAGTTCCCGGCAAGGTAGTTCAATCTACATACTTTTACGATATGGAAACCGGACTAAAGGTGAAAGAAGCTTCCGTAACTTCCATGAATGGACAAACCCAGAATCAGGAAAGTATATTAGCGGATTATCAGGAGTTTGATGGGATAAAGTTTCCGGTAATGAGGACCAGTAATCTCGGACCTCAGACCATTGAAGCCAAGCTTCTTGAAGCCGTTATCAACTTTTCAGTCACAGAGGCAGATTTCGAATAAATATTATTGACAATCTAAACAGTGAAACGCATCTCAGGAACGGGATGCGTTTCTTTTTTTATTAACTAAATAGACGCCCAGCAGAATAATTCCCGATGCCACTACCTGCCAAATACTAAAACGCTCACCGTCTAGTAAACCCCAGAAAATCCCCACAACAGGGATCAAATAAGTGACGGAGACAGAAAAAACGGGAGAGGAAATCTGGATCAATCTGTTAAACATCACTTTGGCAACACAGGTTCCCAAAATACTCAGCACAATAACATACCCAAGGGAACTAATAAAATAATCTCCTTCCCTTACAGAACTGCTTAGTGCCCCTGACAGTATCATAAGGACAATCGCAGGAATGACCATAAAGGCAAAATTGCCTACTGCAATACCCATGGCAGAAACTTCCTGTAACTTACTTTTGATAATATTGGCATTGCAGGCATATAGTATAGTGGCAAGTACTACAAGTCCGGCATACCAGTAATTTTTACCCGGATTTATATTAGACCCCATATAAATGAGTAGGATGGCCCCAATTAACCCCACTAGGACACCTGCCAGCTGATTTCTGGTAAATGAAATTCGAAAGGCAAAGAAGCCAATAAGAATAGTAAAAAGAGGCACCAGGGAATTCAGGATGGATGCAATACTACTATCAATCTCAGTTTCAGCATAGGAAAAAAGAAAAACAGGTATAAAGCTTCCAAAGAGCCCCGAGAGGGCTACCCAAAACCATTCTTTCCCTGAGATATTCCTCAGGGATTTATATCCAACAGTCAGAAGAACTACAGAAGTAATCACAATACGAACCGAACCTAGTTGTATTGGCGTAAATCCTTCCAGTCCCTTCTTTATAAGGATATACGACGTTCCCCATATTATGGAAAGAACAATCAGATAGACCCATTTACGATTTACATCACTCAACTTTTCAGGATTTGCGCAAAAATGAAATATTTTCCTGGATTAGTCAGGATACTCTTTCGTAATTTTATGCTAATAAAAGAATGCATAATGACAATAAAATCTACACTTACATTTTTAGCACTCCTATTTATTGTAGTCTCATGCAAAACAGAGCCTAAAAAAGCAGAGACTACATCTAAAATGGAAGAAGTAATGGCAGTACATGATGAAGTAATGCCCAAAATGAGTACAATAAGTAAACTTGTTGCCCAATTAAAGCCCATGGCAGATTCCACCGAGACCGGGAAAGAATATATGTCGGCAATGAAAGATCTTCAGGCGGCTCATAAATCTATGATGGATTGGATGCAGGGTTTTGGCGCACGGTTTGATTCGGATGAGATCCTCAACGGGAAAGAGCTCACTGCAGAAAAAAAGAAGTGGCTTTTGGAAGAAGAGAAAAAGGTATATCAGCTTCGGGAAGATATTAATGGCAGTATTGCCCGGGCCCAAGATCTGCTGTCTGAAGACTAGAAAGGCAGGTTCGACAGATCTACATTCCCTCCTGAAATAATCACCCCAAGCTGCTTGCCTTTAAAGGCCGATCGTTCCCTGTAAAGTCCGGCGAGGGCTACCGCACTTGAGGCTTCAACCACAATCTTCATCCGCTCCCAAATAAGGCGCATTGCATCTATGATCTCCTGCTCCTCTACCCTGATGATTCTTTCCACATGTTCAAGAATAACGGGAAATGTATTGCTTCCCAATTGGGTTTTTAATCCGTCTGCAATTGTATTTGTGGTTTTATTATTCTCGATCTTTCGACTCTTCAATGATCGATAGGCATCATCAACTTCAAAAGGTTCCGTCCCAATTACCTTAGATGTATTCCCAAGATATGAGGCCGCCAGGGCAGAACCGGCAATGAGTCCGCCCCCTCCAACAGGAACGAAGATATAGTCGAGATTGGGATAATCCTGAAGAAGTTCATATGCGGCTGTCCCCTGGCCTAATATAACTTCAGGATCATTTGATGGGTGTATAAATGTCGCCCCTGTCTTTCGCTGAATTTCCTGAGCTGCTGTATTTCTGGCTTCGAGCGTGGGTTCGCATTCATAAATGATTCCACCGTACTCCAGTACTCCCTTTTTTTTAACTTCCGGTGCCGAAGTTGGCATAACGATATGTGCCTTCACTCCAATACTTTGGGCCGCAAGGGCCAATGCCTGCGCAAAGTTCCCTGAAGAATGGGTTACTACCCCTTTGCTCCTTTCTGCATCAGAGAGCTTAAGCAAAGCATGAGTAGCCCCCCTCATCTTATACGCCCCCATCCGCTGAAAATTTTCACATTTGAAGAACACCTCCGCTCCAATAATATCATTAATTAACCCGGAAGTAAGTACAGGGGTCCTGTGGATAAAGGGCTTGATTATCTCATGACAGGCAGGAAGCAGATCTCCATTCATTACAAAAGAATTATACAGTTACTTCCATTTAAGGGTTTCCAGGATCTGGCGTACATCCTTTTGTAGGTAGACTGCGGCCGGATAGATAGAATCGTAATTGGGTTTGGCATAAAAATACAGTGAGCCCGTGAGAAAGTGCCGGGTACTGTCTGTTGCATAGAATTGCGCCTGTGAAGCAGCATTTCCTTTTACCTCATAAAACATCCCATACACGCTATTATTTTCATCTATGTATTGTTGCTCCAGGATATTATCTGCTTTCACAACGTGCTCATAAGATAGTTTTTGAGCATCGGTTATCAATTCCACCAGATTATTCTCAACTGGTCGATAGGTGAGGTAAATTGCTCCTTTCAGGGAGGGGTAATCAAGGGTAAAGGAAGCAGATTTCAGGTCTTTTATACGGGCGTGGCTATTGTATTGAAAGCTATAAGCCGAAGTTTGTACCATCTTCGATTCGCGGGCAGGATATTCAAGACGAAGTTGAGCCTTGGGTTTGGGGAGTACCTCATCCTGGCAGGAATTCAGGATAAATACACAACACAATAGTAGTCCTATAAATCTATAATTCATTGGGCAGGGTTATTTTGATCTGTATAAGTCTTTTCCTGTCGAGGCTTTCCACGACAAACTGATAGTTATTGAATTCAATCAATTCGCCTCTCTTTGGAAAGCTGCCCGCTATCTCCAGCACAAAGCCTGCTATGGTCTCAGACTCACCTTTTTGCTCTTCAAATTCGGATTCATCTACAATTTTCGCTACGCGATAAAAATCTTTCAGGGTGGTTTTCCCGTCAAAAACATAGTTAAATTCGTCTAGTTTGGAAAATATTAGGTCTTCGTCGTCAAATTCATCACTGATGTCACCAACTATTTCTTCAATGATATCTTCCAGGGTAACAATTCCAGAGGTACCCCCATATTCGTCTACCACTACAGCCAGATGTATCTTTTTCTCCTGAAATTCGAGCAGTAAATCGTCAAGCTTTTTATTTTCAGGAACAAAATAGGGCTCTCTGATCAGGGATATCCAGGCAAACTGTTTGCGTTCGATATACGGCAAAAGGTCTTTAACATAAAGTACTCCGATTACCTTATCAATATGATCTGAAAAGACGGGAATCCTTGAGTATCCATGTTTTTTAATCTCTTCGAGTACCTCGGTAAACTTCATATCTTCCCTAAGGGCAAAAATGTCGATTCTGGGTCTCATAACCTGTTTTGTATCGGTATTCCCGAAGGATACGATCCCTTCCAGAATCTTCTGCTCTTCCTTGGTAGTGTCGCCTTCTGAAGTTAATTCGAGTGCCTGTGATAAATGGTCTACGCTCAGACTCGATTTTTGTTTCCCGAATTTGTTGTAGAGATATATCGTAGCTGATCTCATAGGGCTGCTCAATGGCGTTAGGAGGAAATCGAGCGCCCTGAGGGGATAGGCCATAAGGTGAGAAAACTGTTGCCTGTTGCGATTGGCATAGATTTTTGGCAGGATTTCACCGAACATCAGAATAAGGAATGTAGCGACTACAACTTCGAGTAAAAATCGGATCGAAATCACCCCCATTAGTTGATAGGTGATAGAGGAAAAAAGTGTATCCCCTATATCACTGAACAACAAGACGATACCAATATTGATGGCATTGTTGGCAATCAGGATGGTAGCTAATAACTTCTTGGGTCTTTCGAGTAGTTTTACCACTATGTTTCCAGGGGTCGTATTTTTTTCCTGAATATCCTTCAACTCAGTAATTGAAAGACTAAAAAAAGCGACCTCTGCTCCGGATATCAGTGCAGAGCAGCCGAGTAAAATAAATAGAAAAATGATCTTAAATACAATGAGATTGTCGTAAGCTGTAACACCAAAAAGTACTTCAAAGGGCTCAGGATCCACGCGTATTTCAGTTAATTATAAGATCAAAAAGGCAGGTCATCGTCCGATTCGGAAGATGCCATGGACCCGGTGGGTTCTGGCTTCTGTGCCTGAGGAGCCCTAGCGGTATCAGCGGTTTTTTTAGATGCTGTTTGCTGCTCCCCGGACATACTTTCTTGTTTGCTGGTAAGAAAAGTAAAATCCTGAACATGAATTTCGGTTGTATATTTAGTTACCCCATCTTCCCCCTGCCACTGCCTGGTTTTCAACCTTCCTTCCACATAGATTTTATCACCTTTACTGAGGTACTTTTCGCATATTTCTGCAGCCTTGTTGCGCACCACAATATTATGCCACTCTGTGGTGGTCACCTTCTCTCCTGTTTGTTTATTTGTATAGGATTCATTGGTGGCTATAGGAAACCTCCCGATACAATTACCTCCTTCAAAATAATGAAGTTTTACCTCATCTCCCAAATGCCCTATCAGCATTACTTTATTCAATGTTCCGCTCATGTCTCTAATTTAGTTCAAAAGTACGAATTTTTAAATGTATCGAGGAATTCAGAGACCAGGACAGGAGTAGGATAATCCTCCGTATTTTCAAGAGGTATTCCATTGGTCAATTCCTCTTCCATCTCCACAATTAAAAATCTGGTAATCAAATGCTGATGAGATAATTTATGTATAACCGGGTCTTTTCGCCATAGTACAATCTCAGTGGGGTTCTTATCCTCCTGTGTCAGGGATTTGTATACTTCCTCAGGTTCGAGTAATCGATCTGATTCAATTAGTGGAAATTCATATAAGTGCTGCCATATCCCCTTCCCCAGGCGTTTATTTAGGAGTGTATTTCCCCGGTTATCCAGGTATACGAGATAATTAAAATGCCGAATTCGCACTTTCCCCTTTTTAAGTTTTACCGGAAGCTCAGAAATTCTGTTTTGTTGCAAGGCAATACATTTTTTATTTAATGGACAGCCGGGACAATCAGGACTCTGAGGTTTGCATTGAATAGCCCCGAACTCCATAATAGCCTGGTTGTAATTGGCGATCTCATCTATATCCATGACTTCCAGGGCCAGGTTTTTAAAATATCGTATCCCTTCCGACCCGTTTATGGGAAGATCTATTCCAAAATAACGTGCTAAAACCCTGTATACATTCCCATCCACTACCGGAGTGGGGGCTCCGAAACATATGGAGGCGATGGCACTGGCAGTATAATCCCCGACTCCTTTGAGTTTTATAATCTGGTCATAGGAAGAGGGGAATTCACCCTGGAATTTGTCAACCACCGTTTTGGCGGTAACATGCATATTGCGGGCTCTCGAATAGTATCCCAATCCCTGCCATAAGCGGAGAACTTCCTGCTCATCGGCTTTTGCCAGTTCAAAAATATTGGGATAATGAGCTATGAATTTTTCGTAATAGGGCAATCCCTGTGCTACACGTGTTTGCTGGAGAATCACCTCCGATAGCCATATCCTGTATGGGTCCCTGGTTTGCCTCCAGGGAAGTTCCCTTTTATTTTTTGAATACCAGTTTAGAATAGTTTTGGAAAAAATGGTCATACCGAAGAAGTGAGTAAAAGTAAGCTTTTAAAGACTTAAAATTAGTTCATTAGGAGAAAAGAATGAATAATATTTATATATTTGCAAGCCTGAAAAATAACAGATTAAGTAAACATAAACATGACGAAAGCAGATATCGTATCTAAGATCTCAGAGAAACTGGGAATTGAAAAAGGTGATGTTCAAGCCACTGTGGAAACATTTATGGAGGAAGTTAAATCATCGCTCGAAAATGGAGATAATGTGTACCTGAGAGGATTTGGTAGTTTTATTATCAAAACACGCGCAGAAAAAACAGGTAGAAATATTTCTAAAAACACAACGATCAAAATACCTGCTCACAACATTCCGGCATTTAAACCCGCAAAGGTTTTTGTTGAAGGTGTAAAGAGTAACGTTGAAGTAAAATAATAACCGAAATTAAAGCAGAGTTTTATGCCGAGTGGTAAGAAAAGAAAAAGACACAAGGTGGCTACACACAAGCGAAAAAAACGCAGAAGAGCCAACCGCCACAAGAAGAAGTAGTTGCAATAACTACTTTTTCGTTTTAATACGTTCATTGACATAGAAATTCTCAAAAGGATTTCGACGGGTTAACACAACCTGTAACAACTAATGTTTAATCCATCCCGCAGGATGCGGGATAAAAATTGATTCAGGTGAATAGAGAATTAATCGTAAGATCAAATTCTGTTGCCGTCGATTTTGCCTTACTAAAAGATGGAAAACTCATTGAACTTCACAAAGACGAAAACGATCATAATTTTAATGTAGGAGATATTCTCCTCGCTAAGATCAGAAAACCGGTAACGGGTCTGAATGCCGCTTTTGTAAACGTGGGTTATGAAAAGGATGCTTTTTTGCATTACCATGACCTGGGACCTCAGCTGGCATCGATGTTGAAGTTTGTAAAAAAAGTGAGTACCGGGAAACTCAGAGATTATTCCCTTAAAAATTTTCCATTTGAAAAAGATATTGATAAGCACGGAACCATAAATCATGTGGTAAAAGCTAATCAATCTCTTTTGGTTCAGATCGTAAAAGAACCCATATCCACAAAAGGACCACGAATTAGTTCCGAGCTATCAATAGCCGGACGCTATTTGGTTATGGTCCCCTTTTCCGACCGAGTATCGGTTTCTCAAAAAATAGAGAGTAATGAGGAAAAAGACAGGCTGAAAAGACTAGTGAAAAGTATTAAGCCCAAAGGATTTGGAGTTATAATCAGAACCGTTGCAGAAGGCAAAAAAGTCGCGGAACTAGACAAGGATCTTCAAAACTTGCTGGACAAATGGACAGCAATGTGTAAGAAATTGTATAAAGCGCGCACCCCATCTAAAGTCCTTGTAGAGGTGAACAGAGCCTCTTCCATTTTAAGGGACGTTTTTAACGATACCTTCACAGGTATCCATGTAGATGATGAAACGCTTTATACCCAACTGAAGGATTATGTGCATGAGATTGCACCTGATAAAGAATCCATTGTTAAGTTGTACAGTTCATCAGTCCCCATTTTCGAAAAATTCGGGATTGAAAGACAAATTAAAACCTCTTTCGGACGCACGGCGTCTATGAGCAAAGGTGCTTATCTGGTAATTGAACATACTGAGGCCTTACACGTTATTGATGTCAATAGCGGTAACCGGTCTAATAAAGCCAATAATCAGGAAGATACCGCGCTGGAGGTTAATATGCTGGCGGCTACTGAAATAGCCCGGCAATTGCGCCTGCGGGATATGGGAGGAATTATCGTTGTCGATTTTATCGATATGGTAAAATCCGATCATAGAAAAAAACTGTTCGATCATCTCAGAAATGAAATGAAAGACGACCGCGCTAAGCATAAAATCCTGCCCCCCAGTAAGTTTGGCCTGGTTCAGATAACCAGACAAAGGGTAAGGCCGGAAGTAAATATCAAGACCACTGAGATAAATCCCAGTGGTAGTAGTCAGGAGGTAGAAGCTCCCATTGTATTGATAGAAAAAATCAATTCAGACCTGGAACATCTTTTAAAGAATACCCAAAAAGACAAGGGAATCGTGCTTAATACACATCCCTTTATCGCGGCGTATTTAACAAAAGGTTTTCCCTCGATAAGGTCAAAGTGGTTTTTGGAACACAGAAAGTGGATCAAAATCCAGCCAAGGGATGCATACACCTACCTCGAGTACCATTTTAAAGATAAAGATGGGAAAGACATTATCTAAAAAGCGGCTTCAGCAGAAGCCGCTTTTTTTGTTTTAGTACCTTTGATACATGCTGAAAAGAAAGGCCTACACTCTTCCCGAAGCCACTCGAAAAATGGAACACTATTGTGCCTATCAGGACAGGTGCCATCAGGAAGTATTACAAAAACTCAGGGAAATGCGCATGATACCTCAAGCCATTGACCAGATCATGGGACACCTTATTTCAGAAAATTACCTTAACGAAGAGCGTTTTGCCACAGCCTTTGCAAGAGGAAAGTTCAAAATAAAAAATTGGGGTCGGATCCGGATCAACCAGGAACTAAAAAAAAGAAATATCTCACCCACAATTATCAAAATTGCCCTGAAGGAACTGGAAGGACCCCAGTATTCCAGAGCATTGGAAATGTTGGCCAGAAAGAGACTGGATCAGCTAAAAGGCCTGGATCACTGGCAACAAAAAAGGAAACTCTCAGACTACTTATTTTACAGGGGTTGGGAAAGTCATCTGGTGTATGAGCAGCTCGATCGACTTATCGACAGTAAATAATCAATACAATAATCTTATTTACTAAAGGTATTTTTCAGTGCGTTCTATTGCCTTTTTATTCTTCCAGTCTATCCATTTCTTTCCTCTCCATTTACGCATCCCATTATCAAAATATCTCATAAAAAGTACATTGTAAAAAGCTTTACTGAGGTGCAGTGGATTCCTGGCGACCGACCTTAAACTCATTGAAAATCCCGGGGTATTATACTTCATATAATGCCAGTACCCTTCAGGCATATACAGGACTTCGCCATGACTCAGATTAGTCCTAAATCCGGAAGCGTGTTTAAGCGCTGGCCATTTGTCAAAATCAGGATTTGAAAAATCGATCGACTCATGAGTAATCAGAGAATGTGGCACTTTATACAAAAACTTACTCTCACTTTGAGGAAAGAGAATACATTCTTTTTCCCCCGCAAAGTGGAAATGAAAGATATTGGCCAGGTCGATGTCGTAATGCATAAAAGTATAAGAATCCCTCCCGCCAAAAAACAACATCGGCAGCCCTTTCATTACCGGAATGCCAAAATCAGGATATATAAAATCTTTCTGCAGCTCGGGCACTTCCTTGATGACATTCCAAAGGAAGATCCTGTATTTTGTTGGCTCCTTAAGAAGAAGGTCGATGTAGTCCTTCATCTTCATGGTCGCGTGGGGCTGGTTAAATCCCTCCTTGTGGTCAACGGGTCTGTTGTCGTAAAGAGGAACCGTTTTATTTCCCGCCACTTCACGGATATAATCAAAATTCCATTTGGAATACGCCGGCCAGTCATGGATGTAATTCTCAATGACTACAGGTTTTTGAGGCCGCAAATAGTCCTTCAGGAACTGTTCCTTGGTCAATGTTCTAACCCTGGGTATCTCTGTTAATTTCAATACAAGCCTGATTATTCGATAAAGTAAAGGTAAGAAACCGGATTTATTAGTCCATTTAGAAGGTGTAAGTTACAAGTCTGTAAAACCTACTATTAACGAGATTTTGCTTTTTGTTTAGCCATCTCATTTCGTTCAATCTGATGACCCGGCCTGGTCCACTTAGGTTTTTCACCTTTCGCCTCAAACTGAGATTCGATCTGTTCTACCGTTTTGGGTTGTGGCATTTTTTCAAAGGCATGCTGGGGTTCCAACCCCAATAGTTGAAACATTTCCATGTCCTCATTCACGTCCGGATTGGGAGTGGTTAATAATTTGTCTCCGGCAAAAATAGAATTCGCCCCTGCAAAGAAACACATCGCCTGGCCTTCTTTACTCATTCCCGTTCTTCCCGCTGATAGTCGTACCTGGGTTTTTGGCATCACGATTCGGGTTGTTGCAACCATTCTTATCATATCCCAGATTGAGACAGGTTCCATCTCCTCCATAGGTGTACCTTCCACAGCTACTAAAGCATTAATAGGAACCGATTCAGGCTGGGGATCAAGGGTGGCAAGAGCGACCAGCATTCCTGCCCGGTCCTCGAGTTTTTCCCCCATTCCAATAATACCCCCACTACAAACCGTTACATTACTTTTCCTGACATTTTCTATGGTCTGTAGCCTGTCTTCAAAAGCCCTTGTAGAAATAACATCTTTGTAGTAGTCTTCTGAAGTATCGAGATTGTGGTTATATGCATACAAACCGGCCTCGGCTAATCGTTTAGCCTGATTTTCAGTAAGCATTCCCAGGGTACAGCAAACTTCCATATCGAGTTTGTTTATAGTACGCACCATTTCCAAAACCTGTTCAAACTCCGGCCCGTCCTTTACATTTCTCCAGGCTGCCCCCATACAAACTCTTGAACTCCCTGAAGCTTTGGCTCTCAGAGCCTGGGCTTTTACCTGAGAAACACTCATAAGATCATTGCCTTCAATATCTGTGTGATATCGCGCTGCCTGCGGACAATAGCCGCAATCTTCAGGACAGCCTCCGGTCTTAATGGATAATAATGTTGAGACCTGAACTTTGTTGGGATCGTGAAATTCCCGATGAACACTTGCCGCCCTGTAAAGTAATTCCATCATGGGTAGTTCGTATATTTTGAGAACCTCTTCCCTTGTCCAATTATGTTTTAACTCTTTCATTATATCATTTTATGTCGTTCTCAAAAATAGAGAATCTTGTGAAATAGGGATGCTATTCCCCAATTATTATATCATCTGCTCATAGCTGAGGGTGCCTTAGGAGCACGCTTACCGCATTTCCTCCAAAGCCTACTGAGTTGACAAGAATCCTTTGTAGCTTTTTTGCCGTGGGTATTTCTCCGGAATACGGAACAGGAATAAAAACCTGATGCCGTAACATGAGTACAGCCAATTCCAGACTCAGCATCCCCGATGCCCCAAAAGTGTGCCCTGTTTGCCATTTATTAGAGGTAAGCAACGGCAAGGAATTCCCAAACACCTTTTTTACAGCCCTGCATTCTGACAAATCCCCCTGAATTGTTCCTGGCGCGTGCATGACGATAGCGTCGACTTCTGAAACAGCTAAATCACCAAGAGCCATCGCCATGGATTTCTGAAAACAATCGGCTTCTGTTGAAATTGATACCGGATGCTCCAGGATTTCAGTGGCATATCCAACACCTTCGATAATGGCCAGACTTAGAGGTGTAACCCCTTTCTGCAGACAAGCCACGGCAGCTCCTTCACCCAGGACCATGCTGTTCGCATTTTTATCCAGATCCAGCGCCCTGCAAGGATATTTATCTTTACCCTCAGAATAGATCTTAAGGGCCTTCATTTGTGCGAGGGTAAAAGGGGTGAGAGGAGCTTCACTTCCCCCGACCAGAAATCGATCAGTCATACCACTTTGCAGCCATGCAATTCCATTTAAAACAGCATGTAAAGCTGTTGAACAGGTTATTGAATGGGATATCTCAGGGCCTGTGGTCTTAAGATCATGTGCTATCCATGAAGAAATATTTCCCAGGGTTGTTGTTGGGGAAGTAGCAGGGGTTGTCCTGCCCGTTGAGATAAACTCTTTATGTCTGGATTCAAACAGGCCTGTAGCACCCCTGGAGGATCCTATATTGATTCCTATGGCCTTTTCTCCTGTCCATGAAGCCGACTTAATCGCCAGTCTTGCAACATACATGGCGAAGAGAACAGTGTCGTCTAATTGCCTGTACCGGGACTCTAATTCCCTTAATTCCCCCAGTTTTTTTCTAATTCCTTCAGATAAAGGTGCCACCGTGGCGCCAACTCCATTATAATTTCGTTTTTCCAGGGCGTGCTTTCCGGAAAGATAAGATGACCATACTTGTTCTTCCCCACTTCCAAGTGCAGAAAGGGATTCTATAGCAACAAGAGATATCGGGGTACTTAGTGACTGCATACGAGGGGCTAAAATAAGGGTTCTTACTATTTCTGACTTAATGAATCCTGTAATTTTCCCTACCGGAATTTTATCATCTAATCGATTTATAAGTCGAGTTCAAGTGCTCCCCTAACAGCATTGTACACCTTGTCGAGTTGGACGTCACTGATAATGTATGGAGGCAGAAGGTAAATCGTCTTTCCTAAGGGCCTTAAATAAACCCCTTTATCCATAAAGTATTCGTACAATCGATCGCGCAGACTTCCGTATCTCGGCGTTTCAATATTGAGATCCAGGGCATAAATAACCCCTTTCTGCCTTGTCGCCGATATTCCGGGATGGTTTTTTATCTCTTTATCAAATTGCTGATGCCGGTCTGTGATCCTTCTGATATTCTCCTGTATCTCCTCCGATTGTAATAATTTGAGAGCCGATAAGGCCGCTGTACAGGCCAGCGGATTCGCCGTATAAGTATGGCCGTGGAAGAACCCCTTCCTAATCTCATCGTCATAAAAGGCATTGTAAATTTCTTTTGTACAACTAGTTATGGCCATAGGGAGCAAACCAGCCGTTAGCGCCTTGGAGAGACAAATTATATCAGGTTTGATACTTACCTGATCCGATGCAAAAAAAGTCCCTGTTTTTCCAAAGCCCGTCATTACTTCATCTGCAATGGTAAGTACTCCCTTCGATTTCAATAAGCTCAGGATCCGATTAAGTTGTTCGGGACTGTGCATCTTCATGGCCGCAGCACCCTGTACCAGGGGTTCATAAACAAAGCCGGCAATATCCTCCTGTTGGAGCCGACTTTCAAGCCCGGACAATATATTATCTATAGTATCTTCAGTAGGGACCGGAATTCGCTCTACCTGTATAAAATGTTCCTCAAAAGGCCCATTATAAGATGAAAGTCCCGATACGGACATCGCCCCAAAAGTATCTCCGTGAAACCCTTCCTCAAAAGCCAGCATAATAAAACGCTTCTGCCCTTTATTATAAAAGTATTGCAGGGCCATTTTAATTCCTATCTCAACTGCCGTTGAGCCATTGTCAGAAAAGAAGAGTTTATCCTGGTTTGCAGGGAGTACCTCCATCAGGGCTTCAGAAAGGGCAATTGCCGGTTCGTGCGTCAGACCACTGAAAATCACCTGATCGAGCTGCTGCATCTGCATCGCTACAGCTTCGGTGATGGCAGGGTTACAATGGCCATACATAGCCGTATACCAGGAGGAAATCGCATCGATGTATTCATTCCCTTCTTCATCGATGAGGATAGCCCCGTTTGCCTTTTTGATCCCGAGCATTTCCCTTTGGGTTTTGTGTTGAGTTAAGGGATGCCAGAGGTATCTTTTATCTCGATCTGTAAGTTTCTCCAAGGTTAAAATTTTTGGGCAACATCTAATTATCTATCTTGCATTGGGGGAAGATCCCGAAAGTTATGCCGCACAAAGTTATAACATCTCTTATACCTAAGTACGATAAATTAAAAAATGGGAAGGTATTTCTGGGCTTAGCTTTTCTCTCTGTCCTTCTCAGGCTCCCCTTTTTTTTCCGGGATTATATCGACCGCGATGAAAGTACTTTTATTCTCATGGCCCAATCCTGGGTTGACGGACAGCTGCCTTATACCCATTTATGGGACCTTAAACCCCCTATGGTATTCCTTTTTTTCGCTGCGATCATATACCTCTTTGGTAAAAGTTTTATTGCAATCCGATTGATCGGTGCACTTGCTGTGGCCGGAATTGCGTGGTATACTTTTAAAATCGGGAGAGAAGTACATACCACAAAAACAGGATTCTGGTCTGCCATTGGATGTGTTTACCTGCTTAGCCTTTTCGGGAGCGTTCAGGGAGTGATGTCTGAGCATCTGAGTATGCTGTTTTTTATTCCGGCACTGTATCTCCTGATTAAATACAGGGATTACAAATGGTATTTTACCGCTGGGATTCTGATAGGTATTTCTCTGATGATGAAACTCAATCTTGCTTACAGTGTTCTGGGAATCTTGCTTTTGCTCTTATTAAAATCGGTCCTTGAAAAACAAATTCCCTCAGGGATTTACAAGGTGAGTTTGATTGGGGGGGGCGTTCTTTTAGTAATCGCAAGTACCTTTATCCCATACTTAGTTTCAGATATTCCTGAAGTTTGGTTTAATTCCGTAATCCTTGCTCCTCTGGCCTATTCCAGCGATCAGCAGAGCTCTGTTTTCAATGTCCTGCCGCTGTGTATCATCCTGCTGTTATTTGGGTTTTTCAGCTGGAAAAGAAGATGGATAGATTTCAATGATCCCAATATCCAGATGCTTGTTGTTGTGATCGCCGGTGTGGTCGTTTCCTTTTTAAAAATTGGAAGGGTAAACGGGCACTACCTCATGCAGTTGTATCCCATGTTGCTAATCCTGCTTGGAATTGCCTTACATAAAACCTTTAAATGTCGGCCAAAATTTTACCCGCTAGTCCTTGGACTTCTTCTTTTATTACCTGTAGAAAGCTATTTGGAATATGTAAATGTCATTAAAAATAAAGTGAGCCACGGTACTTTTTATAATGGGGAAGGATTTACGGTGTCGGATTTTATTAAAAAGAACAACCTAAATGAAAAGGAGGTGCTGTTTTTTGAATACCATATCGGGTATTGGCTACTCGATGCCACCCCTCCGACTAAGGCGGCCACACATCCCAGTAATATTTGCAGGCCTGCCCTTTATCCTTATTACAAAAATCCCAGGAAAAATGCACTTGCAGAACTTGAATACCTGTTAGATTCTCTGCAGCCCGAAACGGTGATAACCAGAAAAGACAAATCGGTTTTCGACAAGGAATACATCGCTGAAGATCACTATGTTAGGTCCTACCTTTCGGAGCATTATCAACTGGTGGGAACTTCAGGCCGGGCTGAGATTTTTACCCGTTTAAATAGCCGTTAGCTGGCTCCTGAATTCGTCGGCGTATTTTTGTACAACCTTTTTGTTAAAGGATTCTTCCTCTGAAATTCGTCCAATAAATGATACTCCCGTTTTGGAAAGAATAATATTTTCTGTAGTGGGGTGTTCCTCTCCACTAAAAACAACGAATACTTCGAGTCCTCTGGCTTTAAGGGTTTCAATCGTCAGAAGGGAATGGTTGATGCTTCCTAAGTAATGCCTTGAAACGACAATGACCTTGTACCCCGGTTTAATCAGGTCCAGGATGGTTTCGTTATCATTTATTGGCACCAGAATCCCTCCTGCTCCTTCTATGACCAGATGATTATGAGTCTCAGGCTCTACTATGCTGTCCTTTGTAAGGAGAATTCCATCAATATCAGCAGCGGCATGCGGACTCATAGGAGATGTGAGGGCATAACTGTTTTTGTGTATTACGGTTTTTGTATTGCTGATCAGCTCTCTTATTTTGTCACTATCAGAGTACTGCAGATCACCGGCCTGTATAGGTTTCCAGTAGTCGGCTTCCAGGGCTTCCACAATGATAGCGGAAGCAATGGTCTTTCCCACCTCAGTGGAAATTCCGGTTACAAAGATTCTTTTCACGAATTACTGGGGTTGAGTGATCATTCCGCAGGCAAGGCACTTGTATTTCTTCTTTTCAAAGAATGGAAAGAGCTTATTTAAATATCCTTTTCTGGTATAGTAGACCTCAGATCGGCTCGCTTTGCAATTGGGACAAACGATGGGATCGCCATTATCGTCCTGCGCATATCTTCTGTATTCGTCATATATCTTTACAGCCCTATCCTTATCTTTGGTATACACCTGAAGTTTTACACCTCCGATGGCCTGACTAACCAGGGGATCGGTGTTGAGGAAGTTTTCGTCCTTTAGATAAACATAAATCCCTTCGGATTCCAAACGACCTTTAATGACCTGTGCGTCTGCTGGAAATTCAAATGCCCCCAGGGTATAAAACTTTTCAGGTGTGGATTTTTTCGTCGATTGCATAAGCCAATATACTTAATACTTCTTTGATTTCTTCTTCTGTGTTAAAACTATGCAGGCAAATTCTGATCCTTTCCTTTCCTTCGGGTACGGTAGGGGCCAAAATAGGTCGGACATCATACCCCTTTTTGCCGAGGGTCTGTGCAACTCTCTTAACGCGTTTATTGCCCGGAATTATACAGGAATGGATGGCAGAACTACTTGGAATAAAAAGTTCCTTTAATCTCAGTTTTTCAATTTCCCTGTGGAAAAGTTCGATGTTAGATTGGAGTTTTGATTTTCGCTCCATAAACTCTTTCGATTCGAAATACTGGTAGGTATGTAGAATTGAGGCAATGGTCAAAGGAGGTAAGGCCGTAGTATAGATAAAACTTCTGGCAAAATTGAGCAGATAGGTCTTTAACTCTCTGCTGCCCAGGATGGCAGATCCCTGAACACCTGCCGCCTTACCAAAAGTGACTAGGCGTGCAAAAATACCCTGAGTAGCATGTTCTATGTTTTCTAAGTCTGTTGGTGTTTTGTCTATTCCCCTAATGGCATGAGCTTCATCCAAAATAAGTTGGCAATGGAATTCACGACAGAGCGTTAAAAGGGCTTCTAGATCGGGATGATCTCCATCCATTGAAAAAACAGCTTCGGTCACTAAGTAACATTGAGCATGCTGCGAAATATTCTTTCTAAGGTTCCCAAGCTGAGCCCTAAGGTGTTTGAGATCATTGTGTTTAAATTTAACACTCCTGGCCAGACCCATTCGAATTCCATCACGCATACTGGCGTGGATATATTCATCGTATAAAATAAGATCTCCACGTTGGGGTACGGATGAAAATAAACCCAGATTTGCATCGTATCCCGAATTAAAAATAAGGGCAGCTTCCTCCCCGTAGTAGGCGGCAAGTAAATTTTCGGTTTCTTCAAAAAGCTGATTATTGCCAGATAAAAGTCTCGAGCCGGTTGAACCATTCCGGATAAACTCACGGGATTCGAGAAGATCGGTGGCGGCCTTAAAAATCGACTTGTCCCTTGCCAGGCCCAGATAGTCGTTAGATACAAAATCCACTAAATTACTCCCCGGTAAAAGCTCGCGAAAAGTGTCTTCCTTCTTTCTTTGCTCTAATTTTTGCCGTAATTTATTCGGAAAATCAGCCATAAGACAAAGGTAGCATTTAGATGATTAAAAGAATCCTGAAAATGTATCTCACTAAACTCAAATTCTTAAAACAATGCCAGTAGAATACAGTCGGGCCTCCACTGAAAAAGAGCTTAGGGATATTCTGGAGTTACAGCAGCAGAATCTTCCTGAACAACTGTCGGAGGAATTAAAGCAGCGAGAAGGTTTTTTAACGGTAAAGCACAGTTTTGAGCTGCTAAAAAAAATGAACAATGTGTGTCCGCATATTGTCGCAAAGGATGGAGACCGTGTCATTGGTTATGCCCTTTGTATGCATCCTGATTTTAAGAATGAGATTCCAATACTCTTTTCCATGTTTAAGGAAATTGAAGCTCAATATGGAAACGAACCCTTTCTTGTTATGGGGCAAATATGCATCGATAAGGACTATCGTGGAAAAGGGGTTTTCAGGGGATTATACAGCTCAATGAAGGAAGCAGTTGGAACTGATTATAATCTGATTGTCACTGAGGTTGACGGGCGTAATAGCCGCTCCCTTGATGCTCACCTTGCCATTGGATTTAAGGTCATAAAAAAATACCAATCCGATGGGAAGGATTGGTATCTTATTGTGTTGTAGTCTTGTTTTCTAGTCTACCAGAACAATCACCTTATTGTCATTCATCTCCATGGTTCCGCTACTGATTGCCAGGGTCATTTTCCCTTCTTTGTTTTTGGAAAATTTAGCTTCGTGTTCCTCCGGGATACTGATCTCCCCGCCAATTTTAACCTGTCCTTTCTGGAGAAGGGATACGATAGGGGCGTGATTGTCTAGCACCTGGAATTCTCCGGTAAGGCCGGGTACGGTAACTGAGTTTACCTTTCCTTCAAAGAGAGTAGCTTCCGGAGATAAGATTTCTAAATGCATCTTTTGACTTTAATAATGTTCTGTTATCTAAAGAACCAATTTGTTCAATTATGCCTCAGCCAGCATTTTCTCACCGGCTTCGATAGCTTCTTCAATGGTTCCCTTTAAGTTAAAGGCTGATTCTGGAAGGTGGTCGAGTTCTCCGTCCATGATCATATTAAATCCTTTAATTGTCTCCTTGATATCAACAAGGACACCCGGGATACCTGTAAACTGTTCTGCAACATGGAAAGGTTGAGAAAGGAAACGCTGTACACGTCTTGCTCTACCTACAGCCAGTTTGTCTTCTTCAGACAATTCTTCCATTCCGAGGATGGCGATGATATCCTGAAGCTCCTTATATCTCTGTAATAGCTCTTTTACACGCTGGGCGCAGGCATAGTGCTCTTTCCCGAGTATATCAGCGGTAAGGATACGCGATGTAGAATCCAGTGGATCCACCGCAGGATAAATCCCTAACTCCGCAATCTTACGAGAAAGTACTGTTGTTGCATCCAGGTGGGCAAATGTTGTAGCAGGCGCGGGATCTGTTAAGTCATCCGCAGGTACGTAGACCGCCTGTACTGAGGTAATGGAACCTCTTTTGGTAGAGGTAATCCGTTCCTGCATGGCACCCATTTCTGTTGCCAGGGTGGGCTGGTAACCTACCGCTGAAGGCATACGTCCCAAAAGGGCTGATACCTCTGATCCTGCCTGTGTAAATCGGAAAATGTTGTCCACGAAAAAGAGAACGTCTTTCCCCTGGCCATCACCGGCACCGTCGCGGAAATATTCTGCTATGGTAAGTCCGGAAAGGGCTACACGAGCACGTGCTCCCGGGGGTTCGTTCATCTGTCCGAAAACGAAGGTTGCCTTCGATTCTTTCATGGCTTTTTTATCAACTTTAGACAAGTCCCAGCCTCCTTCTTCCATGGAGTGAAGGAAATCGTCTCCGTATTTTATAATTCCTGATTCGAGCATCTCCCTGAGCAGGTCGTTCCCTTCCCTGGTACGCTCACCAACACCGGCAAATACGGATAGACCTCCGTGCCCTTTTGCGATGTTGTTAATCAATTCCTGGATAAGTACGGTCTTTCCAACTCCTGCACCACCGAACAAACCGATCTTTCCTCCTTTTGCATACGGCTCAATAAGGTCGATGACCTTGATCCCGGTGAAGAGAACTTCTGTGGAAGTCGACAAATCTTCAAACTTAGGTGCTTCCCTATGGATGGGCAGTCCGTTTTTCCCTTCCTTAGGAAGGTCTCCCAGGCCGTCAATAGCATCCCCAATCACATTGAAGAGTCGGCCATAGATATCTTCCCCTACGGGCATTTGAATAGCTTTCCCGGTAGAGACAACGTCAACTCCCCTACTCAAACCATCAGTAGAATCCATAGATATGGAACGTACACTGTTCTCGCCTATATGAGATTGAACTTCCAGGACAAGAAGTGTACCATCGCTTTTTGTGATTTCAAGGGAATCATAGATTCTTGGAAGATCCGATCCGGATGCGAACTCTACGTCGATCACCGGGCCGATGATCTGAGAAACTTTGCCAGTTACTTTAGCCATTATTCAATTTTTTGATTCAATTAAAGGAAAATTTAAAGGCCATCTAAAAGGAGTAATGGCTTCTTTTTTCCGGCTGCAAAGATATGTCATAACATTGTAAATAAGAATGCTTTCCTTCACTTTTTTACATAAAAAAAGCACCGGATTAGCGGTGCTTTTATACTTAGTTTATTCTGCCTTTTAAGGGTTAATCGTCCAGGATACATAGAATATGGATCCTACCGCCCCTGTTCCTACGGCGGAGAAATATTCCTGCCCAAGGATGTTAGATCCTCCAACCTTAAATACCGACTTGATATTTGGCACAGCGTAGTTAATTTGTGCATCCAGAACTGTGAATGAAGGTAGTTGTCCATCAGCAAATGTTGCCTGCCAGAAGTAAGTGTCACTCCAGCGGTAGTTCACGTTAAACCCAAAATTTTCAAATAGTTCAGTATTTCCGAAGGAAGCCTTTACCTTGTGATTCGGGGTGTTGAAGTTCGTTCGGAAATCAGGGAAGGCTGCCTGATCGAAATCAATTTCTGCATAGGTATAATTCACTCCAAGATCAAAGTCACCCAGCACTTTGAAATCCAGACCAATTGTAGCTCCGTATGAATTTATGTCGGCTAATGAATTCGTGTACGTTTGATAAGGTGCAAAATCCCCATTCTGTAATGCAAGAAGTGACAATGCATTATCCCCGGCTGTTCCATACAAGGGGACTAATACTGTAGTATTCGAAATAAAGTTTTTATACTGGTTGTAGTACCCGCTCAGATCAATCGTAACTTTTCCAAATTGAGCCCTGTAGCCAGCTTCAAAGGCTGTAATCTCTTCCGGTTTTACCACGGGGGTATTTACAGCTGTTGGAGCACCTGCACCCACAGAAGCTGCCGAGAACGCATTTTCGTAGGCTGCTCTTCCTACGACCGTAGAAGTGCTAGAACCTGTTATGGTCTCCCCTGCCGCACTGAGAGGAAAGTTTCTTACATCCCTGTCCAGGTTGTCAGGTGCTGAGCCTACTAATACGGCTAACCCGGCATCCAGGCCAATAAACAGATCCTGAGTCGTAGGATTTCTGAATCCCTGTTGGGCCGAGATCCGGAAATTCTGATTCCTGTTCTCTCCGGCAGTATATGCAAAAGAAATTCTTGGGGAGAAAAACCCATCGAAGAACTGATTCTTATCATAGCGAATAGAACCTGTGAATTTCAATCGTTCTTCTAACATCTTTTTCTGAATCTGCATATAGGCCCCGTATTCATTATATGCAATGGGCCCGTCAATATCGGTAAAGATGGTACCATTGGAATTCAAGACGTATTCACGGAAAGACCCGCCGATCTGTACATCAGCAAAATCGCCTGTCAGATAGCTAAAATTATAATTAGCATCGATATGGCGCAATTTGGTATTATCGATAAATTTTGATCCGGTAAGAAGGTCACCGTCTGCAGTTACCTGGTTGAATGCATTTTGATATTCAGGCGTTCCTGGTATAAATCTACCTGTGTCGGCCGCCTGCCTGGCTGCAGCATGGGCTGTGGCATCATCTAATAGAACCCCGGTACCAACTCCTAACCTAGCTCCGATATAGGTGGTAGCATATTCCTCAAACCATTGCTGATCTCCTTTCCATCTACGGTTAATGTTAAGAGCAGTAAAGCGCGTATCATAGGAGTTTCCTGAATTTTCTGATGTGATATAACCTCTCAGGAAAAAGTTGTCGTTCCTGAATTCCAGTTTGTGTTGTTGAAGAATAAAGTCTCGGATAGCATACCTGCTGGCTCCCTGATAAATCGTATTTCCCCTTCCAATTCTTCCATTATAGATGATCTCAAAATCATCTGCAAAAGGTCGGTAATGCACTGAGAAATCTGTTTTTACGCTTTCCGCGCCATAATTATCTACGAGATCGATTTCATCATAACCGGTCCGGGATACATTTGCAGAGCCCAGTGTGCCGGAAGGTAATCCTGCTAAAACATCAAAATTAAGAGGGATGGTAAAATCATCTCCGTATACATTGAGACCATTATAAGCAGGATCCGATCTGTCAGCTCCGGGATTATTCAGATCATCTGTCCGGTTAGCGTGCCAGTCCTCTCCTTTTAAAAAGGAAAAGTTGGCTTTTACAGCAAGTTTATCGCTAAAGGCATGTGATGCCCTGATTCCAAAATCGTAATAACTATTATCTCCTGCGGCTTCCTGAGAGGTGATTCCTGTTTTAAAATAAGCGCTGATTCCCTGGAAATCAAAGGGATTCTTACTCCTCATAAACAGTATCCCGTTAAAGGCACCTGCACCGTAGAGTGCTGAAGATGCACCGGGAAGGATCTCAACCGACTGTACTTCCAGTTCGGACATCCCCACCAGGTTCCCCAGAACAAAGTTGAGTCCGGGGGCGGAGTTGTCCATTCCGTCTACCAATTGAAGAAAGCGGGTATTGGCAAAAGTGGCAAACCCTCTTGTATTGATTGACTGGAAGGTTAAACTGTTGGTATTGATGTCTACCCCTTTTAAATTCTGTAATCCCCCATAGAAGGATTCAGCAGCGGTATTCTTGATTTCTTTCAACCCAAACCTTTCTACAGAAACCGGAGATTCAAAAAGTCGTTCCGGTGTCCTCGAGGCAGAAACGACGATCTCATCCAGCAGTGTTGATGACTCCTGGAGGATAATGTCCAGGGTCTGGTTGTTTGTGGTAACCTGAATGGTAACTTCAGTATAACCAATACTTGTAACTCTAACAACAAAAGGAGTTGCCTGGGTTGTGGACAGGGTGAAATTTCCGTCGAAATCTGCCACTGCTCCTGTAGTGGTGCCGATGATGACGATATTTGCTCCTGGTATAGGTTCTCCGCCATCGTCTTTTACGGTTCCCTGAATTGTGGTTTGTGCATTAATTCCATACCCTATAAGCAGGAAGAATAATAATAGTGCTGTTCTCATTCGTCTGGGTCTTTGTTATAGCGGGCAATTTAACAATTTTTTTACGTCGTAGAATACTAATATCAAAAAAAGCTATGGGAAGAATTGTTAATTTATAATTGCAGGGGATAGATTATTGTCAAATTGTTAAGATTTATCCTCCTGAAAAAGAATCAAATAAAGCAGAAATCAAAAAAAAAGCAGCTCCCGAATTTCAGGAACTGCCGTTATAATATTTTTAATTGAATTTATTCTACGGTAACCGATTTAGCCAGGTTACGGGGTTGATCCACATTACAACCTCTCATAACTGCGATATGATAAGAAAGCAGTTGTAAAGGAATGGTTGTTACGAGCGGACTTAGTCCTTCCAAAACTTCAGGTACTTCAATAACGTGATCTGCCAGTTCTCTTACCTGGGTATCTCCTTCAGTGACGATGGCGATAATCTTCCCTTTACGTGTCTTTATCTCCTGGATATTACTCACCACTTTCTCATAGTGCCCCTTCTTTGTGGCAATGACAATAACGGGCATATGCTCATCGATCAGTGCGATGGGGCCATGTTTCATCTCGGCGGCAGGATAACCTTCCGCATGGATATAACTGATTTCTTTAAGTTTTAAAGCTCCTTCCAGGGCTACAGGGAAATTGTATCCCCTTCCCAGGTAAAGGCAGTTTTCTGAGTCTTTATAGACGTCTGCGATAATCTCCACCAGTGGATTGGCTTCAAGGGCTTTTTGTACCTTATCCGGTATATTTTCCAATTCAACAAGTATTTCGTGATACTTGGTTTCATTGATCGCGCCCTTTTCCTTGGCAAGTTTTAGGGCCAGTAAGGTCAGGATAGTGATCTGAGTGGTGAAAGCCTTTGTAGACGCCACACCAATTTCAGGTCCGGCATGCGTATAAGCTCCGGCATGGGTCTCCCTTGCAATAGATGAACCTACCACATTACAGACTCCAAACACAAAAGCGCCATTTTCTTTGGCTAGCTTAATAGCAGCCAGTGTATCTGCGGTTTCTCCTGATTGAGAGATAGCAATAACAACATCTTTATTGGTGATGACCGGATTCCGGTATCTGAATTCGGAAGCGTATTCCACTTCCACAGGTATCCGGGCAAGATCCTCAAAGATATATTCAGCTACAAGGCCGGCATGCCATGAGGTTCCACAGGCTACAATAATGATGCGGTTTGCATTCATAAACCGCTCCAGGTTATCATCTATCCCAGACATTTTTATCAATCCCTGATCTACAAGCAATCTACCCCTGTAGGTGTCCTTAATCGCCCTGGGTTGTTCGTAGATCTCCTTCAGCATAAAATGGTCGTAGCCACCTTTCTCAATTTCCTCCAGATTGAGTTGTAATTCCTGGATCATGGGGTAGGCCACCGCGTCATTCTTAATCTTTCGCAATTTTATTTCCTTCCCGGGGCGAACAATAGCCATCTCCTCATCTTCAAGGTATACTGCATTATTGGTATACTCAATAAATGGTGATGCATCTGAAGCGATAAAGAATTCGTTTTCACCAATTCCTATTGCAAGCGGACTACCTAATTTTGCAACAACAATTTCATCGGGCTTTGCCTTGTCAAAAACTGCTATGGCATAGGCTCCAACAACTTGGTTCAAAGCTATTTGTACAGCCTTTCCAAGCTTTACCTTTTCTTTCTTTTTTACCTCTTCTATAAGGTTCACAAGAACTTCTGTATCTGT
This sequence comes from Muriicola sp. E247, assembly GCF_041358175.1. Classification (NCBI taxonomy): domain Bacteria; kingdom Pseudomonadati; phylum Bacteroidota; class Flavobacteriia; order Flavobacteriales; family Flavobacteriaceae; genus Muriicola; species Muriicola sp. E247. The sequence continues at coordinate 197,510 of NZ_JBGKBE010000001.1, forward strand.
ATCAGATTCAAAAACGTACCCCCTTTTGGAGAGCTCCGTTTTTACGGCCTCATAATTTTCGATGATCCCGTTGTGGATGATCACCAGGTCGCCTGAATTAGAGTAATGTGGATGGGAATTCACATCGTTTGGTATCCCATGAGTGGCCCAACGGGTATGGCCCATTCCGAGAGAACCGTTGATGGATATGTTTTTTTCTGATTTGTTTTTCAGGTCGGCCACCTTGCCCTTAGTCTTGGACATATTGATCTGATTTCCGTCGAACAGGGCGATTCCGGCACTGTCATAGCCGCGGTACTCCAGTCTTTGAAGTCCTTTCATAATGATGGGATATGCCTCCCGGTGACCTATATAACCAACTATTCCACACATAGTAATTAGAGATTAAGCATTATTATGGAATATAAATTTACGAGAAGTAATGAAATAAAGCTCGTTTTTAGGTTGTATAACGAGATTTATCCGCCAGTGGTAAACTAAGAAGAGTATTTAATTAATTTCTGTATAGAATATTTCGAGCTTAAGCTTCTTGTCTTCCGGAACATTGGCTTCGCTTCCATACAATATTGTTCCCAAAGGACTCAGGGTTGGAGCAACGGGGAGATCTTTATCTGAGTCCCCAACAACCACAGCACTGTTAGCCCCGGAAATACGTATATCCGGTGATATGGCAAGTCCGAGTGTTGCATTGACCGAATCGCGGAGAATCAGATTGTTGACATGATCGGTAATTCTGATTTTATATTTAATTCCCTGATCATTTTCTTCCTGTAAAAAAGCATCGTAATCGAGGTAAATACCAAATCGGGAGTCTTCAACAGAAAATTCACTTGTAACATCGTAAACCGGATTATTGGTCTCGGCATTGTACATATACAACCTTAAGGGTTCTGTGATTCCTCCAACAGCGTCAAGTGTTTCCCTGTCTACATAAAAAACAAGATTGGCCTCGTTTATTATCCAGTTTCTCGATTTGATATCATTGACTATGGCCTCCCCATTGTTTTCTTCAAAAAGAGCTATTTCAGCGTATGTGCCCGGGCCCCCTTTCAGATATATCCGGGACGCATTATTTCCTGTATCAAGATTATCCGAAATTTCAGCAGGATATGGTTCTGAAATTATTGTATTAACCGCATTTCCTGAAATGGGAGCATTGGCCTGACCAGTAATGAGGCTGATGGTGTATTCCCTTTCTGCAGTCTCCAGTTCCTCGTCTACTATCCGATCATACTCATAGGTGATAGTAATACTGGCACTCCTCAGATCGAGCAGAAGCATAATATCATCCGTTATGGGTGTAACGGATAAATGAAGGCCTCTGAAAAAATCTTTGAAGTTAGAATTGCTGATAAGTTCTGGCTTTCCTTCCTTATCAAGAATATTTGCCTGAAAGAAATCGGAATCTAAAGACACCCTTATTCCGGGCTCTATTACCTGAGGGGCTTCCAGGGATTCATCATCTTCAGTATCCGGGTCATCTTCTGCAAATACCAGAGTTTGTTCATCATCTATCAATACCTCCCCATCGAAAAGAACATCGGAGACAAATGAAGGTGCGAACTCCTGACTCGAATAATACTCCTGGGATTCCAGAAAATTAGTGTTAGGATCCAGGTCACGTAAAAAGTAGGTAGACCTTTCAACTTTTAAATTAAATGGCACATCACTGTTACCGTAAATACTATCAAGATCTCTTTTAACCGGGAACCTGTTGGCAAGGGTACTCGTATCTTCATCATCGGCAATTCCATCCCCGTCAGTATCGGGATTCAATGGATCTGTGCCTAAAAGGCGCTCTTCGTTATCTGTTAGTCCGTCCCCGTCACTATCACTATCGGGGTCTTCAGGATCTGCATCCAACTCGTCTATCACTCCGTCTAGATCAGTATCTGCGTTGTCGTTTCTCAAGTACGGGATATACAAAACAACATCTAAGATTCTTTCGTTCTCCTCAATAGTCGCATCCACATCGTCAGTATCAGAAATATCTTCTGTACTCTGTGCATAATTGCCAAAAATTGGATTTCCAATTCCCCCCTGCAGGGATACCTGGGTGGTAATGCTTGCGGTGGTCCTTCCAAAAACAGGATCATTAAACACCCCTATTTGATATATAGGCAACTGATTCGTCTGAACAGCCATCACATTCCTATTATAGGCAAAAACATCGTAAACAGCTACGTCTGAGGTAAAGGGATTTTGGTCGATGACCCCTCTCCCGATGGTTGTGACGTCTTCTTCACATGAAGAAACCGCAATTAGCAGAAGTGTTCCTATAAGGGCAGGAACTGTACCTCGTAAAAAGAATCGCATGGGGCTTATTTTAAAACTTCGGTGTCATAAAAATTTGCATAGGCCTCTTCAAATTCCTGAAGCGGAACATATGGTAACACGGGCTTTTGAAGGTTGTTGATGTGCGAAAGCAGATCTTCCGGAATCCCTTCAGCTGCTAAAATTACAGCATCAGAATTATTGACCCCTATTTTTAACAAATTATTATATGTAGGCTCTTTAAGGAGGGTAACAGCGTCTTCAGGAATACCGTCGAAGGTTACTTTTTTTATAAGGTCTTTATCGAGTGTCCCCTCAAAACTCTTCCCGTAAACGGAGAGTACAATTTTGCTGTCTGCAAAAAGGGGTTCGTCGGCGTAATATTTTCTTAGGTATAACGGAAGCAGAGAAGACATCCAACCGTGAACATGGATGATGTCAGGGTTCCAATTGAGTTTTTTAACTGTTTCTACTACTCCTTTGGCAAAAAAGATGGCGCGTTCATCGTTATCGGCAAACATATCACCATTCTCATCGGTAAAAGTTGCTTTGCGTTTAAAATACTCCTCGTTATCAATAAAATAAACCTGAATCCTTTCTTTGGGGATAGATGCCACCTTAATGATCAAAGGCATATCCATGTCATTTATAACCAGATTCATTCCTGACAGCCTGATCACCTCGTGCAGCTGATGCCTCCGTTCATTGATATTGCCATATCGCGGCATAAAGATCCGGATCTGACCGCCTTTGCTGTTCACCATTCTCGGTGTTTCGTAAGACATTAAGGAAACTTCATTCTCTGGTAAGTAGGGCACTAATTCTGAAGATACAAACAATATCTTTTTACCATTCATACAGGTCGTATTTTATTTATCGCAGAAACGTAGCTGCAAAATTACAAAAATTATGCAGATTAGCCGTAATTATAGTAAGTTTGCTCGCTTTTTAAATTTTGGTATGAAGTTGATTTCGGATAAAAAAGAGCTCCTTTCCCATTTAAATTCTAAAAAAGTTGAGTCTGGAACTCTCGGTTTAGTTCCAACTATGGGCGCTTTGCATGAAGGACATCTAAGTCTTGTGCAGAAAGCTTTGGCCGAAAATGAGAGAATAGTAGTAACAATATTTGTAAATCCTACCCAATTTAATAATACAGAGGACCTTAAAAAGTATCCTAAAACTCTGAAAGCTGATCTGGCCTTATTAGAAGGTTTAAGTGAAAACATCACTGTATTCGCCCCGGCAGTAGAAGAGCTGTACAATGAAGACATTGTCTCAAAACAGTACTCCTTTGACGGTCTCGATAAGGTTATGGAAGGGGAATTCCGTGGTGGACATTTTAATGGGGTTGCCACTATTGTAGAAATGTTATTTGATTTGATCAGACCAGACAAAGCCTATTTTGGAGAGAAAGACTTTCAACAGCTCCAGGTGGTAACCCGACTGTCAGAAAGTCTGCCATTTAAGGTGGAGGTAATAGGCTGTCCTATCGTTCGTGAAACCAATGGCCTGGCGATGAGTTCACGTAATAGTTTGCTCTCGGAGCAGATGAGGATGAAGGCGGGTTTAATTTACAGAACCCTGAAAGAGGTCAAACGTATGTTTGGCACGGAAAATGCGACTACAATAAGTGAGTATGTGTCTAGAGTTTTCGCTTCGGAACAGGATATGAAATTAGAATATTTTCAAATCGCCGACGTTCAAACCCTGACACCGATGATTAGAAAACAAAAAAACAGAAAATACAGAGGCTTTATTGCCGTTTATGCCGAGGGGGTTCGCCTCATTGACAATATAGCTGTGAATTGATTACTTTTGCGCCATGAAAATTGAAGTAGTAAAATCAAAAATACACCGGGTAAAAGTTACCGGGGCAGACCTGAATTATATCGGTAGTATTACCATTGATGAGGACCTGATGGATGCTGCCAATATTATTAAAGGGGAAAAAGTTCAGATCGTCAACAATAACAACGGTGAACGCCTGGAGACTTATGCCATCCCCGGACCCAGAAACTCTGGGGAATTAACCTTAAATGGTGCTGCAGCGAGAAAAGTAGCCGTAGGCGATATCCTGATACTGATCACCTACGCCTGGATGGAAATCGAAGAGGCTAAAACCTTTGAACCTGCCATGATCTTTCCCAACGAAGAAAACAATCTTTTAACCTAAACTTTGAGCTCCCGCTTAAAAAGACTTCTGAAAATTATCGTCCCTGTCCTCCTGGGAGTTTTTTTGGTTTGGTATTCTTATTACAATACATCTCCTGAAGACAGGAAGGAGATCTTCAGATACATCAGGGAAGCCGATCTGTTCTGGGTGGCGATTTCCGTAGCGATCGGGATATTGAGTCATATCTCAAGGGCTATCAGATGGAATTATTTACTGGAACCCCTTGGTTACAGGGCCAAAATCTGGAATAATATCTTTTTTATTCTTATCGCCTATTTTGCCAACCTGGGAATCCCCAGATCTGGTGAAGTGTTGCGGGCAACTGCACTGGCAACTTATGAAAAAGTACCTTTCCAAAAGGGCTTCGGAACCATCGTCACAGAACGAGTAATCGACCTGTTGATGCTACTGCTGATTATATTTATAGCCCTCCTTTCTCAAACCAATATTATTCTTACCTACCTTAAAGCCAATGGGATTGGCCTTACCGCAACCCTGATCCTGGTTGCAGCCGGTGTGCTATTCTTGTTTGTCTTTCTCGCCTTTCTCAGAAGGTCCAGTTCCCCACTGGCGATTAAATTGAAAGACCTGGTAAGAGGTCTGCTCGACGGAGTATTGAGTATCTTTAAAATGAAGAATAAATGGCTCTTTATCTTCCATACCCTTTTTATTTGGGGTGCCTATGTTGCCATGTTCTGGGTTATCAAATTTACGGTTATTGAAACTATACCCCTGAACCTGTCTGAATTTCTCGTTGCATTTATTGCCGGTGCCTTTGCCATGTCTACCACAAATGGTGGAATCGGACTCTATCCTATTGCAGTGAGCAAAGCCTTGTCTATTTATGGAGTTAGTGCAGTTTCAGGAGATGCTTTCGGCTGGATTATGTGGATCGCCCAAACCCTCATGGTTGTTGTATTCGGTGCAATATCTTTTCTACTCTTACCGTTATTGAACAGAAACCGATAGGTTTTCAATAACCCAAAAACCAACCCAATGAGGAAAGTCATATTAATGACCCTTGTCTTATTTATTACCCAGAGCACTTTTACTCAGGTAACTCACGAAATTTTCGAGTCCTTTAAATTACAGGAAAGACGTAACGTCTCTTATTATTTTCCCGAGGATTATACTCCTGAAAAAAAATATCCTCTGGTAGTTGTACTCGATGCGGAATACCTCTTTGACCAGGTAGTTGCTAACGCCAAATTTTACAGCAGATTTGAAGGAATGCCCCAGGTTATTATTGTAGGAATTGATCAGAGTAAAAATGATCTGCGCTGGGATGACTGTGCTTTTGAAGAGGCTTCAGGGCTTCCGGCAGACAAAGGAAAAAGTTTCTATGAGTTTATTGGCATGGAGATAGTCCCATATCTCGATCTTACATACAGCACTGCACCTTTCAGGATGTTTATTGGGTACGATATTACCGCCAATTTCGGGAATTACTACCTTTTTAAAGATCGATCTTTTTTTAATGCTTTTATCAGCATTGCCCCCCATCTGGCACCGGAAATGGAAATCAGAGTGCCTGAACGACTGATGGCGATGGAACAGCAAATATTTTATCACCTCATCGCAGGGGGAGGAAAACCCGCCACAGGAAATGAAATCAAATTACTGGACCAAAACCTCAGAAAAGTCGATAAGCCTACCATTCACTACTCTTTTGACGCCTACCCGGAATCTAATGAAGTTTCTGTTGTCACTTATGGTCTTGGAAAAGCATGGGAAAAAATGTTTGAAGTTTTTAAACCTATTTCCCCAAAGCAGTACAGAGAAGAGATCCTGACCTCAGATGAACCCGCTTTTAAATACCTTGAGGATAAATACAACACTATTGAAGAACTGTTTGGTTTTCGTAAAAGCGTAAGTCTAAACGACATTATGGCCGTTTATGCCGCCACCAGAAAAAAAGATGATTTTGAATCTTTAAAACCCCTTTCAGATTTGTGCAAAAAAGAATACCCGGAGACTATGCTCGGATTCTTTTTTGAGGGGGAATATTACGAACAGATGGGAGAGGCTAAAAAAGCCCTGCGGACCTTTGAAAAAGCCTTCGGTATGCAGGAAATCGATTTCCTTACCAAGGAACTCGCCCTGGAAAAAATCGATGCGATAAAGGCCGACTTCGGATATTAGAAATACACACATCGTACCACAACATTTTCACCCTGCTTTTTAGCGGGGTGTTTCTTTTGTTATTTACAAATACCACTATATCTTTAGCCGTATCATGGCAAAGACAAAAACTGCTTTTTTCTGTCAGAATTGTGGCACTCAGTACGCCAAATGGGTCGGACAATGCTCCGCCTGTAAGGAATGGAATACCATTGTGGAAGAAGTAGTGCAAAAAGAAGAGAAAAAAAGCTGGAAAGTCGAAATGAATGGTGCTCCAAAAAGTGCTGCCCCGGTAAATATCTCAGATATTGATACGGATAAGGAAATCAGGTTTGATGTCCTTGATCATGAATTCAACCGGGTTCTTGGAGGCGGACTCGTTCCAGGCTCTTTAGTACTCCTGGGGGGAGAGCCGGGGATAGGCAAAAGTACCTTACTCCTTCAGATCGCCTTGCGACTGCCTTATAAAACGCTTTATGTTTCCGGGGAGGAAAGCATGAAGCAAATTAAAATGAGGGCAGAGAGAATCCAACCAGATAGTTCCAATTGTTTTATCCTGACTGAAACTAAAACACAACAGATCTTCAGGCAAATTGCTGAGGTAAATCCTGACATTGTAGTAATTGATTCTATCCAAACCCTGCATTCGGATTATATAGAATCCTCGGCAGGAAGTATCTCCCAGATACGGGAATGTACAGCAGAGCTTATCAAATTTGCCAAGGAAACAAATACGCCCGTGATCTTAGTTGGCCATATTACCAAGGATGGGACCATCGCCGGACCTAAGATTCTTGAACATATGGTAGATACAGTCCTTCAATTTGAAGGAGATCGGAACTACATGTATCGGATTCTCAGGGCCCTGAAAAACCGCTTCGGTTCAACGGCCGAACTGGGTATCTATGAAATGCAGGGAAGCGGACTGAGGGAAGTAAGTAATCCGTCTGAAATTCTGATCTCCAAGTACGATGAAGCCTTAAGCGGCACGGCCATAGTTGCAACACTGGAGGGGATGCGTCCACTGCTAATTGAAATTCAGGCACTTGTAAGCTCCGCCGTGTATGGAACCCCACAGCGCACTGCTACCGGATTCAACGCAAAAAGACTAAATATGCTTCTGGCTGTACTCGAAAAAAGAGCCGGATTTAAACTGGGCGCCAAAGACGTCTTTCTTAATATCACCGGAGGCATAACTGTTGATGATCCTGCCATTGATCTGGGTGTTGTTGCGGCTGTTCTTTCCAGTAATGCCGATATCCCCCTGGAAAAAGGTGTTTGCTTTGCTGCAGAAATTGGTCTTGCAGGGGAAGTGAGACCTGTTCGTAGGGTAGACCAACGTATCCTCGAAGCAGAAAAACTCGGGTTCACCCGGATTTTTGTCTCTAAAAACAATAAAATTACACTGAAAAATCACAGTATCCTGATCAGTAAAGTAGGGAAGATTGAAGATGTAATCAGGGAATTGTTCAGCTGAGGTATCGAATAATTACTAACTTTATTTCTCACCAAACATAAGACTATGAAAGCGTATTCTATCCTTTTTTTAGCTGCCCTTACTCTCTTATCTTGCAAATCGAATACAGAAAAAACAGAACAGGCTGAGAGCAGCAGTGCTGAAGAGTATCTGAGTTTTGAAAACAGGGACGATCAGTTCACCGGAGGAATTAAAATGATCCCGATCACTACTGAAAAAGGCACCTTTAATGTCTGGACCAAACGCATAGGTAACAATCCTACCAAAAAGGTATTACTTCTCCATGGGGGACCAGGAATGACACACGAATTATATGAATGCTTTGACGGATACTTTCCACAGGAGAATATTGAATATATCTATTACGACCAGTTGGGTTCTTATTACAGCGACCAGCCTGATGACCTAAGCCTTTGGACAAAGGAGCGATTTGTAGAAGAAGTGGAGCAGGTACGGAAAGCCCTGGGATTAGATGCCTCAAACTTCTACCTGCTGGGTCAATCCTGGGGTGGAATATTGGCAATGGAATACGCCTTTAAATACCAGGATAACCTCAAGGGATTGATTATATCAAATATGATGAGTAGTGTTCCCGAGTACAACGCCTATGCCCAGAATGTCCTTGGGCCACAAATGAATCCTGAAATCTATCAGGAAATAAAAGCAATGGAAGATGCTGAGGACTTCGCTAACCCTAAATACGGGGAATTGCTGTTTGAACATTACTACACCGAACATGTACTGAGAATGCCTCCGGAGGAATGGCCCGAAGCCGTCATGAGAAGCCTTAAACACGCTAATAACCAGGTCTATGTACATATGCAGGGCTATAGTGAATTTGGCATTACAGGGGATGCTACCTTAAAGGATTGGGATGTGAAGGATCGACTGAAAGAAATTGAAGTTGCAACCCTGGTCATCGGTGCTCAGTATGATACGATGGATCCCTCCCATATGGAATGGATGTCTGAAGAAGTCAAAAACGGCAGATACTTATATTGCCCAAATGGCAGTCACCTATCTCAGTACGACGATCAGAAAAACTACTTTGAAGGCGTGATCAGGTTTATTCACGATGTGGATCAAAAGACTTTCTGATCAGGGAGCGGGATCCGGATGTTGCTCGTGTATGGCTTCTATACTCTGAAGTATTTCTTCGCTGAGGACAAGGTCAATACTTCCGATATTTTCTTTAAGTTGCTCCATGGAGGTAGCTCCTATGATTGTACTTGTTAGAAATGGTCTTGAATTGACAAAAGCAAGTGCCATTTGCGTAAGCGACATGTCATTTTCCGTGGCCAGATCCTGATATTTCTGCGTTGCCTCCAGAGCAATCTCATTACTGTATCTAGCATAGGCCGGAAATAATGTGATCCGGGCATTCTCCGGCTTCTTTCCCCCCAGGTATTTTCCACTAAGCACTCCGAAACCAAGGGGAGAATAAGCAAGCAACCCTATTTTTTCCCTTATGGCAATTTCAGAAAGTCCAACTTCAAAAGTTCGGTTCAGAAGACTGTAGGGATTTTGTATGCTAACCATACGCGGGAGACTTTTATGAACCTTGCTTTCCTCAAGAAACCGCATAGTTCCCCAGGGGGTTTCATTAGATAAGCCCACATGACCTATTTTTCCTTCCTTAATTAAATCCCTCAGGGTTTCCAGAACCTGATGAATGTTATCCTGCCAGAAATCCGAAATGTCGTGTTTGTATCCCCTCTGCCCGAAGTAGTTGGTCGACCGCTCAGGCCAGTGCAATTGATACAAGTCGATATGCTCCGTTTGCAGGCGTTTAAGACTGCCGTTCACTGCTTCCACCAGGGCATCTTTTTTAAACCCTGTTGTCCTTATGAATTTCGTGAAAGATGCTTTCCCTGCGATCTTGGACGCCAGGACAATCTTATCTCTCTTCCCGGTTTTATGAAACCAGTTTCCTATGATCTTCTCCGTGAGGGCATACCGATCGGGGTGAGCAGGTATGGGATAAAGTTCGGCTGTATCAAAGAAATTGACCCCCTGATCTACCGCATAATCCATTTGCGAATGACCTTCAGCTTCGGTATTTTGCTTTCCCCATGTCATGGTGCCTAAGCAGATCTTGCTCACTTCAAGGGAAGTATGAGGCAGCGTAGTATAAATCATGAATCCTTGAATTATAATTCGGCAGCAAAGGTAGGCATCCCTTTGTTAAGTCAAAATTAAGCTGTGGTCAATTCTACCATTATAGGACAATGGTCACTATGTTTCGCCTTTGACAATATTACTGATCTTGTCAGCCTGTTTTCCAGGGTCTCGCTTACCATTCCGTAATCTAATCGCCAACCTTTGTTGTTATTACGGGCATTTGCCCTATAGGTCCACCAGGTATACTGATGAGGTTCTTTATTGAAATAACGGAAACTGTCAATAAACCCACTGTCGATAAAATTCCCAATCCATTCCCGCTCCACTGGCAGAAAGCCGGATACATTTTTATTCCTCACAGGATCATGGATATCGATAGCCTGGTGACATATATTGTAATCCCCCAGGATAATCAAGTTGGGGTTTGTCTTTTTAAGCCTATTAACGTAGTCCTGAAAGTCGGCCATATATTGCAATTTGTGGTCGAGACGTTTAATGTTTGTCCCGGAGGGTAGATAGAGGCTCATTACAGAAACCCCGTTAATGTCTGCTCTTAGGTTTCTTCCCTCCTTATCCATATAGTCTATTCCTGTTCCAAATTCTACATGTTCAGGTTTTTGTTTGGAAAGGATAGCCACGCCACTATATCCTTTTTTCTCGGCGCTATACCAGTAGTGAAAGGGGTATCCTGCTTTTTCGAAAAGACTTACATCGAGTTGTTCTTCCATGGCTTTGATCTCCTGAAGGCAGACCACATCCGGATCTACCGTTCGCAACCAATCTAAAAACCCTTTATTAAGTGCCGCTCTTATACCATTTACATTATAGGATACAATCTTCATCAATCTGATTTTCGCCGAAATTAAATAAACTATGTTATTTGTGAAAACTGAAAGCTATGTGCCTTACTTTGCAACTTATGACTCGTAAATGGAAATTTCGCTTTTTCCCCAGTCTTTATTAATACTTATTTTTGCCTTCTTGAAGTATAAAATTAGACAAATACTGACATTTGGTTTGCTCCTGTTCGGGAGCTTTTCTTTCTATGGGCAAGTAGTGTCAGGTATAGACAGTGTTACCGTATTACCCGAAGTTCTCTTACTTGAGGAAAAAAAAGTAAAGCACACCGAAGGGATCATTCCCTCCCAGGTTATCGGGGAGAAGATCTTTGACAATTTCAGCCCGGTAGATGCAGTATCGGCTATCAATCAGATCCCCGGAGTTTATATCTTATCCGGGGCATTAAATACGAACCGAATTACTATCCGGGGAATTGGAGCGAGAACCCTTTTTGGGACCGATAAACTACGCTTGTATTACGATGATATTCCCGTGACTGATGGAAGTGGTTTTTCGAGTATAGAAGCATTTGACCTTGAAAACCTGAGTCAGATAGAAGTGGTAAAAGGACCCAAGGCTACTACTTTCGGAACCAATCTTGGTGGTGCAATCATACTTACGCCCAAAGAGAGTCTGGGGCAGGGCAGCACTCTTTTTAATAATACAACCTTTGGCTCCTATGGCTTGTTTAAAAACAATCTGTCCTTCAGGCATACCGACGATTCTCTCTCGCTAAACATGAATTACGGCCATCTCGAGAGCGAGGGTTACCGAGACAACAGTCAGTTTAACAGGGATGGCGTTTTGTTACATGGCTCTTATGCCATCGACGATAAAAATCAGATCGGACTTCTGATCAATTATATTGATTATACGGCTCAAATCCCAAGTTCGCTCGGAATCACAGCTTTCCGCGATGATCCTACTCAGGCCGCATTTACCTGGGCGGCTTCAAAGGGCTTTGAAGCAAACAAGTATTCTCTCGTAGGTGTGAATTACAAGCATAGGTTTTCTCCCAAATTCCAGAATTCTACCAGTTTATTTTATTCCTATCTCGACCATTATGAGGCCCGGCCTTTTGGGATCCTTGACGAATATACCAACGGCTTTGGTTTCAGAACCCGGTTCAGAGGAAGTACAAAACTGATAGGCTTAAGTTCTATTTATAGTTTCGGTACCGAAGTCTACAAAGATGAATATACCTGGAGTGAGTTCGAAAACCTGTATGCCGAAAACGAGGGGGAAGGCAGCTTACAGGGGGACAAATTTGCTGACAACAAGGAATACCGCACACAATTTAACGCCTTTGGAACGCTAAGTGCCGACCTCTTTCCCGGGTTCAATATGCAACTTGGCCTCAATGTAAACCAGACCCATTACGATTACAGGGATATGTTTAATTCGGGAGATGCCAATCGCAGTGCAGAACGCAAGTTTAAGGTCATCGCCCTCCCCAGTATCAATCTCAATTACCAAATTGACGATTACCAATCGGTATACGCCAATATCAGCAGAGGATTTTCAAATCCTACTTTGGAAGAAACCCTTACCCCCGACGGACTGATCAATCCGGACATCGCCCAGGAAAAAGGGATAAATTTCGAGCTTGGTTCCCGTTTATTCCTCTTAAAGGACAAATTACATCTCCTCCTGACGGTCTACCAGATGAACATTGAAGATCTACTTGTGGCAGAACGTATCGGAGATGATCAGTTTGTGGGAAGAAATGCAGGGCAAACGAGGCACAAGGGATTAGAAGTGGCTTTAAATTATCGATGGGATATAAGTAGTGACTGGACGTTAACTCCGTTTATAAATTATACGTATAACGATCATCAATTTGTTGAATTTTTGGATGAGGACCAGGACTTCTCTGGAAATCCTTTAACAGGTGTACCCGGGCATCGGCTAAATAATGGCATACAATTGCAGTACAGCAACCGCTTTTTTTGGAACACAACCCATCAGTATGTGAGCGATATCCCCCTTACGGATGCCAATACTTTGTCTAGTGAACCCTTCCATGTATTTGGCACCAAATGGCGTTATGAAACAAGTCTGACCAGCGCTTTGACTTTAGGCGTGAGCTTAGGGATTAATAACCTTTTTAATGTGCGATATGCCCAGTCTGTTTTAATTAATACGCAGGCTTTTGGGGGAGCTGAACCCAGATACTATTACCCAGGAAATGACCGGAATTTTTATGCAGGCTTTCGCCTTGAATACCGTCTTTAACCCCCGATCACTTTTTTCAGCCAGTACTTCATGGCCACTTCCTTTTCTATGGCCGGATATAATTCCTCAATTGGAAGACGTCGTTGTTCCATAGTATCCCGATGGCGCAGGGTTACCTTATTGTCTTCCAGGGTTTGATGATCCACGGTGATACAGAAGGGTGTCCCGGCGGCATCCTGTCTTCGGTAGCGGCGACCTACCGCATCCTTATCGTCATATATAACATTAAAATCGAGACGAAGTTCCTCAATGATCTTATGGGCAATCTCGGGTAATCCGTCTTTTTTTACCAGGGGCAGAACAGCCGCTTTAGTTGGTGCAAGGACTGCCGGTATTTTTAGTACGGTACGAGTAGATCCATTCTCCAGTTCTTCCTCAACGAGGGAATTGGAGAGCACTGCAAGGAACATCCTGTCGAGCCCAATTGAAGTTTCAATGACATAAGGGACATAGCTTTCTTCCAATTCAGGATCGAAATACTGCAGCTTCTTACCTGAATATTCCTCATGGCTGCTCAGATCAAAATCGGTTCTGGAATGTATTCCCTCCAGTTCCTTAAAGCCAAATGGGAATTTAAATTCAATATCGGCAGCCGCATCGGCATAATGAGCCAGTTTCTCATGGTCGTGGAAACGGTAATTATCTTCTCCCATCCCCAATGAAAGGTGCCATTTCATTCTGGTTTCTTTCCAGGTATCGTACCATTCTTTCTGTGAGCCTGGCCTGATAAAAAATTGCATTTCCATCTGTTCAAATTCCCGCATTCTGAAAATAAATTGGCGGGCGACAATCTCATTTCTAAAGGCTTTTCCTATTTGTGCGATCCCAAATGGAATCTTCAGACGTCCCGATTTTTGAACATTGAGAAAATTTACAAAAATCCCCTGAGCTGTCTCCGGACGCAGATACAGGTCCATTGCAGAATCGGCTGATGCTCCGAGTTTTGTACCGAACATCAGGTTAAATTGTTTTACATCTGTCCAGTTTCTTGAACCGGAAAGAGGGCAGGCAATCTCAAGTTCATCGATAAGGTCTTTAACATCGGCCAGGTCTTCCTTCTCCAGGGATCTGGCCATTCTTTGAATAATAGTCTCAGATCGCTTCTGGTAGTCTAATACCCTGGGGTTGGTTGTTCTGTACTGGGCCTCGTCAAAGGAATCTCCAAAGCGCTTAGCTGCTTTTTTTATTTCTTTGTCAATTTTAGCTTCAATTTTAGCTACATAATCCTCGATTAACACATCTGCCCGATATCTTTTTTTCGAGTCTTTATTATCGATAAGAGGGTCATTAAAGGCATCGACGTGTCCTGAGGCCTTCCATATAGTGGGATGCATAAAGATGGCTGAATCGATTCCAACAATATTCTCGTTGAGCTGCACCATGGCCTGCCACCAGTATTCCCTGATATTCTTTTTTAACTCAGCCCCATTCTGGAGATAATCATATACTGCGCTCAGACCATCATAAATTTCACTCGACTGCACTACATAGCCGTACTCCTTGGCGTGTGAAATGACCTTTTTAAATATATCTTCTTGATTTGCCATGGGGCAAAAATAGAACTTTAGTAAAAGAAAGGATGGATTATTTTAACTGAAATTCTGTAGTAGCCAGTAATTTTTCGTCTTCAAATACATTAAGGGTATAGGTCCCATCGAGAAGTGACCCTTCGGGCACAGTTATAAAGTCGCATACACTCATTTCTTCACCTCTGAAGATCAGGGTTACCCGCTTACTGTATATATTGCCATTTACTGAAATGATGTTGGCATTGTCTTCGATGATTCCCATATTCGGACCGAGAAACTGAAAATACAGTACTTTCTCCTTAGGTGCCAGCGTGTTGGGATCTGCTTGTACGGTTATACAACCCCTGAGTTTTTCAATGGTTGAAGCCTTATTTGTTTTGATAGGTCTCCCACTCCGCATTCTAAAGCCACTGCCTTCGGCATTGCTGAGGTTGAGGTAACTTTTCATCTTAAGTTCCCTGCTCAGTTCCTGGTTCTTTCTCCTCAGAAGCGCTTCGGCCTGAGCAAGAGAACTGCTTCTTCCTCTCAGTTCTTCAAGCACTTCCTGTGATTCGTTGAACTTATCAGCCAGTAATCTGTTGTTATAGCGTAAAAGATTGTTCTTTAATTTAATACTGTCGTATTGTGCTTCCAATTTGCGGAGTTCATTTTTAAATTCGCTGAGTTTCCCTATAGTAAAATTGAGACGCCCAACGGAATCCAGCAATTGCTGAACTCGGTCCCTGGAGTCCTGTAATTCAATTTCATTGACTTCGTTGAGTGCCGACAGACGATCTACCTCTGTTTTCATTAGGGTGAGATCCCTAACCAGAAGTGTTTTTTCGTCTTCCAGGTACGAAATCTGGTTCTGAGATTGTGCATAGCTGTAATAAAAGGCAATTAGTATTCCTATAATTACCGCCACCAAAGCCGCCAGAATGATTTTGTAATTGAATTTAGTTTCTTGAAAGTCCATTCGCTAGGGGGTACGTTACAAGTAGGTTTTGATACGTTCAGATTTGAATTTCAGTAAGCTACCAAATATAATAAATGATCTCAACACCATTCTGGTACCCCCTGTGTGTTTTGGATGTAATGCACGATTATATCGGGGAGAGCAGATTTTGTGTGTCTCTTGTCGAGCCCAATTACCACTTACCGAGTTCAATTTTTCGACAGAAAACAGTTTAGATCGGGTTTTTTATGGACGAATACCCATTCAAAAAGCGGCAAGCTATCTGTATTTCTATGAAAACGGATTGGTTCAAAACCTCCTTCATTACCTCAAATATCGCAATCAGCCCCGTATAAGTCACCTCCTCGGAAAATGGTATGGGGAAATTTTAAAGCAGGACGATGCACTTCCGAAAATTGACATGGTCATCCCTGTTCCCCTTCATCCCAAAAAATTAAAAAAAAGAGGCTACAACCAGGTAGCCGGATTTGGCCAGGAAATTGCCATTCAACTCAAGGCCGACTACAGAGAAGACATACTTTCCAAAACATCCCATACCCGCACTCAAACTCAAAAATCAAGGATATTCCGATGGCAACATGAAAAACCTGTTTTTAAACTATTATACCCTTCCATTCTGCATAGATGCAGGATTCTGCTTGTAGATGACGTAGTGACCACGGGGGCTACACTGGAAGCCTGCTCAAAGGTCCTTCTTGAGGTCGGCGAAGTTGAAGTTTATATTGCGACAATGGCTATGGTACCCTGATTTTAGAATTCTGCAAATTAGTTGTTTCTTTGCCCAAACATCGGGATCAATGGCTAAGGTAAAGCGATTTCTTTCTGGAGTATTCGTTCTGTTTATTGTCATTGCCTTGTTACAATGCGCCAGACGCGGTAGTCCTACCGGGGGACCCAGAGACACCGAACCTCCGGTTCTGATTAAAGCTGAACCTGAAAATCTGAGTACCAATTTTTCGGCTAAAAAAATCAGGTTGTATTTCGATGAATACATCAAGCTCCAGGATGTACAGAACCAGCTGATCGTTTCTCCGCCTTTTAAGAATCCCCTTGACATAAGTCCGCAGGGAGGTGCCAGCAAATACATCGAAATCGAAATTAATGATACGCTGCAGGAGAACACTACCTACACCATGAATTTTGGGGAAAGTATTGTAGATAATAATGAGGGAAACGCCTACCCCTACCTTACTTATGTTTTCTCCACAGGAGATTATCTCGATTCGCTCTCGCTCCTAGGGGTAGTGCGGGATGCTTTTAATAAAGAAACAGACGAATTTATAAGTGTAATGCTTTATGAAATCGACTCGAACTACACAGATTCTGTCATCCGCAAAAACCCCCCTAACTATCTTACCAATACACTGGATAGTACCACTATTTTTAGATTACAGTATTTAAAAGCGGGAGATTATCGTTTGATTGCCATAAAAGATGAGGCAAAAAATAACCTTTACGACCCGGTTGTAGACAAAATAGGTTTCGTGGAGGACACAATTACATTACCTACAGATTCCATATATGTGTTAGATCTTTTTAGGGAAGTCGCCGACTATAGCCCGGTAGTGCCTAAGTTGGCTGCAAGGAACAAAATTGTATTCGGCTATAATGGACCTGAAGAAAAGCTTGAAATTCAACCAATCACCAAAATCCCTGATACGGTTTTCACTTACCTGGCCAAAGAGCCGGGGAAGGATACCCTCAATTACTGGTTCACACCATTTGTAGCCGATTCCCTGATCTTCGAAATTTTCAATTCCCGTTTGGAACAGAGGGATACATTTACGATTAAAACAAGGGAGCTCCCATTGGATACCCTTTTAGTCTCAGCAAGTCAACGCAGCTCAATAAATTTTTTAGACACCCTATCCCTCTCTGCCAATATCCCCGTTCAAGCGAGCGATACTGCAAGGGTTTCCATGATCAACAAGGATTCTCTTCCTCAACCTTTACAAATTTCGCTTGATACCATAGGAAATCGCCTTGTTATTGATTTTGAAAAGGAACCTAACGAAACGTATTTACTCAACATTTTACCGGGGGCGCTTACTGATATCTTCGGAACAACTAATGATACCCTGAATTACAGGCTGACCACGGGTAGTTATGCAGATTATGGAAATCTAAGGATTCGGTTGAGCGGGGATGTAAACTATCCGGTACTTGTTGAATTGACCACTCCACAGGGAGAAATAGTTCGATCAATCGCAGCAGAAGAAGATCAGCTTTTTGAATTCAACCTCCTGAATCCGGCTAAATATTTGTTACGTGCAATCTTCGATACAAATAGAAATCAACGATGGGACACCGGAAACTTTAAGGAAAAGATTCAGCCCGAAAAAGTAGTTTACTTCCCCCAGGAAATTGAAGTCAGGGCCAATTGGGAACTTGAACAACTCTTTGTTATTGAAGAGTAAACGAATCCCGGTCATCGAGAAATCTCAGTTTATCCCTTACTTCTCGGAGATGTACTTTATTTATTGTCACGAACAGTACTTCTTCCCCGGATGAAAATGCCAGTTTTTCTCCCAGAGGATCATAGCATGCTGAATGCCCATTATACCCATAGCCATTCTGGTCCTCCCCAATTCTATTGACCCCAAGGCAATACGCCATGTTTTCAATTGCCCTTGCTTTAAGCAAGGTGTCCCATGCTGCGATTCGTGTTTTAGGCCAGTTAGCCACAAAAAGCAGCAGGTCATAGCCTTCCGTATTTCTCACCCATACCGGAAAACGAAGGTCATAGCAAATCATGGGACATATCCTGAATCCTTTGTAATCGATTGTAATCCTTTCTTTCCCGGATGCATATGTCAGGTGTTCCCCAGCCAGGGTAAAGGTGTGGCGCTTATCATATTGCTCAAAATTCCCGTCCGGTTTAACAAAAAACAGTCGGTTGGTATACTTCCCGTTTTCGTAAAATACAATACTTCCTGTCAATGCAGAGCCTGTTTCTTCTGCAAGTTCTTTCATCCACTCTAAGGTAGCGGGTCCTTCTTCCTTACCAATCTCAGAAGGGGTCATAGTGAATCCTGTTGTGAACATTTCAGGAAGAACAATGAGATCTACCTTCTGTTTTAAGTCTCTTATTTGTCGGGCAAAATGCGTTCTGTTTTTTTCAGGTTGCTGCCAGAATAATGAGGTTTGTACGAGGGCAATATTTAATTGTGTGTCCAAAATTGAAGTTCGAAAATGATTATTGAGCTAACAGGGATAGAAAACGATCAAATCCCTGCATTTTTGCATGGTCAAGCGCACTGTGTCCACGTGCATCCCTGATATGGATATCAGCACCATGCTTGATCAGGAGTTGGGCAATTTCCAATTGATTGAAAGTTACTGCATAAATCAGGCAACTCGACCCCATCACATTGGTAATATTTACATCTGCTCCGGCATTCATCAATTGCTCTGCAATGTCGGTATACCCTTTAAAACAAACTCCCATCAAGGCTGTATTTCCTGTGCCATCTTTTTCATTGACATCGCTTCCTTTTTCCAAGAGGAATTCAACGATGTCTCCTCGATTGTAATAGGCTGCCAGAATGAGAGGTGTGGAACCCCTCTGGTCTTTCCCTTTTAGCAATCCGGGATGTTTGTTGCCAAGTGTTTTAACGGTATTTAAATCCCCTTGTCTGATAGCCTCGAAAAACGATTCCTGTTCCATGAGTAGCAAATATAATACCCGTTTAAAGGTACAACATGCTGCCAAAAAGGAGATAAAAATTATAGAAATCCTTTATTAATCCATGCAAAATAGAAATTTGATTCCTGAAGTGTTTTTGGATAATGTGTACTATCTTGCTGTATGGAGAAAAATCCACTTAATGTATTTGGCCTGCCCCTACAGGCATGTTGTTATGATCCCGTAACCGGATACTTCAGGGATGGGTACTGTAAAACTATGGCCGAGGACAGAGGAACCCATGTAGTTTGTGCTATGGTTACCGAAGAATTCTTACAGTTTTCAAAAAAACGCGGGAATGATCTGATTACCCCCGTTCCTCAATGGCAATTTCCCGGACTCAAGCCCGGCGATCGTTGGTGTTTATGTATTTCCCGCTGGTTAGAAGCAGAAAAGGCAGGAGTAGCACCTCAGGTGGTACTGGAAGCAACCCATGAAGTAGCACTGGAATATACCGAACTGGATACCCTTGTAAAATATGCTTACATGCCTTCCGATAATTAATCTCCTGGCATATTTAAGGCTTATAAGGTTATTTCACATTTTTATTGACGAATTCTCCTACATATACAAAATTATTCCCCGTTGTGAACGTTATCCTTCATGAACCATACTTAAGTATTAGTTTATGAAGACCGTCTCTTCTACTGACACCATTAAAAACCTTCCCTTTCCCATAGCCAAAGTCGATCGTAAATTCAACATGATCGAAACCTCAGGGGTTTGGGACATGATCTTTATCAATCAGGAAAAAAATACCTCAGAAACAGAGCAGGAATTCGCTTTTCCGATTAATTCCCTGAAGGAACTGAACAAAGATTGTCTGGAAAAAAAACAGAATGGTGAAAAGGTTATTCCCGTGGTCTGTGAAAAGGGAAACTTCCTGTGGTATCGATGGCAAATCATGCCTTATTATGATGAGGATGGCGATGCTGAGGGGTCATACATTCTAAGGGAAGAGGTTACAGAGCGTATCAAAAAGGAACAATTACTCTCAAAGGCTCAGAAAGTGTCGAGAGTTGGCGGATGGGAGGTCGATCTTATACATAACACAATATACTGGACCCAAACAACCAAAGAAATCCATGAGGTTTCAAAAGACTATGTTCCTACCTTAGAGGAAGGAATTAATTTCTATAAGGAAGGGGAAGATCGGGAGAGGATCACAGAACTGGTAAGTAGAGCCATTAGTGATGGGACCCCCTGGGATACTGAATTGAGGATAATTACGGCCAAGGGAAATGAGCGCTGGGTTCATGCCAAAGGTGAGGTAGAGTTGTTAAACGACAAGCCTGTTAGAATTACAGGTACTTTTCGGGACATCGATCAGAAAAAGAAAGCCGATCTGGAATATAAGAAAGTTAGTGAGCGACTCTCAATCGCTACAGAAGCTTCACAAATTGGTATATGGGATTTAAATCTCAGGGATAATTCCCTGGAATGGGATCAAAATATGTACCGACTTTACGGAATCAGAGAAAAGGATTTTTCAGGTGTTTATGACGCCTGGGAATCGGCGGTACATCCAGATGATAGAGAAAAAGCACAATACGAATTGCAGGAAGCTATTAAAGGGCATAAAGATTTCAATACCGAATTCAGGATTGTGTACCCCTCTGGAGAGGTTCGATATATTCGCGCCTTTGGCGTTATCAGAAGAGATTCTGAAGGAAATGCATTCAATGTCATTGGAACGAACTGGGACATTACAGAATTAAAAAAAACACAGCTGAAGCTGGATTACAGTAAAGAGTCTTTTGAACGTGCATTTGAACATGCCGCTACCGGAATGGCTCTGGTTTCTCTCGAAGGAAATTGGATAAAATTCAACCAAAACCTGTGTGAAATAAGCGGCTATTCGGAAGAGGAGTTGATGAAGATGAACTACTTAGACCTCACACATCCCGAAGATCGATCCAGGGATTTACTATTAAGGTCGGAACTTCTGGAGGGTAAAAGGAATTCATATCAAACTAAAAAGCGATATTATCATAAAAGAGGACACATAGTGCACCTCATAGTGTCCATTACGGGGGTCAAGAATATTGATGGGGAGCTCTCACATGTCATTTCTCAAATTATGGACATCTCCAAATTAGTAAAGGCAGAAGAGCATCTGAAATCTCTGGTGGAGATTACTCAGGACCAAAATGCCAGTCTTTTAAATTTTGCCCATATCGTTTCCCATAACCTGAGGTCGCATGCCAGCAATATGACCATGCTTACCGATTTTCTTCTTAAGGAAAACGATCCTTCAGAGTTACAGAACATTGGCAAGATGCTGAAAGACGCCTCAGAGAGTCTTAATGAAACGGTGGCTCATCTAAACGAGGTAGTACAGGTAAAGGTGGGAGGAGTACAAAAAGTAAGATCTGTTAATCTACTTAAAAAGATCAACAGAGTAAAAAAGAACATCAATGCCCTGCTCCTTGAAAAGAATGCAGAATGCCAAATCGATATTCCGGAAGATCTCAGGGTGAAGGCTATTCCCGCTTATTTAGAAAGTATCTTTTTAAATCTTTTTACCAACTCTTTAAAATACGAATCCCCTGAACGTCATCCCATCATTAAAATAAAGGTAAAGCAAAATGAAAGTGGTTCTTGTACCATCGAATTTGCAGATAATGGCCTGGGAATTGATCTTGAACGACACAAGGACAAGATATTCGGGATGTACAAAACTTTCCACCATCACAAGGATGCGAAAGGGATCGGGCTTTTTATTACCAAGAACCAGATCGAGGCCATGGATGGTAAAATAAGTGTTTCGAGTAAAGTAGATAAGGGCACTACTTTCTCGCTTCTATTAAAAACAGTTTAAAAAATGGTAGTGGGGAAAGTTAAGAACATATGCATCATTGATGATGATCCTATCTTTATTTACGGGACCAAGCGCCTTATAATGGATGCCAATTTTAAAGGCGACATTACCGTTTTTCAAAATGGAGAAGAAGGATTATCCGGCCTTTTACAAATACACAGGGAGGGAAAGCCCATGCCGCCCATCATTTTTTTAGACCTCAATATGCCAGTTATGAATGGGTGGGAATTTTTGGAGGCCATCCATCAACAAGCTGAATTCAATTCCCTCAATTTTCAAATATTCATCCTTAGTTCTTCGATTGATCCGAAAGATACCGAAAGGGCGAATTCATACAAGATGGTCAAAGATTTTATTTCCAAGCCTATTTCCCCCGATACTTTACATGACATCCTCTATAATTAATTGGGCAATCCCGGACTAAAGTCTCCTGGAGCATTCTGGGGTTGATTTATAGTTCCCGAAGCTCCGGTATCATTGTAAACTACCCACTCCTGCGAGGTGAATACCGGATTTGCCAGGCTTACTCCTGTTTTCCTATATGCCCTTCCGTCTTCAAATTCGTGGCTGGTGCCGGACCCATCCTCTCCTATGACCCCAAATATATCGACTAGCTTTCCGAAGGGATCAACCAGGGTAAGATTATCGTCTCCATTGGAATCGGCCGGACTATTAGATCCCCCCTCTATATCTGGGGCGAAACCATAGGTTTGTTCAAATACCTCTGCATTGGAAGCAATGACTAAAAATTGACCTGGATCCACAACAAAATCAGAAAGATCTACAGAGGAACTTTTATCAGCATTGTCATTGGTGTATCGATCCAGATGCCATCCTTTAAGTGGGAGGGGCTCATCACCTGAATAATAGAGTTCCACAAATCTTGCTGAACTATTGTTATCGGGATCTGCCAATTCTGAGATAAAGAGATGATTAGAAGTGAATTCTGTAATCCACTCTTCACATCGATCCTGAGTAAAATGGATATCATCAACAGATCGAATGATTAAAGTCGGTTCCCCATTTTCAGTATAATTAATGGCTGTAATACTCCCCATCCCAGCTGGCAGCGTTTCTGCATAAAAATCGGAATATCCACTATTTAGCAGTCTAATTTCATTGTCCTGACAATCTATAAGTTTTCGCAGAGTTTGTTCATTTTCTTGAGCGTAGCTGGAATCAAGCTCTTCTTCTGCGAACTCCATTTCTTCAATACGTACAAGTGTATTCAATGGCTGAAAAGGAACTTCATCTATTGATATAATCTGTGGTTGCAATGAAGAGGGTTGATCACAACTTTTGGCTATATGAGTAAAAATACGGTGCTTGGGAAGTCGGCCAGGCTGAAGTGTTCCAAATGTGGAAAACGCACTACCGAGTTTAAATAAGCCCCTTGATTTGCCCAGATAGAGGCCTTTCAATGAAAGAATCACCCTATCTCCCGGCTGAAAGAACAAATAAGAATCCCGTAATTCCAATTCGAGTTGAAGCCCTGCGGTAGGATTTACTGGTTTATCCTGCAGATGGAGGGTATTAAAAATATTACCTGCTTGATCAGAAGAGATGACATAGGCTTCAATAACCCAGCTTTCAACAATTTCCATAGTTGTATCAGAATATTGATCGAGGACTTCCCCTAAAGAAATATTGGGTAGAATATCATTGCTGCACTTTTCTACCGGAACAGCCCAATCTTCCTTTTTAAGACATGCTGAGCAGCAAACAATTAGTATTAAAACCAATACTGGAAGTTTCTTCCACCGAATAACGATCTCATTCATTTCAGAAGCTTATAGCAAGGTTTAAAAAGAAAGTCCGGCCAAAACCATACCAGTATTTTGATCCGAAAGAAGGAGTGCCACTCATATTGTCCCTTAGCATTTGCTTATAGTTCCCATTCCGGCTTTGTTCAAAACCTCCGGATTTGTAGGTTACATTGAATATGTTGTTTACGCTGAGAAACGTACTGATGTACTTCCCTTTATAAAGCCAGGATTTACCTCCGATAAGGTTGAGCAGGTAGATTGGGGGGAGTGTCTCCTGGGCTAGTAAATGTCCGAGTTTGTCTTCTGAAATATCCGGAAATGGTTTTCCATTTTCAGGATCAATTCTAAAGCTCTGAGTTCGTTTGATATAGGCTATATCGACAACACTATTTGCCAGGTAATTGGCCGTGCAGCCTATCCACCAATACTTAGGATCCCTGTACTCTAATCCAAATGAAATTGCTGTCTGTGGTCCCTGACTTATTTGATATCCCTTTACAGAAGAAAAACCCAGATCGATATTCCCGCCGGTTCCATTCAATGTTTCATCATCGCCACTAGTATCAAAATTTATGGATACAGCAGGGTCACTGGCATATTCATATCTTCCTATTGAACTAACCAGTGAGAGCTTCGTGGTTGGTGAAACGTCAACTTCCAGGCCTATTTCCAGACCTTTGTGCAGTCTATCAACGCCAGTAGCTACTTCCTGAACGAATTCTGATCCGATACCTGAATCCACATAAAAAAAGTTAATTTCAGTTCCTTCCATAAAACGTGTATAATATGCAGACATGCGGCCTTTTAACTTCGGTAGTCGTGCCAGATATGTCAAATCCACACTGTAAATCCTTTCCTCCGAAATATCCGGGACAACTAAATGATTCTCTCTGGGATTGACATAAGCATACTTAAGTGGCGGGGGTTCATTGCCCGCGTAGGCAAAGGCTTTTATCCAATGTCTTGAGGTAAGTCCGTAGGAGAACCCACCTTTGATCCCCCAGCTTTGAAATTGTATCTTTTCCCCTTTTCCAAATGAATTATCAATAAATCGTTCATTTAAAAAAAGCCCGTCTCGCTGAAAACTCTTTTCAGCATATTCTCCAGCGACATAAAAATCACATTGTTTCCAATCGAAACGGGCTTGTAAAAAACTATTCCAATATTTTGTGTTAATCCTGTAGTGATAACCAAAAAGGTCGCCTGCCGCCTTTTCGGTTGCTTCGTTCAGGTTATTTCGGGTATTGCTGAATGGATCTACGTCTTGAAATTGTTCTGCTCCTAAAAGATCGATGACCCTGGCAAAATTTTCTGCACGGGAGTGTTGCATCAGAAATCCGGCATCGATTTTTAGTCTATTACCTACCGGTAAATTCAGGATGGTACTCCCCGATAACGTTTTCTCATCGCTTACATCCTCCTGATAGATATAGGCAGCGTCATTTCTTCTGGCCTGTACTGAATTGGCTTCAAATAAATCTGTCCAGGACCATTGTGGATTTTCAATAAATCCCATTCTTGCTTCGTTTGCACTAATGAAATTTGCTCCGATCGGACTATTGACATAGTAACTGGGTAAATAACGATAATATGTCGGATCCGGATTCGGGGCGTTGAAATATCCTACCCGAGTAAAACTCCTGTCCCCCCATTGATAAGCAAAGGAAGTCATGAAGCGCAGATTATTTTTTGAAAGCTTATGTGATAAAAGAACTAGCGGCTCATGAATCACTCTGATCCTTGAGGTTCTGAGCGTTCCCCCTTGATTACCCCAATAGGGGTTATAGTTTGTTCCTGCTAGGTCAGCAACTTCGTCAGTCAGCGCTGCAGACCTCCCCCTGCTATTATATGCGTTAATAAGTGTAGCCTCCAGTGTCTGATGGGGCGACAAAGAAAGACTGGCTGACAAGAACATAGAATACGCATCATATGGGGTTCCGGCTACAATTCCTTCTTCAGCCCATCGCCTTGAGAAGGACAAGGAGTAGGCAAAACCCTTTTCTCCTTTTCCTGAATGATAGGTAGTCATTAGTCGGTTCCTATAGGTTCTGTTAGACACCGCAGTAGATAACCGCAGGCCTGGTCTGAATTTGTGCGGTGAAAGATCAATAGCTGAAACTCCAAGGACGCCCCCGAAGCTATGATCTGAAGCATCGAGTCCAAAAGTAAAGTCCTGATTCCTTGTAATATCGTTGAGTCCGCCCCAATTATTCCACTGTGGCCTCCCATCCCAATTTCGATTCATCGGAATGCCATTGATCAGCACCATTCCTTCTTTTGAATCATATCCTCTTACCCGAAAAAATGCCTGGCCAAAATCAAAAGCTGCCCGCTTTAGGAAAACATCTCTCGTAGCCTGAAGCAAGCCAGAATTACTGTCCAGATTCGACTCATCCTTTAAATCAGTCTCAGAAAGTGTTAATAATTGATCCCTCTTTTCGATGTCGAGATCGCGTTTCAGATAAACCGCTCCTAAATTGATGTTTTCAGAATCAACAAAGAGGGGATAAGTCATTGTTACATAATTTAAAGCCGAGATATTCAGTTGTAAATTCCCTTTTTTAGAAGTATACAGACGAAACTCTCCTGCTACATTGGTTAAGATTGTTTCTGACTCCCCATCAATCCATACTCTGACGCCTTTTATTCCCTTTCTCTCCTGAAATTCTATCACCTGTCCTGTTATCATAATTTTCTGGGCTACAGCCTTTTGTATATGTATAAAAAATAACATCACTAGTAAATTCAGAAGGATTCTTCGTAATTTATAATTTGTAATAACTGTCCCCGTCATTATTCAGATTTTAGCCTGATTCATCCTTTAATGTGGCCAAAGTAAGCTGTGTTGCTGCAATCCCCTTGCAACTTTAGCGGCTATATTGTGGCTGAAATTCCCTCATAAAATGAGAATACATTACTTCAGGATGATTTGGGTTTTTTTGCTGTGTGCTTATCTCAATGGACAATCTTCCGTATATCAAATCAGAACCGTAGCTTTTTACAATCTGGAAAATCTGTTCGACACCATCGATGACCCGCGCACTTTTGATGAAGATTATACTCCCACAGGAAAGAATAAGTGGACTACAAAACGATACAAGGAGAAAATAGAAAATTTGGCTGGGGTTATTTCGGAGATTGGATCTTCCTTACGAAAAAGTCCACCAGATATTCTGGGAATATGTGAGGTGGAAAACTTTCAGACCTTATCCGACCTGATTGCTTATCCTAAACTTGCGCGATTTGACTATGGCATTATTCATAAGGATGGCCCTGATGCGCGAGGAATTGATGTGGCGTTAATCTTCCGGAAAGCTTCCTTTGTTCCTGTTAGTTTTCAAACACATCGATTAGTAATACTAAACCAAGAGCGATTCAGAGAACCTACCAGGGATCAACTGGTTGTTCACGGCTTTATGAATGGTATACCTTTATACTTTATTGTAAATCACTGGCCATCCCGCCGGGGAGGAGAACTAAGGAGCAGGCCGTACAGAATAGCGGCTGCTGAATTAAATTTAAAAATCATCGATTCTATAAGGAGAATTTCTCCTGATCCTTTAATTATTTCCATGGGAGACTTTAACGATAACCCTGTTGATTACTCTATGCAAAAGGTCCTCTCAATAAAAAAAGAAACTAGGAGCATACAGTCTTCAGAATTATTCAACCCAATGGTCGGATTATTCAGAAAAGGGAAGGGGAGTCTGGCATACAGAGATTCATGGAGTCTATTTGATCAAATTTATACAAGTGGAAATTTGGTCAATGGTAAACGCTCATTACAACTATGGAAGGTAAATATTTTTGACCCTCCCTATTTAAAACAAACGCAGGGAAGTTATAAAGGTTATCCATTACGCACAATAACTGCCGGGAGATATACGGCCGGTTATAGTGATCATTTACCGGTATATGGATATCTGATAAAGAAGTTCGAACCGTTACTCCGGAACGACTAATTTGATATTCCGCCACTTTACTTTGATGCCGCCCCCGTCATGGATTTGCAGGGCAATGGCGCCCTCGCCGGCACCTATGGCTTCATCACTGATACTCACCATCTGTACCCCGTTAAGCCATGAAGTAAGCTGGTCTCCCATCAGGCGAATCTTCAGGGTGTTCCATTGCCCCTCTCTCAGGACGAGTTCTTTTTCTACTTCCGGCTTTACCAGCCAGCCTCGGCCATAGGATTCATAAACACCTCCAGTATGTTTCCCTTTAGGTGCCACCTCTACCTGCCAGCCGCTTACTTTTGTGCCGTCAATCGTAGAACGGACAAAAACCCCGCTGTTGCCATCGGCTTCCTGGAGGAACTCCAGGGTAAGTTCAAAATCCTTGTAGTACTCATCCGTTGCCAGGTAACCGTATTGAGCATCGGGGCCACTTTCAGAGACAAGCAGGCCGTCTTCCACATACCACTTCTCAGTGCCATAGACAGTCCAGCCATTTAGGTCTTTCCCGTTAAAAAGTTCCTTTCCCTGGGCGGAGAGCCCTGTTACCATAAGCAGGGCGAATAAAAATTGTATCGTTTTCATAGTAAGGTATTTAATTGAACCATTGTGCCCATGGAATTCTACTGAGAATCAGCACAAGGCCAAGCCCGTAGAAGAGGGCAATACTTTTAAACTTCTTCTTCCCTTCCATAAATCGTTTGTGGCGGGACCAGCCGATAGTAATCAGTGCCAGAGCCAGGATATTGACAAAGGGGTGTTCCACGGCCAGTAATCTGGCGGCAGAGTTCATCCCGCCCATCCCAAGGGTTTTAATGGCCGAAAAACCACTGGCAGAAATAAACCAGAGGATAAGCCCGACCACAAGTTGGATATGGCTGAGGATTAGCGTAAAAAGGCTGAGACGAAGATCTTTTCCCATAGTAAACATCCTGTTGCTTACAAGGCCGGTAATCGCGTTAGCTACGGCCAGAAATAAGAGAACCAGGACTATATAGGCCAGATAAGAATGTAATACCTGTATCCATTCTAGAAGAAGACTGCTTTCTTGCATTATGTTTAGTTTAAGTCTTAAAAGTACTAATTTTTAGGTATTAAAAAACCCCGCATTAAGCGGGGTTCTTATTATTTAGTTGAGGATATCTTTTAATTAAAGATATATCTGATCCCTAATTGAGCTTGCCATCTTGACGATGCTAATCCAAAATCATCAATCTGAGTGATATTAGGCGTACCATCATCGTTGACAGTTCCGTAATTCACCTGGAATTCCGGAGTTGCTCCTGTTGAAACTGTTGTCAACGGACTCACTTCAGAACTGATAAACCTTCTTTGTCCCCAATCCTTGTTGATAAGATTAGTAAAGTTGAAGATGTCTGCCGAGATCTGGAAAGTATGTGTCTTCCCACTAAATTCAAGGCTAAAATCTTGAAGGATTTTTAAATCGATGATATGATTCCAGATTCCTCTTGAAGCATTTCTCTCTGCGTATTTTCCTCGGTTCTCACTAAGATATTCAACGCTATTGATAAAGGTATCAAGGTCATTCCACTGCTCAGCAGCTGAGACTTCAACATTACCACTACTATCAGTGATATCTGCCAGAACAATTTCGTCCTGAGAAGCAGGGATGTAAATCAGGGCATTATCCCTGGAATCATCGTTAAGTAAATCGCGTCCTTCTCTGTAGATAAAGCTGTAAGGCTGACTCTGGTATCCTTCGTAGAAAACACCGAAGGTTGTTTTTACATTATCACTCCAATTTATCTCATAAGAAGCATTAGCTGTGATTCTGTTACCGAGGGCAAAATCTGATCGGGTTACGGGAAGGTTTGAATTCTTACCGTTCACAGTCTGGATATTTCTCCACTGTGAACTGTTTTGTGAAGAGGTCCCGTCAAAGATTTTAAATGAATCTCCGAAAGTATAGGAAACCTGTCCTGAAAATCCATTTTCAAATGGCTTACGCAGGGAGAAAGTTGTATTATGAGCGTAACCACCACCTGTATTAGATGCCAAGTAAACTCCCTGGTAGGTAGGATCAATCTCGTCTCTCCTGTCGTAGAATGGCCTGTTATCTGCGCCGGCATACGTACCTATGGCCGGTTTAAGATTAAGGTTCTGGTAGTATACATCTGTAATCACATTGGTGTAAAGGAAGTCACCACTTAAGATTAGATTCCAAATCGGCAATTTCTGATCTACCGCAATGTTAAACTTGGCTACCTGTGGTAATTTAAAGTCCTTGGCAATTAAGTCTACATTACCTCCTGATCCTCCGGATCCCGGAGCCGGATCTTCAAACTGGTTGTTTACATTGGGTTCAAAAGGCTGTCCAAATTCGAACATAAATCCTCCGGTGATACCGTTATTATTATATGTTCCACCTGGCCATACCAATGGAAGTCGGGACGTAAAAACTCCAACACCTCCACGTATCTGAGTGGTTCCTTTGCCATTGAGATCCCAGTTAAAACCGAGACGGGGAGCAAACATAGGGGTCGGATCGATTCCCTGCCCTACTCTGGCGCCTTGTAAATCTTTACCAGCAGCTTCCAGCAATGGGATTGTTCTGTCATTAAAATCGTCATTAACGACACCATCACTCCAGTAGGGGATGTCTATTCTAGCTCCGAAAGACAATTTGAAGTCATCGGTCATCTGCCAGTCATCCTGGATATAGAATCCGGCCTGGAAGGTATCAAATTCTGATGCCCCTGCAGACTCATCGCCAACAACTCCTGTTCCTACAAGAGAGTAGCCGTGCTGATACACATCTGCATCCTGCCCTGTAAGGAATTGGTTGAGACCTGAAGAGATTAAAGTTCCAGATCCATCAAATTGATCTTCAAAGGTATAATCCCCGTAATTGAAGGCAAAAAAGAGGTTTTTAACCTTTGCAAATTCCAGGTTAGTTCCCAAGGTCACGGTATGTGCTCCTGAGTAAATTTCGAAATTGTTAGTAAGGGTCAATACATCCTGGTCGAGCAGGTTAGCTGTTGAAAAAGGCTCTGCTCCGAAGGAAATTGTTCCTGAACCGTCCTGGATATCAACGGTTGGGAATGGATCTCCTAGTGGATCCCTGTCGTCCCTTACCTGAGTATACCCAAGAATGAAGTTGTTTGAAAACTTATTGCCAAAACGCGAGCTTAGTTCTAAAGCAATAGAATGTGTCTGAGTTTCGAACGACTCAGAACCGTTGATAAATCCTATTCCAAAGTTTCCGGAATTACGAGCTTCCAGGTTATCAGCTCCCACATATCCGTAACGGAAGGAAAGCTTGTTATCCTGATTAATGTTCCAGTCGATTTTCGCGGTGAGCTTATCCCCAGCCAAAGTACGGGTATTGTTGTCAAATATTCCCGGATCATAGCCGTAGTTGCTTACCAAAAAGCTGCTGAGGTTATTCAGGTCGGCTGCAGATGAGCGCCCTGTATAGTTGCTGATATTAAAAGGCTGTGGAGTTTCGTCGTCCTGTCTTTCGTAGTTTAAAAAGAAAAACACTTTGTCTTTTACTATAGGACCTCCTACTCGAACACCGTATGTAAGCGCACTGAAATCAGCTAATTTCTCACGGGTGTCTCCGTCATTAGTTAGTGAGGTTGGTGTTTTACCGGCCAGGCTTTCATTTCGAACAAAGGCGTAAGCCGATCCTTCCCAGGTGTTCGATCCCGAACGCGTAATGGCGTTGATTGATCCTCCTGAGAAACCTGATTGCCGTACATCGAAAGGAGCGATGTTAATCTGGAAAGTTTCGATCGCATCAACAGAGAAAGGATTAACTCCCGTCTGTCCTCCATTGGTACCTGAGCCTGCCAAACCAAAAACATCATTATTTACTGCTCCATCAATATATATGGCATTGTAGCGATTGTTTTGTCCTGCAAGTGAAACGGAGAATCCATCATTACCTTCAGTAATCTGTGCCTGTGGAGTAATCCGAACAAAATCAGCAATAGATCTGGAAGCAGCAGGTAAAGTAGCAACATCTCTTCTGGAAACTGTGGTCTCTGTCCCTGTTTTGTTAGCTCCGAAAACACCTGAAGCTGATGCAGAAATCACGACTTCCTCAAGTGCCGTAGCCGATTCTGACAATTGAACATTATACTGAGAAGCCCTACCCAGCGTTAGATATATTTCATTTTTCACATTATCTGTAAACCCGATATAGGAAAAGGTAATCTGGTAAGGGCCTCCAGATCGCATGTTGGAAATTCGATAAAAGCCATCGAAATCGGCAGCAGCCCCATAAGTACTTCCTGTTGGAAGGTGTACTGCTACGATACTGGCACCACCAAGTGGTTCACCAGCGTCATCGGTTACTTTACCACTGATTGCAGAAGTAGTAACCCCTTGTGAAAAAGCCATTGCTGTCATTAAAAATGCAGCAAGGGCAAAGTAAATTTTCTTCATAGTTCTCGTGTTATTTAGTTATAAACCGTCCGCAAAAATGCCCTATTTCAGAGACAAATACATTAAGACAGTGTTAAATTAAGGAGAACAAATTTAACATAAAATTATCTAAAATCATCCCATAATTGATAGGGATATTTTGGGGAAGTTGGAATATATGAAATTGAGATTCTAGGTCTTAAATTTTTGCAATAATTGCAAGGTAGAAGTGTCGTGATTAGAAATTTCGGAAGATGTGATATCCCTTAGGGTTGTATTGGCCAGTTGCTTTCCTAATTCTACCCCCCACTGGTCATAGCTGAATATATTCCAGACCACTCCCTGCACAAAGATCTTATGTTCGTATAGGGCTATCAGGGACCCAAGGCTCTTTGGAGTTAAGTTGTCTATCAACAGGGTATTGGTGGGCTTATTTCCTTCAAATAATTTAAAGGGCAGGAGTTTTTCAATCTCCTTTTCATTCAACCCTTTGTTTACCAGTTCCTCCTTTACTTCACTGGCTTTTTTCCCATTCATCAGGGCTTCAGTCTGGGCAAAAAAGTTTGCCATAAGTTTCTGGTGGTGATCGGTATTGCCGTAAAGGGAGTTTTTGTAACCAATGAAGTCGGCCGGAATCAGTTTTGTCCCCTGGTGAATCAACTGAAAGAACGCGTGTTGCGCATTGGTTCCCGGTTCTCCCCAGATGATGGTCCCTGTTTGGTATGAAACTGCTGATCCATCCCTCGCGGTACTTTTCCCGTTGCTTTCCATGATGCCTTGCTGAAAATAGGCTGAGAATCTACTCAAATACTGAGTGTAGGGAATAATAGCCTCGGTCTCTGCCTCGTAAAAATTGTTATACCAGATACTCAGAAGGCCGAGCAATACGGGGATATTTTGGTTAAAATCGGTTGTTCGGAAATGCTCATCCATTTCTCTGGCACCTTCAAGCAATTCTTCAAAATGGTTTGGCCCCAGGGCCAGGGCGATAGAAAGTCCTACGGCGCTCCAAAGGGAAAATCGGCCTCCAACCCAGTCCCACATCGGAAATACGTTTTCCTGTGCGATTCCAAATTCGTTTATTTTATCGGTATTGGTAGATACGGCTGCAAAATGCAGGGCTATATCTTTGGGGGATGCGCTTTTCAGGAACCAATCTTTGATGGTTAAGGCATTGGTGAGTGTTTCCTGGGTAGTAAAGGTTTTGGAGACGATCACAAACAAGGTAGTCTCCGGATTGATTTCTCTAAGGATCTCCTGTACATGATCCCCGTCAATATTGCTGACAAAGTGTGTCTTAAGGTGGTTTTTATAGTATTTAAGAGCCTCTGTGACCATCACCGGGCCCAAATCAGATCCCCCGATTCCTATATTGACCACATCGGTAAAAGATTTGCCTGTATAGCCTTTTTTCTTACCTGAAATGACCGCCTCTGAAAACTTCCTGATATGATCTCTTACCTGGTATACTTCCGGAATTACATTTTCCCCGTCTACCAGGACCTTTTCTGCTTTTCCTGCTCTCAGGGCGGTGTGGAGAACGGCACGCCCTTCGGTTTCGTTGATTATATCCCCCTCAAAATATTTTCCAATCGCTTCTTTAAGTTTTACTTCTTCTGCTAATTGGAGTAGGTATTCCAGGGTAGTATCTGTAATTCTGTTCTTTGAAAAATCAACAAAAAAATCCTGCCATTCTCTTGAAAATCGCTCAGCCCTACCCGGGTCGCTTTCAAATAATTCCCTGAGGTGTTGTCCTTTTGTTTCCCTGAAGTGTATCTCGAGCTTTTTCCAGGCGTCGGTAGTGGTAGGATTGATGTTGGCTAATGGCATTTTACGGATTGAGGGTTAAGAGTTCTTCTGCCTGCTCCTCCGGAAATTCAATACAGTCGAGTTGGGTTTTTACAGGATCCATAAACTCAAAATAGGCCGGTCTAAGAATTTCAGCCAGTGGTTCTGCAGCCGGGAGTTTTTCGCGGAGCGGATCTACCTGTCGGCCGTTCTTCCAGAAGCGGTAGCAGACATGAGGTCCACCGGTATTCCCTGTCATCCCTATCCAGCCGATGACTTCACCCTGTTTTACGTACTCTCCCCTGCGAACATTTTGTGCTTTCATATGCAGGTACTGGGTACTATATGTACCATTGTGTCTTATCTTGACGTATTTCCCATTTCCTCCTCTGCGGGTAGATTCTGTTACTATTCCATCTGCCGTGGCCAGGATGGGTGTACCAATCGGTGCTGCGTAATCGGTGCCCTTATGAGGCCTTACCTTGTATCCGTAATAGCGAATCTTTCGTTTGAGGTTGTAGCGAGATGAGAGTCGGCCAAATTTTAGGGGGGCTCTTAGAAATGTACGTCGCAGGTTATTGGCCTCCTGATCGTAATATTCTTTTATGTCGAGCGAATCATTATGGTAGGCGAAGGCGTAGAAAGGTTCCCCTCTGTGCTCAAAATAAGCTGCTTTTATTGAACCTGCCCCGGCATAAATGCTGTCATTGATATATTTTTCCTCATAGATAATCCTAAATTTATCTCCGGCATCGAGCTTAAAGAAGTCGATCGTCCAGGCATATATTCCCGATAATTCATTGACCATGAGGTAATCAATATTCTGTTTTACAATAACATCGGATAGGGAGCCACCCTGTGGAATAACCCCTGATGCCTCGCGTTGTACAATTTTAACTTCCTTTCTTCCTTTATAGGCAAGTACCGTATCCCTGAAGTCGACCACCGTATAATTAATGGGGTCATTCTCATAGACGAATATTTTGGCTACCTGCGAGGTGTCCTTAGATTTAAGTATGGTGTATGGATTTCCAACCCGAATACGCCTAACGTCGAAAGTATCCTTAAACCTTTGGGTAAGCTCGTAGATCTTAGGGTAGTCTACTTTGTTCCTCGTCATCAGGTCCCCAAAAATATCACCTCTTTTAATAGTATCTTCAACAACTATATAGTCTGAGAGGTTAAAGCCGTATTTCTCAATATTTCTTTCGAGGATGATTGGCTGTGCAGTTGCATCTTCGGCAGCCACAGAAGATGTTGATTTATCGTCTCCACATGAGGACAGGAGGATACATGCTAAAAAGAGGCCCCAGTATTTTCGCATTGTATTTGTTAAGTTATTTTTTCGGGATTAAATAAGTGGTCTACCCATTGTTTTCCCCAATTTTCTAATTCCTTTTCGGTGTGCAATTTCGGAAAAAACACCACCTTTTGAAAGCTTGGCGGTAAATATTCCTTCCAATTGGTCCCACCTGTTGCTTCTATTGCCTTATCGCCTTTGCTGAGATAACGGTAGGCCGACCCCATGTGCATCAGTGGCCAGTTTACGTTCGCATTCAGATCCATCCTTCTTAACGCTTCTTTGAGCGCTTTATTATTCCGGCTTTTTTCTGGTAAATGCAGGTATTTGTGATAGATTGTATTCTCTTTTACTTCTTTTGCGATCCTGATAAATCTGGGCGTGTAGCGGTATTCAAATTGCTTTAGTGTTAATGTTTTTTCGCCTGTGTTAACATCGGTCGCCCCTTTTTTCCAATATATATGCTCGTAAAGGTCTTCAATACTGTCTTCTTTTGAAAGATTCGACCTGTCTGAATGATGCAATAGGTTTTCCAGGGGCGTAGCATAAATTTCTATCATACGATATTGAGCCGATTGGAATCCGCTTGAAGGCAAAAGGGCCATTCTGTAGCGGAGAAATTGCTCTCTTTCCATCCCGGTGATCATAATACTGAAGGAAGATATCAGTGCTTTGTAATAATTGTTTATGCGATTTAGTTTTTCAATGAATTGGTCTACTTCCTGCGACCTGTCATCCACTATCTGTTTTTCTTCGTGTATGATAAGCTTAAAATACAATTCGGTGATCTGGTGATACATGATAAATATCTCCTCATCCGGAAAGTAGGTCCTGGGTACCTGAAGACTTAAAAGGGTATCGAGATGGATATAGTCCCAATAGGTAAGATATCGCTGGTAAAGAAGTCCGTCCAGGTAAGAACTGAGGTCCTGTCCTGAATCCTTGTATTTCTCAGCCAGCTTTTCGATCTGGGATGCGATCTGCTCCTTTTTTTCCATGCTTTTGTTAGTCCATTATGATCTTAAACTGGTGTTTTAATCCATTATAGCCGTCAAGGTCGGCCTTTAGAGATCCTACGGCCAGATCAGCTTTAATGCGAATAGGAATCTTATTCAGATCATTTGACACCCATAAGGTAAGACTTTCCTGTTCTTTAAATACCCTGCCTGCCTGTACGTAAGGTCTGAATTTAAGACATTCAACTTTACCGAATTTTGTCCTTAGGATATCTTTCCCCAGATATTTCAGTTTAAACTTAAATACCCCATCGTCATCATAGAGCATATTTAATTGAATCGACTTCCCAATTTCCAGATCCCCTATTTCGTAATTGTTCCTCAGGTAATAAAAGCCTGATACCAGATCCTGGATATTCCCACCCAGGTCAAAATTAAACTTTTTATCATTTTTCTTATCGTCCAGCAGGGCTTCTTTCCGGTCGTAATCAAAGTTGATTTCTATATCTTTGGTATATCCTCCTTCGTCAACCTTTCTGATAAATCGATATGGTTTCCCATTATTCATATCAAAATAACTTTCATAGGTGTCATCGACCTTAAAAAAAATACTGGCAAACCCTGTGGTCTTTCCCCTCCCTACTACATGGTAAACGGGTGTCTGCCCCACACTGTCAGTTTTGACGTGCAGAGTGGCATAGCTCGCGTTCAGAAAACCGTAATGAATTCTGAATTTTAGCCATTCCCCGGGCTTAAAGGCTTCATGTATGTTTTGAGCATACATCATTCCCTGAAGAAAAAGAAACACAAGTAATACCTTCTTTTTCATATTATATTTTGTTCAAAATTACTAAATCGGGCATCACAGCCATCTCATTAACGTTATTTAAACAATATTTATTCCAAACTGGTATACAAAAAAAAGCCCCGACGAGAGTCGGAGCTTTTCCTAAATAACCAACCAAACTTTAAATTATGAAAAACCAATACTTAAAGTTATAAGGGAACCACCCCTTATGACAACAAATTTAATACAACTTTCTGAAACTGCATTTCGTTTTAACGTAATTTAACGAGAACGTTAACAATAGTTTATTAAATCACAATTTAAAACAGACAAAAGGTGGTCATAATCAAAGGGTTCCCCTGGATTCCTGCTCTCTTTCAATTGCTTCAAAAAGCGCTTTAAAATTTCCTTTCCCGAAAGATTTGGCACCTTTGCGCTGAATGATCTCAATGAACATGGTAGGCCTGTCCAGAATAGGTTTGGTAAAGATTTGCAACAAATACCCTTCATCATCCCGATCGATCAGAATCCCCAACTCTCTGAGGGGAGCCAGGTCCTCATCAATTTCCCCAACCCGATCGAGTACATCCTCATAGTAGGTTACCGGAACTGTGAGAAACTCTACCCCCCGGTCCCTTAAAGAACTCACTGTTTCAATAATGTTATCTGTTGCCAGAGCCATGTGTTGTACTCCAGCACCATTGTAGAATTCTATGTACTCTTCTATTTGTGACTTCTTACGTCCTTCGGCAGGTTCGTTAATCGGAAATTTAATTCGTCCGTTCCCATTGCTCATCACCTTACTCATCAGGGCGGTGTATTCTGTTGAGATATCCTTGTCATCAAAAGAAACCAATTGTGCAAATCCCATAACATGGGCATAAAACTGGCACCATTTATTCATTTCGTTCCACCCTACGTTCCCAACCATATGATCAATGTATTTTAATCCCACGTCTGAGGGTTGGTAATGGGGGTTCCACGCTTTATACCCTGGCATAAATACGCCTTTGTAATTACTTCTTTCCACAAATACGTGTACAGTTTCACCGTAGGTGTGGATTCCGGAGAGAACCACCTCTCCCTGATCGTCCTTTATGGTTTTTGGTTCGAAATATGATTCCGCTCCGCGCTTTACAGTTTCCTTATAACTCTTAGTGGCGTCATCTACCCATAGGGCAATAGCCTTTACACCATCTCCATGCAGATCTATGTGCCGATTTATATCTCCTCCCGATTTCAGGGGAGAAGTAAGAACTAATCTAATCTTATCCTGTTGCAACACATAAGAAACCCTGTCTTTTAATCCGGTTTCCAGACCAGCATATGCAAGAGGTTGAAATCCCCATGCCGCCATATAATAATACGCTGCCTGTTTTGCATTCCCA
Organism: Muriicola sp. E247; assembly: GCF_041358175.1. NCBI lineage: Bacteria > Pseudomonadati > Bacteroidota > Flavobacteriia > Flavobacteriales > Flavobacteriaceae > Muriicola > Muriicola sp. E247. The sequence continues at coordinate 236,071 of NZ_JBGKBE010000001.1, forward strand.
ACGTAGAGCTCTACGTGATCTGTCCCTAAAAGGGGCAGGAAATCTTCTGCCTCAGGATTTTCCTTAGGCAAGTGTAATGATGTGTTATCTAAAGTAGCCATGATATTTTATTTGAATTGATTTACAAAATTATGTGGAGTTATTCCCCTAAAAGTATTGGGTTGCTACCACATGGCCCGGAGATGGGCTGTAATATCTATTCTCCTTGTCAGCATTTGTTTGTATTATCCCTGCAAAGATCGTAAAAAATGAGCGAAAATGAGGTATGGCTATGTCCATGCCTGAGAATTTCTGCAACACAATTTAACTAGAACCAATATCCAAGGCTGAAGAAAAAATTCCCTTCTTCCGTTTCCGGGGTCCAGGAGTAAATAAGTTGTACCGGCCCAAAGAAGGATTCCCAGCCATACCCCACACCAAAACCTGTATAATCCGGTGCTGTAAACCACTCTCCTGTCCGGAAAATATCATCTTCAACATTTGCCATATTGGCGGCAAAAAGAAGGTGATTTTTCGGACTGAATTCATAATCAAAGCGAGCATACGCTTTTACATAGCTATTCCCTGGCAGGCTCAAAAAATCATATCCTAAAAAGGATTGAAAGTTATTGAGGGGGTAATAACCAAATCCCCCGAGTACAAAATCGAAGGAAGTAACGCGTGATGTTCCCAGTTTAAATCCCCCTTCTGTTTCCAGGTTAAGGCTCATATTTTCAAAAAGGGGGAATGCGGCCCCCATAGTTGCCTTTGCAATAGAAAATTCCTTGAAATTATCGTTATAATCAGATGACCAGAGATAGAGGTGAAAATCCCCGTCAAAATAAAGCCCTCTTGAGGGAAAATACTTGTCGTCGTAGGTGTCGAGCGTCAAACGCCCGAAGGCAGAGACATAATTACTCTTCTCAAAAAAAGTGGTATTCTCTGAACCTGAAGGCGGAGGTGGCAGACTATCACTTTGTTGTTCCCCAAGGGTGGTAGTGCTATAGGTCAATAACTTGTGTTCGCCTCCAATCTTAAAGGCAAACTCTTCATTCAGGGCCGTTTGAAGATAGATTTGATTGGTCAGGTCTGTAACCTTCAGGTTAATGTTGTTGACATTAAAATTTATAGGTACATCATAGTTAGATTCAATTACCCGGTAATCGATCTCTTTTTCGAATTCATAGAACCTCGAATTGATTCCGAAACTCCAGTAGGAGCCCTTATCCAAATAGTACTGGAAATTATATCTCACATTGTCTCCAAGAATAAGATCAATGGATGCCACATCGTCCTGCATCAACAAATTTTTTCGTGTGAGATTGATGAGCGCCGCACTTTTATACAGATTGTCGTAATGTGCCGCGATCCGCAGAAAGGTCTTATCGGTGCTTTCTGTAAGGTGCATTATCAGGTCCTGACCCAGTCCGTTGGATGTAAGTTCGTATCTGATGGTTTTAAAATTTCCGGTTGCCACTAAATTATTAATCCCCTGCTGCAGCTTTGCAAAACTTATTTTTTCGTTCAGGTCAATACGTAATTTTCCCTTGATATACCCTCTGGAAAAATTGTCATTTCCTTCAAGGACCAATCGATTTACCATCAGAGAATCCTGAATCGGAATCTCAGGCCTTGCTACAGGAGCACGGTTTTGTTTTGCAGCAAGGGCTTCAAGTGCTTCCTTGTGCCTTAATGCAACCTGCTCCCCGGTGTTTATAATAGTATCTTTAAGCTCAAAATCGATCACGGAAAAATTATTCATATCGGGTTTGATGTAGATGTCGGTTAGCTCCGATTTTCGTTGCATATCCTTGATAGTCCTGAAATTATTGATCTGGAGTAAGATATCAGTGGCGGATGAAAGAGATGAGCGATCTCTAAGGCCGTGCTGCACATCTACACCGATGACAATATCGGCACCCATGGCCCGTAATTCATCAACCGGATAGTTGTTGAGTACACCCCCGTCGATAAGGATTTGCCCATCTACCTCCGCCGGTTGGAACAAGGATGGAAATGTCCCGCTTGCCAGTATGGCTTCTGGCAGAAATCCGCTGTTAAGCAAAACTTCTTTCCCGGTTTCTACGTTGGTAGCTATACAGAAAAACGGAATTTGAAGCTCATTAAAATCGCGAATATCCTTAACATGGTAAAGCATTCTTACCAGTGTACTGTAGATATTCTGTCCACTGGATAGGCCTTGCGGAAATGATAATTTAAAATCGTTAAAAGGTAAGGTAAGTGCGTAACGTTCAGAGTTTTCCTTTTCATAAAAAGTTTTGGCATTTCTGGGCAGGTTGTCCTGGATCAGATTGGCGAGATCTGAACTTCGAAAGAGAAGATCGAGCTGATCGGCCGAATAGCCGGAAGCATACAAAGCCCCGATGATAGCCCCCATACTTGTCCCTCCGATGTAATCGATATGTACCCCCGACTCCTCGATGACTTTAAGAGCGCCGATATGTGCCATTCCTTTTGCCCCCCCTCCGCTGAGCACCAGGCCTACTTTGGGTGCGTCCTCCATAGGTATTTGCTGCGCGTTAACCTGGCAGATCACCATTGACATCAAGAGGAAAAAATAGCTATTCCGCATAAAGTGAAGATAGGAGTTTAATGAAAGTTTTCATATATTTTCTTTGCCTTTGCCCAGCCAACCTCTTCGCTGAGGTCTTCCAGTGAGGCTTCTTTGATCCGTTTGACCGATTTAAATTTTTTCAACAACTGTTCTACGGTTTTCTCGCCTATTCCTGAAATTTCTTCCAGGACAGAATTGATTGCTTCTTTACTGCGTTTGTTTCTGTGAAAGGTGATGCCAAAACGGTGCGCTTCATTTCTCAATTGCTGTATCACTTTTAAGGATTCAGATTTCTTGTCGAGATAGAGCGGAATAGAATCTCCGGGGAAATAGATCTCCTCCAGTCTTTTAGCGATGCCGATGATTGCTATTTTTCCTCTCAGGCCTAAAATATCGAGACTTTTCAGGGCCGATGAAAGTTGTCCTTTTCCCCCATCAATTACAATCAGTTGGGGCAAGGAGGCATCTTCTTCAAGCAGGCGTTTGTATCGGCGATAGACCACCTCTTCCATAGAAGCAAAATCGTCTGGTCCATCAACGGTTTTAATATTGTAATGACGGTATTCCTTTTTGGCCGGCCTCCCATTTCTAAATACTACGCAGGCTGCAACCGGGTTGCTTCCCTGTATGTTCGAGTTGTCAAAACACTCAATGTGCCTTGGTTCTTCGGAAAGTCGAAGGTCTGTTTTCATCTGGGCCATAATCCGGTTTACATGCCGGTCTGGATCCGTGATTTTAACTTGTTTAAATCGTTCCTGTCTGAAGAACATAGCATTTCTTTTGGAGAGATCCAGGATCTTTTTTTTGTCTCCCAGTTTGGGCAATGTAATTTTTAGCTCTTCGGGCAGGCTCACGGCAAAAGGCAGGTAAAGTTCCCGGGATTGGGATTGAAAACGCTGCCGGATTTCAACAATTGCCAGTTGCAGGAGATCCTTATCAGATTCTTCTAATTTTTTCCTTATCTCCATGGTATGAGATCTGATTATGGAACCGTGTGAGAGCTGTAAAAAATTAATATAGGCATAAGCTTCATCGGAAATAATGGAAAAAACATCCACATTATTGATTTTAGGATTTACGATGGTAGATTTTGCCTGGTAGTTTTCCAGCACCTCTATCTTATTTTTTATCTGCTGCGCCTTCTCAAACTGCATTTCTGCCGCAAGGGATTTCATTTCTTTTTTAAAATAGTGCAGAGATGATTTAAAGTTTCCTTTTATAATGTCTCTGATATCACTGATCTGCTGATAGTATTCCTGCTCCTTTTGTAATCCTTCACAGGGACCCTTGCAATTCCCCAGGTGGTATTCAAGGCATACCTTGTACTTTCCGGCTGCAATTTTTTCCTCGGAGAGATCGTAATTGCAGGTGCGTAGCGGATAAACACTTTTGATCAGATCAAGAAGTGTTTTTACGGTCTTCATGCTGGTATAGGGTCCGTAGTATTCCGAACCATCTTTAATCAATTTTCGGGTGGGAAATATTCTGGGAAAGCGTTCATTCTTTATACAAATCCAGGGATAAGACTTATCGTCTTTCAGCAACACATTATAGCGCGGCTGATATTTTTTTATAAGGTTGTTCTCGAGCAGCAAGGCATCCGATTCGGTAGGGACTACGATATGTTTCAGGCTACTGACTTTTTTTACCATAACCCGTGTCTTGCCATTGTCGTGGGTCTTGGTAAAGTATGAAGTCACCCTCTTTTTCAGGTTTTTAGCCTTACCTACATAAAGAATTTTCCCGTCCTTGTCATAGAACTGGTAGACCCCGGGCGACTGTGGGAGTGTATTCAGCTGAAGTTCTACCGATAATTCAGGCATATGGAATATTTGGAGGCGCGATAAACAAAGATAATTTAGCAAATTCTATTAAACCCTCAATTCCTAAATTTTATAATTTGATTGGGGTTTTTCTTCATGCTGCTGTGCCGTTTGGGAAGGGGGATTTAAAAATAAACACATAATTCCCAACCTTCAGCGCCACTTATTTCCAGATAAAACAGTGAACTTTTAAAAATTACAAAAATCTATATTCAGGGATAAATTTATCTTCTTCTCAAGCTGTTGTTTAGTAATGTGTTAGAATATTTTTAGTCTATTCGTTTTGTTCATCCTGTTAAATCTTTACTAAAAACGTGCATTTCATCGAGTAAATCGTACCACTTGTGGACAAAGTGAAAATATTTTACTTATTTTTAGCGCAAACGTAACAATAACTTAATGGACGATTACCTAATCACCCTGGGAATGTACCTGATCTTGATGCTCTTTTTCAAGATTTATTTTACTGTTTCCGCTAAGGATTAAGTTCATTTCATAGCCCCACTTCTAAGAACTGTTCGGCCTTATGCTTAAAAAAGATCTCCGGACGCATTTTCTTGAATTGAGAAAGAACACATCCGATGCTTTCATCGATGAAGCCAGCCTGAAAGTGGCCAACAACATTCTGGCCCTGGCTGTCTGGGACTATACTTATTATCATATTTTCTTACACAGTACTCTTAAAAAAGAGATAGATACCCGCCCTGTTATTACCCTTCTCCAGGGAAGAGACAAAGAGCTCGTAGTTCCTAAAATTGCCTCCAAAAATAAGCTGGAACACTTTCTGTTAACAGACAACACTTCCTTAAAATCCAATAGCTGGGGTATTCCAGAGCCTCAAAATGGCATTCAGGTAAACCCTTCAAAAATAGAGGTAGTTTTTGTCCCTTTACTGGCATTTGATCAGACTGGGAACAGAGTAGGCTACGGCGGCGGGTATTACGACAAGTTTCTGGCAGAATGCGGAGAAAATACCTGCAAAATTGGACTGAGCTTATTTGATGCCGTTGAAAAGATCACTGATACGAACGCACACGATATCAGATTGGATTACTGCGTTACTCCCGAAAAAGTCTACTCGTTCTGATCAGTTTCAACTGTAGAATCTTCCTTTTTACCAAAGGCCTTTTTATTGAAGACAATCAGAATACCAACTCCTGTGCTGATCGCGGTATCTGCAATATTAAAGACCGGTTCAAAAAAGCGGAAATCATTCCCCCCTACCAATGGAACCCAATCTGGCCATATGGTATCGATCATAGGAAAATAGAGCATATCAACTACCTTCCCATAGAAAAGCCTTCCGTAAGGTTCATCGGAAAATAAAGTTGCGACAGTATTGTAACTGTCATCGAAAATCATCCCATAGAAAAGGGAATCAATGATATTCCCCACGGCACCGGCAAAAATTAATGAAACTGCAATAACCAGGGTTTTGGACGCCTCTTTCTTGATACTATCCCAAAGCCAGTAGCCTATTCCTGAGATGGCAAATAGCCTGAAGATGGTAAGGACGAGTTTTCCACTGCTATCTGAAATAGGCAGAATATCGCTTAGTTTGGTTCCCCAGGCAGCCCCTTCATTTTCTATAAAAAGGATCTTGAACCAACTTAATACATCAATGGATTCCCCTAAAATAAAATGGGTTTTAATATAAATTTTACTGATCTGGTCTACCAATAAAATGATGAATATGAGGATGAGGGACTTCTTGAGATTCATAGGGTTTCTTCTGCAGGGGCAAAAATAGGGATTATTAATACATTGTAGTTGCTGTAATTCTGATACAAATTATATTATCACTCCACCGCTTTAATCGTGATGTTTCCGCTGTTCGACTGAAGGTGATAATTGCTGCGCCCTTCCGGGATGTTGTCCTGTATAACAGTGCCGTATTTTGAGTTAAGATTAATCGTTCCACTGGCCGTCTCCAGGTCAATATTGCCACTTTGAGTGGTAACACGTACATTATCCTTAGGATCCTTTAAGGTACATTGCCCATCACTTAATACCACTTCCAATTCTTTATATATTCCCCGCGCCCTTACCTGTGTATTGGTTCCATAAAGGCTGACAAATTTATCTTCCGGCACCTCAATATAAAGCGAAATGGCGATTACCTTATGCGCACTCAGTTTGTCATTTGGAATCTTAAAAAAAGGCTGTAGAGCGGCGGTGACCCTCAATGTATTCCCTTCTTCTTGCAATTCTATGGCCAGATCCTTCCGGTATTCTCCTTCTATGACGGCCTGGAGATTTAGATCTGCCCCGGGGGTCGTTATCAGCTCCACCAGGGCCAGGTAACTGGCATCGATCTGAATATGGGTAATATGAGGAAGAATCAGGACTTTTCGTACTACTTTCTGGCCTGAGGCTGATATTATTCCTAGGAATAGAATTAACAAGAAAAAATAGTTCTTCACTAAGCTGATATGAAAACGCCCCTTTCCGGGGCGTGTCATTTATTTTTGCATATTCTTTGCCTCAATGCTTAGGGTAGCATGTGGCACGAGTTTCAATCGCTCTTTGTTGATAAGCTTCCCTGTCACTCTGCAGATCCCGTAAGTTTTATTTTCAATACGCAAAAGCGCATTCTTCAGGTCTCGAATAAATTTTTCCTGCCTGATAGCCAACTGGGTATTCGCTTCTTTACTCATGGTCTCAGAACCTTCTTCGAAAGCTTTGAAGGTTGGGGAGGTGTCATCCGTACCATTATTCCCATCATTCATATATGAACTGCGCAACAAATCGAGATGACTTTTTGCTTTTTCAATTTTTTCCTCTATCAAAACCCGGAATTCTTCCAGTTCTTTATCTGAGTACCTAACTTTTAAATCTTGTCCCATAATTTCTTAATGTTTTTGAATCAACAATTTTGTATTTACTTCGTCAAACACGATCTCAGTACCTGCATCAAGTTGCTCCTCCAGGGCCAGATCAGCCGTAAGAGTTTCAGTTTTGATGTATTGCATGTTGCTTTCAATCGCCTTTTCTACAAAACCGTCCTTTAATACTTTAATATCTATTTTATCAGTAACCTCAAATCCGGACTCTTTTCTGAGATTCTGTATTCTGTTAACAAGCTCCCTGGCTATACCTTCTTTCCTGAGATCATCATCAATAGTCACATCGAGCGCTACGGTGAGTCCTCCTGAACTGGCAACCAGCCAGCCTTCTATGTCCTCGGAACTTATTTCTACTTCCTCTAACTGTAAGATAATACTTTTATTTTCTATCTCAAGAGGAATTTCGCCTTCCCGTTCAATTTTCTGGATATCTTCCTGTGAGAATTTACCTACTTTCTGGGCGATTTTTTTCATGTCTTTGCCAAATCTGGGGCCTAAAACCTTAAAGTTTGGCTTGATCTTTTTAACCAGAATACCGGAGGCATCGTCTAGTATTTCAATTTCTTTTACATTGACCTCCGATTTTATCAGGTCTGCAACCGCTTCAATCTCTTTGCGCTGAATATCATCCAATATCGGAATCATTACTTTTTGCAAGGGCTGCCTTACTTTGATCTTCTCCTTTTGCCTGATCGATAGCACCAGAGACGAAATAGTCTGTGCTTTTTCCATTTTACTTTCCAGCGTTGGATTTACCATGGTCTCATCAAAGACCGGAAAGTCTGATAGATGTACGCTTTCTAAAGAAGTATCCCCTATTCCTTTAGACAGGTCTGAATATAATTGCTCCGTAAAAAATGGGGCAATCGGGGCTGAGAGTTGGGCAACCGTACGAAGGCAGGTAAAAAGGGTTTGGTATGCTGAAATCTTATCCCTTTGATAATCCCCTTTCCAGAACCGCCTTCTGCAAAGGCGTACATACCAGTTGCTTAGGTTCTCCTGGACGTAATCCGAAATAGCCCTGGCCGCTTTAGTGGGTTCATAGTCTGCGTAGGCCTCATCTACGGTTTTTATAAGAGAGTGCAATTCAGATAAGATCCATTGATCAATTTCGGGCCTTTCATTCAAGGGTATATCCTTTTCGCTATAACTGAACTCATCGATATTAGCATAGAGGGCAAAAAAGGAATAGGTATTGTAAAGGGTACCGAAAAATTTCCGCTTGACCTCCTGGATACCCTCTGAGTCGAATTTCAGGTTATCCCATGGATTAGCATTGGCAATGAGATACCACCTCGTGGCATCCGGGCCAAATTCGTCAAGTGTCTCAAAAGGGTCGACCCCGTTTCCGAGCCTTTTTGACATTTTCTTTCCCTCCTTGTCTAAAACAAGGCCATTAGAGACAACGTTTTTATATGCCACCGAATCAAAGACCATAGTGGCTATTGCGTGAAGGGTATAAAACCATCCCCTGGTCTGATCTACTCCTTCGGCGATAAAATCGGCAGGAAAGGTCTTCCCTTCATCAATCAGATTTTTGTTCTCAAAAGGATAATGCCATTGTGCATAAGGCATGGAACCACTATCGAACCATACATCGATCAGGTCTGTTTCCCTTTTCATCGGCTTGCCGGACGGAGAAACCAGGATTATAGCATCAACTACATTCTTGTGCAGATCTATTTTATCATAATTCGCCTCATCCATATTTCCGGGCTCAAAGGATGCAAAAACATCTTCTTGTAAAACACCTGCTTTGAGCGCCTTGGAAATTTCCTCCTTCAATTGTGCCACTGAACCTATAATAATTTCTTCTGTTCCGTCTTCTGTTCTCCAAATAGGCAGTGGTATACCCCAGAAACGGGAGCGCGAAAGATTCCAGTCATTGGCATTGGCCAGCCAGTTTCCAAACCGGCCGTCTCCTGTGGCTTTTGGTTTCCAGTTAATCGTCTGATTGAGCTCGAACATCCTGTCTTTGATATCAGTCACTTTGATAAACCATGAATCGAGCGGATAGTATAAGATGGGCTTGTCTGTTCGCCAGCAATTAGGATAGCTGTGGAGGTATTTCTCCACTTTAAAAGCCCTGTTTTCTTCCTTTAGTTTTATGGCCAGTTCAACATCGACCGACCTTTCAGGTGCCTTTCCTTCTTCGTAGTACTCGTTCTTTACATACTTCCCTCCAAGTTCTTTCATCTCCGGACGAAACTTTCCCTGAAGATCTACAAGAGGTACGGGATTTTCGTTTTCATCCAGGACAAGCAAGGGCGGAACTTCAGGAGAAGCCTGTTTGGCCACCAGGGCATCATCTGCTCCAAAGGTTGGTGCCGTGTGAACAATCCCTGTACCATCCTCAGTGGTCACGAAATCCCCAGAAATAACCCTGAAGGCATTTTCCGAATTCTGATAGGGCAGGGCGTAGGGTAATAACTGTTCATATTTGATTCCCAAAAGATCCTTCCCCTGGCAACTCAATGCTACCTTAAAAGGAATTTTCTTGTCCCCGGCTTTGTAAGAACTGAGTTCTTCATCCGATGATACTTCTGTGAATTTGCCTTTAAATTGCTCGCCTATCAGGGCCTTAGCCAAGATAACATTGATGGGCTCAAAAGTGTATTGGTTAAAGGTCTTGACCAACACATATTCAATCTTCTTACCCACTGTGAGGGCCGTATTTGATGGTAATGTCCAGGGGGTGGTAGTCCAGGCCAGGAAATAGATATCTCCTTTCACCTCTTGCAGGAAGGAAGGTAAACTTTCTTCCTTAGCCTTAAACTGAGCCGTTACGGTAGTATCCGTAATATCCTGATATGTCCCAGGCTGGTTCAGCTCGTGAGAACTGAGTCCGGTCCCTGCCTTTGGCGAGTAAGGCTGGATGGTGTATCCCTTGTATAAGAGGCCTTTGTCATAGATCTCTTTCAGCAGCCACCATACCGATTCCATGTACTTTGGCTTGTAAGTGATATAAGGGTCCTGCATATCCACCCAATATCCTATCTTCTCCGTCATGTTATTCCACACATCTGTATACCGCATCACGGCCTTTTTACAGGCGGCGTTATATTCCTCTATACTGATCTTTACCCCAATATCTTCTTTGGTAATTCCCAGTTCTTTCTCTACCCCCAGTTCAATGGGCAGTCCGTGGGTATCCCATCCGGCTTTACGTTTTACCTGATAGCCCTTCATTGTTTTATACCTGGGAAAGATGTCCTTGATGGTACGTGAAATAACATGGTGGATTCCCGGCAAGCCATTTGCAGAAGGCGGACCTTCATAAAACACATATCTGGGCTTCCCTTCTCTGGTAGAAATACTTTTTTCAAAAATACGATCGTTTTTCCAGCGCTGAAGTACCTCTTCGCCTATCCTGGATAAATCCAAACCTTTGTATTCCTGAAATTTCATAACTGCTGTTCTTTCACCTAATTAAAGGTGGCAAAATTAGTGAATTTTGTCCATATTTCTGATGAATCGGAAACAAAAAAAGGCCCCGTTAATGGCCTTGATTCGGTTTTTGAACTACATCTTTTAGAGCGTCAGTTTACTTATAGCGTATGATCAATATTTTGTTAGCTATCTGCAGAAGTAAAAGGAACTGAAATGCATTCCAACAGGAGAATTCAGATTTAAATTTATAACTGTAGTGATTTTAAAAGGTATACCCTAATGCCAGGATCAGATTTATCCCCGGGGCCGATATCCCCGAAGAATAGGTTCTGTATCTCTGATCGGTTATATTTTCCAGGGACAAGGAGGCCTTTAAAGCATCGCTGATCTGATACTGCGACCTTAAGTTGAGGGTATACCATGAAGGAGAATACGGATTTCCTCTTTCATCAAGATCGTAAATGTAGTCTTTACTGCGCTCAGTCAGCGCCAAATCCTCATAGCGTATTTCCCCATTAAAGTTGAGGAAGAGATCGGTCTTGAGTCTTGTTTTTGTCCAGATAAAATGGAAGTCCCCGAAAGTGGGAGCTGCATGCCTGGCTGCCGAGTCCTCTCCACTATCATCCTCTTCTGTACCCTTGGTAATGGTAAGGTTAGAGGTCAGCTGCATTTCATTATTCAGGTAGATTTCACCTCCGAATTCAAAACCATAGACGTATGCTTTTGCTGCATTCTGTATAGCCTGTACATTACTTAATTCCCCGTTGTAAAGTATTTCGCGTTGCCCATTAAAGGTATAATCGCGGCGTACCAGAGCATCGACCAGATATGTATAAAAAGTAGCAGCTCTCAAGACCGCTTTGTTTTTAAAGTTCTTTTTGATACCAAAATCTACATTGTAGGCGTATTCGGGTTCCAGTTCTGGATTGGGAACAACCACCGAGCCCGGCTCTGAATCAAAGACTTTCCCGATATCATCAATGTTTGGGGCCCTGAAGCCGGTAGAGCCGTTAAGGGTAATTTGGAGCGACTGATTTGGAAACCAGCTCAATCCAAGACTTCCCGTTAGTGCACCATTGTCGAGCTTAGCAGTTGTAAAAGGAAAAGGGTAAAATGTCGTATCAAATTCAGCATTGATCCAGACATGGCTGTATCTCAGTCCGGATAATAGTGTGAGATTGGGCTGGGCCTTATATTCTGCATTGACATATCCTGCCAGGGTTTGCCAGCTCGATCCGTCGGGATATCGGGAAGGCACTTCCTCCTCCTGCTGTGTTTCAATATTCAACTGGCTTCCACTGGAACCTACCCTGTTGTATATGTATTCACCCCCGTAATACAACCTCAGATCTCCTATCCGCTTGTTCTCAAAATCGAGGTTGACAGAAATGGCATCTACCTTTTCCATGGTTCGGTTTAAAATGGGATCCTGAAAATCACGATCATTCCGACTCTCCTCAAAGAACTGATAGGCCGTAGTTAACTTAAGTCCGTCATAAAACTTACTGTTCCCTTTTTTGTACAGCTGCAAATTCCCCATAAACCACTTTTGAGGCCCGTAATACCACTCTGCAGAACGAAGTCCGGAACCCTCCGTATCGGGCCTGATAAGGCGGTCATAACGCGAATAATCTGATGTCTCTGAATAGTACAACCCCAGATCGTACTGCCAGTCCGAATCCGGCCTGAAGGCAATTTTTTGCAGCAAGTTTATTTGATCATAGCCTGTTGAAATTTGTTTCTTCGGTTTAGTGTTATCTACCAGAACATCTGTTCCATTTTGACGCTGTACATAACGATCTCTCAGGTATCTTTCAGGACCATGAGATCCCATCCTAAGATCATCAAAACGGTTATAAGTTATACTGCTGAGGGAAGCCCACTTTTTTGAAGCGACATTTAGGTCTCCATGCAGCGTATTCTCATTGTTGGCAGTTGCGTATCGCAGATCGACGTTTCCAGTAACCACAAGAGTATCGAGCCGGGGCAAATGAGGTTGCAGGGTGTAAAAGTTCATCACGCCTCCGATGGCATCACTTCCGTAGATTACGGATCCCGGACCAAAAACGACTTCAGTGTTTTTAATGGTAAAGGGGTCTATCGATATAACATTCTGAATATTTCCTCCCCTGAAGATAGCATTGTTCATCCGAACACCATCAACAGACAGGACAAGGCGGTTGGTAGCAAATCCCCTGATCATTGGGCTCCCTCCGCCAAGCTGACTCTTCTGCACAAATACCTGCCCACTGTTTTGTAATAGATCTGCCGAGGTTTGCGGATTGGAAAATGCGATATCTCTGGCGCTGATGGATGCGATTTTTTGGGGGATATCCTTCTTCTGTTGCTCCCATTTGGAAATCGACATAACCACAGCGTCTAACTGTTCTGTCCTGGGTATCAACGCTATCTCATTCCCCCTTCGAAGAATCTGATTTTTTGTTGCCGTCCTGATTTCATAGCCGATATGACTTATGGTAAATCGCTCAGATCCCTTAAAGGCAGAAAGATCACAGATTCCGTCAATATCGGTTATCAATGTTTTACTCTTATCGGCGTTGTATAAAAGGGCATTTACCAGTGGATTTTTCGTCTCCCCGTCTACCACAGTTATCTTCTGCGCCTGTGCGCAGAGTACCATAAAGAAAAAACCAATACTTAGTATTAGGCGCATGCTTACTTAAAAACTTCGTTTAAAACCTCTAGTGATTTGGGTTTTCTAAAACCGTGCAAATGTAATTCAAAATAGAGGACTATTTTTTGCAATAGAGCCTGCCTCTCTTCCTTCTTGATCCTGATCGTATGGATAGCATCAAAATTTGTGCCTAAGAAGGCCTGGAAGAGAGATAATTCGCGCCCTGTAAGAAGAGGGTTCAGGGAGGGCTGTAAAACGAACCGGCCGTCCTGCAGGTCGAAATAGTCTGATCCCGGATCTGAAATATCAGGATAGAAACCCAGGTACTTACTTACCTCCAAAAGGAAGTACAGGTGAAAATTGCCGATCTGCTCATGGTGGTCTGCCCATTGGAAGGCGGCTTCAAGAAACTGAAATAGGCCCTCATTCTTTTCTTCCTCATAAATACTGTTCCCCATCATTTCTGCCAGGAAAAAGGCAAGGGCATTTTTAACAACATCAGAGTGTAATGACTGGTAGGGGTAGATAATTTTGACTTCCTGTAGCCGTTCCATGCTCCCCTTGTTCCTGTGAACAGCTACAATTTCCAATTGAGTAAGAGGCAGGAAATAGGCTGATTTCAATTTTCCCTTTTTCGACCCCAATACCCCTTTTAGCAGATACGTCTTTAATCCGTCCGATTCTGTAAACATCTTTACGATCAGGCTGGAATCACCGTATTTTATGGATGAGAGCACGATGGCCCTGGTTGTCACTCGCATGGAAAAAAGGTTGCGTCTAAAAGTACAAAAAAGCCCCCTGAGAGAATCCCGGGGGGCCGTTTCATTTTGTTATGGGAGTATCAAATCACGCCTTGGGCCAGCATGGCATCTGCCACTTTAACAAAGCCAGCGATGTTAGCACCTTTAACATAGTTGCAGTATCCGTCTTCTTCTTTCCCGTATTCAATACAGGAGTCGTGAATGTCCTCCATGATCCCTTTTAGCCGCTCATCTACTTCTTCCCTTGTCCAACTTATTCTCAGGGAATTCTGCGACATTTCGAGGCCGGATGTAGCCACACCTCCTGCATTTGAGGCCTTTCCGGGTGCGAAAAGGATCTTATTTTCATGGAAGGCATGAATAGCATCGGGCATGGATGGCATATTGGCTCCTTCGGCTACACAAATACATCCATTCTTTATTAGTGTTTCGGCACCTTCTCCATCCAGTTCATTCTGGGTGGCACAAGGCAGGGCAATATCACAGGGCACTCCCCATGGGGTTTCTCCCTTGTGATAGGTAGCCGATTTGTATTTATCGACATATTCTGAGATACGGCCTCTTTTGTTATTTTTCAGGTCCATTACCCATTCTAGCTTTTCTTCCGTAATACCATCCTTGTCATGAATATAGCCACCTGAATCGGAAAGGGTAATAACTTTACCCCCTAATTGCAATACTTTTTCTGCTGCGAACTGAGCAACATTACCCGATCCGGAGATAACCACATTCTTTCCTTCAATCCCTTCACCTCTGGTCTTTAACATACTTTGGGCAAAGTAAACCGTTCCATATCCGGTGGCTTCAGGCCTGATCTTTGAGCCTCCCCAGGAAAGTCCTTTTCCTGTAAGCACTCCGGTAAATTCGTTCTTAATTTTTTTGTACATCCCAAACAGGAATCCGATCTCCCTTGCACCTACCCCTATATCTCCGGCAGGAACATCGGTATTGGGTCCTATATGCCGGCATAGCTCGGTCATAAAGGAGTGGCAGAACCGCATCACTTCGTCATCCGATTTTCCTTTAGGGTCAAAGTCGGACCCCCCTTTACCACCTCCCATAGGCAGGGTAGTTAAACTGTTTTTAAAAACCTGTTCAAATGCAAGGAACTTCAGGATGCTGGCATTTACTGTAGGGTGAAAACGCAACCCGCCTTTATAAGGCCCGATGGCAGAATTCATCTGAATCCGGTATCCGCGGTTTACGTGTATTTCTCCATCGTCATCAACCCATGCAACACGGAAAGAAAGTAAACGCTCTGGTTCAACCATGCGCAAAAGAATATTCTTTCCACTGTAAATTTCGTGTTCGGCTATGTATGGGATTACTGTTTCTGCTACTTCCTGTACTGCCTGGATAAATTCGGGTTCATGACCATTTCTCCCTTTAACCTCATCCATAAAGGCTTTGATTTTTGCATCCATAGGTTCTTTGCTATTTATTGGCGATTAATAGATTGACAATATAACGGCAAAATTATATTATTTAAATAATTAAAAGGTCTTTTTTTTAACTATTTGATAAGTACATTAGCCAATTGCCTGTTCAAGATCTGCGATAAGGTCATCGGCATCCTCTATTCCCACGCTCAATCGGATAAGGGCATCAACTACGCCACTTTTTTCTCTTTCCTGCTTGGGGATACTTGCATGCGTCATACTGGCCGGATGTCCTGCAAGACTCTCTACTCCTCCGAGGGATTCTGCCAGGGTAAATACCTGAAGTTTTTCTACAATCTGAACTGCATCTTTAAAGGAACTGCCTTTGGGAATAAAGGAGATCATCCCCCCGTAATCGTGCATTTGCTCTCTGGCGATATTGTGGTTGGGATGCTCTTTAAACCCCGGCCAGTATACCTTCTCAATTTTCGGATTCTTGCTGAGATAGTGAGCGATTGCTTTTCCGTTTTCACAGTGCCTTTGCATTCTAACATGAAGAGTCTTAATCCCTCTTAAGACTAAAAAACTATCCATAGGCCCACATACAGCACCGCTGGCATTCTGTATAAAATAGAGCTTATCAGCCAACTCTTTATCCCTGACAACCAATGCTCCTACAACCACATCACTATGGCCACCCAGGTATTTAGTAGCAGAATGCATTACGATGTCTGCACCAAGTTCCAGGGGTCTTTGCAGGTAAGGCGTGGCAAATGTATTGTCTACTGCAAGTAAAAGATTGTGGGCATTGGCCAACTCTACGGCGCCTTTAATATCGATGATATTCATCATGGGGTTGGTTGGAGTTTCTACCCATAGCAATTTTGTGTTGGAGTTGATCTTTTCGGCCACCTTGCCTAGATCGGTCATGCCAACAAAATGAAAAGTGATCCCATATTTCTCGAAGACCTGTTTAAACAAACGGTAGCTTCCTCCGTAGAGATCGTTGGTAGATATCACTTCATCTCCAGGGGAAAGTAATTTGATTACTGCATCTATGGCCGACAGACCGCTCGCAAAAGCCAGACCGTAGCTGCCATTCTCAATGCTGGCCAGGGATTGTTCCAGAGCTGTTCTTGTAGGGTTTGCGCTTCGTGAATATTCGTATCCCCTGTGCCCTCCCGGAGTGGTCTGTGCGTAGGTTGAAGTCTGATAAATAGGGGGCATAACCGCACCATATGCCTCATCGGGTTGCTGACCTCCGTGTATTGTCTTACTATTGAATTTCAAGGTTTTCTTGCTCATAATAATGGAATGAAGCTACAAAGGTATTGTTCTGCCTTGTATTTAACGAATCCTTTTTTCGTTGAAATACCCGCTTTGAATAAATGGCACTGTATGGATTAAAATGTAGATTTGTAACACCTAAAGAACATAACCTAATGAAGTTTTTTAAAGCCCTCTTTATCTTATTCCTGCTTCCTATTTTAATTTCATGTGAGGAAGAATCAACCCTGGTAATGGAACCGGTGGTTTACACCAATGCCCCCTGTGACAATTGTCCGGAGATTACAATACAGTACCCTCGTATTCTGGAGGATACGAAGCTGGGCAGAACTGTAAACACAGGGATACAGGAAGAGATCATCGAACTACTCACTTTCGCAGATAGCCTTGAAGTGACTAACCTGAATGAGGCTGTAAATTCATTTAATCTTGGGTATTCGGAGCTGAAAGAAGTGTATCCCGATGAAACAGTACCCTGGGAAGCAAGGATAAATGCAGAAGTCTCTTTTGAGAACAGGCGTGTACTCTCTATACGCATGGATTCCTATCTTTTTACAGGAGGTGCCCATGGATACTCCGCTACCAACTTTCTGAATTTCGATATTGAAAAAGGAGAGAAAATTAATACCAGAGAACTTTTCAGCGACCTTCTTGCCTTTCGCGTTTATGCGGAAGATAAATTTCGGGAACAGGAAAAAATTCCCACAGAAGCCCCGATCAACAGCACCGGATTTATGTTCGAACTTGATACTTTCTACCTTCCAGAAAATATCGGCCTGACCCCAAAAGGTATTTTACTATTGTACAACCAATACGAAGTGGCTTCCTATGCCGATGGACAAATACAATTGCTTATCCCATTTAAAGAGGCGAAGAAATTTGTGACTCCGGCAATGAAACTGTAAGTTAAGCAGGAAGAGATGTTAGTTTCTGGATACTTCGGATAGTACCGTAATGGATACCCAAATGTACCAGGTTAAAGCTAATGGCGTCCTCCACCTTATTGAGAGTGACCTGCGCACTTGTTGTATAGGGATTAAACTCTTTAAAGATTCCTTTTCTATAGTCGTCCCTGATCCACCCCGGGGCATTCAATAAACCGTCTGCAACCTTTTCTATTTCTCCTTTTGTCACGCTTTTTTCAGGGAAGGTACCCTTGCTATATTTTTTTATCAAATCCCCGTCCAATCTGGGTGTCAATCCACTCAACTTATAAATGAGTAACTGCTCGGTTACCAATACGTGAGCGATATTCCAGAATAGGTTATTATTATGTGATGAAGGAATCGCAAAAAGTTGATCTTCCGGAGTATTCGAAAGCACCTTGTGATATATCTCATGAAGTTTTTCTGTTATATCGAATAGTTTTTCCATGACTTCGTTTTGATAAAAGTATAGATTTTGACCATAAATAGGTTTCTTTGCAGCAGGATATTCTCCAAGCACTAAAAGATATTGAAGATGAAAGGAGTTCTATATTACCTCAGCAACTGTGACACCTGCAAAAGAATCATCAGGGAACTCGAGTTACCTCAGGAAATTACCCTGCAGGATATCAAGTCAAATCCAATTAGTGAGAGCCAACTTAAAGAACTAAAGACCCTTGCCGGCAGTTACGAAGCCCTCTTTAGCAAGCGCGCAAGAATGTACAAGGAAAGAGGTCTTAATAACAGAAATCTGTCCGAAAAAGAGTATCGGGATCTTCTATTAGAACATTATACGTTCCTGAAGCGACCCGTTTTGCTTGTCGGAGAGAAGATCTTTATCGGTAATGCAAAAAAAACCGTGGCTGCGGCCAGAGAAACCCTCCACCCTTGACCAAAAGAACCCTGGCCATACTGGCAGCACTGGGTGCAACTACAATTTACGGCCTGAACCATACCATCGCCAAAGGAGTCATGCCCGACTATGTAAAGCCCTTTGGGTTTATCATGATACGGGTTCTGGGTGCGACAGCCCTCTTTTGGGCTATTTCTTTTTTAGGTCCTAAGGAAAGGATTGAGAAAAGAGATTGGGGCCGACTCATACTGTGCGCTATGTTTGGTATGGCCATCAATATGCTGGCATTTTTTAAGGGCCTTGATCTGTCTACTCCAATCAACAGTTCAGTCCTGGTAACAACCACTCCAATAATTGTTGTTGTACTGTCTGCCTTTCTGATTCAGGAACGTATCAGGTTACTCAAGGGAATAGGCATCATAATTGGCCTGGTAGGGGCTATAGGACTCATCATCTACGGACAGGAAGTTAGACAGGACGCTCCCAATATTCCCCTTGGAAACAGTTTGTTTTTAGTCAATGCGCTCTTTTTTGCCCTTTACCTGATCCTGGCTAAGAAACTTATCACAAAATACCATCCGTTTACGCTGATGAAATGGCTCTTTCTGATTGGTATCTTCCTTAACCTCCCCATAGCGCTGCCTGAATTCCTCGAAATTTCATGGAGTACACTTCCGGGCGAGGCACTTTGGAAAATCGCTTTTGTGGTATTAGGTACTACCTTTTGCACCTATCTCTTTAACGCCTATGCTCTAACCCAACTCAAAGCCTCAACCGTGAGCGCCTTTATATATGTTCAACCCCTGGTTGGAATTGTTTTTGCCGTTTTTAGTGGTAAAGATGAACTGAGCCCTATAAAGATCATTGCTGCGCTCCTGGTATGCCTTGGCGTTTATCTGGTAAGTAAAAACCCTAAACCAGATCCTTCGGTATCTTCTTAAATTTTCGGGTGTCTTCCTTGGTGAGAATCCTGAAATTATCGGCCCGATCAAATCCCAGAAATCTCTCAAGAAGCTCCCCTTTGAGAGGAATTAGTTTTCTGGTTTCTAAACTTATCCAGGCCCCCATCATTTCACAGTGAGCCACGTTCTTTCCATCTGCTGTGTAGAAATTATGATGGAATTCAAAGAACATTCCGTCTTTGCTCATCCCGGCAACCTCAAGGGATACTTTTATCGGTTTACCGGGAAAAACCTCCCTGAAGTAATACATATGCTCGTAAAACACAACCGGGCCTATCTGATGCTCGATCAGGGTTTTATGATCAAATCCCATCTCCATAAGGAACGCCATCCGGGCATGACTCATAAAATTGGTATACGCACTATTGGCCATATGGCGATTGGCATCGAGATCGCTCCATCGCACTTCAAATTCCTTAAAATAGGTCATCATTCTATTTATTAAAGCGCCAAAAATACCATTGTTTTCTCTTTCTACAGGATGCTATACAAAAAAATTAATCCCTATTTTTAGCCCTTAAACTTAAAAAATGAGCTCAAAACCCGATTTTATAAAATCACTATCCCTCCCTGCCATTGCCGCTCCCATGTTCCTGATTTCAGGGCCTAATCTCGTCATAGAATGTTGTAAAAATGGGATCATAGGCACTTTTCCTGCCCTTAATCAAAGGAGCAGTGAAGGCTTTGAAGAATGGCTCATAGAAATTAAAGGGGCTTTGGCCGAGTATGAAAAGCAGAGTGGCAAAAAAGCGGCTCCATTTGGGGTAAACCTCATCGTCCATCCTACAAATCCAAGACTGGAGGCCGACTTAAAACTCTGTATCAAGCACAAAGTGCCTATCATCATTACCTCCCTTGGAGCTGTATCACAAGTCGTAAATGCAGTACACAGTTACGGCGGACTCGTTTTCCACGATATCATTAAAAAACGTCATGCCGAAAAGGCGGCTGAAGCCGGGGTAGACGGACTGATTCTTGTAGCTGCCGGAGCAGGCGGACACGCAGGTACCATCAATCCGATGTCGCTGGTTGCCGAGATTAAAAAATTCTTCGACAAAACCATCATCCTTTCAGGATGCATTTCTACAGGTCGCGACATCGCGTCGGCTATGCAGATGGGGGCAGACCTTGCCTATATGGGTACCCGTTTTATCAATACTACTGAGAGTAAGGCTCCGGAGGAATACCGGAAAATGATCATTGAGGCTGGGGCCAGCGATGTGGTTTATACGGCAGCCATCTCGGGAGTGCATGCCAATTTCCTGGGGGCAAGCCTTAAAGCTGCAGGGATTTCAGAGGAGGACCTCAAAAAAGACCGAAAGATCGATTTTGGGAAAGAACTCGACACAGAAGCCAAAGCATGGAAGACGATCTGGTCTGCAGGGCAGGGAGTAACTACAGTTGAAGATGTTCTGCCTGTTGCTGAATTGGTAGATCATCTCAAAAAGGAATTTAAAGACGCTGTTCAAGATCAGGCTGAACTTTTAAATACTTACCCTAAAGCGTAAATTATAGATGTACGTAAAAAGAAACATAGGATGGGGATTAATTCTTCGTTTTGCGTGGAAAAACCTCATCTTTTTTACCCTCTACGCTGCAGTCATTTTTTATGCCTATCATTTTCTTTGGTTCGATTTTATTGATATTCCTTTCCAGCCTTTGTCAGTCATCGGTATAGCAGTGGCTTTTTATATTGGATTCAAAAACAGCCAGAGTTATGATCGTTTCTGGGAGGGTCGAAAGATATGGGGAGGTATTGTTAACTACAGCAGAACATGGGCACTACAGGTAATTAGTTTTATTCAGTCTGAAGATTTACAATACAACCAAAAAATACAGCGTGAAATGATATACAGGCATATTGCCTGGATTAACGCATTGAGGGTTCAACTAAGACAACCCAAAGCATGGTCGATAAAGGCAAATTCCTCTGTAGAAAGATTACATGACAAACATGGAGAACGAAATCCCTCCTGCAACGAAGCCAGCAGTTATGTAAGCAAAAACGAGTTTGAAGATCTAGGCAACAGAGTGAATCCTACGACTCATCTGGTAAAAAACCAGGCGAAACAATTAATTCAACTCAAAAAAAAGGGGGTAATTGACGGATTTCAGGAAGACCAGCTACAATCGGTGCTTGAAGAATTTTATAATCTGCAAGGTAAATGTGAAAGGATTAAGAACACGCCTTTTCCCAGACAGTACGGATATTTTTCAAAAATATTTACCTGGATTTTTGTACTTCTTCTACTCTTCGGTCTGCTAAATATTTTTGGTGATGATAGCATGGCCGGCTCCAGAGAATGGTATCAATTTCTGATGATTCCTTTCTCCGTTCTAATATCATGGATATTTGTTAGTATGGAAAGTATTGGGGATAATAGTGAAGATCCTTTTGATGGCCGTATCAATGATGTCCCAATGACGGCACTCTGCCGGACAATTGAAATTGATTTGCGGGATATGTTGGATGAAAAAGACTTGCCAGACCCAATTCTTCCAAAGGATCATATTTTATATTAATGGCAGTTATTCCCTCAGACTATTCCCCTCCCCTGCTCTTCAGGAACGGCCATGTTTCAACAGTATATTATGGCCTTTTTCGAAAAATTGACAACTTCCAACAGCAACGAGAACGCCTGGAACTTGCAGATAGGGATTTTATGGATCTCGACTGGAGCTACGCTGATAAGAATTCCGGGAAAGTAGTGATCCTGCTTCACGGTTTGGAAGGTCATGGTCAGAGACCCTATATTACAGGTAGTGCTAAACACTTTAATCAGGCCGGGTACGACTGTTGTGCCGTAAATTTTCGTGGCTGTAGTGGGGAGCCAAATCGACTTTATCGTTCATACCATTCAGGGGCGACAGAAGATCTTGATGCGGTTGTTAAACATATTTTGGGAAGCAAAGCGTATTCAGAACTTTACATCAAAGGCATTAGTTTGGGCGGGAATATGGTATTGAAATACGCAGGGGAAGGCAGAGAGCTTCCTCCCTCCCTGAAAGCTATCATGGCGGTATCAGCGCCCGTTGATCTCTACAGTTCTCTTAAGGCGTTGATGGGATGGAAGAACATTCCCTATGCCCGGAGATTCAGGAAACACCTGGTGGCAAAACTCAAAGCGAAGCAACCTCAGTTCCCTGAGCTCTTGCCAGACCACGAAATCCAAAAGATAAAGACCCTTAAAGACTTTGATGATATCTATACAAGCAGGGCCCACGGTTTTACAGATGCTCTGGATTATTATGCCCGCTGCAGTTCTTTACAATTCCTGCATAATATCAAAATAAGGACGCTAATAATCAACGCCCGGAATGATTCATTTCTCGGGCCGGAATGCTATCCCTATAAAGAGGCTGAAGCCAATGAATATGTTTTTCTGGAGGTGCCAGAATACGGTGGTCATGTTGGATTTTACGATGCACAGAACATAGCCTATACAGAAAAAAGGGCGTTAAAGTTCTTCGAGCAAATTTAAGTAGAGCCTAATTTATTATCTTAGTGAAGTAAAAAAATAAAACCGATGAAAAAAATATTACTGGCAACTGCAATGGGCTTTTTTGCCCTGAGTTGCGGCGAAAAAAAAGAAGAAAAAAAAGAAGGCTTTGAAATGAATAGGACAAAGTCGACCACCAGCGTGGAAACCAAGTCTGAAGGTGTCCCGGTGGATATGGATAATAAAGGGATTGGTCCCATAACCGACCTGACATTCCCGGACGAGATCGATCAGGAGATGGCCGCACGGGGTGAAGCAAAATACAATGCCATCTGTACGGCCTGCCATATGGCCGAACAGCGAATGATAGGACCCGCTCTGGCGGGAGTTTACGAAAGGCGCAGCCCGGAATGGGTGATGAATATGATGTTAAACCCTGATGGGATGCTGCGTGAGGACCCTATTGCCATGGCCCTTCTGAAAGAGTACAATAATGCTATCATGCTAAATCAAAACCTTACCCAGGAAGAGGCGAGGGATCTTGCTGAATACCTGCGTACGCTTTAGTCCTACATAAAATTTAGTTGTGCCCTTATGCTTCTATCCCAGAAGATAAGGGCACTTTTTTGTATTTTAATACAAATTTTCAGGGATGTGGGAAGAACAATTAAAAGTCTATGACGATCTGGTAAGCAGGTGTCCTCGTTTTCAACGCAAGGGAAAGACCATGCCCTATACCTCTGCCAATGGTCATATGTTCTCTCTATTTAACAAGGCCGGGGAGATCGGAATACGGTTCTCCAAAGAGGTACAGAAAGAATACATGGAAAAGTACAACACCACCCTGTATAAATCCTATAATTCTATAATGCACGGCTACATCCTGATTACCGCAGAAATGCTGAAAGATCCTGACCATGTTGTTGAGCTTCTGAATGAAAGCTATGACTATGTTATGAGCCTCGACCCAAAATAGTCGTCAAGCAAAATCTTCCCTTATGAAATTCAATATAAAATGCTCTGGATCAACAATGACGGGAATACGTTTGAAGGAATAAAGGAAAATTAGAAGATGTTATTTTGATACTCCCTTGTATTTAATAAAAAATAGCTATTATTAAATTTCCTTAGATAGATTAAGTATATTAAACGTATAACCCATAAAGTTTAAATCATGAAGAAAGCCATTTTTATTACTCTGCTCTTGTTTTTGTCCCTTAGTGTAAGTACCCCGGTATTGGCGGCCAAAAAAGAACCAGCTCCGGAACCTACCGAAATTCCTGCCGAAGTTAGAGTAATGCTTGACCGACTTGAAGAAATTAAGGCAATGGATAAATCAGATTTAAAACGGGCTGAGAAAAAGGCATTGCGCAAAGAAGTTAGAGCAATCAAAACACAGTTGCGCACTACCGGCAATGGAATTTATATTTCTGCCGGAGCCCTGATCATTATTCTCTTGCTTATTATCCTGCTCTGAGAAAACTGCTTATTTCCTATTTGCTGTCCGACTTGGCAAGTACAATGCCTCCTATTGCAGCTATAACGGCAAAGCCGAGATAAAGATAAGATGTGTTCTTTTGTTGCTTGTCTTCAGCCTTTAATTCCACTCCCAGTACATCAACAGAAGAGGTGCTTTCGGAGAAGGAAGTAATACCCGTATACCCCAGATATACTGCCAGGAGTAAAAGAAGGATGCCAATAATTCTTTTCATAGGATCTATTTTACATCGGCTTACGCCCTGAAATTAGGTTGTATAAAATGGTAATGATCGCAATTACCAATAATATATGGATTAGGTTCCCGGTAGCAAGACCCTCCACGATGCCCAACAATCCCAGCAACCAAACGACTATACAAATCACGGCAACAAGCCAAAGAAGATTTCTCATATGGATATTATTTTGCTTCAATATAAGAATAAAATAATGAGACTAATCTTGCAGAATCATATTCTTCAGTGCTGCTTTTTGATCTAAGCAGACATAGTTCTTCTGGCTTTCCCTTCGCTGCCGGCCCAATTAGTGGTACTTTTGCGGCCTGAAATAAAATATATGACCTTCGAAGACCTCAAACTTATCCCCCCTATCAAAAAAGCCCTCAGGGATATTGATTACATTGTGCCCACAGATATACAGGCCAAAGCCATACCCCTTGTTCTGAACAAGGAAGATGTTATCGGAAGTGCGCAGACCGGGACCGGGAAAACCGCTGCATTTGCTATACCTATCCTCCAGCATTTAGCCAACCAACCTCAAAACCGCAAAGGAAAAAGAAAAGTGCAGGCCCTGGTTGTGACCCCTACACGTGAACTCGCCATTCAGATTGCAGAAAGCTTTACCGAATACGGAAAGTATACTCCTTTGAGAAATACAGTCATATTTGGAGGGGTCTCCCAAGGGTCTCAAACCAACGCATTGCGCAACGGCATCGATATTTTGGTAGCCACTCCGGGTCGTTTATTAGACCTGATGAATCAGGGTTTTATCACCCTGGACCATATTAAATACTTTGTTCTCGATGAGGCAGACCGAATGCTCGATATGGGCTTTATCCATGACATTAAAAAAATTATAGCCAAACTCCCAAGGGAAAGGCAGTCACTCTTCTTTTCGGCTACCATGCCTAAGAGCATTGTTAAACTGTCACACGAAATCCTAAGAAACCCAAAGAAAGTAGCTGTAAGTCCGGTTTCTTCAACGGCAGAGACCATCCAGCAATATTTATACACTACCAACAAGGCAGATAAAAAAGATCTTTTGTTCCACATTCTCAAAGATCCGGAACTGGAACAAGTGCTCTTATTTTCACGCACCAAACACGGGGCGGATAAGATCGTACGAAACCTTCACAAAAATCGGATTGAGGCTACGGCTATCCACGGGAACAAGTCGCAAAATCAACGCCAAAAAGCATTAAAGGAATTTAAGGAAGGAAGGAAAAGAGTGTTGGTTGCCACAGATATAGCTGCAAGGGGAATCGACATCGACAAACTCCGTCATGTAATCAATTATGATATTCCCAATGAACCCGAGACCTATGTTCACCGTATAGGACGATGTGGTCGGGCAGGGGAAGAAGGAATTTCCATTTCCATATGCGAACCGGAAGAGAATGCCTATATCTCCGATATTGAAAAACTCACCAGGCAAAAGATCGAATTAGTCTCGGATCATCCCTTCCCTCAGACAGATCGCCCCATGAATGCCGCCGAAAAAAAAGAAGCGGAAAAAGAAAAACAGCGAAGGAAACAGGAGTTCTTTGCCAACCGTAATAAGAAAAGAGGCGGGGGACATCAGCAAGGATTTCGAAAAAAGAAAAGGTAAATTTCTATCTTGCTAATGAAATATATAAAACTCCCGGAAAAATGAAGAAAATAGGCCTGGCACTCGGAGGAGGTGCAGTACTAGGTGCGGCGCATATTGGGGTTTTGAAGGCGCTCAAGGAAAATAACCTTGAAATTAGCTTTGTAACCGGAACTAGTATTGGGGCCTTTGTGGCTGCCCTGTACGCTTTTGGAAAATCCTGGGATGAAATCAGGGATATTGCTTCAGAATTGAAATGGATGGACATAAGCAGCATCTCTTTATCGAGGTACAGTCTGCTATCTAATGATAAGTTTGGAGCTCTGATTACCGAAAATATAGGGAACAAGAATATAGAGGATGCACAGATTCCCCTGGCTATAATAACTACCGATGCGGGAAGTGGAGAAAAGGTGGTTCTGAGAAAAGGCTCTGTTGCTGAGGCCGTGATGGCAAGTACTTGTATTCCCGGGCTGTTCAAGCCTGTTAAACTCGATGGCCGGATGCTTCTCGATGGCGGGATCGTAGAAAACGTACCTATTAAAACGCTTCGTAATATCGGGGCCGATTATGTGATTGGAGTAGACCTCAATGCCAAGCATGCCTACGAGGATCCAGCAAATATCCTCGATGTACTCTTAAACAGCTTTCATTTTATTATGCAGCAGGCGGCTGCGTTACAAACCGAACATGCCGATCTCCTTATCAAACCGAATCTATCTGCATTTGGAAGAGCAGACACCAGTCAGATTGAAGGCCTTATTCAGAAAGGCTATGAAGACACCAGAGACTGCTTGTCCAAAAATGAACTGAAACTTAGCACAAGCTGGTTTGAAGAGAATTGGAATAAATTACTCGAATTTTTTAATAAGAATCCCTAAGGTCTTATTTGGCAATTTATAAAATACTCAGGTTTACCAGAAATGTCTATTTTTAGGGAAACTCTATTCCAAATGAAAATCAAACTCCTCCTCCTTTTTCTCCTTTTCTTAATTATTTCTCAAGTCAGTGCTCAGCGGGATATGCCATTTTCCGGACAGACTGATATTTCGGTAAACGCCCTTCATTTTTCAGTGGACTCCGTTGAAGAATTACAGGAAATCGACTGGGTGGAGATAAGGGACTTATTTAGAGATAATACCCCGGAAGAACCCATTGAGTTAGGCTTTTTGCTAAAAAGACAAGTCAAAAGAGAAACATATACCATGGATTCCTTTGAGTTTACCATTAAGGGCAAAACCGAGGAAGTGGAATCCATAATCTCCAAAACGCAGAAAATTATTTTATCCCTCTCCGATACTGATTAAATTTTCTGCATCCCATTATCATTATTACCTGCCTTCAACCTCTATATCATGAAACAGACCCTTCTGCTGAATATCTCCCTCCTCTTTGCAATTTCCTTAGTTGGTCAGGCCAATATGAGCGCCACAGCTCAAAGCGAAACATTGATGGAGAACACAGTAAGTAAAAAATCTTCATATGAAGATCTGATTACCCTGTTCAATGTATGGCGTTCATTTGAAAGTCCGCCTTTAAAGAACGGTGCTCCTGACTATACGAAAGACACTTTTACAAAGCGATGGCCTCTATTTAAAGACCTGAGACGTAAATTAATCGAAATTGATACAGCGAACTGGACAATTCCTCAAAGAGTTGATTGGATGCTTGTCTGGGCTGAGATGAATGGGTACGATTTTAACCATCGTATCCTGAAACCATGGGAGCGGGACCCCGCTTATTACAAATCGGTTTGGGAATACCGCTCGGATGTTCCGGCTCATGAAGGCCCCACCCACCATAAAACTTTAGAATTATGGACCTATTCCTTTCCTCTGGATAAGGAAGAGCGTGCAAGGCTCTTAACAGATCTTCGTGTGATCCCTCCCCTTAACGAGCAGGCACAGCAAAACCTGATCGGGAACGCCAAAGAACTATGGCAGGCCGGGATTAGGGTCATTGCCAACCAGTCAAAATCTCTCAATAAAATCCTAAACAAGCAAGGTATCTCCGTTGATGCAGAGATCAGGAGAGCTGTAGAAGAGGCAATCAGATCAACCGATTCCTTTACCGCCTGGCTGGTGCAGCAAGCACCTTCGAAAACCGGACCTTCCGGAATCGGAAAAGAAAACTATAGCTGGTATCTTCAGAACGTACATCTTGTGCCCTTGAACTGGGAAGATGAGGTAATGCTGCTGAAAAGGGAACTGGCCAGGGCCTGGGCATCCCTGAAACTCGAAGAACACAGGAACAGAAACCTCCCGCCCCTGGTAGCAGCCGATAGTCCTGAAGCCTATAATCTGATGGCCGACAAAGCAGCAAAGAGCCTGCTTAGATTTTTGGAAGAGCAGGAGATCGTAACCGTTAAAGATTATTTTGAACCTGCCTTAAGGGAACATCTCGGGAGTTTTGTTCCGGAAGCCAAACGGAATTTTTTCCTGATCGGGGAGCACTATGACCCCAGGCCTCTTTACTCTCATTTTTACCACTGGTTTGAACTGGCCCGAATGGACCTGGAACCCCATGCCAGCCCGATCAGACGTGGTCCCTTACTCTACAATATTTTTGACTCCCGCAATGAGGGAATAGCAACCGCTGTGGAAGAACTCTTCCTGCAAGCCGGGCTGTATGACGATTCTCCCAGAAGCAAGGAAATCGTATACATCATGATCGCCCAAAGGGCAGCCAGGGGATTAGGTTCACTCTACGCCCACGCCAATGAGATGAGTATGGAAGAAGCAGGGGGTATCCATTCTGAATATACACCCCGGGGCTGGATGAAAACAGAAAAAGAACTATTGCTCTTTGAACAGCACCTCTATATGAGGCAACCCGGATATGGAACCAGTTATATAACCGGGAAATACCTGCTGGAAAGTGCCCTTGCCGACTATGCCAAAATGAAGGAAGATGAAGGAAAACCTTTTCAGATCAGGGAGTTTATGGACAGGCTGAACAGCATTGGAAACATTCCTATCTCTCTTGGCCATTGGGAAATGACCGGGCAGGCTGAACAATTACAAAATATTTTGAAATAATCTCTTTGTAAATTGGTAAAAAGCCATGAAAAATTACATCATTAAATGCACAGGTATTTTCCTTCTTTTGGGTCATTTAATGGGTCACGGTCAGACTCGAGAATCTCTGGATGAACTATCCTCGGCCTATGCCAAAACTTCCTTTCCCATGTTACGGGAATTGCTTAACATCCCCAACGATGCCTTTTATCCCACGGCCATTGAAGATAATGTACAATGGTGTGAAAAGGCCTTTCAAAAAAGAGGGTTTAGCAACACCAGGATTTCAACAAGTACGGCTCCTTTACTGCTGGCCGAAAGAAAACACCCGGGTGCACAACAAACGGTGCTTGTCTATCTGCAAGTAGACGGGCAACCGGTAGACAGTACCCGCTGGTTTCAGGAAAGCCCCTATATCCCTGTGCTTAAGAAACCACTACCTGACGGGAGTTGGGAAGCTCTACCCTGGGACGATATCGCAAATTATGAAGACAACTGGCGGGTATTTGCCCGTTCTGCAAGCGATGCAAAGGGGCCTATTGCAATGTTCCTGACCGCTTTGGATGCCGCTGCCAATTCAGATATTGTCCCAAACTACAACCTGAAAGTGATCATGGACTTTGAAGAGGAATTGGGATCGCCCCAATTGCCTAGAGCTGTAAAAGAGCATTCTGATCTCTTAAAAGCCGATATGCTCATTATTTTTGACGGACCCCGGCATATTACCAACAAGCCCACCCTTACCTTTGGAGCCAGAGGCATTTCCACAATTACCCTCACCACATATGGTCCTGTGGTACCTCAGCACAGTGGACATTTTGGAAATTATGCTCCTAACCCGGCACTGCGCCTTTCCAAATTACTGGCATCTATGAAGGATGATGTGGGCCGTGTCATCATCCCTGGGTTTTATGATGGGGTTTCGATCGATCCTGCTACAGCATCTATTCTGAAAGCAGTCCCGGATGATGAAGCGCAGATAAAAGATCGCTTGCAGATCAAAACGGCTGATTCAGTTGGACGTTACTATCAGGAAGCCATTCAATATCCCTCCCTGAACATCCGCGGGATGCAATCAGGATGGATCGATGAAAAAGTACGGACTATCATTCCAGGATGGGCCAGGGCTGAGCTGGATGTAAGACTGGTATTGGAAACCGATCCAAACCGACTCATAAATCTTGTTAAGGAGCATGTGGCCTCAGAAGGGTATTTGGTATTGGATAGGGAGCCCACCAAAGAAGAACGACTTGCTCATGACAAGATCGCCACCTTCACCCATGAGATCTCCTATCAGTCTTTCAGGACGTCTTTTGATTCCCCGGTAGGAATCTGGCTCCGCAGTGCTCTTACCAAGGCCTTTGGTGAATCCCCCATAATGATCCGTATGAGCGGTGGTTCTATTCCCATTTCTCCTTTTGTAACCACTTTAGACATTCCGGCGGTCACAGTCCCAACAGTAAACAGGGATAACAATCAACATAGTCCCAATGAAAACCTCCGGCTGGGGAATTATCGAGAAGGGATAAAGACTATGTTAGCAATATTAGGGGAGGAATTAAACTAGATTATACAAATCAAATTAAACAAAATTTGGTCTATAGATTTCTTCAGATCTGATCAGATCTTATCTACCACAACCTTGTAGGTAGGATCTTCCAGGACATTCACTTCAATGATATCGTCTGCATTCTTCAGCAGACGTTTACAGTCACCGCTCAGGTGTTTCAGGTGAACCTTTTTCCCTACCTTGAGATAACGTTCGGTAATCTTGTTAAGGGCTTCAATGGCCGACATGTCTACCACCCTGCTTTCCCTGAAGTCGATTATAACTTCATCTGGGTCATTCAGAACATCAAACTTTTCATTAAATAAAGTTACGGATCCGAAAAAGAGGGGGCCATAGATCTCATAGTGCTTCACTCCGTCTTCATCGACGTGTTTTCGGGCACGAATTCTTTTGGCATTGTCCCAGGCAAAGACCAGGGCAGCAATAATCACCCCTACTAGTACGGCAAGAGCGAGGTTGTGGAGGAATACCGTTACCAGCGTTACCAGTACCATCACCAGCACATCACTTTTTGGCATCCGCCTAAAGGTTCGCAGACTTGCCCATTCAAAAGTTCCCAAGGCCACCATGATCATCAGGCCGGTTAAAGCCGCCATCGGTACTTTTTCAATCAGATCGGCACCAAACATGATAAATGCGAGTAACATCAAGGCAGCTACGATTCCCGATAGCCTTGCCCTTGCCCCGTTGGAGGTGTTAATAAGACTTTGACCGATCATCGCGCAGCCACCCATACCAGAGAAAACTCCGGACAAGATATTTGCGGTTCCCTGGGCAACAGCTTCCTTGTTGCCGCGGCCACGGGTTTCGGTGATCTCATCCACAATATTCAGGGTAAGTAAGCTTTCTATCAGTCCAACTCCTGCTACAATAGCCGCATATGGGAAAATGATCTGAAGAGTCTCCATATTTACCGGTACATCCGGAAGGTGAAAAGGAGGAAAGCCGCCTTTTATTGAGGCGATATCTCCAATAGTCCGCGTATCAATCCCAAATACAAGTACCAAACCAAATACCAGAAGGATGGCCACAAGGGATGCGGGTACTGCTTTACTGATCTTAGGCAATCCCCATATCACCAGCATTGTAAGTAATACGAGGCCTGAGAAAAGCCACAAAGTATTGCCGTTTAACCAGCTGCCGTCAGCATTTTTAAACTGATCGAGCTGCGACATAAATATGATAATCGCCAGTCCGTTGACAAAACCAAAGATCACGGGATGTGGTACCAGGCGCATAAGTTTCCCAAGTCTCAACACTCCGGCCAACACCTGCAGCAGTCCGGCCAAAACAACAGCAGCGAAAACATATTCAACCCCATGTTGTTGGGCAAGACTAACAATTACAACGGCCACAGCTCCTGTTGCCCCCGAGATCATCCCGGGTCTACCCCCAAGAATGGATGTCACCAGGCCCATGACGAATGCTGCGTATAATCCAGTTAAAGGAGATAAGCCGGCAATCAGTGCAAATGCAATCGCTTCGGGTACCAAAGCCAGAGCTACGGTGAGTCCGGAAAGGATCTCAGTACGGTAATTAACTTCCTGTGAAAAATCGAATAGATTGAGGTACTTCTTCAAACCCTGTTGTCTTTAAGGGCGCAAAAATAGCATTAATTTAGAAGGTAACCTCTTTGACGAGTGAGAATTAGGGATATGACAATTACCAGGGGGTAATTCCCAGCAATCGTTCTCCCAGGGGGGATAATTTTGCGGTTTCATACTTTTGCTGTTCCCATTTTCGCGGGTCACCAGGAAAGGCGTAACCTTCGGGAGCTACTCTGTTTTTCCAGGAATGTATCCTCCAGTTCAGCAGCGTTTCATTCTCAGGCTCTGCCGGCATCATTGAAATATATTGAGCAATACGCACCTTGTTTCCGGAGCGATTTGGCCTTATCCCGTGAGGTTGGGTACTATTAAAGATCAGGAGGTCACCAGCTTCCAATTTTACCTTTACGATCTTATCTTCCAATCCGCTTATATCAGGTTGAAATCGATCACGGTCTGAAGGTTGATCCTTCTTCCAGGTATCATAATTTCTGTACAACCACGGAATACATTGAAAGCCACCCATATTCTCGTCGGTCTGATCTGCCAGGGCCAGTACGCCCTGCACGTTTTGAGGTTTGGTTTCAGGATCGTAGTCCCAATGGATAAACCCTTTTTGTTCGTGTCCGGGGCGTTGCGGAAAATTAAGATTTGCCCGGTCTATGGTCACCCATAGTTTATCGGTCCCCCAGATATCCGTAAACGCATCATAAACCCGTTGTTCCTGCCTGTTGTTCCACAACTGCTGATGGTTGTATACTTCCACCATCCCGGTCCCGGTGAGTTCTTTCATCTGCATTTCAGCCCTGGGTGGAGCATACCAAGTTTTGGGGTCATTAGGATCTTTTTCATCAAATTCCCATAAGAAACTAGCCGTTTCTTCAGCCTGGGATCTGGAAATAGCATTCTTAATAACTATATACCCATTGTGAATCCAGAATTCCCAGTCTTCCTCACTGAGAACCTTCAGAGGTTTGCCATTCGACCTGTCATTTAACTTTTTTGTGCTACTGGTTGCCGTGGAAGGGTTACCCGGAATCTCCTTATGTCCGGCATTCCCCAATTCAACTTTGTACCTGGAGTCCATCTTAATTTCGTTGAGAGATTAACCCTATTAAGATACGCAAAATGCAGGAATCCCAACAAAAAACCGCCCTGTCTTAGATGTACAGGACGGCTTTTAACCAAATAACCAACCAAAAAAATTATTATCTAAATTTTAAATGTCAGGAGCGTTCTCCTATTTACGTTGCCTTTTTACCTTCATTGTCGGATGATTGCTCTTAACGCGTTTTCTGCTTTTTGTTGTACTATCCGATTTCAGATACTGGATATATCCCTTGCCCTGGAATTCATATACCGTCTGGCTGTCGGGATGATATAGTTCAATCGTTCTGTCATCAATAACGTACAGTTCGAAATAATCATTGCCCATAAAGGCGTAATCTAACGTTAAAGTTTTAAGCGTTTCATCGTTTTCTACATTGTATATCTCATAAAAACCTTCGTAATCCCATACGATATTCGACAAAGGAGTCCCTATTGCGTCTACAGAAGACCTGAATCGGGTTCCTGAATTCCCTTCAAAAAACTGCAGAAAGTTCTCCTCGTCAAATTCATTGGCAAAACCGGTATCACTAACATAGGTCTTTTCCCATACATCGTACTCCTGTAACAAAAGCTCTATGTTCTCGTAAAACAATCTGTTGTAATCGAAATTGGATCTTTGATAACCATCCAGATAGTAAGACGTATTTGAACGCCTGTCATACAGCTCGATAGTCCTGTTGTTTACTCCAATCACTTCGAGGGTCCATATCCCATCCACATCGTGGTCGATTTCCAGGACTCCCGCTACAGCATCGTAATATCCTACTCTGATTCCAAGACCATTCCCCGTCTTTCCAATTCCTGATATATTATTATTAGCATAGAACAAACCATTGACAAAAGAAAGTGTAAACGCCCTTTGGAGAAAAGGAACTTCCCCGTTTCCCTGAGTCGAATGGATATCGACATACCAAAGGTCATACGTCTCTAATACCTGTCGTGTTTGCAAAGGAGTATCCTCAATAAATACGTCTTCGAGGATCACCTCAGTATAACAACTGCTCAGAAATAGCATCATCAATATCACGGAGCTAAGGAAGGTAAATTTTTTCATGGCGTACAGTTTTAATATTCTACTTCTTGTAAAACAAGCATCGTGCCATTTGTTGTATTATATTGATTTTCAATTACTTATAAGCTGATGGTTTTTATTTACATTTGCTCTATTAAAGAGATTAGATGAATAAAGAAGTGAAAATTGCGGTATTAGGTGGAGGAAGCTGGGCCACAGCCATTGTAAAAATGTTTACTAAAAATCTTCCCAATGTAATATGGTATATGAGGAATTCCGAAGCAATTGCCTTTATTAAAAAGGAAAAACACAATCCCAACTATCTCACCTCTGTAGAGTTTAACCTTTCGCAGTTAACTCTTACAGACAGTATAGACCAGGCTGTTACCCAGGCAGATATTCTCGTTTTTGCTATTCCATCAGCCTTTTTGGAATCGGAGTTGCAAAAATTGAGTGTGCCCCTGACGAACAAGATCATCTTTAGCGCTATCAAAGGGATTGTGCCCGAGAGCGGTAAAATAGTCGGAGAACATTTCCATGATAACTACGATATTCCATTCGAAAACATAGGGGTCATCACCGGCCCCTGTCATGCTGAAGAAGTAGCGCTGGAAAGACTGTCCTACCTCACTATAGCCAGCGCTGATAAGGACAAGGCTGAACTCATAGCAAAACAGCTCAGCAGCGAGCATATAAAAACTAAAATATCTGATGATATCATAGGAACAGAGTACGCTGCGATGTTAAAAAATATCTATGCCCTTGCCGCTGGAATTGCCCATGGACTGGGTTATGGCGATAATTTCCAGAGTGTACTGATGAGTAATGCCATCCGTGAGATGAAACGCTATATCAAGCGGGTTCACAAAATGAAGCGGAATATCAACAATTCTGCCTATTTGGGTGATCTGCTGGTAACAGGGTATTCCACTTTCAGCCGAAACCGTATGTTTGGCAATATGATCGGAAAAGGGTATACGGTAAAAAGTGCTATGATGGAGATGAATATGGTGGCCGAGGGATACTATGCCGCCAAAAGTGCCTATGAGCAAAAAAATTCCTTCAAACGCAAAGTGCGTACTCCAATAATCGATACGGTTTACGGCATCCTTTACTTGAAGGAAAATGCAAGAAATAGTTTTAAAAAACTGGCAGATCGCTTAGACTAACTCTCTTTCTTAGTCCCTGTCCAGGGAGAAATCACTATGTTTTTTCAATTCATTATTGAGTGAATCCCTCCATTCAACTACTGTTTTCTCATCTGCTTTGAGAAGTATTTGTAATTCCCCCGACACTGCTTCCATGTACTTCCTTACACTGTGAATGTCAAAATACAGCCTCCCTGTTCTCCTGATAAAAAAATCGAGTGGCGATTGTACCATTTCATACTTCACCCCAAACTGAAGCTCAGAAAGAATGAGACGCTCGGTATTCTCCTCCTCTTTTCGCTTTTTGTAGAAATCCAGGATCATCTCAGTTTGAACGCCGTAGTTGGTTACAAGATACCAGGCATCGTACTTGCTAAAACCATCAGGTTTTAACCTTGAATAAACTTCCTCAATATATTTTTTTACGTGTTTGAACTTTTTAAAGTCACTCCCGCACAAGGCAATGGAATCCGTAGTACACTCCTTTAATTTTGTCCCGTTATTTTCCTCTATTCTTTTAACAATTCGATTTACAACACGTTCAGCCATTTTCCGATATCCCGTAAGTTTCCCTCCGGCGATACTAATGAGTCCGGTATCTGAAGTAAATATTTCATCCTTTCGGGAAAGCTCCGATGCCGATTTCCCTTCTTCGTGGATCAGGGGGCGTAAACCTGCCCAGGAAGATTCAATATCCTCCATTCCCAATTCGATATCCGGAAACATATTATTCACGGCAGCGATCAGGTAGATGGCATCAGCCAAATCAGTCTCCACTTTGTCCTTATCCGAATTGTAATTGGTATCTGTGGTTCCCACATAGGTCACTTTCCCCCTGGGGATGGCAAAGATCATTCGCCCATCGGGAACGTCAAAATAAACCGACTGCTTCACGGGGAGCTTTTCATGCGGAAACACCAGATGAACCCCTTTGGTAAGATGTAGTCGTTTCCCTTTTTTTGAGTGGTTAATACTCCTCAGCTCATCCACCCAGGGACCGGCAGCATTGATGATGTGATCCGCTTTTATATCATGAGTATCCCCACTCAGAAGGTCTTTAAATTTAACTCCCTGCACCTTTTCATCCTTGTAAATGAAGTCGGTAACCTCAGCATAGTTAAGTGCTTTGGCACCGTATTGCAGGCTGGTTTTAATATTTTCCAGGGTGAGTCGGGCATCATCAGTCCTGTATTCTGCATAGTATCCCGCACCTTTTACTATTTTCTTAGGCAGGAGGGGTTCAAGGGCCATCGCTTCTTTTTTCTCCAACATCTTTCTTTTGTCATCCCCACTTACCTGTGCCAGGATATCATATACCTTCAAGCCTACAGAAGTAAGCCATTTCCCATAGGAACCACCTTCTATAAGGGGTAACAACATCTTTTCGGGCAAGACCAGGTGGGGCGCAAGTTTATGGACTATAGCTCGTTCTGAACCCACTTCCTTCACCAACCAGAAATCAAATTGTTTCAGATATCGAAGTCCGCCGTGAATTAGTTTTGTCGATTTACTACTCGTGCCTGATGCAAAATCGCCTTTTTCCAGAAGGAGCACCTTTAGGCCTCTGGAGGCTGCATCTAATGCTATTCCACCCCCTGTAATTCCCCCTCCAATTACGACCAGATCAAAATTAGTTTCGACTATTTCCCGGGTGACCGACTGTCTTTTAAGGTTGGAGAAAGAAATTGGTTCTTTCATAAAAAATCGTTTTGATGGTTTGTCTGATATATTATTTTGCCCCGATAGTGTAAAATAACTCTGATAATACTTATGCTATCCCTCAATCAGGACGTTGAAAGTTGTATTCTCGTTCTATTCTGCATATGCGAAGGTGGTACCATTGATACCATTTTTCACGGCCGAGTCTTTGTGCCTCCAGATGGTCGGCATTATTTTTCCATTGGGTTATCGCTTCCAAACTTTCCCAGTAACTCACACTAATACCTATATCGCTCCTCGCGGTTTCAAAACCCAGAAATCCCGGTTGAGATGCAGCCAGGGTTTCCATCCTACTTGCCATTTCTTTATACCCATGGTCACCTTCAGTTCGTTGGGTAGTAAAGATGACGGCATAATACGGACGAAAATTGTTCATGGCATGTATTCTTTCTCAAGAAAGTATCCGACAATGGCTTCTTTCATTAAAATGGCCTGCTCTCCGGCCTTCAGTGGAGGCAATTCTTCCTTCACCTTATAATGCGGCCATCCTTCTTCGTCGAAATATTCAAATTCGTAATATCCATAGGGCTCAAGCAATCTGCAAATAGCGATATGCATCAGGTTAACCTTTTCGTCTTTTTTAAACGACCGGTGGTATTGCCCTAATTCCTGCACTCCCACCAGATAGATAATTGCATCGAGTTCTAGAGGGTCGTTATCTGAAAACTGAGAAGAGAGCTTTGCCACTAACAGATCCCATTGTTCTTTTAATACCTGATCTCTTGCCATCTTTTTGCAAATTTATAAAGATTAAATCCCCCTTCTTTCTAAAAAACCAAAGGTACAAATCAAAGTTCTATATTTGTACAAATCGGTTGTCCGTGAGTTTTATCGACATAGTACTGGGACTTTTACTTCTTTACGGGTTGTTTAAAGGCGTAAAAAATGGTCTGGTGATAGAAATAGCCTCCATCCTGGCCTTAGTCGCAGGCTTATACGGAGCCATACACTTTTCATATATCGTAGGGAATTATCTCGCTTCTCATTGGGATTGGAACGAACGAACGATGAGCCTGGCCTCATTTATTATCACCTTTTTTATTATAGTGATAGCGGTAATTACTGCTGCCAAACTGCTTACTAAAATAGCTGAGTTCGCAATGCTGGGCTTGTTGAATAAAATTGCAGGAGGACTATTTGGTACACTTAAAGTAGCCATAATCCTGGGGGCTTTGTTAATCTTTCTGGAAAGTGTAAACAAAAATCTTAAGCTTGTCAACGAAGATACTAAGGCAGAATCCGTACTCTACGAACCTATCAGGAACTTAGGCGAACTTGTATTCAGTGCGGTTATTAAAAACGATAGTGCTGATGTTGAAAACGCAGAGTAGATAGGCTATGTCATTAAGCTCCTTAATTCCCGGGATGTAAAATTGATCAGAGGGTACAAAACGTGCATTTCATCGAATATTTTCAACATTTAAAGCTGTTTTTCAATCCTTTTTACTATCATTACCAACCTCAATTTTTAATACGAGAACTCCCCACTTCTTCCCTACCTGCCTGCGAGGAACACTATAATGAGAAGAAGTCTGCATGCCATCCTTTGGGCTATTTGCCTGTTTGTTACTGTTTCCTGTACCAAGGAGGCTACAGATGAATTGGTGATTCCCGTTGCGCTAAATGCAGTGGAAGTAGAACAGGAACTCCTCCAGATAGTCAATGAACACAGGATATCTCTTGGCTCAGAACCTCTCCAATTCAATGCCCTGGCATATGATTATGCCAATCTCCATAACGACTATATGATTGCCAAAGGAACCATCAGTCATGATAACTTCAGTTCCAGAGCTTCGAAAATTGCAGCGGAAACCGATGCGAAGGAAATCGCGGAGAATGTAGCGATGGATTATCCGGATGCAACCGAAGCCTTTCAGGGTTGGTTAGAAAGTCCGAACCACAAAGGCACCATGGAAGCCGATTATACAAATACAGCCATCAGTGTTAAAAGAAGTGCTGACGGAACCCTCTTTTATACACAGATCTTCTTTAAGTAAAATTCAGTCCCTTACTTTTCGTATTTTTGAATGAAGACATAAGTCCTTTGTTCACACCTTAGTATTTAATATGGCCATATTACCTCCTTTCAACCTACATCAATGGATAGAAGAAAATCGTGATTCTCTAAAACCTCCTGTGGGGAACAAAAATCTGTATAAGGATGCTGATGATTATATCGTTATGATCGTAGCTGGGCCAAATGCCCGAAAGGATTATCACTATAACGAAACAGAAGAACTCTTTTATCAGTTAGAAGGGAATATTGAAGTTCACATTCAGGAAGATGGAGTGAAAAAGACGATGAAACTGGGCCCCGGAGACATGTATCTCCACCCTGCAAAAGTTCCGCACTCTCCTGAAAGACATTCAGGTTCTATAGGGCTTGTTATTGAAAGAAAACGAGCAGATCTCGGCGCTAAGGATGGCTTACTCTGGTATTGTGACAACTGCAACAACAAATTATACGATGTCTATTTTACACTCGAGGATATTGAAAAGGACTTCTTAAAACACTTTGAACATTTTTACGGTTCAGAAACACTTCGCAGCTGTTCCAATTGTGGTACAGTTATGGATGTTGACCCAAGATTTATCGCTAATAATCAGGATTAAAAAATAATATGAATCTGGCTGTCGATCTGCTTATTGGTTTTATTGCGCTACTCCACTTGTATTTTCTATGGCTCGAGATGTTTGCCTGGACAAGCAGGGCTCCCAGGGTATTTAAAGGTTTTCCAAAAGAGCTGTTCGAGCCGACGAAGACCATGGCAGCTAACCAGGGGTTGTACAACGGTTTTCTTGCAGCCGGACTGATATGGACCTTTTTTATCGGGGAATATCCATGGAAGCTATACATCTCCATTTTTTTCCTAAGTTGTGTACTGATTGCCGGTATTTTCGGGGCGATGACGGTGTCAAAAAAAATCTTTTTCGTTCAGGCCCTCCCGGCTTTAATCGCCCTGGTACTCGTCCATCTGAAGTAATCCTTTATTTACTGCCAAGTGTATCCCGGGTAGCACTGCAAGACCTTAATTATTTGTAGCTTTGCAGCCAAACGAACTTCACAAAACTAAACAGAATATTATGGCAACGGCATTAGTTGACTCCGGCATACAGGACTCCTTAAAAGCATTAAAAATAAAAGAGCTTAACGACGGTACTTCAACCGGTTCGAAATTCTTTTCCTCAGGTGAAATTATCGAATCATATTCGCCCGTAGACGGATCCCTTATCGCCAGGGTCCGCACAACCACAAAAGAAGATTATGAAGAGGTTATGAGTAAGGCAGGGAGTGCTTTTTTAGACTGGCGACTAAAACCGGCTCCGCAACGAGGCGAGATTGTTCGTCAGTTCGGACAGCGGCTTCGTGAACTGAAAGAACCACTGGGAAAACTTGTATCCTATGAAATGGGCAAGTCTTACCAGGAAGGCCTGGGTGAGGTCCAGGAAATGATCGATATCTGCGATTTTGCAGTGGGCCTTTCAAGACAGTTGCACGGACTAACCATGCACTCGGAAAGACCCGGACATCGTATGTACGAACAGTACCACCCAATGGGGGTAGTGGGGATTATCTCTGCTTTTAATTTTCCAGTAGCTGTATGGGCCTGGAATACTGCCCTGGCATGGGTATGTGGTGATGTATGCGTGTGGAAACCTTCAGAAAAAACGCCATTATGTGGTATCGCCTGCCAGAATATTATTGCTGAAGTATTAAAAGAAAATAACCTGCCTGAAGGAATCTCCTGCCTGATAAACGGAGATTACAGGGTAGGCGAATACATGACACAGGATAAGCGTATTCCCCTGATTTCTGCAACGGGATCTATCCGAATGGGAAAAATAGTAGCCCAGGCTGTTGCTGCCAGACTCGGAAAATCCCTTTTGGAACTTGGAGGGAACAACGCCATAATTGTAACGCCCAATGCAGACATTAAAATGACGGTTATAGGTGCTGTCTTCGGTGCGGTTGGGACTGCCGGTCAGCGGTGCACTTCTACCAGAC
Organism: Muriicola sp. E247; assembly: GCF_041358175.1. Classification (NCBI taxonomy): domain Bacteria; kingdom Pseudomonadati; phylum Bacteroidota; class Flavobacteriia; order Flavobacteriales; family Flavobacteriaceae; genus Muriicola; species Muriicola sp. E247. The sequence continues at coordinate 277,359 of NZ_JBGKBE010000001.1, forward strand.
GACTTATCGTTCACGAATCGGTTTACGACAAGGTAAAAGATGCCCTTACGGCCGCATACAGCCAGTTGCGGATCGGGAATCCTTTAGACGAATCTAATCACGTAGGCCCGTTAATCGACACAGATGCGGTAAAAAATTATCAGCATGCCCTGGAGCAGGTCGTGGCGCAGGGAGGAAAATTACTGGTAGAAGGTGGTGTGTTACAGGGAGAAGGATATGAGAGCGGCTGTTATGTTAAACCTGCCATTGCTGAAGCAAAAAACTCCTTTGATATTGTCCAGCACGAGACCTTTGCTCCCATTCTCTACCTCATCCCGTATTCCGGAGAAGCAGAAAATGCTATCGCCCTGCAAAACGGAGTGGTACAGGGGCTGTCTTCAGCCATTATGACCAGTGATCTCAGGGAGGCTGAAAAATTTCTGTCAGCTTCGGGTAGTGATTGCGGGATTGCCAATGTCAATATCGGTACTTCAGGAGCTGAAATTGGAGGTGCGTTTGGCGGGGAGAAGGAAACCGGTGGAGGACGAGAATCAGGCTCTGATGCGTGGAAGATCTATATGAGAAGGCAGACAAATACCATCAACTATACAAAAGAGCTTCCCCTGGCACAGGGAATTAAATTCGATCTGTAAACAGATTACACATTTCTTGTATTGAAATAGGGCCTCCTTACAGGATTGATCAGAGAGCCCCGGGATTAGCGTTTTTTTAATATCTTGTAAAGAGATTTACCTAACCATTACATTCATGTCTAAAAAAACCACGAATATTATAGGGTTTATCATCACCCTATTGGCCGGTATCTATTTCTTTGTGATGTATTGTAGTCAGTGTTCCTGATAGTGAATCAGCACAGGACAAGAACACAACTTGGACTCTTTGTTCTGGGAGCGTTAAATCAAAATGATCTAAAAGCAAACTAAATCTTTCACTATGGAGTTAGAATATATGGATATCTGGTGCTGGCTTATTCCCCTTAGTGTGGGGCTTATCTGCGGTTTTTTTGGCTATCTGATCGGTCGGGGATCAAACCCAAAGGTTGATTATGAGTCTCAGATAAAAGAGTTGAGTCAGGAAAATGAAAAAGCTAAGAACGATCTCGCCAAATGTGAGCAGAAACTAGCTGCGGGGTCCTCCTTAAATAATGGGGATTACACCGTATTTGACTCTGCTGAAGCAAAAAAATATATTGGAAAATCAGTTAAACTTGATGATCTTACACTAGTAGAAGGGATCGGGCCTAAGATCCGAAGCCTGTTTCACAATTATGATATTAAAACCTGGAAGGCCCTGGCTGAAACTTCAGTTGCTAAGTGCCAGGAAGTACTCGATTCGGGAGGAGATCGCTACAAAGTTCACGATCCTGCCTCCTGGCCTATGCAGGCAAAAATGGCTTCAGAAGGAAAATGGAAAGAACTTGCAAGATGGCAGGAGGAACACAAACACGGAAAGTTATAAGTGAATTAAAATTACCCCTCGCCCATTTTCAGATAACGCCATTGGCCTGAACCCAACTAAATCGATACTGGTCTTCAGGAAACTTCATTCGTTCGGAAATTCGATGCAGGCGATCAGGGAGTTTCATTAAATAATCCCTTGCTTTTTCAGCCTCCTCATTCAGGCCTCTCAGGGTTCCCAATTCCCAGTAAGTATTTAACTTTTTCAGGATCTCAATATAATCCTGTGCCGTATAAACCCCCAGTCTTTGTGCACAATTTGAAAAATTTTCGAAGGCGGCGCCTATCGCACCCCCGGATTCCCGCAGAAAATGGGCAGGCATTACGATCTTGTGCTTCATCATATCTGCAAAAGCGAGGATCATGCCGTTGGGATCATGTCCCAGAATGGTCTTTACAAACTCGCGATATGCAAGGTGATGTCTCATTTCATCCCCTGCTATAATAGAACACATTTTACCCAACAGTAAATTTCCCTTTTTCTTGGCCATCTGACCTACTCGCTTATGAGAAATATTGGTTGCTAATTCCTGAAAAGTAGTATAAATAAAATTCTTGTAAGGATCCCGGTCTGTACCTATGTCGAATCCATCCGTGATCAGATATTGGGTAGAGATTTCAACCTGCCGCATGTTTACCCTTCCTGAAAGGTATAAGTACTTATTCAGTACATCTCCGTGCCTGTTTTCCTCTGCAGTCCATGCCCTGACCCATCTCGACCAGCCGTTGTTTTCTTTAGCATGTTGATTAATGCCTTCCACATCCATCAGCCAGGATTCATAAGTGGGCAGAGCCTCTTCCGTAATTGTATCTGCTACCAGAGTTACCCAGAAATCATATCCGAGTTCTTTTGCTTCTTCACGGATTTGTTCTACAGCATCGAAGAACCCATCCGACTGGGAATCCGGCAGGAAGTCTGAAGGCTGCCAAATTTCATCCGGAGGTATGAGAAAAGAATCCATAAAGCCTGATACTTGTGGCTCGATCGCATCCATCACTTCTAACCGAATATTCTTCATTTTTTGCGTCTTTTAAACAAAGTACGACAAATAAATATGGAAACTCTATTAAAGGATTACCAAAAAATTAGTTTCGGCCGTTTTCCCCGGGGTAAAAAGAATATACCGCATCGCTTTGCCAAAATTCCTTGGTGTCTGTATCGATAATGGTCAAGGGCCCTTTGTAAGCCGCTGCGGTATCTATATTCCAAACATTGGCCGCCCTGTGAGGGACAGACTTACCAATCTTACTCAGGGGGGTGTGGCCTATATAGATCTCCGAGTAATGCAGTAATCGTTTAGGGTAATATATACTGTCTTTGGCAATTCCCGGATCCAAGGCTAAAGCCAGTTCCCAGAGTGTTCGATCCCAATAAAAAGTCTTTGAGAAGTATTCAAAATCTACTCCTTTTAAATTGGTAAATCCGGCATGAAGAAATAGTCGTTTCTTATTATCCAGGTAATAATTGCGCAATGATCTATAAAAGGAAATATGTCTCTTTTTTACTTCCTCGTCTGCTTTTTCATACGACTCAATGGTAGCCTCTCCTCCATTCATCAACCAAAGTGGATTGTGTTCTCCTGTTTCAAGCCAGTGGTAACATAGATCATCGTGATTCCCACGTAAAAATATACACCGATAGATATCCTGTAATTTCAAGAGGTATTCAACAGTCTCTACAGCCTCGCTCCATCCATCGACATAGTCGCCTAAAAAAATAAGCAGGTCGTCCTTCTTAACGCCTGCTCTTTCCAAAACCTGGGGCAGGGCTTGTGCCCCGGCATGTATATCACCAATGACCAATGTTCTCATAGCGCAAAAATCGTAAATTCTCTATGGAACACCTTACGGCAATAGTAAAAATTTTGCTCCTTGAAATTCATCCCCATATGAATAATCCCACGCCAGGTTTAATTTACGCAGATATTTTCCTATACTTGAACTCTCTAACCCGCCTTAAGGCTGTGTAATGTTGTCTAAAAAAATATTCTGTATCGGTGAGTTGCTGATCGATTTTGTTGCAGAAAATCAGGGGGCTGATCTTGCAAAGGCCACTGTTTTTACCAAAAAGGCTGGAGGAGCTCCTGCAAATGTAGCCTGTGCAATTTCAAAATTGGGAGGTAACAGCGCGTTTATCGGATGCGTGGGAGAAGATCCTTTCGGCTCCTTTTTAATGAACAGAATAGATGCCTTTGATGTAGACCTTTCACTTGTGCAGCGGTCATCTACCTTTACAACGCTTGCTTTTGTTTCCCTGGCGGAAAACGGGGAGAGGGATTTTGTGTTTTCCAGAGGGGCAGATAGGGAACTTCAATACGATTCCTCTATAAAAAGTTCCTTTCGTGATCAGATGGTCCATCTGGGGGCGGCTACAGCTCTGCTGGGAGGGCCCCTGGAGAAAGCTTACAGCCATTATCTTTTTGATGCCATTACAGAAAATGCCTTTATCAGTTTTGATCCCAATTACAGAGCAGACCTGTGGAAAGGAAACGAGAAAACCTTTGTCAAAAAGTGTATGCCTTATATCGAAAAATCCCATTTGTGTAAATTCAGTCTGGAAGAAGCCCAGATGTTATCAAAGAAGAACTCCCTCCCGGAAGCAAGTGAAGCTTTACACCAGATTGGGGCAGAAATTATTACCATTACCCTGGGTTCTGAGGGCACCTGGGTGAGTACAAAAAACTCCCGTCAGACCATTCCAAGTATTGCCGTCACCCCGGTGGATACTACCGGAGCAGGAGATGCTTTTATTGGTTGCCTACTACAACAAATCAGTCAGTTACCATCACATGAGATGCTATCAGAAAGCGAGTCTACTTTGATGGATATGGTAGAGGTTGCCAATAGAGCAGGCGCAATAACCACCACCGGTTACGGGGCGATCGACTCACTGCCTGATATAAATCAATTGAACAGTTCCGAATGAATCAATTGGCACTCCACAGGAAGCTGGCCATGAAAGATTTACAGGATCTTCAGTCTGCCAAACCCGAAAATCTTTTCGAACAACGCCTCGAAACTAATCTGCCTTTGATAGAGGATTTATTTTTTTCTCTCTATACCAGTCCTGAACACAGGACCTACTTTAAAAAGCTTAAAAAGTTACTCCCGGAACTATTTAAAAAAAGATCTGAGGAACTAAAATATCAGGATCTCCGCTTATTAAAACAGGGCAATTGGTACCAGTCGAATAAAATCACAGGCATGCAGTTGTATGTTGATCTGTTCAACAAAAATCTGAAGGGAATTGAGGAGAAGATCCCTTTTTTTAAAGAACTGGGGGTTAACTTCCTGCATCTTATGCCCATTACTACCAGGCCGGCTGGTGAGAATGATGGCGGGTATGCAGTTAACAGTTATACCGAAGTTGACAGAAAATACGGTAGCAGGAAATCGCTGCTCGAGCTTACCTCAAAGCTTCGCGAGAATGGGATTTACCTTATGCTCGACTTTGTAGTAAACCACACTTCAGATGAATACCCCTGGGCCAAAAAGGCGCTCGAAGGTGACAAAACCTATCAGCAATACTATTACATGTACCCAGACAGGACTATCCCAGATGCTTATGAAGCTAATTTGCCTGAGGTCTTTCCCTCAACTTCACCAGGCAATTTCACCTATAGACCTGAGATTTCTCAGTGGGTAATGACCGTCTTCAATTCCTATCAGTGGGATCTGAATTATACAAACCCTGATGTCTTTCTGGAAATGCTCAGGAATCTGGTCGAAATGACCAATAGTGGGGTTGATGTTGTGCGTTTTGATGCGCTGGCCTTTCTCTGGAAAAAAATTGGAACGATCTCACAGAATCTGCCAGAGGCGCATCAACTTATTTCCCTCTTCAGAATGTGTCTGCAGGTGGTTGCTCCGGGAGTTATTTTTCTGGCAGAAGCCATCGTTTCCCCCCACGATATTGTTAAGTATTTCGGGGAAGGGAGACGGGAAGGCAACGAGTGCGACGTAGCCTACAATGCCTCACTAATGTCGCTTTTATGGAATTCTATAGCTACCAAAAAAACGCTGCTGTTGCAGAAGTCCTTGCATAATGTACCCCAAAAACCACCATCTTCTACCTGGATAAATTACCTCCGTTGCCATGATGATATCGGACTGGGACTGGACGATGGTTATATCGCACAGTTAGGTTGGGACCCCTGGCTGCATCGGAAGTTTTTGATTGATTACTATTGCCAGGGCCTGGACTGGAGTCCGGCCGTAGGATATAAATTTATGGAGAACCCGGCCACAGGAGACAGCCGAATTACCGGAAGTTGTGCCTCTTTACTGGGTCTGGAAAAAGCTATGCGTACTCTGGATGCCGAAATGGTGATGATTTCAGTAAAGAAGATTCTGATGCTGCACGGAATTATTCTTTCCTTTGGAGGAATTCCGATGATCTATGCAGGAGACGAGGTTGGCACCCTAAATGATTACTCTTACCTTGATGATCCACATAAAAAGCAGGACAGCAGGTGGGTAAACAGACCAAGCCAAAACTGGGAAGCTGTCGCACAACTCAGTGAACCTGATAAACCGTCTTCTCAAATTTTCATCGGAATCCGGCATATGATTTCCCTGCGAAAAAAGACAGGGGTTTTTACAGATCGCAATAATCTCGTGGTCCATGACCCTCGTAACTCACATTTATTCCTTTACGAAAGGACAGCAGCCAATCTGGAGGGAGTACTGGTAGTGGCTAATTTTGACGAGTCGCCACAAATTCTTGATGCGGGGATACTTTCCAATCTGGGCTATGTTAATGACGGCTCTTTGCGTGATTTACTTTCAAACAGTAAATGGAAACTGACGAGTAGTCTGGTACAGATTGATCCCTTTCAGATTTTATGGCTGGTAAAGGACTAGCTGTAGCGCACTTTTCTGAGAATTCTCAAAGACTCCTTCAGGTTGTTATACACTTTTTCATCTACAGACTTAGTGGTGTTTTTTAATGTTTCCATTTGATCCTTTGCTTCTTCAAATCCATTCAGATAACAAAGCAAATAGGTGGCCGGAGCCAATTTGAGATCTGCACGTTCTGCCTTTGTGAGCTTTCGGTTTTTCTGGATTTTTTGCAGCAGGGCATTGTTGGTATTGTAGATATGGAAAAGTGTTTTCCGGTCGTATTGGGGGGGTTGAAAGATCAGCTCACTGACGATCTGATAAGTACCGTTGTCATTAAAAGTGATACCTACCTCCTCCAGGGGATAATATCGCTGTTCCCTTCCAAGACCTAATTGCACATATTCTGTAATAGCAAAAGTATCTTCAGTGATATCTATGGATATCTCATCCAAAGCAGAGTAGAAGAGCTTTACTTGTTCGTTAATCAGTTCGATATCTACACGTGAGTAGTAGGTATTCTGTTTTACCGTTTTTCTATTCCCTGCCCAGCAAATGACAAATTGTTCCTTAAAAACCTTATAATTGCTGCTAAGGTCTTTATGTCTGTGATTGATAAAGTCGATTACACCGTCAAGTGTGAGTTCGATATTATTTCTGGCGTGTTGTTCAATGGTAGCGACCATTTCCGAATTGAGGTCTTTAAGTTCAATATCAAACGCCTTTGGCATACTGATGCTACCTTCTCTGAAAAACACGGCCCCTCCGTAATATTTCCAGATATTTTTGCGAAGTGCACAGATCCGGCCATTCGATTTGATGGTCACAAGGCCCACGACCTTTCCTTCAGGTAAGTGGGGAAAGGGAATATTTTCATATGAAATCAGCGGGGGGTTGTCCAGGTAAGCATTAACCAGATTCTGAATCTTACTGTCATCAAAGAAATCGACTCCTACAATCTTATTGTCTTCATCCTCAACCCCAATGACGATAAATGAATTGTTTTTTGGATTACTGTTGGCCAGAGCACAAACGTGTTTCAGGAATTTAGCCTTTCCTTCCTTCTGACCGATATCTATAAAACGCTTTTTATCATAAAAACTGTTTTCGTCATTATGGGCCAGGAGATTTTTGACCAGAAGGCGTTTGTTAATCATTCTTTTTTCTTCACTATGGTACTACTTGCCTGGGCAGTAGGCATCACCACCAGGTCGGCAATATTTACATGGTATGGCCTGGTGGTCACAAAATATATGATGTCTGCAATATCTTCGGGTTTCAGTGGCTGATAACCCTGGTATACCTTCTTTGCCCTATCTTCATCGCCTTTAAACCGCACTTCACTGAATTCTGTTTCTACAAGTCCGGGATTTACCGCTCCCACACGTATTCCGTGTTCGTTAAGGTCTATCCTCATTCCCTGGTTGATGGCATCAACAGCATGTTTGCTGGCACAATACACATTCCCCCTGGGGTATACTTCCTTCCCGGCAGTGGAACCTATGTTGATAATATGCCCGTTCTTCCTCCGGATCATCCCTGGAAGAATGGCCCTGGAAACGTATAGCAATCCCTTTACGTTAATGTCGATCATCGCATCCCAATCTTCCAAAGCTCCGCTTTGAATGGGGTCTAAGCCATGAGCATTGCCTGCGTTATTGACCAGGATATCAATTGAAGCAAACTCCTCGGGAAGGGATTGTATAGCAGCCCCAACAGCTTCCTTATCACGAACATCAAAGTTGAGGGTATGCACCCTGGTTCCAGATTGCAGCGATTTTTTCAGGGCATCGAGTTTTTCCTGCCTCCTTCCGCAAAGGACCAATTTGATGTTGTGTTTTGCGAAAAGTTCAGCCGTGGCCTTCCCAATACCACTGGTTGCTCCCGTGATAAAGGCTATTTTTTTTTGTTCTTGCATCATACTATTTTTTCAGGGTACCTTATGGCCTTGTGACGCCTCAAGCAGTAGAAACCAATCTTCCAAATCCATATTTAATTTAGCTGCCTGCATAGAATCTTCCAATCGGTTGGCATTGGAAGTTCCAACAACCGGATGAATGTGAGCAGGATGCTTCATCAGCCATGCCAGGATAAGCTGATCTTCACTGGCGCTGTATTTCTTTTTCATTGGTAATAATACCTCCCTTATCCTCTTTGTTTTCTCATTGTCTTCCCGAAAATATGAACCTAGGGGAGACCATGCCATGGCCATTCTTTTCCTGCCAATACAATCATCAAGGGTTCCGTCATACATGACTCCATCAGCCGTGAGTGAACATTCTACCTGGTTGGCCTGCACCGGTATTGCCGTTTCGAGCATGGCTATCTGGGAGGGTGTAAAATTAGACACCCCAAAAGCCTTGATCTTCCCACTGCTGAGCAGTTGTTCAATAGCTTTAGCTACTGGCTCGGGATCCAGTAGAGGACTTGGGCGGTGTAAAAGGAATAGGTCGAGGTAATCAGTCGTCAGTTTTTCAAGGGAGCGTTCGGCAGACCATATGATATAATCTGTAGAGTAATTATAGTGCTTTACCTTATTATCCCTGGCATCGCACATATATTGAATTCCGCATTTACTAATGAGCTGGATGTCCTTACGGGCAATTCCACTTTCGGCAAAGGCATTTCCAAATTCCTCTTCATTGCCATACCCGCCGTAAATATCAGCGTGGTCAAAGGTCGTAATCCCTGCTTCCAGGCAGTGATTCATCAGAGAGACCATCTCACTTTTTGAAAGTTGCTTACCCCATGATCCCCATGTCATGGTTCCGGCGATGATTCGGGAGAATTTTTTCGGTGATTTCATAAGTGATGAAATTACTAAAAATCCCTTAAATACATCATAAAACTTAGGGTTCCCGGGAATTTTTAACCAATCGTTAACAGGCAGTGAATGAATAAATTTTCAATTTGCATATCCTTTAAACTAAGAGATTGATAGACAACTACTAAAAGATATTTTATGGATGATAAAAGCACGGTAGATATAAGTGCGGTAAATGAGAAAATTGCTCAGGAAAGCGCGTTTATTGACCTGTTAATGATGGAGATGAACAAGGTTATCGTCGGGCAAAAGCATATGACGGAACGCCTATTGATCGGTCTTTTGGGACAAGGCCATATATTGCTGGAAGGGGTGCCGGGCCTGGCAAAGACCCTGGCGATAAACACCCTGGCAAAGGCGGTCAAGGGGAGTTTTAGTAGGATACAGTTTACCCCCGACCTGCTTCCTGCCGATGTGGTAGGAACCCTTATTTACAATATGAAGGAAAGCGATTTTTCCATAAAAAAAGGGCCCATTTTCGCCAATTTTGTTTTGGCAGATGAGATCAACCGGGCACCTGCGAAAGTACAATCTGCCTTGCTTGAAGCCATGCAGGAGCGACAGGTGACCATAGGGGATGAAACTTTCCCTCTCGATGCTCCATTCCTGGTTATGGCCACTCAGAACCCTATAGAACAGGAAGGAACATATCCTCTTCCCGAGGCTCAGGTAGACCGATTTATGCTTAAAACCATAATCGATTACCCGAAAATGACCGAAGAACAGCTGATTATCAGACAGAATCTGAACGGAGCATTCGAGGCTGTCAAACCAGTAGTGAGCCTAAAACAAATCCTTAGCGCTCAAAAGGCAGTCAGAGAGGTCTACATGGATGAAAAGATTGAAAAATATATTCTTGATCTTGTCTTTGCTACCAGATATCCTGAAAAATACAACCTGGAAAGTCTCAAACCTCTGATCAGTTTTGGGGCCTCACCAAGAGGAAGTATCAACATGGCCATTGCTGCCAAATGTTACGCTTTTATCAAGCGAAGAGGTTATGTAGTTCCAGAAGATGTACGGGCAGTAATTCACGACGTTCTAAGACACAGGGTCGGAATCACTTACGAAGCTGAAGCTGAAAGCATTACTTCTGAAGAAATTATCAATCGCATCGTAAACGAGATTGAAGTACCCTAGAAAGTTCAAGGAATTAATCCTGTTCAAATCTTCCTTTTTGAACCCAGTTGCCTAATCCTGAACCCATGGATACAAAAGAATTACTTAAAAAGGTTCGCAAGATTGAAATCAAGACCCGTCGGTTGTCCGACCATATTTTTGGTGGGGAGTATCACTCCACCTTTAAAGGACGGGGAATGACCTTCAGTGAAGTTCGGCAATATCAGTTTGGGGACGATGTACGCTCTATCGACTGGAATGTTACCGCCCGATACAACGAGCCTTATGTAAAAGTGTTCGAAGAGGAGCGCGAACTTACCCTGATGCTCCTGGTTGATATTAGTGGTTCTGAGCATTTTGGCACGGTAAACCAGTTTAAAAAGGATGTTATTACAGAAATATCGGCTACCCTGGCATTTTCTGCCCTGCAAAACAACGATAAGGTAGGGATGATCATGTTCTCAGATGAAGTTGAACTCTTTATCCCCCCGAAAAAAGGGAAGAGTCATATTTTGAGAATCATCAGGGAATTACTGGAATTCAAGCCAAAAAGCAAGAAAACCGATCTGGTAGAGGCGCTTAAGTACCTCTCCAATGTCATGAAAAAAAGGACGATCATCTTTGTACTCTCTGATTTTATGATGGATGAGTATGAAAACACTCTGAAAATTGTGGGGAATAAACACGATGTTACCGGAATCAGGGTGTATGACCCCAGGGAGGAGGAAATTATGAACCTTGGATTAGTACAAATGGAGGATGCCGAAACGGGAGAAGTACATTTTGTAAATACCTCTTCAAAAAAAGTGAGGAAAGCCTACCAGCAGTTTTACAGGGAAAAAGTAGCGTATTTTAAAAATGCCTTTACAAAGTCGGGTGCAGGAATATTACAGTGCCGGGTGGATGAAAGTTATGTAAAAAAATTATTGGGGTATTTTAAGCAAAGAGCCTAGATTGATGCTGAAGAGAAATTACACATACACGCCGTACGCTGTACCTAAAAATTGGGCATGGGCAATATTGCCCTTTCTCTTCTATGCTGTATTAGGCGCGGCTCAGCAAGCTCCTGTAGTAAATACTTCCGTAGACACCACCTCAATAAAAATAGGAGAGCAGATAAAGTTTAAAGTATCGGTGGAAACAGATACTACTGCTCAGGTAATTTTTCCTGAGGGTCAGACCTTCTCCCCCCTGGAAACAGTTGAAGCCTTCAAAACGGATACGACCCGAAAGGCAGATCGGATGATCCTTCAAAAAATCTACGCCTTAACCCAATTCGATTCGGGTTCCTATATCCTTCCTGTTCAAAGGATAGAGATTGATGGGAAGGGATATTTTACAGACTCCCTCAGGGTAGAGGTAGCGACCGTTGAAGTAGATACTGTAACTAAGGAAATCTATGATATAAAGCCTCTGATTCCTGTCGAGAAAAATATGGCAAATATCCCATTCTACGTCTGGGTCATATTGGGAAGCCTTCTTATGATCGGAATTGTTCTCTGGTACTTCTTCAGGCGTAAACCATTGAGCGAAGAGGAACAGCAAGCTATGCTCCCCCCCTATGACCGGGCACTACAGGAATTAAAAAAGCTCGAAAACTCCAAATATCTCATACAGGAGGAATATAAAAAATACTATTCTGAACTAACTGATATTGTTAGGTCATATCTGGAAGAGGATGTCCATATATCTGCTCTTGAAAGTACCACAGATCAGCTTATCACCAAGCTGGAGCTGATGAAAGATGCAGGGGAATTAAAAATTGAAGACGAAACCATACAGCAGTTCAAACAAATCCTTTACACTGCAGACCTGGTGAAATTTGCGCGCTCAAAACCAGAAATGTCGAAGGCAGAAGAAGACAGGAAGTCTATAGAGCATATAGTTATAAAGACCAAGGAGGCCATACCTGAGCCCACTGAGGAGGAATTGATGGAGCAGGCTGCATACAAGGAAGTCCTGCGTAAAAAAGCCCTTAAAAAAAGATGGGTACAGGCAGGAGTGGCCACCGCAGCAATAGTGCTGCTTAGTCTGGTTGCCACTGTATTCTATTACGGGATTGACAATGTCAGGAATTCGTTAATCTACCAGCCTTCTAAAAAACTACTCGAGGGAGAATGGGTATCCAGCTCCTATGGCTATCCCCCCATAGACATATCAGCTCCGGACGTTTTGCTAAGACAAGAGGTGGAACTTTCAGCTGAAGAAATGAATGTAGTACGAAACAAACAAGTATTTTCCTTTTACAATCCAGAAAATCTCTTTGGCGTAGGAACATCTTCCGTAATACTGGCAGAACCTACCGAACCCGATTATCAAAAGAGCATCGATAAAGCCCTTAAGGAATTCGCAGATAAAGGTGCCCGAAACATTATCACCAAACAAGAAGAATTCAGCTCTGTTTCCGGAGTCCCCGGGGTAAAAGTCTATGGCAGTGCTACCTTCCCGGGTGATAGTGAGAATGAGAGAATTAAAAGCAAATATGCGATCATCCTTTTTGGTGGAAAAGGATTCCAACAACAGGTGATTCTCTCATGGGAAGAGGGGGACCCTTATGCCGAACAGATCATTGAGAGAATAATTAATTCTATAGACGTTAAAACACAGGTTTAAGAAATGTTTGAAAATATTCAGTTTGCGAATCCACAATTCTTTTGGTTGCTCCTGGGGTTACCTCTGGCCATCCTGTGGTATTTCTTCAAACGAAAAGATCAGACAGCTACACTAAAAATCCCAAGCATAAAGGGATTTCCAAAAAATGACATCCTTTCTAAACTGCGTCCTGTATTGTTTGCCTTCAGGCTTCTTGCCCTGGCATGCATTATCACGGCAATGGCCAGGCCACAGATCAGAGAGGTCTCAACCCGTACAAAAACAACAAAGGGGATTGATATAGTGATGGCTATAGATGTTTCTTCCAGTATGCTGGCCAGGGACCTTCGTCCGAACCGACTTGCAGCTCTCAAGGAGGTGGCTTCTAATTTTATACAACAACGCCCCAATGACCGTATTGGGCTTGTCGCCTACGCGGGGGAAAGTTATACTAAAACCCCTATTACCAGCGACAAGGGGATCGTACTAAACGCGCTTAAAGAAATAACCTATGGCCAATTGGCAGATGGCACAGCTATTGGTATGGGCCTGGCTACTTCCGTTAATCGCTTAAAAGACAGTAAGGCCATAAGCAAAGTGATCATTCTCCTTACCGACGGTGTTAACAATTCAGGATTTATCGAACCTGAAACGGCCGCCAACCTGGCTGTTGAATTTGGTATAAAAACGTATACTATCGGACTAGGAACCAACGGCAATGCACTTTCGCCAATTGCGTACAATGCTGATGGATCATTCCGATATGGAATGCGACAGGTTGAAATCGACGAGGATCTCTTAAAGCAGATTGCTGAACTAACAGGAGGGCAATATTTCAGGGCGACCAACAACCAGAAACTGGAAGCAATCTATGAAGAGATCAACAAACTGGAAAAAACAGAAGTAGAAGAATTTAAATATTATAACAACGAAGAGAAATTCAGGCCCTGGGCCCTTCTTGCCGGAATCCTTCTGATTTCCGAATGGATATTGAGGACAATCTTATTTAAAAGTTTTGTTTAGGCCATGATACAGATAGACGAAGCGACATATTTCTATTTCTTCCTGCTCTTCCCGGGCATAGTGCTGCTGTATCTCGGTTTGGTGTTCTGGAAAAAAAGAACTCAAAGGAAATTTGCCGATCCCGATTTGCTCAGAAGATTGGTTCCCACCCGTTCCAACTTTAAGAGTGGGTTAAAGTTAATTCTCCTTCTCTTAGGCCTTACAGGACTTATCCTCGGGCTGGCCAATCCAAAAATTGGAACCAAACTGGAAACCGTAAAGCGAGAGGGGGTTGATATTGTGTTTGCAATTGACGTATCAAAAAGTATGTTGGCCGAAGACATCGCACCCAACAGGCTGGAGAAGTCGAAACGACTGGTTTCCGAGATCATCAATCAACTGGCAAGTGACAGAATCGGAATTATTGCCTATGCCGGGCAGGCTGCTCCTCAATTGCCTATCACCACCGACTACGGAGTGGCAAAAATGTTCTTACAGTATCTAAACACCGACCTTTTGTCATCCCTGGGTACGGCGATTGATGAGGCCATTAAACTGGCAACAACCTTCTATGACGATCAGGATCAGACGAACAGGGTTCTGTTCATTGTTTCAGATGGAGAAGACCACACAGACGGACGGGCTATAGATGCCGTAGATCTTGCGGTAGAAGAAGGAATAAGAGTGTTCACCATTGGAGTCGGAAAAGAAAAAGGAGCCCCAATTCCGATAAAAAGGAACGGAATTACACAGGAATTGAAAAAAGATGGAGAAGGCGAGGTAATTATTACCCGGCTGAATGCAGAAATATTGGAAGAAATTGCCGAAAAAGGAAATGGAGAATATATAGATGGCTCAAATACGGAAGAAGCTGTTGAAAAAATCAAGGAGGCTTTAAATCAAATTGATAAAACCGAATTTGAAGCCAAGCAGTTTGCGGATTATAAGGACCAATTTCAATGGTTTTTGGGTGCAGCCTTATTCTTCCTATTTTTAGATATCTTTTTACTCGACAGAAAAACAAAATGGCTACAAAAGTTAAATCTATTTAATGAAGAAGACCATGAATAAGATATGCTTGTTTTTTTTCCTGTGTTTCTTTGCCGTAGGCATAGCGCAAGATGACAAAAAGAAAAACACTGAAAAGGATCTGAAGTCTTCCCTCGACCTAACCTGGGAGGCGAATCAGGAATTGTCTGAAAACGAATTCGTCAAGGCTGAAGCAGATTACCGAAGGGCGATCTCCAAAAGCGGTGAAAATGTTATTGCGCCTTATAACCTCGGAACGGCCTATTACAAAAAAGAAAGCCTGGAAGAAGCATTTGGCAGGTTTAAGCAGGCAGGGGAACTGGCCGAGGCTAAACCTGAAAAACACAAGGCCTTTCACAATATGGGCAATGTATTCATGAAAAATGAGGAATACGCCAAGGCTGTTGAGGCTTACAAAGAAGCATTGAGGAATAATCCCGAAGACGAGGAAACCCGATATAATCTGGCACTGGCCAAAGCCCTGGCAGAGCAGCAGAAAAACCAGGACAAAGACGGGGACAAGGACGAAGAATCAAAGGAAGATGAAGATTCTGAAAATAAAGGCAAAAAAGAACAGGAAGACCAGCAACAAGACAATAAGGAAAAAGACGGAGGGGAACAGGAAGAAGATGAAAACAAGGACGGGGATGGAAATGAGAAAAAGGACCAGCCTAAGGAGGGCGAAAAACCCGACGAGCAAAAACAGCCACGCAGTAGTCAACTTTCTCCTCAACAAATAAAAAATCTGTTGGAAGCCATGCAGAATGAAGAAAATAAAGTGCAGGAAAAGATGAACGAAAAGAAGGTCAAAGGACCTAAGAGTAAAAATGCCAAAGATTGGTGATGATTAAAAATACAATCCATAGTGTTCTTCTTCTTTTCTTCCTGATTGGATCCTCTTTCGGATTCGCTCAGGAAGAGGAAACCATTGAGTTTAAAACAAATCTCAGCAAGAACAAGCTCGGGATTAATGAAAGACTCAGGGTAGAATTCACAATGAATAAAGACGGCGATAACTTTACCCCTCCTGATTTTGAAGGGTTTCGCGTACTTATGGGCCCGTCACAATCCATCAGTTCGTCCTGGATCAATGGGGTGAGAAGTTATTCCAAGACATATTCATATACCCTGGCGCCAACTGAACGGGGTACCTTTACCATAAAACAGGCTACGATTGTCATTGATGGAAAGACCTACAAAACTACCCCTGCAAAAGTAGAAGTAACAGCTGCGGTTGACAAGCCCAGTGATCAGATGACAGCCGAGGATATCGCGGATGAAAATCTGCATCTTGTAGCTGAGGTATCAAAGACACAACCCTATTTAAATGAGGGAATGAGTGTGGTCTACAAGCTTTATGTGAGTCCGTCCATCAATGTTTCCAATTTCCGTCCTCTTGATAATCCTACCTATAACAATTTCTGGAGCCAGGATATCCCTGTTACCTCTTATAATGTGAAGAATGGAACCTATCAAGGTAAATCATACCGATACGTTATTCTCAAGCGTGTGGTGCTGTATCCGCAAAAAAGCGGGGCACTGGAAATTGAGCCCCTTTCCCTTGACGTCACCCTGGAAGTGCCAACCAACAGGAGAGATTTCTTCGGACAGCCAATCTATACACAAACCCATAAAACAGTATCTGCGGGGAAAAGGACTATCCAGGTAAAGCCGCTACCTACTCAGGGACAACCCAGCGATTTTAGTGGGGCTGTAGGCAGCTTCAGGTTTAATGTCTCTACCAGTAAAAAAACCCTTAAGGCCACTGAATCCCTTCAGGCCGTTGTTGAAGTTGAGGGCAAGGGAAATCTTAAACTCTTCCAATTACCTGCCTTGGAAATGCCCGGATCTCTGGAAGTTTATGAACCCGAGTATAACGAAAGTGTGAGGACTACCCTCTCGGGGATGCAGGGGAAAGTGAGTAATAACTATACGGTAGTACCTTCCTTTAAAGGGAAATATCCCATCCCCTCCATAAATTTCAGCTATTTTGATCCTCAGGATGGCACCTATAAAACACTGACTTCTGATGAAATCAATATCGATGTAACCAGCGGACCTCTTGAATCCTCAGGGGGAAATGTTTCTATTACCTCCAGTAATAAACGTCCTATTCAGGCAACTGGCAGTCAGTTCCACTTTATCAAGCTAACACCGAACCTCAGACCTATACAGGAGACCCCTTTCTTTGGCTCATTGCAATTCTATCTTTTCTTTTTAAGTCCGCTATTACTCATCCCCCTTGCAATAATATTTGGTAAAAGGAGAGAAGCGATTGCCAGTGATGTGGCCGGGAATAAAATTAAAAGAGCGAACAAGCTGGCAAGGAAATTCCTTTTTAAAGCCAGAAAGGCCATGGGAGAGAAAGACGAATTCTACATTGCCCTGGAAAAAGCTCTCCACAACTACCTGAAAGCGAAGCTTAAAATTGAAACCACAGAATTCAGTAAGGAAAAAATAGCAACCCTCCTACTTAAAAAAGAGGTTGACTCCGAAACCAACGACGGATTTATAGGCTTGCTGAAAAACTGTGAAATGGCCAGATACAGTCCTTTTTCCCAGGTTCAGATGCAAGCAGATTACGACAAGGCCATTGAAGTTATTTCAGCATTGGATAAACAACTATAAGATGAAGAGCTGGATATTTATAATAATTATTTTTCTATCCCCTTTTTGCCAGGCGCAAAATGATGTCCTGTTTGATGAAGCAGCAAAAGCTTACAATGAAGGGGATTACGAGCTGGCCATTGATAATTACAAGCATGTTCTGGAAAGCGGGGTTCATTCTGCCAGTATATACTTTAATCTCGGAAATGCCTATTACAAACTCAATGAAATAGGCCCCAGTATTTATTATTACGAAAAGGCCCTTTTATTAGATCCCAATGATAATGAGATCAGGAATAATCTCGCCTATGCACAGCAAATGACAATTGATGATATAGAGCCCCTGCCTCAAACAGCTATCTCAAGGATGGTGTCTCGTGTGATGAATATTCTGACCTTTGATCAGTGGGCCTATACATCCATAGGTTTTATGTTCTTGTTTGTTTCCCTTTATCTGGCATTTTATTTTTATCGATACGCCGATAAAAAGCGACTTGCCTTTATAGGAAGTATGATCTGTTTATTTTTTGCAGCTTTAAGTGTAGTAATGGCCGTACTGCAGTATCAGGAATACAATAAGACCGATCCGGCAATCATCTTTGCATCCGAAACTTCCGTAAAAGAGGAACCCAACAACCGCAGCATAACCCTGTTCAATTTACATGAGGGGAGTAAGGTGTATGTTCTGGAAACGCTTCAGGAATGGCATAAGGTAAAGCTTGCCGACGGGAAAAACGGATGGATACCAGCTTCAGACCTACGGGAAATAAAGGACTTTTAGCGCATTCTTAACATTTAGATAATAGTAATCCTATTATTTTTGGACTTTATGAGCCGAACTTTCTTTAAATCATTTGTCGTTGTCTTTCTCAGTACCATTTGGATAACCGGGATTATAGCCCCGCCTGTATTGCAATTGATAGATGACAACGCAGTGCTCATTTCCTTAAATATGAATGAGGAAGAACCTCAGGAACAGGGAAAGAAAGACATAGGAGAAGAATTCATCCTCGGGAATCCAATGAGTGTAAACGACTTCTTACTTTTCAGCTATTCAGATTCAGCTGGCGATTCTGCCAGTTCATTTTCCAATTCTTATTACGGGGAAATACAATTGCCCCCACCCGAAGAGCTTTTATAAGCTTATTTCATATCCTTTAATTAATTAACCTGCCCGATCCTATCAATTCGGGTTAAAACTACTTTATAATTATGTTTAAACACATCAAGAATGATTTACCAGCGAGTATCGTTGTTTTCTTTGTAGCCCTTCCCCTCTGTCTGGGGATTGCACTCGCTAGTGGTGCTCCTTTGTTTTCCGGCCTGATTGCCGGTATTGTAGGAGGAATAGTTGTAGGCTCCTTAAGTGGCTCGCAAATTGGTGTTAGTGGTCCAGCAGCTGGACTGGCGGCCATAGTATTAACCGCTATTGGCGCCCTGGGTGGATACGAGAACTTTTTAGTTGCCGTTGTCCTGGGGGGAGCCATTCAACTCCTTTTTGGCGTACTGAAGGCAGGAATAATCGGGTATTACTTTCCTTCATCCGTGATTAAGGGGATGCTGACAGGAATCGGGATAATTATTATCCTGAAACAAATCCCGCACTTCTTTGGTTATGATTCAGATCCTGAAGGCGATTTTGCCTTTATTCAGGTCGACGGAGAAAATACTTTTTCAGAAATCATCAACTCCGTTAATTTTATTAGTCCGGGAGCAACAACCGTCGCAATTTTAGGATTGTTGATCTTAATTCTCTGGGATAAGGTACTCACCAAAAAAGCTAGAATATTTCAACTCATACAGGGGCCACTTGTTGCTGTGATTGTGGGAATCCTCTTTTTTGTAATTACCAAAGGCAATGACATATGGGCTATTTCTACCGAACAATTGGTAAAAGTGCCAATTCCAGAAGACGCCTCATCCTTTCTTGCACAGTTTAGTTTTCCAAATTTTGCTGTCATCACAAGGCCAGAAATCTGGGTAACTGCCTTTACCATAGCCCTGGTAGCCAGTCTGGAGACCTTATTATGTGTTGAAGCAACGGATAAACTTGATCCAGAAAAACACGTTACCCCTACAAACAGGGAATTACTTGCACAGGGAACCGGGAATATGATTTCCGGTTTAATCGGCGGGCTGCCCATAACCCAGGTAATTGTCCGTAGTTCGGCCAATATTCAGTCGGGTGCAAAAACTAAACTTTCTGCAATTATTCACGGCTTTTTCTTATTGATCTCGGTTATTCTTATCCCGAGATTACTCAACATGATTCCCTTGTCTGTACTGGCGGCTATACTATTTATAGTAGGGTACAAGCTAGCAAAACCGGCTCTTTTTAAAGAAATGTATCAACTGGGATGGAAGCAATTTATTCCTTTTACGGTGACAGTACTTGGGATTATTTTCACAGACCTGCTCGTTGGAATTGGTATGGGATTGGGTGTCGGTATTGTTGTGATTTTGATAAAGAGCTACCAGAACTCTCATTTCCTGCATATAGAGGATAAGAGTAATGGCAAACATAGAATTAAAATGACACTTGCCGAAGAAGTAACATTCTTTAACAAAGGTGCCATTTTAAAGGAGTTAGACAGTTTGCCTATAGATACGTTTTTGGAATTAGATGTCAGAAAAACAAGGTATCTAGACAATGATATCATAGAAATTCTCGACGATTTTGCTTACAAGGCCAAAGAAAGAAATATAGATATTAAGTTAATTTCAGAGCTGGGTACTGTTGAAAATCCGACGAGTTTTGTCGATTTTTTTAAATTAAGACCTAAAACTGCCTAATTAGAAAAATATGAATCCTGATAAGAAGACATACAGATTGCTAGTGCTAACGGATTTGCATAAATCTTTAAGTAAAATGTTGAAAGTCACTGTGGGCATGGCTAAAATGATCAATGGCGAGATAGAAGTATTCCATGTTAAAAAACCCTCAGATATTGTAACCAGTGATAATCAATTATCCGCCATGCGTACAATTAATTCAAAGCATAAAACAATTGATAAGAAAATTCAAAATTTGATTACCCCTATAGAAAAGGAATCAGGTATGAAAATTCCTTATTCGTTTGCCTTCGGTAATGTAAAAAATGAAATTAGTTCATATATCAAAAAACGACAACCCGATATTATAGTTTTGGGGAAACGAAAATCCAAACCTTTTAATTTGATCGGGGATAGTATTACTGAGTTTGTCTTAGATGTCCATGACGGTGTAGTTCTAATAACTACAGATAATGATGTGCTACTTCCAAACGAACAAATTTCTCTTGGCATGCTTAATAATTCGAAACCCTTTTTAAATTTTGCTTTTGCCGAAAATTTGAATAAGCATATCCAAAAACCCGTTAGATCGTTTAAGATCATCAAAAATTCTACCTCAATAAAAGAAGTGTCAAAAGCTATAGATGATGAAACATTAGAATATGTATTTGAACAGAATGACGGCACAATCAAGAACCTGTCTAACTACCTATTAAAAAATAACATAAGTCTGTTATCAATCGATAGGGGACAGAAAGATTCAGATAACGCCAAAAAATTAATGCCGGTGGATATCAATAATGTCATTAGCAAACTCAATATTCCCCTTTTGATCTCAGGTAAATAAAAAATTCGATAACCACAATTAAAACAATTAATTATGAAAGTTCACACAAAAGATTCACAGGCAGAAATAACACCAGATTTTGCCATAACGTTATTAAAGGAAGGTAATACCAGATTTGTGGAAAGTAAAAAGGCAGAACGTGACCTATTGGAGCAGGTGAGATATACCGCATCTGGGCAATATCCATTTGCCACAATATTGAGTTGCATAGATTCTAGAGTTTCTGCCGAGCTGGTCTTTGATCAGGGAGTCGGAGATATTTTCAGCGCAAGAGTAGCCGGAAATATTGTAAATGAAGATTTGTTAGGGAGCCTTGAATTTGCCTGTAAAATAGCCGGAACTAAAATTCTCGTAATACTTGGCCATACTGCCTGTGGTGCAGTCAAAGGTGCATGTGACGACGCTAAATTAGGGAACTTAACCACCTTGCTTCATAAAATAAAACCTGCGGTAGCAGCAGTTTCCGAACCTTCCGATAGCAGTTTGAGAAACTCAAAGAATATCGATTTTGTTAATGCTGTTGCCCGCAAAAACGTGGAACTAACTATTGAGAATATTCGTAGTCTTAGTCCGGTTCTTAAAGAAATGGAAGATAATGAAGCTATCAAGATTATAGGAGCAATGTACGACATCAAAAATGGAAAGGTTACTTTTATGGATTAAAAGCAACGTTTTTATATAATATTCTGAAAGCCAGTAAGTTTTACTGGCTTTTTTATTTGCAGAATTAAAGTATCTTAGGAGAAACAACCTAAATTAAATTAATGAAATCATTATTTAAACATTTCCGGGGTGATATGCTTGGAGGAATCACCGCAGGAATTGTAGCCCTCCCTTTGGCCCTTGCCTTCGGTGTCAGTTCTGGTCTGGGGCCAAGCGCCGGATTATACGGTGCTATTTTCATTAGTTTTTTTGCTGCAATGTTTGGCGGGACCCCAACACAAATCTCCGGTCCTACAGCACCCATGACGGCAGTGAGCATGATCGTTATAGCAGGAATCATTGCGGTGTTCGATGGAGATGTTGAAAAGGCCCTGCCGGCAATACTGACTGTATTTCTTCTCGGAGGTTTGATGCAAATCGGGCTTGGGCTAATGGGTATAGGAAGTTATATCAGGTATATCCCCTATCCTGTGGTATCGGGATTTATGACTGCAATTGGCTTGATTATCATCATTACACAAATACTTCCAGCACTTGGGTATTATCCCAAAGAAGATAGTGGTTGGGTTCAACCTTTCAAACCCCAGGCAGAAGAATTAATCCTGGAAAATATTTTAAGAGAAGAAGCCGGAGAAGGTATTCTTGTTCTGGAAGATTTTCAGGAAACTATACACAGGGCTGGCGAGATCACCGAAGACGTAATCCAGAAAGAAGCACAGGTCCTGGCTGCTAAAGAAGCTTCCGGAGTTCTGGGGGCATTAACAGTCTTGCCAAGGGCGTTGAAAAACATCAACATACTGGAACTCATCCTTTCCCTCATTACCATAGTAATTATTTACGGTTTTAAGAGGATCACAACTAAGGTCCCAAGTACCCTGGTTGCCCTCATTCTGGTATCCGGAGTGGCCTACGGATTCGGCCTTGATTACAGGCCCATAGAGACCATTCCGGAAGGTTTCCCCCTACCTAATTTCGAAATTATTACCGAATTCCGATTGAGTGCCATAACCCCATATGTATTCACGGCTTTAACCCTCGCCCTTCTGGGATCCATCGATTCCCTCCTGACTTCCGTAGTTGCAGATAATATGACTAAAACCAAGCACAACCCCAATAAGGAGTTGCTCGGTCAGGGAATTGGAAATAGTATTGCTGCACTTTTTGGGGGAATCCCAGGAGCCGGTGCTACCATAAGAACGGTGGTTAATATTAATTCAGGGGGTAAAACCCGACTCTCAGGTATGATCGCCGGTTTACTCCTTCTAGTTATCCTGCTAGCTCTCGGGCCTATAGCTTCGCAAATACCCGCAGCGGTACTGGCGGGAATCCTGATAACCGTTGGGGTTAATGTAATGGATTACAAAGGTTTGAGAGCAATTCCAAGTCTGCCCAAAGACTTGAAAATCGGACCTTTAAAATTAAGCTCCGAAGTGATGGTGATGCTGGTAGTATTATTGTTGTCTACTTTTTGGAACCTCGTTTATGCCGTTGGGATCGGACTGGTCATTGCCTCCCTTATGTTTATGAAAAAAATAGGTGACCTTACCGCCAAACGATCTGAAGTAAGGGCTGCCGGCAGAGAAAAATCATGGGCTGATGAAAAAGGATTTCCTGAATCTCTGCGAGAAAAAGTATTCATTAAGCACATAAAAGGTCCTTTATTTTTTGGTACCACAAGCGAATTCCAGCTGTTGGCTGATCAGATCCCCATTACTGCTACAGCCGTTATTATCAGATTAGGCAGGATGCAGTACATGGATCAATCCGGACTGTATGCAATGGAAGATGTTTTGCAGGACCTGAGCAGAAAAAAGATCAATGTCTTTTTTGTCAGGGTCTTAGACCAGCCCAGATATATGATGGAGCGAATTGATATTATCCCTGATCTGGTTCCCCCGGAACATATTTTCAAAAGCTTTGATGAATGCGTAAAATTTGTATTGAAACATCCTGAAGAACTGGAACCCCATTTAAATTCTTAAAGGGAAATTCTTTGAATACAGCAACCCCTTAACAAATCCATGGCCAGAAGCGGTTAAAATCTAAAAAACCAGTATTTTTGACCGCTGGTAGGATTAGTGTATTTCAAATGATCGATCAACTTAAAGAACATATCAAAGAGGTAAAGGAATTTACCGCTGAAAGCCCGGAGGCTGTAGAAGAATTCAGGATCAGGTACCTCGGTAAAAAAGGCCTGCTGAATAAGTTTTTCAGTGAATTCAAACAGGTTCCCAACGAACAGAAGAAAGAATTCGGGAAGACAATCAATGAACTCAAAGTACTGGCTTCTGAAAAAGTTACCTTACTTAAGGAATCCTTAGAAGAGAAAGTTACTGAAAAATCAATCTACGGAGATCTTACTCGTCCGGGCGAACCCCTTGAATTAGGCTCCAGACATCCCATATCCATTGTAAAGAATCAGATCGTTGATATTTTTAGCAGGATAGGATTCAATGTATCTGAAGGTCCTGAAATAGAAGACGACTGGCATAATTTTACTGCGCTCAATCTGCCGGAACACCATCCGGCCAGAGATATGCAGGACACCTTTTTTATTCAGACCAATCCGGATATGCTGCTGCGTACACACACCTCTTCGGTACAGGTTCGTTACATGGAAACCCACAAGCCACCCATAAGGACCATTTCTCCTGGCAGAGTCTATAGGAATGAGGCCATTTCGGCTCGTTCCCATTGTTTTTTCCATCAGGTTGAAGGCTTGTATATAGACAAAGACGTTTCCTTTGCAGATTTAAAGCAAACACTTCAGTTCTTCACCACTGAGCTTTTTGGCAAGTCGAAAATCCGACTCAGGCCTTCCTATTTCCCATTTACCGAACCAAGCGCAGAGGTTGATGTTTACTGGGGCCTGGAAACAGAAACTGATTACCGTATGACCAAAGGAACAGGCTGGCTCGAGATCATGGGTTGCGGAATGGTTGACCCAAATGTTCTTGAAAATTGTGGAATTGATTCTAAGGAATATTCGGGCTTTGCATTTGGAATGGGTATCGACAGAATTGCACTATTACTGCACCAGATATCAGATATTCGCCTTCTGAGTGAGAATGACCTGCGTTTCCTTGAGCAATTTAAAAGCGCCTTTTAGCATTCATCTAAGCGGAAAACCTTTTGCCGCCCACCAGGGATGCATCTCAATGACGAGTCGACCTGATTTTACCATGGGATCCAGATTGGCCAGACTATCGGCTATTTCTAATGTCGGGGTATTGTAAATAGTAATCCCCCTTATATCCCCATCGTCTCCGAAAGGGCCTGAAATATCAGCAAATCCCAGTTCGTACATCCTCCCAAGATGCTCCAGATGTAAGGTTTGCAGACTATCGGCTTGCTTTTTATTTTGTGATCTGTTCGGTCCTTTTTTTAAAAAGGCAATAAAGTACTGCTGCATTATGACTGTGTCTGCCGTCTGCGGATCAACATAATCAAAGATTTCATATCCTTTTTCGAGCAGATCTGCTTTTATCTCGGCTACGGAAAGTTCTGGCTTTATGTTCTTTCCGTCCATAAGCGACTGATCCTTTTTCCCTGCCTGCTCACACCCCAAAAAAAGGGCGAGTACCGAGAAAATAAGGAAGGAATTTATTGCTTTTTCCATGTTACATATGGGTATTTACTGAGTTGTGAATTATAGTATTTTGGGTCGCCTGTAACCTCAATTCCCAACCATTCAGGTTTATCATAGTGCTCATCTACTTTTTGCAGCTCTATTTCGGCAATCACCAATCCTTGATTTTCATCGTAAAATTCGTCTACCTCAACAAGGTGATTTCCACTTCTTACAAGATAGCGGATTTTCCTTATAACGCCCTTTTCGCATATACTCAGAAGATTTCTTGCCTCTTCCGGTGTAATTTCACGCTCCCATTCGAAGCGCGTTGTTCCATCGGCATCCGTTCTACCTTTTACGGTAATAAATCCCTTAGAACCGGTAAGACGAACCCTTACGGTTCTGTCGGGGTCTGTGTTAAGAAACCCCTGGATTATTTCAATCTCATCATATGCCTCGGCCCGATAGGCATCAGAATTTACCAAAAATTTCCGTTCGATCTCAAGCATTGGCGAGTTGACTTATTTTGTCTGAAGTGATCCTATTCTCCCTGAATTCATTATTGGCCAACCATACCATGGCCTTTGCAATATCTTCTGCCGAAATAGACCGGTATTTTCTCAAAGGACCAATCAAAAACACATTCAAGACTGCGAATACAATTTTGGCAATCTTTTCCCCCCTCCTCTTTTCTCCTCTTTTTCCCGAGATCAGAGAAGGCTGAAGGATATATGTTTGAGGGATTCCCAGCTCCAAAACAGCCTCTTCCATTTCACCTTTGATCTTGCTATAAGAAACAGAACTGTTGGGATTAGCCCCCAGGGAAGACATTACCACAAAAGTGTCGATATTGTACTTAACGCATAGTCGGGCTGCCTCTACAGGGATCCCGTGATCTATCTTTCTGTATTTTTCCTTGTCTGGGGTTTTGGATTTTGTGGTTCCGATGCAACAGTAAACTTCATCAGCTGTAAATTTTGAAGAGAACTGTTTAAGGTCTAAGAGGTTTCCAAGATATTCCTCGTATTTAGGATGTGTTATTCCCGTAGAAGAACGGGAAAAAGCCTTTATCCCGGAATATCTCTCGTCATCCAGTAATTTATTGAGAAGCAAACCTCCTGTGAGGCCTGTCACACCCAGAATAATAGCCGTTTTAGCAGGTTTATCCATAAATCTAAGATATGACTTAAATTTGTTTATGCCCTACGATTTTCCCATCCGCAAGATAATCCATATCGATATGGATGCCTTTTACGCATCCGTGGAACAACTGGATCATCCTGAGCTTCGGGGGAAGCCTTTGGCAGTTGGTGGCGGATCAAAAAGAGGAGTAGTTGCTGCGGCCAGTTATGAGGCGAGAAAATTTGGTGTCCGCAGTGCAATGAGCGGCGCACTTGCAAAAAAAATGTGCCCTGAATTAATATTTGTAAAACCGCGCTTTGAGCGATACAAAGAACTCTCCCTGAAAATACGTTCTATTTTTTTTGAGTATACGGAGCTGGTTGAACCTTTATCTCTGGATGAAGCCTATCTCGATGTAACCCGGAACAAGGTTGGGAATCCCTCAGCCACATTGATTGCAAAAGAGATCCGAGATCGTATCTACACCGAACTCGGTTTAAAAGCCTCTGCAGGAATATCCATCAATAAATTTATTGCGAAGGTTGCCAGTGATATCAACAAGCCAGATGGGCAAAAAACCGTAAACCCCGAGGAAGTGGTGCCCTTTCTAGAAAAGCTCGATATTCGCAAGTTTTATGGTGTCGGGAAGGTTACGGCAGAGAAAATGTATCAGTTTGGAATTTTTACCGGACTTGATCTCAAAGGAAAAAGTCTTGAATTTCTGGAAGAACATTTCGGAAAGAGCGGGATGTTTTACTATCAGGTTGTTCGTGGGATACACCAGAGTGAAGTAAAGTCGCACCGCATCCCGAAATCCTTAGGGGCTGAACGTACTTTCAGTGAAAATCTAAGTAGTGAGGTATTTATGAAAGAACGGCTTACCCACATTGCTGCTGAGCTTTCAAAGAGGATTGACAAATCCGATACAGCTGGCAAAACGATCACCTTAAAAATCAAGTACAGTGATTTTACCATGCAAACAAGGAGTAAAACCCTTCCTTATTATGTCTCAGACCGGGAACTTATTTTAGATACCTCTATGGAACTGTTATATCAGCAACCACTTGATAATTCGGTTCGCCTTCTTGGAATATCCCTTTCTAATTTAAAAGGTGCAGAAACAAGTCAAAAACAAGATCATTCCGTATCTGTTCAGCTCAAATTTGAGCTTTAAAAATTACAGGTATCGATTTCGGTAACTCGAAGGGTATTAACCATTCCCTTGGCTTTTATGGGCATAGCTGCCAGGCTGATTAACATATCTCCTTCCTCCAGGAATCCTTTCTGACAAGCAATCTTATTCACATCTTCAATAGTCTCGTCAGTTGAAACAAATTTGTCATAATAAAAAGCCTTTACCCCCCAAAGCAGGTTGAGCTGTGTCAGGATTCGTTTGTTAGATGTAAACACCAGAATATGAGCACTGGGTCTCCAGGCAGATATCTGGAAGGCCGTGTACCCACTATTGGTAAGGGTTGAAATCGCTTTTGCCTTAATTTCGTTTGCCATAGTGGCAGCGTGAAAACATACGGCTTTGGTGATATATCGTTTCGTTCTTATGTGCGGTGGTTCCTGTGGTACTTTGATCAGTTCAGAGCTCTCAACACTTTGTAGAATACTCGACATTTTTTCTATTACCTGAACGGGGTAATTCCCAACAGAGGTCTCCCCTGATAACATTACTGCATCTGCCCCATCCATCACAGAGTTTGCTACATCGTTCACCTCGGCACGGGTAGGCGTAAGACTTGTAATCATGGTTTCCATCATCTGGGTAGCAATAATCACAGGGATCCTGGCTCTTTTTGCACGCAGCACGAGGGTTTTTTGAATCAGAGGTACTTCCTGAGCCGGTACTTCAACTCCCAGATCACCCCTCGCCACCATTAAACCATCGCAATAGGATACGATTTTATCTATGTTTTCTACCGCTTCCGGTTTTTCAATTTTTGCAATGATCGGGATTTTATGTTCTGAATGTTCTTCAATTATATTTTGTAAATCGATCAGATCCTGGCTATATCGAACAAAGCTCAACGCTATCCAGTCTACATCCTGAGAAATCGCAAATATGGCGTCCTTAACATCCTTTTTCGTTAAGGCAGGAAGGGATATATTGGTATTTGGAAGATTGACACCTTTTTTCGATTTAAGTGGGCCTCCCTGAATTACTTTGGCTTTTACCTCATCCTTTTTGTTCGTAGACAGTACTTCGAACATCAGTTTTCCATCATCGAGTAGAATTCTTTCTCCCGGATTTACATCTCTGGGGAACTCTGCATAATTCATATAGACTTTCTCGGCATTGCCCTCAAAGGCCTTCCCAGTCACAAAAGTGATTTCGTCTCCCGGAGCAACAACTACTTCTCCGGCCATCACTCCTACCCTGAGTTTTGGTCCCTGCAGGTCGGCCAGTATAGCGGTGTAAATTCCCAATTCCTCATTCAGCTGGCGAATTGTTTTAATTCGCTTTTTCACATCCTCATAATCGGCATGTGAGAAATTGATGCGGAATACATCCACCCCGGCAATAATCATGCTTTTAAGCGTTTCCTTGTCACTGCTCGCAGGGCCAAGGGTAGCTACTATCTTTGTCTTCTTCTTACTCAGCATTCAATTAATATATTAAATTGTGCTTTGATTTTAAATTCGTGGTCTCGATTTCATAAGCGGCAATCACATTCGGGATGCCTTTTATCTTCAGAAGCAGGTCGGAATCCATTGCCTCTTGTTCCACTTTTAGCAGGAAATTTACTTCTTTGTGTTCAGGTACCAGATGATGGTTTGAAAAACTAGGTTCCTCCGGAAACAGATCACTAGAAGTGCTTTGATGGGATGTGATACAGGAATTAGTCAGTAAAGACCATTCGCGGTCGTACATTTTATCCTTCCACTCAAAATAAGGATAAATAATATCAGATGAAAATAATAAGTCGGTATCTGCCCTTTTCAAATGCAATTTCAGAGTCTCGTTCAATGCATAAGCCAGGGCGTAATCTTCCAGATTAGTATAAATTCCGACCAGTGCAAACTCAACCTCATAAGATTCTTCCAATATCCGCATGCCTGCCCATATTAAAAAGCCTAAGTTGTAAATATATAATTTATAACGTTACTTGCCTAGTTAGTGGCCTTCATTCGGGAAGAAATGTCAACGCAAACCTTTGCGTACTACTATTGAGAGTTCTCAATTTTATGTTGCAGGGCAAAAAAAGCTCTTTTAGAGGCTTTTTCCTCCGCCTTTTTTTTAGAAGTTGCCCTGGCTTTGGCTACCAGTTTCCCATTAATACTGAATTTTACGGCAAAATGCTTGAGGGGATCATTGCCATCGTCTTCGTATACGTTGTATTTGAATTCTTTTTTTTGTTTTTGACACCATTCGATGAGCAAACTTTTATAACTGATCACCTTTCCTTCGAGCTGTTCAATGTCCACATAGGGTTCAATGACCCGTTCCTGTATAAATTTTTCGCAGTAGTTATATCCTCTATCCAGGTAAATAGCCCCTATAAGGGCTTCGAAAACGTTTCCATGAATATTATCGCCAAAGTGTGATTTGGGAATTTTGCTTTCCACATAAAAAATAAGGTTCAGATCTTTCCCCAATTCATTGAGATGCTTTCTGCTGACAATTTTCGATCTCATTTTGGTTAGGTATCCTTCATCTCCTCCTGGCACCTCGTTATACAAATGTTTTGAGATAATCGTTCCCAGCATGGCATCTCCGAGAAATTCGAGACGTTCGTAATTCATCGGGTTCCCTTTATTGTCTCTTTGATTCGCCGAACGGTGTAAAAAAGCCTTCTTATAGATACTAACGTCTTTAGGTTTAAATCCCAGAATATTTGATATTCCTAAAAAAAAATCCCCATCCTTGTTGGAATGGGAATTGAAAATATTTGAAGGAAAATTCATCCGGTCTTTAGCTTATTTTTTTAAAGATTACACAGGCATTATGACCGCCAAATCCAAAGGTGTTGCTCATGGCCACAGATACATCTCTGGGCTGGGCCTTGTTCAGGGTCAGATTTAATTTAGGATCAATATTCTCGTCAACCGTTGAATGATTAATAGTTGGAGGAACCAGGTTGTGCTTCATTGCCAGGATGGAGGCAATGGCCTCAATAGCCCCGGCGGCACCCAATAAATGGCCTGTCATCGACTTTGTAGAGTTGATATTGATCTTAGGTGCATGTTCTCCAAATACCTGAGAAATTGCTTTTAATTCAGCTACATCGCCCAGTGGTGTTGAAGTTCCATGTGTATTGATCGCATCCACGTCTTCCGGTTTCATTCCGGCATCTCGTAAGCAATTCTCCATCACTTTTACAACCCCTATCCCATCCGGATGCGGGGCAGTCATGTGATAAGCATCACTAGACATTCCACCTCCGGCAACTTCGGCATAAATTTTTGCTCCTCTTGCTTTGGCGTGTTCGTATTCTTCAAGAATCAGGGCGCCGGCTCCTTCTCCAAGGACAAAGCCATCTCTGGTAGCATCAAATGGCCTTGAGGCAGTTTCCGGACTTTCATTTCTGGTAGAAAGCGCATGCATGGCGTTAAATCCACCCATTCCTGCCATAGTAACTGCCGCTTCACTTCCTCCTGTGACCACCACATCACAATATCCGAGCCTGATATAATTTAAGGCATCAATCATTGCGTTGGCAGAGGAGGCACATGCCGAAACTGTAGTATAGTTCGGCCCCATAAATCCGTGTTTTATAGAAATATTCCCAGGGGCTATGTCTGCAATCATTTTTGGGATAAAGAAAGGATTAAACCTTGGGGTTCCATCTCCCTTGGCAAAGTCCATCACTTCATTTTGAAAGGTTTCCAGACCGCCGATTCCTGCTCCCCAGATAACACCTACCCTGAATTTATCAATAGAATTCAAATCCAAACCGGAATCTATAATAGCCTCATCTGAAGAGACAAGTGCATATTGAGCAAAACGGTCTAATTTTCTTGCTTCTTTCCGATCGAAGTAATTCTGAGGGTCGAAATTCTTGATTTCACAAGCGAACTTGGTCTTAAATTTCTCGGTATCGTAATACGTAATTGGGGCTGAACCACTTTTTCCTGATTTAAGTCCTTCCCAATATTGATCCAGGGTATTGCCAATGGGTGTCAATGCCCCTAGTCCGGTAACAACTACTCTTTTTAACTCCATGGAATCATTTTTTGTTTCAGATGTACCTATACCGTGTGAAAATTAAAAAAAAATATCCATGCAGCGTGGTGACCACATGGATAATTTACATCATGTTCCTGATATCATTACTTATTTGGCCTCTTCAATATAGCTAATAGCCTGGCCGACGGTTGCAATATTTTCTGCCTGATCATCCGGAATCTGGATATCAAATTCTTTCTCAAATTCCATTATCAACTCAACGGTGTCCAATGAATCTGCCCCCAGATCGTTAGTGAAGCTAGCTTCTGCCACTACTTCGTTTTCATCAACGCCTAACTTATCAACGATAATTGCCTTAACTCTTGATGCAATGTCTGACATAATTTTTTTGGTTTTAATTTTTAATTGTTGGCAAAAATAAAAAACTTTGGTAGAAATACACCATACCTCGCCAATTTGTCGGGTAATTTAAGAAAATTAATGGCAAGTATATTACTTTAGCGTCAGAAAATTGGGGGCCATTATTATCCCTCCACATATGAATGAAAGAAATGCCAATCCTTTTATCATTTTAATAAACTTTGGCAGGGAAAGCGCACTCGTTCCATCGCGGATTATAAAATGAAACATATCGTCTTATTTGCTTCCGGCTCCGGCACCAATGTAGAAAACATTGTCAGGTATTTTGAGGGCCATCAAACAATTTGCGTTTCCTGTGTTTTTACTAATAAAAGAGATGCTTATGTTCTCGATCGTTGTAATGCGCTAGGTATTCCGGCTTTCTTCTTTAATAGCCATGCTTTTAAAGATAAGTCCGTATTACTACAATTCCTCAGCTGCCTTCAACCTGATCTGATAGTATTGGCCGGGTTCCTGCGGAAAATCCCCGCGGAAATGGTAGCCACCTTCCCTGATAAAATTATAAATATCCATCCTGCATTACTCCCAAAGTACGGAGGTAAAGGCATGTATGGAAAACATGTCCATAAAGCCGTAAAGGCCGATAAGGAATCCGAATCAGGAATTACCGTACACTTCGTCAATGACCGATATGATGAAGGTGCCATCATTAAGCAAATCCGAGTTGGAATATCATCCTCTGATTCAGCAGATGACATTGGCAGAAAGGTTCAGCAACTTGAACATCTTCATTTTCCACAGATAATAGAAGCCGTTTTATCAGAAAATTAATGGCCAAAAAAAACAAATTATACGTAGTCTGGAAGGGAAAAGTCCCCGGTATATATGATAGCTGGGATGCTTGTAAAAAACAGATATCGGGGATGAAAGGGGCCCAGTATATGTCTTTTTCTACCCGTGAGCAGGCCGAAAAGGCTTATAATAGTTCTTACGCTGTCTACAAAGGCAGCAAAAAGAAGGAGCCGGGATTATCAGCAACTGAATTATTAAAGATAGGAGAACCCAATATGCACTCTATTGCGGTTGATGCTGCGTCGAGTGGAAATCCAGGCAAAATGGAATACCGAGGTGTAGACACCAGGACGAAAAAACAGTTGTTCAGACAGGGGCCATTCGCCCAGGGTACCAATAACATAGGAGAATTCCTGGCCATTGTGCATGGCCTGGCCTTTCTTAAGGAAAGAAAATCAGATCGTGTTCTTTATACAGATTCACGCACCGCCATGAGTTGGGTGAGGAAAAAGAAATGCAATACGAAGTTGCAGCCAAATACCAGGAATAAGGAATTATTCGAGCTGGTTGAAAGAGCTGAAATCTGGCTTAATAAAAATTCGTACAAAACTCCCGTGGTTAAATGGGAAACCGCAGCCTGGGGTGAAATACCTGCTGATTTCGGTCGAAAATAACCCTTCCTGAATTTCCATTTACCTCAGGTTCCACAGGAATAACAAAAGCGTATATTTGCAACGAATTTGAACCTTTTATATGGGCAAGCTTTTAATATTGGGAACCGTGGCCTTTGATGCAATCGAAACGCCTTTTGGTAAAACCGATAAAATACTGGGTGGTGCAGCTACCTTTATTGGCCTAGCGGCTTCTCAGTTTAAAGTTGAATCTGCAATTGTTTCAATTGTGGGTGACGACTTTCCCCAGACATATCTGGAATTACTCGAAAAAAGGGGAGTCGATATATCAGGCATTGAAGTGGTTGAGAACGGCAAGACTTTCTTCTGGAGCGGGAAATATGATAATGACCTTAACAGCCGGGATACCCTGGTAACCGAACTTAATGTCTTAGCAGATTTTAAACCGGTTATCCCTGCTCATTTCAGGGATGCGGACGTCCTTATGCTGGGAAACCTCCATCCTTCAGTACAGCTGAGTGCCATAGAACAGATGCAGGCTGAGCCAAAATTGATTGTATTAGATACGATGAATTTCTGGATGAATAATACACTACCTGAATTGATAGAAGTTATCAAAAAAACAGATGTTATCACAATCAATGACGAGGAAGCAAGGCAATTGGCCAATGAATATTCCCTGGTAAAGGCAGCACAGAAAATTCATGAAATGGGCCCGAAATACGTGGTGATTAAAAAAGGGGAAAACGGCGCATTGCTTTTCCACAATGGGGAGGTGTTTTTTGCCCCGGCATTACCCCTCGAAGAGGTGTTTGATCCTACGGGTGCGGGAGATACCTTTGCCGGAGGATTTGTGGGTTATCTTACCGAGTCTGAGAACGTTTCTTTTAACAATCTTAGGAATGCAGTAATACACGGGGCCAATCTGGCTTCGTTTTGTGTGGAGAAGTTTGGTACGGAAAGGATGCAAAACCTATCCAAAGATGAAGTAGACCGCAGGTTAAATCAATTTAAACAGTTAACACAATTTGATATTGAGTTAAAATAATGCCCTGCCTTTCCGGGGCTTTTTTTATGCAATGAGCTATGAGTGACGCCATTAAACACGAGTGTGGTATTTCCCTGATCAGACTTTTAAAGCCCCTCGATTATTACAAGAAAAAGTACGGGTCTGCCGTCTACGGGGTCAATAAAATGTACCTCATGATGGAAAAGCAGCACAACCGAGGACAAGACGGTGCGGGCTTTGCCAGTATTAAGCTCGATGTTCAACCCGGCCAGCGATATATGAGTCGGGTAAGGTCGGTTCAGTCACAACCCATTCAGGATATTTTTGCCCAGATCACCGATCGTATCAATAGGGCCTTTGAGGAAAATCCGGAGTTAATAAATGACGCTGAGGCACAGAAGAATTACATCCCATACATTGGAGAAGTACTATTGGGACATGTTCGTTACGGTACCTTCGGAAAGAATAGTATAGAAAATGTACACCCCTTTCTCCGTCAGAATAATTGGATGCATCGTAACCTGATTGTTGCCGGGAATTTCAATATGACTAATGTGACCGAGTTGTTCGACAACCTGGTACAACTGGGTCAGCATCCCAAAGAGATGGCTGATACGGTAACCGTTATGGAAAAGATCGGGCATTTCTTAGATGATGCCGTAGCCAAGCTATACAAAGAGATCAAGAAAGAAGGCTACAACAAAATGGAGGCTTCACCCCTGATTGCAGAACGACTCAATCTGGCGAAAATTCTAAAAAAGGCCGCTAAGAACTGGGATGGGGGATATGCGATGGCCGGACTATTGGGTCATGGAGATGCCTTTGTCCTCAGAGATCCATCGGGAATACGACCAACTTATTTCTACAAGGATGAAGAGGTAGTAGTGGTGGCCTCAGAACGCGCAGCTATTCAAACGGTTTTTAATGTAAAATATGAGGCGGTTCAGGAATTGAAACCTGCCCATGCCATCATCATTAAAAAGAAAGGGACGGTTAATATTAAAAAGATCATGGAGCCGCTTGAGAGAAAGGCATGCTCCTTTGAACGGATTTATTTTTCCAGGGGCAGTGACAAAGAGATCTATCAGGAGCGGAAGGAACTCGGAAAACTCATCTTCCCAAAAATTCTTTCTGCTATCGATAACGATATCAGGAACACCGTTTTCTCTTATATTCCCAATACGGCCGAAACCTCATTTCTGGGTATGGTTAAAGAAGCCCAGAATTATCTAAACAAGAAAAAGGAAGAACAAATCCTCGAAATAGGCTCAGGAATTACAAGCGAAGAATTGCATCAGATCCTGGAGATCAGACCCCGAATTGAAAAAGTTGCTATCAAGGATGCGAAGCTAAGGACCTTTATCACTCAGGATAGTAGCAGAGATGACCTTGTAGCCCACGTCTATGATATTACGTATGGGTCGGTCAATGAAAATGACAACCTTGTCATTATTGACGACAGTATCGTAAGAGGTACTACCTTAAAAAATAGTATCCTTGGTATTCTCGACAGATTGGGACCTAAAAAAATCATTGTGGTTTCTTCGGCTCCCCAAATCCGCTATCCTGATTGTTACGGGATAGATATGGCTAAATTAGAAGATTTTATTGCCTTTAAGGCAGCCCTGGCCCTTCATAAAGAACACAATTCTCTATCACTTGTAGATGATATCTATAAAAAATGTAAGGAGCAATTTCACAAAAAGGACAAAGAGATCATCAACTATGTCAAGGAGTTTTATGCGCCATTCAGTGCCGATCAGATATCAGACAAGATCGGAGAGCTCTTGTCCCCGGAAGGCATAAAGGCTGAGGTTAAGATTATCTATCAGACTATTGGCAATCTTCATATGGCCTGTCCTGACAATTTAGGTGACTGGTATTTTACTGGTGACTACCCTACTGCAGGTGGAAATAAAGTAGTCAATAAGGCCTTTATCAATTTTTATGAAGGCAAAAATGAGAGGGCTTATTAGCCAATAAAACAGACGAAATACACCACTTAGTGCATTTCATCGATAATATATGCATTTAATCGCCTTTATCGTCATTCAGCATCAAACGAAGTTACATTAGACTTGCCATAGCATAAGTAGGTTAAGTTCATGGTAAGATTTGGGGCAAAAAAGGTGGAGACTTCTCCACCTTTTTTATTTTACACAATTCCGCAGTTAAGTCAACCAGGTTAGAATTTGTAGTCCCTTTCCTTAATACATTCCTTCCTTTTATCCATTAACGGTATTTCAACCAATTAAAGAGACGTTCGTCCAAAACCTTTTTCTTCAGCGACCTCTTCATTTACATTTGGAGAACCATAGCATAAGTAGGTTAAGTTCATGGTAAGATTTGGGGAAAAAAGGCAGGTTCATTCCTGCCTTTTTTATTTCTGATAATCAAAGTCTTAGCTTCTTTTATTCCTTTTTGGGCTTTCCAGCCACACATTTTACCTAATGATCTTGTCCAAAATTTCTTCGATTTTCTTTGTTATTTCTCACAATACCAGTAATTTAGTG
This sequence comes from Muriicola sp. E247, assembly GCF_041358175.1. Lineage (NCBI taxonomy): Bacteria > Pseudomonadati > Bacteroidota > Flavobacteriia > Flavobacteriales > Flavobacteriaceae > Muriicola > Muriicola sp. E247. The sequence continues at coordinate 314,246 of NZ_JBGKBE010000001.1, forward strand.
GTGCCATAGCATAAGTAGGTTAAGTTTATGGTAAGATTTGGGACGAAAAGGGTGGAGGCTTCTCCGCCCTTTTCTATGTTCTTTTTTTGCTCTTCGATCATAAAAAAAACCGCAACTTCAGAAGCTGCGGTTTCCCAAAATGTATTTATTAGTTTCTATTTATGTGCCTTGTAATTCTCAGCGACCTTATCCCAATTGATCACATTAAAAAATGCATTGATGTAATCTGGTCGTCGGTTCTGATAATGCAGATAGTAGGCATGTTCCCATACATCTAATCCCAAGATAGGATTCCCGCCACAACCGGTGTTGGGCATCAGGGGATTATCCTGGTTGGGGGTAGCACAAATCTCTACTTTTCCACCTGGATGTACGCAAAGCCATGCCCAGCCTGAACCAAATTGGCTCCCGGCTGCGGAACTGAATTTATCTTTAAAACCATCAAATGACCCGAATGCTGAATTAATCGCATCGGCTAAATCCCCGGAAGGATTTCCACCGGCGTCCGGCCCCATAATTTCCCAGAAGAGCGTGTGATTAAAAAACCCTCCTCCATTGTTTCTTACGGCTTTATTGTTCATATCGAGTCCCGAAAGAATCTCCTTTATCCCTTTTCCTTCAAGGGGGGTTCCTTCTATGGCCGCATTGAGTTTCGTAGTGTAGCCGTTATGGTGTTTTGTGTGATGTATTTCCATTGTCCTTGCATCGATATATGGCTCGAGAGCGTCATATGCATAGGGTAGTTTTGGTAGTTCAAATGCCATTTTTATTAAAGTTAAAAGTTAATATTCAGTGATTCTCAAAAGTAGGGATTTTAACAATTATATTCCCCTAATTATATGTTAAGAACTCTCGGGGTTTGCTTAATTTGCAAGGAAAATCTAAACAACTGTACGCTTATCAGATTTACGACGCTTCAGCCGGATCGGGTAAAACCTTTACCCTGGTCAAGGAATACCTGAAATTAATCCTCATCCATGAGGGATCTCAGAATTTTAGAAAGATCCTTGCCATTACCTTTACAAATAAGGCTGTGAATGAAATGAAACAGCGTATCCTTAGCAGCCTGTTTCTTTTTTCTTCGGATGCCGACAACGACGAAAATGATCTGTTTCAGAAGCTGGTGGAAGAACTCCAAATCGATGCTGATACGCTAAGGATAAGGGCTAAAAAGGTCCTCAGAGAAATACTGCATAATTATGCCTTCTTCGATATATCAACCATAGATAAATTCAACCACCGTCTGCTAAAAACCTTTGCAAGAGATCTGAAGATTCCACAGAATTTTGAAGTTGTTCTTGATACAGACCTTTTGCTTGCAGAAGGGATAGACAGAATGCTGGGCAATGCCGGGGCTGATGATCAACTTACAGACCTGTTTATCGCTTTTGCACTGCAAAAAATTGAAGACAATAAAAGTTGGGATCTCAGTTATGACCTCAGTCAGGTAGGGAAAATGCTTTTTGATGAAAATCACCTTGTTTATCTGGAGGAACTCAAAAGCAAGGACCTCACTTCTTTTCTGAATCTTCAAAAGGAATTGCGACGTCTTTTAAAAACACACACCGAAAAATTAAAAGCAATAGCGGACAGTGTGCTCTCCCTGATGGATGAAGCCGATTTAGAGCAAGCCGATTTCTATTCAGGTTATTTCCCAAAATTTCTCAAAAAAATACAAGAAGATCCCTCTACTCTTGATTTCTCAACGGGCTGGAAAAAAGATTTTGGCAGCACACCCTTGTATCCAAAAAAAACCGCTGAGCATAAGAAACAGGCTATAGACGGGTTAATGCCAGAATTTATCAGATTGTGGTTGGAGATCAAAGAAGGTTACGGCCGATTGAGTTTTTTAAAAAACGTCTATCAGAATTTAGTCCCTCTGACATTGCTCAATGCCTTGCAAAAGGAGATTGATCAATTACTTGAAGAACGGGAACAACTACCTATCTCGGCATTTAATACCCTTATTTCGGAACAGATAAGAGATCAGCCTACACCATTTATATATGAACGTCTGGGGGAGAAATATCGCCACTATTTTATAGATGAATTCCAGGACACTTCTCTGAATCAATGGTATAATCTGGTTCCCCTTATATCTCATGCATTACAGAGTGAAGACCTGCAGGGAAACAGGGGCAGCCTCTTCCTGGTTGGAGATGCCAAACAAGCGATTTACCGCTGGAGGGGTGGAAGGTCAGAATTATTCCTCAATCTCATCAACAACAACAATACCCTTTTTGGTCTCTCACCTAGGACAGAGTCTCTTGAAACTAATTTCAGAAGTTTTCAGGAGATTGTTACTTTCAACAACGGTTTCTTTTCCTCAGCGGTTCCTTATTTAAACAATAAACTCTACCAGGATTTATTTCTGAAAGGCAACAAACAACAACACACCTTTAAAAAAGGAGGGGTAGTAAGTATAAACTTTCTACAGAACATTGAAGACGACAAGGAACAAGCCTATTGTGAAGAGGTACTTAAGCACATAATTCATTTGCGCTCAAAAGGAATTCCTTTCGGAGCCGTTTCTGTGCTGTTCAGATCCAATAAACAAGGTATTACCCTGGCCGAATACCTTATAAATAACCAGATACCAATCATTTCCTCAGATGCCTTGCTCCTCGAGAGTGATCCCGTGGTGCGATTTCTGATCAATCTACTGAAGTATTCCATTCAGTCTTCTGATCTCAATATCCAGTTCGACATCCTTATTTACCTGAGTCCGGAAAAGGGCAGACACCAGTTTATTTCCGAGCATCTTGGAAAGCTTACACCATTTTTAAAAGCCGAGTACCAGTTTGACCTGGCCGCATTCAACCAAAGGTCTGTGTTCGATGCTTTGGAATACGCCATTGAGCGGTTTGATCTCCTTGGGGAGTCTCAGGCGTATATCAGCAACTTACTCGACGAAGTCCTTGATGTTGAATTAAAACACGATTCGGGATTTAATTCCTTTATCAATATCTGGGAGAAGAATAAAAGTAAGTGGAGTATCCCTGCGCCCGAAAATATGGATGCCGTACAGCTGATGACCATCCACAAGGCCAAGGGGTTGGAATTCCCATTTGTGATCTTTCCATTTGCCAACTCGGGTATCTATGATGACAGGGGAACAAAACTCTGGGTTCCTGCTCATGATGAGGCCCTTGAAGGGTTTAGCCATATCCTAGTCAGTAAAAAGAAAGATATGGCCCTTTACAATGAGGAATCAGAAGAACTATATGAAGAAGAGCAGCACAAAATGGAACTCGACTCCTTTAATTTATTATATGTGGCTTTAACGAGGGGTATTCAGGGGGTATTTATCATTACGGAAATGGACCTTACCGCCAAAGGAGAAAGTAAGCCTACCTATTATTCAGGCTTGTTTATCAATTACCTGAAGCAACTTGGAATTTGGGAACAAGACAAGTATCAGTACACTTTCGGGGATTTACAATATAGTAAGATGGAGGCTGCCCTTGAATTTGAACAGGAATCTGTTCCATATACGGCTACCACAAAATTCGGAGGACAACTGGAAATAAGTACCCGTGCCGGAGAATTATGGGGATCGTCCAGAGAGCTGGCCCTCTCACAAGGCAATGTCTTGCATTACGGAATGAGTATTGTAGACACGGCTGATGATATTGAGTCTGCAGTTGCCGATTTAGTACGCAGTGGGGTTATCCAGGAAAATGAAGGCAGCACTTACAAAGAACTCTTCGATAGCATTGTACATCATCCACTTCTTAGCCGTTTTTTCAGGCCGGGAAGTAAAATTAAAAATGAAAAAACCATAATCTCACAAAATGGGGTAATTTTGCGGCCAGACAGGTTGGTCTTTGAGGAGAAGAAAGTCTCCATTCTGGATTACAAGACCGGACATCAGAAATCTTCTGATCTCACCCAACTTAATTCTTACGGTGAAGTACTGGTTGCAATGGGGTATACAGTTGAGCACAAAGTCCTGATTTACGTACAAGATGAAATTAAACCTATATTCATATAAATATGTATAGCAGCATACAGAAATATCTTAAAGAAGAACTGGAAGCCATCGAAGAGGCAGGCCTCTACAAAAAAGAACGCATTATTACTTCACCCCAGGGTGCAGTTATAAAAATCTCAACCGGGCAGGAGGTGATCAATTTTTGTTCAAATAATTACCTGGGGCTTTCTTCCCATCCCGAAGTGATACAGGCAGCAAAAGACACGCTGGATTCTCATGGATTTGGAATGTCCTCAGTACGATTTATTTGTGGCACCCAGGATATCCACAAAGAACTGGAAGCAAGGATCGCTAAGTTCTACGACACTGAAGATACTATTCTCTATGCCGCGTGCTTTGATGCCAACGGAGGGATTTTTGAGCCATTGCTATCTGCAGAAGATGCTATTATCTCAGATTCACTGAATCACGCTTCCATTATAGATGGCGTGCGTTTGTGTAAAGCGAAACGCTATCGCTATGCGAATAGCGACATGGCAGATCTGGAAACACAGTTAAAACAGGCCAATGCAGATAATGCGCGTTTCAAATTAATTGTTACAGACGGAGTTTTTTCAATGGATGGTTTACTGGCCCCACTTGATAAGATATGTGATCTGGCAGAAACCTATGATGCTATGGTTATGATTGACGAATGCCATGCAACCGGCTTTATTGGTAAAACCGGAAAGGGCACCCTGGAGGAAAAGGGAGTTTTGGATCGTATTGATATTATCACCGGTACGCTTGGAAAAGCCCTGGGCGGCGCAATGGGCGGTTATACCACCGGAAAGAAAGAAATTATCGATATGCTCAGACAGCGGTCCAGGCCTTACCTCTTTAGCAATTCCCTTGCTCCGTCAATTGTAGGAGCCAGTATTAAGGTATTTGATATCCTGGAAAAGAATACAGATTTAAGGGATAAACTGGAAAGCAACACCAGATATTTTAAAAAAGGGATGAAAGATGCTGGATTCGACATCATTGACGGAGATTCCGCTATTGTTCCTGTGATGCTTTATGATGCCAAGTTGTCTCAACAAATGGCCGATATGTTATTGGAAGAGGGTATTTATGTAATTGGCTTCTTCTATCCAGTAGTTCCCAAAGGTAAAGCCCGGATCAGAGTTCAGCTGTCCGCGGCGCATACCAGAGCCCATTTAGACACAGCGATTGAGGCCTTTATCAAGGTGGCAAAGGAGCTGAAAATACTCTAAACCGTACTGTTTTCAGGGGAATACAGTAAAAAAAAAAGAAATTGATTTTGTTAATAATTCTTAACAACTTACATTTGCAGCTAATAAACACTTAAACTTAAAAATTTGAACATGAAACAGCTTAGCAGATTATTGGTTGTTGGCCTACTTTTAATAGGGTTTAACAACGTTCAAGCGCAGGATGAGAATAATCCGTGGCAAGTTAGCTTTGGTGTAAACGCGATAGATGTTTATCCTACTAATGACCAAGACGCCGCTTACCCAACAGGTACTTTATTCAGTGAGTACTTTAATGTTAACGATCACTGGAACATTTTGCCTTCTATTTCTTATGTATCTGTATCCAAGTATGTAGGAGACGGTTTCTCTGTAGGAGCCAGGGGTAGTTTGAACCGTATCTCTAAATTGGGTGACGCTTCAGCTGACGACCTTTCTCATTACGCTGTGGATGGTACCATTAAATATAATATCCTTAAAGACAAGAAAATCATCCCTTTTGTTGAAATAGGTGGTGGTTATACCTGGGTTGATGAAATCGGATTCGGAACAGCCAACGCTGGTCTTGGTGCTAGTTACTGGTTTAACGACAACATCGGCTTTACTCTTCAGACAGGCTACAAGCATGCTTTTGAAGATTACGGTGTAAAGCATTTCCAGCACACTGCTGGTATTTCCATTAAATTCGGTGGAACTGATACCGATGGTGACGGAATCTACGACAAAGACGATGCATGTCCTGAAGTTGCTGGTTTAGCAGCTTTCAACGGATGTCCTGACTCTGACGGAGACGGCATCGAAGATGGAAAAGACAGCTGTCCTAATGAAGCTGGTTCTAAAGAATTAAACGGATGTCCTGATGCTGACGGTGATGGTATCGCTGATAAAGATGACGCATGTCCGAACGAAGCTGGTATCGCTGCCCTTGCTGGTTGCCCAGATGCTGACGGAGACGGAGTAGCTGATAAAGATGATGCATGTCCTAGCGAAGCTGGTCCTGCTGAAAACAAAGGATGCCCATGGCCTGATACTGATGGTGACGGTGTTCTTGACAAAGACGATCAGTGTCCAGAAGTTGCGGGAACTGTAGCTAACCAGGGTTGTCCTGAAGTTACTGAAGAAGTTCAGAAGCAATTGAACGACTACGCAAGAACTATCTTGTTCGATACTGGTAGGGCTTCTCTGAAAACAGAATCTGTTTCTGTATTCGTAGATATTATCAAGATCCTCAACGAATATCCAAATGCTAAGTTTACTGTTGAAGGACATACTGATAGTGTAGGTAGCGATAAACTAAACCAGTCTCTTTCTGAAAAAAGAGCTAACTCAGTTCGTGATTTCCTTATCCAAGAAGGAATTGGAGCAGACAGGTTAACAGCCATCGGATACGGTGAAGCTAAGCCTATCGCTTCTAACAACACAAGAGCCGGAAGAGCTCAGAACAGAAGAGTTGAGATCAACTTGGTTAAATAAGCAACGTTTATAACTTTATATAAAAGCTCCGCAAATGCGGAGCTTTTTTTATTTTTGGCTATGAATACATTTCTTGAAGAAGTGGTCTCCGATATTATTTCGGAAAAAGTAGTCGATGACGACCTTGTCCTGGTTGTTCCAAGTAAAAGAGCTAGTCTCTTTCTTCTCCAGAAATTTGCTCAAGCTACAAGTAAAGCAGGTTTTGCCCCTACTATCTATACTATTGAAGAGTTTATAGGTCTTATTTCCGGCCTGACCTATGCCTCTAATACCCAACTGATCTTCGAATTGTATCAGGTTTACAAATCTATTCACGGGGATAAGGCTGATAATTTTCATGATTTTTCCAATTGGGGTAACACCCTTTTACAGGACTTTAATGAAATCGATCGCTACCTCATTCCTCAAAAGCAGTTATTTGCATACCTCAGTGCCATTCAGGAAACAAATCACTGGTATGTAAAGGCCGATAAAACTCCGATGATAGAGGCGTATATTGAGTTCTGGAATTCCCTTGAAACCATATATCATAAGTTTTCCAAACATTTAATCGATCAGAATATCGGATACCAGGGACTGGTATATCGCAAAGCGAGCCAAAATATTGAAGAATACGCAGCCGAAGTGAATGAAGGATCGCACTATTTTATTGGTTTTAATGCGCTGAATACTTCAGAATCCACCATCATTCAATGTCTTTTGGATCAAAAGAAAGCAGAAATCTATTGGGACATTGACCCCGTTTTTATTGAAGATCCTGTCCATGATGCCGGTTATTTTGTTCGATCCTATTTAAAAAATTGGTCTCATTTTGAAAAAAATACTTTAAAAGGCCCTGCACCGAATTATCTCCAGGAAAAGAATATCAATATTATAGGGGTACCCAGAAATGTCTCTCAGGCAAAGTATGTTGGTTCTCTTTTAAAACAGTTCACTGCGGATAGCAAACATTCTCCGCAAAGCACTGCAGTGATTCTGGGTGACGAAAACCTCCTGAATCCATTACTCAATTCCATCCCGGATGTTGTTTCCAGTATCAATATTACGATGGGGCTACCCTTATCACAAACTCCCGCTGCCAGTCTTTACAGCGAATTTATAGCTCTTTATCTGAATTGGAATTCCAAAGGCTGGTACTACAATGATATAATCTCCCTGGTTTCACACCCCTATATTAAAAGACTTTTTAAAAAACCTGAAGAAACTCTTACTCAGCTTTATAAAGAGATCCGGGAGAAAAATTGGGTGTATATCCAACCCGAACAACTCCACAATCTGAGTAAGGAGGATCGCAGTATCCTTCAGTTGTTATTTTCCAGAAAATATACTTCTCCCGGAAAACTTCTGGATGCCTCCATAGAAATAGCTCATGAGCTGAAAGAGCGTTTTGAGTCGTTTGGTGATTCTATTGCCTTGGAATACCTGGCGAAAACATTAGTGGTGATTAATGAAATCAAAATTTACCTTAATAAATACGATTTTATTTATGATATAAAATCGTTGCAGAGTCTGTACAGAGAGTTGACAAATAAAGAAACCCTGGATTTCTACGGAAAGCCATTGGAAGGCATACAACTGATGGGAATGCTTGAAAGCAGGAATCTAGATTTTGAAACCGTCATTATTACATCCCTTAATGAAGGTATTTTACCTTCAGGAAAAACAAGTGGGTCCTTTATTCCGTTCGATCTTAAGCAAGAGTTTAGAATGCCCACCTATAAGGAAAAGGATGCCGTGTACACCTACCATTTCTACCGTCTGCTTCAACGAGCAAAGAATATTTATTTACTATATAACACAGAACCTGATGTCCTTGAAGGGGGAGAAAAAAGCAGGTTTATTTCCCAGCTACTTTCAGAAAATCGGGTAGAGGGTAGTATTCGTCAAATTATAGCCAGCCCTTCTATGAGTTTAACGGCCCCCATAAGAAAATCCATCGCCAAGGATGTTTCCGTATTATCTCTCCTCCGGGAACGCGCCAGAAAGGGATTTTCTCCTTCATCTCTCTCCAGCTATATCAAAGACCCTATCGATTTTTATAAAAAATACGTGTTGGGGATGAGAGAATCTGAAGAGGTTGAAGAAAATATTGCTGCCAATACTTTCGGGACCATTATACACGCCAGTATTGAGATTTTATATCAACCGTTTGTGGGATCTGTACTCCGTCCTGAAGCCATCAGGGAACGTATTTCTTTGATTCCTGAAGTTGTCAGGAATGCCTTTGCGGATTACTATCCTAATGTCTCGCTAACGGAAGGAAAAAATCTTATTGCCTATCATGTAATACAGCGATATCTGCATAAATTTCTGGAAATGGAAATAGAAAGTAGCAGGAATCACAAAATCGAATTGATTGCCGTAGAGGAAGAATTAAGCACTACTATAACTGTTCAGGGCCTGGAATTTCCCATATGTTTAAAGGGGACTATAGACCGGATTGACAAAAAAGACGGCGTTCTTCGAATTCTGGATTATAAAACGGGGAACACAAAGAATTCTGAGGTTGAAATCACCGGATGGGATGCTATTACTACAGAGCCAGATAAAGGCAAGGCATTTCAAATGATGGCCTACTCCCTGATGTACAATGAAAAATACGGTACGGAAAACTTTGAAGCCGCCATAATTCCATTTCGCAGTCTCGAGAATGGTTTTATGAGGTTTTGCACAAAAGAAGCTTCAGGGGGACGGTATTCTAAAAAAGACTATATTATTACCTCTGCTACACTTTTGGAATTTCGTGAACAGTTTGAGCTTCTAATACGAAAAATATTCGATCAGGAGGTTGCTTTTGAGGCACCACAAAACTAGGTATTCTTCTTATCGGGCCTGGTGGGCCTCACTTCGATCTTGCTGGGTAATGTACGCGGATTCATTCGCAACAGGTCCTCCACCAGCAGGCCGATGTCTTCCGGCTGAATTTTCCAGGAATCCTTATCATCAGGGATATTATTATTAAAATGAGTAGCAACAGAACCCGGCATGATGGTAGAAACCTTAATGTCAGACGACCTAAGATCGAGCATAGCTGCCTGTGTAAATCCTACCAATCCAAATTTAGAAGCATTATACCCTGTTCCTGAAGCGAAAAAATTAGTTCCCGCCAGGCTGGCAATTGTAATATAGTACCCTTGAGACCTTCTCAAGGCATCCAGAGAAGCCTTAAGTGTGAAAAACGGGCCGTTGAGATTGGTGTCTATCATCTTACGCCATTCCGCTGTACTGAGCTCGCCTACAGGCTTAAAGATGCCCACTCCGGCATTGGCAATTACCACATCGAGCTGCCCCCATTTTTTAAGTACTGCGTTAACAGCTTTTTCTTCATCCTCAGGCTCTGTGACATCAGACCCCAGACCAAGAACTCTCTCTTCGGTTCCCAATTGCTTAGCCACTTCTTTTGCATTCTGAGTATCCCTGCCACTAATGGCAACTTTCATCCCTGCATTGAGGAGGGTTTCCGCAATTCCATAACCTATCCCTTTTGTTCCTCCTGTGATATAGGCCACTTTCCCTTCTAAATTTACCATTTTTTACTTTTTTTCTAAAATAGGGTGAAGACAAGAAGATCTAAAACATCAGGCGTTATTGTTTTCTTAAAATAAAAGAAGGCTGCATTTTGAAACTTACTTAAAAATTAGTTCCTTTGCCCTTGCCTAATGGGGGATTAGCTCAGCTGGCTAGAGCGCTTGCCTGGCAGGCAAGAGGTCACCGGTTCGACTCCGGTATTCTCCACGATCAATCGCAATTTTCATTACGCGATTCGGAAATAAGAAAAACTGCCGAGTTTACTCGAGCAGTTTTTTGTTTTCTGAAGCTTCAATACCGCAGGTATTGCATAAGTAATGAAAATTGCATTTGCAGGACGGGAGTTCATCTGGAGCAACGAAGTTACTCCGGTTACCCTATTATAGAAAAACTGCCGAGTTTACTCGAGCAGTTTTTTGTTTTCTGAAGCGTCAATACCGCAGGTATTGCATAAGTAATGAAAATTGCATTTGCAGGACGGGAGTTCATCTGGAGCAACGACAGCTACTCCGATAATCCCGTCGATTCAACCTTTGCTTTCTGTAATGATATATTTAATCCTTCTTTACACTAAGAACCAAAACAGGAATCTTGGCTGAGAACTCAGCTTTATGGATAGTATTCTTCTCCCACAAGTTGGTAAAAACCCCTCTCTTCCTCCTGAACACGCAGAGAAGGTCCGGTTGATGAAGTTGAATGTGCTCTAAAATCCCGAGATAAGTAGTCGCGTGCTCAGCTAGTGTCAGTTGAGAACTTATATCCATCAAGGCTGTATTCACCTGCAGGTCTTTATCAGTATATCCGGGAGTTTTTACAAGAAGTAAATGGATATCAGACTCAAACTTATTTTTAATCTGGATAAGGGGATCAAGGATTCTATTCCTTTTTAATACTCCCGACTTAAACCCGGTAAGTACAACTTTAAAAGGGCTGAAATTTGTCCCTTTCGGTACGATTAGTGTAGGGATATCAGTTCTCTTAATCATTCGCCCCGAAGTATGCCCTAAATAAAGTTCTTCCTTTATATCATTGCTCCTTGGAGCGATTACCAAAAGATCAATCCCTATCTCTTCATCAATTTCTTTTAACCCGTCAATAAGATCTCCGTTATAGGTGGCAATTTTTATATCGACATCCCTCGCATTTACCTTACCTATAATTTCTTTCAGTCTTTCTTTCCCGCTCTTTTCTACTTTGGCAGAAATATTGGTTAATTTCCCCGCACCGCTGGTTACATTAAAAACTTCCATAACATATACCGTGGATGAGAACTGAGCAGCAAAATCCACCGCAAATTGAAGTGTTTCATGAGCATTGGGTGAGGTTCCGATTGGTACTAATATGTTCTTCATAGTGGTTAGGGATTTATACTCTAAATTTACGCAATAATTGGCTTTAAAAAATGATCCGACCCGCAAAGATAGGCGAAATTCACCAGATCATGTGTGTTACAAAGGCCTGTGCACATCATATGCTGGCACAGGGAATAGAGCAATGGAACGATCATTACCCATCCCAAGAAATATTTAATAATGATATCGAAAGAGGAGAGTTGTTTGTCAAGGAAATTGATGGGCAGATTGTGGGTTACATTTGCATAACTACAGTGATGGATGAGGAATATCTACCCGTAAAATGGCTTACTCCCAATGAAATTAACATTTATGTACACCGACTTGCAATTCACCCCGATTTTCAGGGAAAAGGATATGCGCGGCAACTTATGGACAAAGCCGAAAAAATGGCGAGGGAGGAAAATTATACCTCGGTTAGATTGGATACCTTCAGTAAAAATGAGAGAAACCAACGATTTTATGAAGCAAGAGGGTACAAAAAACTGGAACCGATCTATTTTCCGAAACAAAGTCCCTATCCATTTTATTGTTACGAACTTATTTTATAATTCCTTCATCTGACAACCCGATTTGACTACTCGTGTAAGCTTTAAAACCATAAATAAACTGGCCATTCCGGCAACCATAGCAGGTATAGCCGAACCCATTCTATCTATCACCGATACGGCAATAGTGGGGAACATTCCCGAAAATGGATTGGAATCCCTGGCTGCTGTGGGTATCGTGGGTGCTTTTTTATCCATGCTTATCTGGATCTTAGGACAAACCAGGAGTGCTATTTCTGCAATTATATCCCAATATCTCGGGGCCGGTAAACTCGATCAGGTCTCCACCCTTCCTGCACAGGCCATAACACTGAACGTCCTTTTGAGTATTGTGATCCTTTTGGGAACTGTATTTGTTGTTGAAGAAATTTTCCTCCTTCTGAATGCAAAAGGCAAAATCCTTGAGTTTTGTATTTCATATTATTCTATCCGGGTCTGGGGTTTTCCACTAACGCTTTTTGCTTTTGCCGTAATGGGAATATTCAGAGGCTTGCAAAATACGTATTGGCCCATGATGATAGCCATAGTAGGTGCGGTACTGAACATCGGCCTTGATTTTATCCTGGTTTACGGCATAGAAGGTTTTATCACTCCAATGTATCTGGAAGGTGCCGCATGGGCCAGTTTAATTTCACAAGGGGTGATGGCAGCTATGTCTCTTATTCTTTTAATCACCAAAACCAATATCTCTCTCAGGCCAAAACTCCCGATTCATCCCGAGTTGAGGAGGTTAATAGGGATGAGCCTGAATTTGTTTGTAAGGGCAGTGGCCCTGAACATCACTTTGATATTAGCCGTAAGAGAAGCAACGGCTCTGGGAGACCGATTTATCGGAGCCCATACAATTGCCATTAACCTTTGGCTCTTCGCCGCTTTCTTTATCGATGGCTATGGGGCGGCAGGAAATATAATGGGTGGCAGGTTATTGGGGGCAAGGGATTTTACGAATCTCTGGAAACTTTCCAAGAAAATAATGCTCTATGGAATACTGGTAAGCGGGGTGTTGATGATTATCGGATTTGTTCTTTATCGCCCGCTGGGTGAGTTATTTTCTAATGACACAGGGGTATTAAAAACCTTTTATTCTATTTTCTTTATTGTAATCCTCGCTCTCCCACTGAATACGGTAGCATTCGTCTTCGACGGCTTATTTAAGGGATTGGGGGAAATGCGATACCTCAGAAATGTCCTGCTGATCGCTACCTTTATCGGCTTTATTCCATCTCTTTTCCTCGGAAAATACATGAATCTGGGGCTTTACGGGATCTGGATTGCGATCACGGTCTGGATGACTATCAGAGGTGGGGCCCTGGTGTGGAAGTTCAGGAGAAAATTTCGCCCCCTTTTGCAAAAGACGTAATTTTGAGTAAATCTACCTTATATGGGAACTAACAGAGCTAATGGCAGTTTATATACCTCCGTCAACCAAGGTGTCGCCACCATAGAATTTGGCCATCCGGCAGGGAATTCTTTTGTTTCTGAATTACTGCAGCGCCTTACAAAGCAACTGCAAGAGCTCTCTTCTGATAACAGCGTATCGCTTATTGTTCTAAAATCTGAAGGGGACGGAGCTTTTTGTGCCGGGGCTTCCTTTCACGAACTAATGGCGGTTTCCAACCAAAAGGAAGGAACTGAGTTTTTCAGCGGTTTTGCCCATGTCATCAATGCCATGAGAAACTGTTCCCAGCCCATTATAGGCAGGGTTCAGGGGAAAGCAGTAGGTGGTGGGGTTGGACTCATCTCTGCCTGCGATTATGTTTTCGCAACAGAGGATGCTTCCGTGAAACTCTCTGAACTAAGCATAGGGATTGCTCCTTTAGTTATAGCCCCCGCAGTAAAAAGAAAGGTTGGAGCACACGGTTTGGCAGAACTTTCCCTGTCTCCTACCGAATGGAAGAATGCCTATTGGGCAAAAGAGAAAGGGCTTTTTTCCAAAGTGTATGGCAATGTCAAAGAAATGGATAAGGAACTCGAATTTTTTACTTCCCAATTGGCAAAATACAATCCCATGGCCCTTGCCGCTTTAAAACAGGCCTTGTGGGAAGGGACAGAAGATTGGGGGACTCTACTCACCAACAGAGCTGCCCAAACGGGTGCCCTGGCATTGTCTGACCATACAAAGAAAGCGATGGCTGCTTTTAAAAAATAGCGACTATTTTAACCCCTGGAATTCAAGGAATATCCATGAACTTTTCTTTAAGAAAAATATTAAACACGCCCTACCCATTTTATTTTCGCGGTAAGTCGCTATGGCAGTTTGCCCTGATTATTTTTCTTCTTGCTTTTCTGTTCAATTATTTTTTTGCTCCCTTTGATGTCAATCCTGCAGAACACCGCATGGATTATTTCTGGATTAGTGTAATCCATTCTGCCACTCCGGTCCTGATTCTTATCCTGATGTATCCTTTCATATATTTTTCACCTTCCCTGGAGGAAAGGTGGACAATTGGAAAAGACATCCTTTTTCTCTCCATATTCCTCCTCCTGATCGGAATTGTACAATTCCTGATTCGCGACCTTATTTACGACAATCCCAACAACTGGTCATGGGGCTACTTCCGCGAAGAAATCAGCAATACCTTCCTGGTTGGAATCCTCCTTGTAGGAATTATTATTTCTGTCAATTTTAATCTTCTTAATGCGAGATATATCAAAGAGGCTCAAATCCTTGAACATAAGAGAATGGCCAAAAGTATCAAAAAGGAAAATTTAGTAATCCCCATCGAGACCCAGGTAAAAATGGACAGATTCAATCTGGAAGTGGAACGATTTCTATATGCCAAAGCCGATGGGAATTACCTGGTATTGCATTTAGTCCAGGACAATGCAATAATTAAGGTTTTAAAAAGGATATCAATAAGAGATTTTGAAAAACAGCTTCGATCTGTTAAGGAAATCATCAGAACCCACCGTTCATTTGTTGTAAATCTCTCCTACCTCAGCCATGTGAAAGGCAATGCACAGGGATACCAACTAAGCTTAAAGGAATGCGATGCGGTGATCCCCGTTTCCCGGAATATGATCTCTGCTTTTGAAGCGAGTTTAAAAAACTAGGTTTATTTCCTTGTCACTGGTCCCAAAACCTTGTCATTCAAAACAAAGAAATCGAACGCAATCAGATTAAAAATATCTTTAGCAAAAAGTATTTGTCATGAGGCGTTACGATCTGGATTGGTTAAGGGTTTTTGTTTTTGGCTTACTCATCTTCTATCATGTTGGGATGTTTTTCGTCCCATGGGGATATCACATTAAAAACAATGTGGAATATGAATGGCTGAAATTTCCTATGTTGTTTCTCAATCAATGGCGCCTTCCCATTTTGTTTGTCATCTCAGGTATGGGTACGTATTACGCCTTAAACAAAAGAACAGGGCTGCAATTTGGTTTGGAACGAATAAAAAGACTATTTCTACCTCTGGTAGTAGGAATGCTCGTGATAGTCCCTCCGCAGGTCTACATCGAAAGAATTGCCTACGATCAATTCATTGGTTCTTATTTTGACTTCTGGCCTTCAAAAGCCTTTATCGGTGTATATCCCGAAGGGAATTTAAGTTGGCACCACCTCTGGTTTTTACCTTATCTCTTGCTTTTTTCTCTAGCTCTGCTCCCGGTATTCCTCTACCTCAGAAAACATCCGGGAAACAGATTCATTTCCAGGCTAAAGAAAATAGTTTCAAACAGATTCGGCCTTTTTTGGTTTTTAATCCCTTTGTATCTGTACGAATCCCTGTTGGAACCTTTTTTTAATGTCACACATGCTTTAATAGGCGACTGGTTTGCGATTGCGAATTACGCTACCTTGTTTTTATATGGCTTCCTGTTGATTTCTGTAAAAGAACAATTCTGGCAAACGGTTACCCGGCATCGCAGGTTTTATCTCCGTTGCGGATTAATAGGATTTACTTCTTTCCTTAGCTTAATCCTGATATTTGAAGACTCTATTTGGGTACATTTTACGGAAGCTTCCCTGAAAGTCTTTAATTTATGGTCCTGGATACTTGCTTTATTTGGATACGCAGCACACTATTTGAATAAACAGAGTGCTACATTGGCCTATTCTAATGAAGCTGTCTACCCCTTCTATATCTTACATCAAACCATCACTATTGTGGCAGGTTATTTTATAATGAATCTGTCATGGGGTCTCCTGCCAAAGTTTCTTATCCTTAGTATTGCAACCTTTGGAGGATCCTTTATCATATATGAATTCTTCATCAGAAGGTGGAAATGGATTCGCCCTCTTTTTGGACTCAAATTAAAAAAGGCAATTTTTCCTCCTTCAAAACAAACAGACGGTTCTGCGACCAAAGTTGATCCTTCCTTTTAAAGAATTCCTACCTTTGCCCTTTAAGATTATATGAGATGAGCAGGATAAGGGTAACCAAGGAATTCAGTTTTGAAACAGGGCACGCTTTGTACGGCTACGACGGAAAATGCAAGAATGTCCACGGGCATAGCTATAAGTTGGCCGTTACCGTGATCGGAACGCCTATTTCAGAAGAAGGTGCTGTTAAATTAGGTATGGTGATCGATTTTGGAGATCTCAAGAAGATTGTACGGGAAGAGGTGGTTGATCCGTTTGATCATGCTACGATATTTAATAAAAACACCCCTCATCTCGAACTTGCAAGAGAATTGGAAACACGAGGTCATAAGGTGATCCTGGCCGATTATCAGCCAACCAGTGAAAATATGGTCATCGACATTGCAACGAGGATAAAAAAAAGACTTCCGAATCATATTCAATTGCATTCTTTAAAGCTCAGGGAAACAGAAACGGCTTATGCCGAATGGCATATGGATGACAATCCCTGATCCCCTCACCGATTTTTCTATCTTTACTACCCGATGAAAC
Source organism: Muriicola sp. E247 (assembly GCF_041358175.1). Lineage (NCBI taxonomy): Bacteria > Pseudomonadati > Bacteroidota > Flavobacteriia > Flavobacteriales > Flavobacteriaceae > Muriicola > Muriicola sp. E247. The sequence goes on from NZ_JBGKBE010000001.1 coordinate 331,189, forward strand.
ATTTAAAGGTACCGACAGGAAAGAAAGTCTATTTTGCCAGCGATAATCATCTGGGTGCGCCAGACAGGGCTAAAAGTTCTGTCAGAGAACGACACTTTGTTTCCTGGTTGGAGGAGGTAAAAAAAGATGCCGCGGCTATTTTTCTGCTTGGAGATCTTTTCGATTTTTGGTTTGAGTACAAAACAGTTGTTCCCAAAGGCTTTGTCCGTACCCTTGGCGCCCTCGCACAAATAACCGACAGTGGTATTCCAGTCTATTTTTTTGCAGGAAACCACGATCTGTGGATGAACGGTTATTTTGAAGAAGAACTTGGAATTCCGGTTTTCCATAAACCCCAGCAATTTGAAATTAACTCGAAACGATTCTTTATCGGACATGGTGATGGCCTTGGCCCACACGACAAGGGGTATAAAAGGATGAAAAAGGTATTTACCAATCCCGTTGCCAGGTGGTTCTTCCGATGGTTACACCCCGATTGGGGAGTAAGATTAGCTCAATATTTCTCCGTAAAGAACAAACTTATCTCAGGAGAAGAAGACCAGGAATTTCTGGGAGAAGAGAACGAGTGGCTGGTACAATACGCCAAAAGAAAGCTCTCTCAGGACCACTACGACTATTTTGTCTTCGGACACAGGCACCTGCCTCTGGAAATTAAACTCAATGATAAATCGACCTACTTTAACCTGGGAGATTGGATAGGTCATTTTACCTATGGTGTTCTCGATGGAAGCACCTTTGAACTCAAAAAGTTCGAGATCTAGGCTTGCCTGATATCCTTTATCTTTAACTGAAGACTTATACTCCCGTTCCAGTGATTCTCATCAAGGGAATACACCAGACTAAACATCTTGCTATCCCGTACTAAAGGCAGTTTATCCCCCAGGTTAAAACCTATGCCCTGGATTGGATTGGAATTTCCCTGTTTTACAGCCAGTTTGAGGTGCTTTTCTCCCTCTCCAACTCCTTTGGCATATCCTGAATCACGCAGCTGGTGTGTGAGGAATACCGGTTTCATATTTCCAGGGCCAAAGGGTTCAAATTGCTTGAGAATCCTCATCAATTTTGGAGTTATATCAGCAAGGGTTATTTCTGCATCAATACGAATTTCCGGACTGAGTAATTCCTGGGATATGGTATTTGATACGACCTCCTCAAATCGGGCCTTGAATTCTTCGTACTGCGATTCTTTAAGGGTTAGTCCGGCTGCATATTTATGCCCTCCAAATTGTTCCAGCGATCCTTTACATGCCTCCAGTGCGTTGTACAAATCGAACCCTCTAACAGACCTGGCAGAAGCAGCCAGTTTGTCCCCGCTTTTTGTAAATACAAGCGTAGGTCTGTAATAGGTTTCAATAAGCCTTGATGCCACTATCCCGATAACTCCCTTATGCCAGCTCTCCTTGTAGACCACGGAAGTGTATCCCTCTTCTTCTTTGTTTTCACTGATCTGTAACAGGGCTTCCTCTGTAATCTCCTGATCAAGACCCCTGCGATCGGTGTTAAACTTTTCAATTTCTGCGGCCATCTTCCCGGCTTTCTCCTCATCGGTCTCTGTAAGCAGGGAAACGGCATAACGCCCGTGCTCCATTCTTCCGGCCGCATTTATCCTGGGTGCAATAATAAAAACAACATCCGTTACTGTCAGATTGGATTTGTTTACTGCCTTCAGTATGGCTCTAAAGCCCGGGCGCGACTGTTGGTTGATTATCTGCAGACCGTAATACGCCAACACTCTGTTCTCCCCGGTCATCGGAACGATGTCTGCTGCGATAGCAGTAGCCACCAGATCGAGATAGGGTATAATTCCTTCAACAGTAAGTCCGTTTTGTTGTTCCAGGGCCTGTATCAGCTTAAAGCCAATACCACATCCGCATAATTCGTCATAGGGATAGTTACAATCGGGTCTTTTAGGATCTAAAACCGCAACTGCATCCGGAAGTTCACTTCCCGGACGATGGTGATCACATATGATAAAGTCGATTCCTTTTTCTTTTGCGTAGGCTACCTTATCAAGGGCTTTAATCCCGCAATCGAGGGCAATGATAAGGCTAATGTCGTTGTCAGCAGCAAAATCAATTCCCATATATGACACCCCATAACCCTCTGCATAACGGTCGGGAATATAAGTGGCTACATTGGGGTATTGTGATAATAGATAGGATGAAACGAGTGCCACTGCGGTAGTTCCATCCACGTCGTAGTCCCCATAGATGAGAATATTCTGCTCTGATTTGATGGCGTCAGTTATCCTCTTTACGGCCAGGTCCATATCCTTCATCAGAAATGGATCGTGCAAATGCTCCAGCTGTGGTCTGAAAAAATTAAGTGCCTCTTCGTAGTTCTTTATCCCCCGTTGTATTAACAAGGTCGCGACCAAAGGAGACACTTTAATGGCCTCGCTGAGATGCTTCACAACTTCCTCTTCGGGTTTGGCTTTTAAGGTCCATCGCATTTCACAAATTTCATCAGGGCTCATAAAGTAGAATCAGCGGGTGTATGTCCTATGCAGAAAAGAGTTTATTTATCGGTATTATAATCAGCTTTCAGGTGATAAATTCAATTCAGGTGATAAATATTTTCGGTAGAAACAGTAGCAAACCTGCGAAACATTTCCATTACGCCACAGTATTTATCAACGGAAAGGTCTACGGCCCGCTGTAGTTTTTTCTCATCCAATTCCTTACCGTAAAAATGATATTCCAGATGTACTTTATGGTAGTACTTTGGATGCTCATCGGTAAGTTCCGCGTAAATTTCAATATGGAATTTATCTACCTTCAATTTCATTTTATCGAATAGGGAGACTACGTCCAAGCCAGAGCACCCAGCCAGGGAAGTAAGCATTAGAGCTTTAGGCCTGTATCCGTTTCCTTCGCCCCCATCTTCTGGTCCCGCATCAATTTTTAAATCAAGTCCGGAAGGATTATTGCTCTCAAAGGCCATATTCCCGATCCATTTGGTACTGATATGATTTGTCATGCTCTGTTTTTTTTGTTTCTTGTAATTTCAAAATTACAACAATAACCCTTAATTCAATTTATGCCGCTGGTCAACCCACTTCCTCCTGAACACGATGCTGAAACAAAAGAACTCGCCGACTTTTTTAATGAGACGTTGGGGTTTTGCCCCAATTCTATCTTAACCATGCAGCATCGCCCTTCCATTTCAAAGGCTTTTATTGGGTTAAACAAGGCCGTGATGGAAAACCAAGGGCGGGTAACCTCAGCGCTTAAACGGATGATTGCCTGGGTAAGCAGTAATGCCACAGGATGCAGATATTGCCAGGCCCACGCCATTAGGGCAGCTGAACGATATGGTGCCGAACAGGAGCAATTAGACAATATATGGGAATACAGAACACATCCTGCCTTTTCTGAGGCCGAAAGGGTGGCTCTCGACTTTTCCCTGGCAGCTTCCCAGGTCCCAAATGCAGTTGATCAACAAATAAAGGATGCTCTTTACGCCCATTGGAATGAAGGGGAAATCGTGGAAATGCTTGGGGTAATCTCATTATTTGGTTATCTCAACCGCTGGAATGATTCCATGGGAACTTCCATAGAAGGAGGTGCTGTAGAAAGTGCGGAACAATACCTCGGTAAACACGGCTGGGAAAAGGGAAAACATAGTTGATCTCTTTTATTTTCAGACCAAAATATTCTCCAGTAGAAATATTGTAAGAACCCCCCAAAAAGTGCCGGTAGCCATGCTTAAAATGGCAAGTACAACGGCATGGGGCATCCATTTTTTCTCATAAGCAGCCGTTACTGCCGGAGCCGTGGCGATACCCCCTACATTGGCCATACTGGCGATAGGCACCCAGGCCATGTTGAGATTCAGCATTTTGGCGATGATCATCATAAAGACAAAATGCCCTATCAACCAGACGATCAGAAAAACGAGGAATACAGGATTAAATCCCAAAGTGGCAAACTGCAGTTTTAATCCAAGTACGGCCATCACAATAAGGATCAGAATTGCCCCGGCTCTTAAAGCAAATTTAAAATTCCAACGTGGCCATATATTACTGATCGCAAGTCCGATAAGGGAGAGCAATATTACTTTGGCTATAAAGCTCTCTACCCAGAGATTTGTCAGAATCACGATTCCAAGGAGAATAACAATAACCCACCAGGAGGGTATTGATCTTACCTGATCGGAGCGGAGGTTCTCCGGAATACCCAAATCTGTGATTTTCAATTTTCGATTGATCAGATTACTGCCTTTGATAAACTGGAACATCAGGATGGTCCAGATATTTACCAGGATATTATCCATCACAAGGACAGAGAGAAAAATATCCTCAGGACAGGCTACAATTTCCTTCAGGACAAGCTGACTGGTACTACCCCCTATCCAGCTGCCCACAATTGGCGGAATCCCTTTCCAGTATTCCTCATTAACAAGGGTGTTGGTGACAAAATTGGTATCGAGGAAAGCGAACGCTAATAAGACCGGAAAAAGGGCAATAAAAACCGATCCTCCGGCAAATAGAAATATGGGTTTCCAGCCAATAGCCCTGAGCTGTCCAAGGGATAAACTACTCATAACTGCAATGATCGCAAGGGGAATAAAATAATCCCGGCTAAAGGAATGAATCTCATCCTGGGAATAGTCTACTCCGGTGAGATATGAAATGATGGCAGGAATAATATAAGCCAGTAGAATGGCCGGTACCCAATCGAAGAGGGACTTGATATGTCTGTTTTCCCATCGATCTAAAAAGAATACCGCAAGGACGGTGAATAAGGTGATGAGCCAGGGTGCTAACATGCCGGAAAAAATACGACAAATAATTTCAGCAGAAGCTACTATTTCTTCCCTCCAACTATGATAACAAATTCTCCTTTCACTGGATTTTCCTTATAGTATTCTAGAATCTCAGAAAGTGACCCACGCACGGTTTCTTCGTAAATCTTGGTGAGTTCCCTGGAAACAGAAGCAGGCCTGTCATTCCCCAGAGAGGTGATAAGGTCCTCCAAAGTCCTTAACAGTTTATGGGGCGATTCATAGAAAATCATGGTTCTGCTTTCTTCCTTGAGGGCCAGCAACCTGGTTTGCCTTCCTTTTTTTACCGGCAGGAAACCCTCGAAAACAAATCGCTCTGATGGCAGTCCGCTATTCACCAATGCTGGGATCATCGCGGTTGCTCCTGGAAGACACTCTACCCGGATACCGGATTCGAGGCAGGCCCGGGTAAGCAGAAATCCCGGATCGGAGATCCCGGGCGTACCCGCATCGGAGATCAGGGCCATGGACTCTCCGTTTTTTAACCTTTGTACAAATTTATCTACGACCTTGTGTTCATTATGCATGTGATAGGCATGCATAGGTTGATTGATCTCATAATGCTGAAGAAGTTTTCCGCTGTTACGGGTATCCTCTGCAAGGATCAGATCTACTTCCTTAAGAATTCGGATAGCCCTGAAGGTAATGTCTTCCAGATTCCCAATAGGTGTAGGTACGAGGTAAAGTGTTCCCATGGACATGGCTGTTTGTTAAAAATAAGAAGCCGAAAGTAATGAATTCAACTTTCGGCCAATTTGTATGTATAAAAAATCAATGTCTTAAGAAAATCGACGTTCAATGTGGGCGATAAACCTGATTGCGTATTCTTCCTTCCCCTTCCAGTTATTGTATTCCGGTTTAACCATATTGTCAATAAAAGCCATGGAGCGATCGGCAGTTTCAATGGTATTTAACTGGGAAAGAACCCGGTTAAATTCTTCAGTACTATCATTGAACAGGTGTTTTACAAAGGCCAGTCTGTCATTGAGGCCAATTACAATTTCCTTATTAGTGAGTTTGTCGTTGAGAGACTTGACTTTCTCTGATTTGTCTAGAGTTTCCTGGTTCGGGGTAACATCTTTTGCATCATTTTTGAGGACTTCTGTCTTCGCTACAAATTCGGCAAACAACTGCTCTATATTGAGGTCTTTGGGCATTTCAGATACCATGTGTTTTATAGTATCTATTCCGGGTGTCATAATATCCTCTTCATGGGGGTTATTTTCGGGAACTGTCTTATTGCCTTCCATAACGGCAGTGGCCATTTTCTCGAATTTAGCAGCAATTACGTTCTTAGATACATCTATTTCTATATCACTCAATTTTTCTTCAATGAATTTCAGAACTGCCAGTTTCTCATAAAGATTTCTGGCTGCTTCATATAGCCCGGGAATATCATCCTTATCCTGAGAAGTAATAATCTCTGTTGAGAGTTTTACTAATTCCTCTTTCAGTTTACGCTTCATTTCTTTTTTGATTTTCTTCCCTGTAAAGGTCTGTCTTTTTTAATACTTTTATACTTATTTAATTCTAACGGAGGAAATACCTTATTTCGTCTAAAATTACAAAATGTTTCTCGAAAATACTGTTAATCATAAAGAACAATTTGGGTGGATAGAAGTGATCAGCGGGTCAATGTTTTCGGGAAAAACAGAAGAACTTATCCGAAGGCTGAAACGCGCCAAATTTGCCAAACAAAAGGTAGAGATATTTAAACCCATCATCGATACTCGATACAGTGATGAACGCGTAGTTTCTCATGATGAGAATGAGATAAGGTCTACCCCAGTACCTTCAGCTTCACATATAAGACCCCTGGCAGAGGACTGTGACGTAGTTGGAATTGACGAGGCACAGTTTTTTGATGATGAGATTGTCACTGTTTGCAATGACCTGGCAAATAAAGGGATCAGAGTAGTGGTGGCTGGTCTCGATATGGATTTTAAAGGCAATCCATTTGGGCCCATGCCAGCCCTCATGGCCACTGCAGAATATGTAACAAAGGTTCATGCGGTCTGCACCAGAACCGGAAATCTGGCTAATTACAGCTTTCGTAAATCGGATAATGAAAGTCTGGTATTATTGGGAGAAATTGAAGAATACGAACCCCTGAGCAGGGCTGCTTTTTTTAAAGCTATGTTGAAGGAAAAGATTAATTTGATGGAAGTAAAGGCAGAAGAAGTGATACTTACTAAAAAAAACAAACCATAAAATCATATTCCTGGCAGATCGCAACCCTCCTGAGGGTTTTTGGCAACAGGAAATCAATAATCTTCATGAGATATTTACACCAACCACCTTATGCCTGATACCCATCAAACGGTTCTTGAAATCAATTTAGGAGCACTGGAACACAATTATCGTTTTCTCCGATCTAAAATTGATCCATCTACAAAATTTATGGGGGTTGTAAAGGCATCCGGCTATGGTAGTGATCCGCTTGTAATTGCAAGGAAACTGGTAGCTCTGGAAGTGGATGCTCTGGCTGTAGCTTATACCTCTGAAGGGGTGCATCTTAGAAAGGGAGGAATCGAATGTCCAATTTTAGTCCTTCACCCGCAGGAAATTAATTTTAAAGAGCTTATTAGCTATTGCCTTGAACCAAGTCTGTACAGTTATAAAATCCTGAAATCGTTTCACAAGATAGCCAGAGAAGCATTTCAGGAAAAGTATCCTGTTCATCTTAAATTCAATACCGGTCTTAACCGACTCGGATTCTGGGAAAATGATATATCCCATATTAAGAAAGAAATAGAAGATTCGGATTTTTTGAAAATCAAAGGCATATTTTCACACTTAGGTGCCTCTGAAGACTTGTCTGAAAAAGAATTTACACTTTCTCAGATCAAAACATTTGAAGCCATAGTAGTAGAGGCAGAGCGTGCCCTGGGGCCCATTCCGATAAAACATTTACTCAATACCTCCGGGATCCTCAATTACCCGAAGGCTCAATGGAACATGGTACGCAGTGGAATTGGTATCTATGGCTATGGAAACGATACTAAATACGAAAGCTCACTCCGCCCTGTAGCCTCATTAAAAACTATTATTTCACAGTTACATCGAATTGAGCCCGGTGAAACAGTGGGGTATAACAGGGCATTTAAAGCAGATGGGTACAGAATAACGGCCACGCTCCCCTTAGGTCATGCAGATGGTATAGGAAGACAGTACGGGAATGAAAAAGCTTCCGTTCTAGTCAAAGGAAAACGAGCTCCTATCATTGGAAACGTGTGTATGGATATGTTGATGATAGATGTAACCGGTATCGATTGTGCCGAGGGGGATGAAGTGATCATTTTTGGGGAAGGTCAGAGTGCTGAACAGTTTGCCTCTTTCGCCGGAACCATTTCCTATGAACTTCTTACCGGACTAGCCTCAAGAATACCGCGTTTGTATACTGAATACTAATTTTGTTGATAAATTAGTACAAAGAATATAATAATTAAAGAAAGTCAGCGTTACTCAAGTTATATTAACTAATTAAAACACAAACCATGCTTAAAGAATTCAAGAATTTTATTATGACAGGCAATGTCATTGAGTTTGCCGTAGCTGTTATCCTCGCCGGGGCAGTTAGTCAGGTAGTCAACGGTTTTGTAAAAGACATCATTATGCCCGTTGTAGGTGAATTTACAGGGGGGGTCGACTTCGCTAATCTGAAGTACGTCCTAACCGAAGCATCTGGAATTGCTGGTGAGCCGGGAGCTATTGCAGAAAATGCCATTCGCTACGGAGCCTGGATCAATACCATTGTCAATCTGATTATTGTAGGCTTTGTGCTGTTTATGATCATAAAGGCTTATAATAAAACTAAAAAACCACCTGCACCTGCAGCTCCAAAAGGACCTAGCCAGGAAGATTTATTGGCGGAAATCAGAGATCTTCTGAAAAAGCAATAAGAATTCAAAGCTGTAATTTTTACAGCAAAACCGCTATACTACTAGCACAATTTTAATCCCTATGTCTGAAATCGCTATCCAGACATAGGGTTTTTTTGTTGCTTATATAACAAATTGTGATATTTTTATAAATCTAAAAAAGCTGCCTTGTGCTGTAGGTCGCTTTCCAGTACCTTTGGCCCACTAAAAATGGTCATATGAAAGTAGCAATAGTTGGAGCCACAGGCATGGTAGGAGAGGTAATGCTAAAAGTATTAGCCGAAAGAAACTTCCCGATCTCAAAGTTACTGCTTGTTGCATCCGAAAGGTCTAAGGGTAAAACTCTTACCTTTAAAGGTCAGCCTTATACTGTTATTACACTTGAAGAGGCCCTTGCTGAAAAACCGGATCTCGCTATATTTTCCGCAGGTGGTGAGACCTCTTTAATTTGGGCCCCTAAATTTGCGGCCGTTGGCACCACAGTTGTAGACAATTCCTCTGCCTGGCGTATGGATCCCAATATTAAGCTGGTGGTCCCTGAGATCAATGCCAATATCCTTACAAAAAAGGATAAGATCATTGCCAACCCTAACTGTTCCACTATTCAGCTGGTCCTGGTTCTGGCACCGCTACACAAGGCATATACTATGAAACGAGTAGTTGTATCGACCTACCAGTCGGTTAGTGGAACCGGTGTAAAGGCGGTGCAACAGATGGAGAATGAGGTAGCAGGAATTAAGGCTGAAATGGCCTATCCCTATCCTATCCATAGAAATGCCCTGCCTCACTGTGATGTTTTCCTGGAAAACGGATACACCAAGGAGGAAATGAAACTTGCCCGGGAACCGAGAAAAATACTTGGAGATGACAGTTTTGCCATCACGGCCACTGCTGTGAGAATCCCTACTTCAGGAGGCCACTCCGAGTCGGTAAACGTAACTTTTGAGCAGGATTTTGACCTGCAGGAATTAAGGCGATTGCTAAGTGAAACTCCCGGGGTAGTTCTGCAGGACAATCCGGACACCAATACGTATCCCATGCCCATCTACGCCCATGACAAAGACGATGTTTTCGTCGGGCGGATCAGAAGGGATGAATCCCAGCCTAATTCGCTCAATATGTGGATCGTTGCAGATAATTTAAGGAAGGGGGCGGCTACCAATGCTGTTCAGATAGCCGAATACCTGGTGGGGAACAAACTCCTGTGATCAGGGTGTTTAAATTCTGTTAAAAAGGCTACTCCGACTACTCTAACAGGAGAAATTAAGGTATTTTTAAGGCTTATAAATCAATGAGTCTTATGAAGAAATTTGCCTTAGTCCTGGTCGCTCTTACTACCTTTGTGGCCTGTAAAAACGAATCAACCTCAGAACGTATACTTGTGAAGTACCCGATTACCCAAAAAGTGGACACAGTAGATACTTATTTCGATACTGAAGTCCCAGATCCATATCGCTGGCTTGAAGATGACCGAAGTGCGGAAACCGAGGCATGGGTGAAATCTCAAAATGAGGTTACCTTCAATTACCTGGAAAGCATCCCTTTCAGAGAAGACCTGAAAAACAGGATGGAAAAACTGTGGAATTACGAGAAGTTGAGTGCTCCATTTAAGGAAGGCAATTATACTTATTACTATAAAAATGATGGCCTTCAGAATCAAAGTGTTGTTTATCGTAAGAAAGAAGATGGGAAAGAAGAAGTCTTCCTCGATCCTAACACCTTCTCCGAAGATGGCACAACCTCACTGGCCGGACTAAGTTTCAGCAAGGATGGATCACTGGCAGCCTATCTGATATCCGAAGGCGGAAGCGATTGGAGGAAAGCAATTGTGATGGAAGCAGAGTCAATGAAAATTATCGAGGATACACTTACTGATATCAAATTCAGTGGTCTTGCCTGGAAGGGTAATGAAGGATTCTACTATTCAAGCTATGACAAACCTGAAGGGAGCGAATTGTCTGCCAAGACTGATCAGCACAAGCTTTACTATCATACTCTTGGTACTGAACAGGCCAAGGACAAATTGATCTACGGTGGAATACTTCCTGAAAAACACAGATATGTATCGGCAACAACAACGGAAGATGAACGCTATCTCATTGTGTATCCAAGGACAACCACCTCTGGGAATAAGTTACTTATCAGAGATCTTACAGATCCCAACTCCCTCTTTACAACTGTTTTAGACGATACCGATTCGGATAGTTACATTATAGGCAATGAGGGAACAACTCTTTTCATCCAGACAAACAGGGATGCTCCCAATCTCAAGGTAGTGAAGGTAGATGCCTCAAACCCCGCGCCTGAAAATTGGGAAGACCTTATTCCTGAAACTGAAAATGTGCTCGGTGCGAATACAGGGAGTGGATATATTTTCGCTGAATATATGGTAGATGCCATTTCCAGAATCCTACAATACAACTACCAGGGCGAATTGATCAGGGAGGTGAATTTACCCGGAATAGGAAGTGCCGGAGGATTCGGCGGAAAAAAAGAGGAGGAAACGCTCTATTTTTCTTTTACCAATTACAACACTCCGCGTTCTATTTATAAATTTGATCCTGATACAGGTGAATACACCACTTACTGGAAGCCTGAAATCGACTTCAATCCGGCAGACTACGAATCGAAACAGGATTTCTATACCTCCAAAGACGGGACTAAGGTCCCTATAATCATTACTTATAAAAAAGGCACGGAATTAAATGGAAAGAACCCGACTATCCTATATGGTTATGGAGGGTTTAATGTTAGTCTTACCCCATCTTTCAGTGTATTGAATGCCATCTGGATGGAACAGGGCGGGGTTTATGCTGTACCTAATTTAAGAGGTGGTGGAGAGTATGGGAAGAAATGGCACAATGCAGGAACGAAACTGCAAAAACAAAATGTTTTTGATGACTTTATCGCTGCTGCAGAATTTCTGATCGACAACAAATACACCTCCAAAGAATATCTGGCAATACGAGGTGGTTCTAATGGCGGTTTGCTTGTGGGTGCTACTATGACTCAGCGCCCGGATCTGATGCAGGTTGCGCTCCCCGCAGTCGGTGTTCTCGATATGTTGCGCTACCATACCTTTACGGCAGGAGCCGGATGGGCCTATGATTATGGAACTTCAGAAGATAATCCTGAAATGTTTGAATATCTCAAAGGGTATTCCCCCCTTCACAATGTAAAAGAAGGAGTTGAATATCCGGCAACGCTTGTCACGACGGGCGACCATGATGACAGGGTTGTTCCTGCACATAGTTTTAAATTTGCTGCCACATTGCAGGAAAATCAGACGGGGAACAATCCCACCCTCATTCGTATTGAGACCAATGCCGGCCATGGGGCAGGGACCCCTATCAGCAAGACGATCGAACAATATGCAGATATCTTTGCCTTTACATTTTATAATATGGGCTTTGATACCTTGCCCAACCAAAAGGTGCTGAAAGAATTTAAGGACTAATCTTCCCGTGGGTCCGCTTAAATCCGTTTCTTTGGAGGCGGATTTTTTAATTGGGTTCCGGAATTCACACTTATGCTGCAAGTAAAAAATCTCTCATTCGCCTATAACAAAACCAATGTGCTCGAAGGCCTTTCCTTTGATATAGCGCAAGGGGAACACGTGGCGGTCATGGGAGAAAGCGGTTGTGGAAAAAGCACCCTATTAAAATTAATCTACGGCTTGCTTACTCCGGGTCAAGGAGAAATTCTATGGAGGGATGAGCAGGTGAAAGGGCCCTTGTACAAGTTGGTTCCAGGGGAGTCTTATATGAAATACCTCTCTCAGGAGTTCGATCTGATGCCATTTACCTCCGTGGCAGAAAATATCAGTCAATTTCTCTCTGTATTTTACCCGGAACAATTAAAGCAAAGAACGGAAGAACTTCTTGAGATGATAGAAATGACATCCGAAGCCAAGGTAAAGGTAAAAAATCTCAGTGGCGGACAACAGCAAAGAGTTGCTTTGGCAAGGGTTCTGGCTCAAAAGCCCGATCTTCTATTGCTCGATGAGCCGTTCAGCCATATAGATAATTTCAGGAAAAGTAGTCTTAGACGCAATCTCTTCCAGTATCTCAAAGAAGAAAACATCAGCTGCCTTACCGCAACTCATGACCATCTCGATGTATTACCTTTTGCAGATCGTACTTTGGTACTAAAGGATAAGGAATTAGTGGTAGACGGAAAGACGACCATGGTATATGAATCTCCCAGGAATTTCTATGTGGCCAGCCTTTTCGGCGAAGCCAACGTTTTACCCATCACTGTGTTGAAATCTTACGCCGACACCAAGAGAAATATTATAGTCTATGCCCACGAATTTAAAGTTGCAAAGTCGTCCGGCCTCGCAACCCGGGTTAAAAAGATTTACCCCATGAGAGGGTATTATTTAGTAGAAGGAGAATCGGAAGATGGAAAAGTGTTTTTTCACTCCGAAAAAATACTGAAGATAGGTACTAAGGTCTTTCTCAATGTATCTATTGAAACAATCAATAAACGACTACGGGAAATAAATTAAGTAAAGAGGAGAGAGATAATAAAAACCGCGATTGCCCCCGTAATTCCAAGTACTGAAGTCCCTAGTCCGAATAATCGGTATCCCGTTTTTACATTCATGCCACTCATCTGCGTGACCACCCAGAAAAAACTGTCATTTGCATGTGAAACCATGGCGGATCCCGAACCAATGGCTACAACCACCAGGGCTTTTTGAATTTCTGAATCGTATCCCAAGGAGGGCATCATGGGGGCGATAATTGAAGCTGTAGTAACCAGGGCTACGGTAGATGATCCCTGTGCAGTTTTCAGCGCCGCGGCGAGAATAAAGGGAAGGAATATCCCGATATTAAGATCCTGTAGTGCATTTCCAAGGAGATCGGCTATGCCCGACATCTGCAAGACTGTGCCAAATATCCCGCCGGCACCTGTGATCAGGAGGATTGATGCTGCATCTTTGATCGCCTTTCCCACCCAGCCAGCAGAGGAGAGCATATCCTTATTAAGTCTCTTAGGCAACAGAAGACATAAAAACACACCTATCAACAAGGCGATAACCGGCTCCCCTACAAAATTGATTATCTCAGAAATACGAGACAATTCACCTTTGGACTGTACTCCCAAAACCGACTTAAGAACTATGAGAAAAATTGGGATCAGGATAGGGAGGGAAGATCTCATGATCCCCGGTGCTTCTGTATTATCAGCTTTCATCTCAGTTGCTGGAGTATCACCCTTCTCAGGGTCTATATATGTACGAGAGGCGTATTTTGAGGCAAATAAAATACCTGCTGCCAGGGCTATGAGGCTAACAGGAATACCAAAGGCAATGACCAGTCCCAGATTAGCCTCTAATATCCCAGCTGCGGCTATAGGTCCCGGGGTGGGAGGAACCATGGTATGTGATGCCATCAGGCCGAGCCCAAGAGCGATCGCGGCCCCTGCCAGGGATATTCCCGCCTTTTTACTTAGACCCTTGTTAAGAGGATGCAAAAGCATAAAACCACTATCTGCAAAAACAGGAATAGAAACAATATATCCTATTGCACCCATGGCTAAGGGGATCCGCTTTTTGCCAATCAGTGAAAGAACCTTCATGGCAATCGTCTGGGCTCCCCCGGTATTTTCAAGAAAGGCTCCAATGATAACTCCTAAAACAATGATCAATCCGATTTTTCCCAGGGTACCTCCGAAACCTTCATTAATGGCAAGTGTGATCTCCAATAAAGGCATCCCGGCGAAAAGTCCATAAGCAATAGAAATGATCAGAAGCGCGAGAAAGGGGTGTACTTTGAGTCGGGTAGTTAAAAGAACAATAAAAAGTACCGCTACGATCAGATATAGTATTTCCATTCTCACCTCCGGATTTTGAAAGAGCCGGTTAAACTAAAATACACATTTCCTCAGATACTAATCTGAAGAAACCCCGGCAGAACTAAGATGGCTATGCAAGTCTGGCCAGATCCCGCCCTACACTATTCCCGATAGCGATTCCCATCCCCCCGAGCCGGACCCCACAAGCTATGCGTTCCGATAATCTTTTTAAAATGGGCCTTTTCCGCAAACCAACCCCCATGATTCCGCTCCATCGCCGTTCGATTTCGAAGGAAGTGCCGGGGAGGATCACTTCGTGCAAAAGGTGTTCAAGTTCCGTCTGTATCTGTTCTGTTATCCCTAATTCCTGTGTTTCTTCCCCTTTAAAATTAAGATTACGCCCACCGCCGAAAAGGAGTCTGTCTTCTACGTTCCTGAAATAATAAAACCCTTTATCGAGATGAAAAGTCCCCCGTATTTGAAGCCCGGGTATGGGTTTAGTAATCAGGACCTGCGCCCTGGCAGGAGCCAGGTCAACATCTACCCAATTTCCAGCAAATCCGTTGGTTGCAATCAATAATTTCTCTGTTCTGAACTCAAGGTTTTTTGTGAATAAACTGATCCCATTATCGTCTTCTTCATAACTTAATACCTCCATGGCATTAAAAATTTTAATCCCTGAGGCTTGTACTTTCGCCAGCAAGGCGGCCATCATACTTCCTGTATCGATCTGTCCTTCTAAAGGGTTGCTGATAAAATTTGATTTCACTTTCTGAAAACCAAAAGTATTTGGGTATAATTCAAAAGCTTGCTTATTAAAAACGGGGAACAGGAGTTTGTTTACCCTATCGAGTTCTTCACGGCATTGTTCAAAAAGTTCGTCATCCTTGTCCAAAAAAAGTTCATGCCCGCCAAGTTGTTGATATTTGAGGACTTTATCCCCGAGGGTAGATCGCAACAATTCTATTCCTTCGTAGCGCTTTTGAACCAGAGCGAGAACTTCTTCGGGACTGTGATGGTTGAGGTCGTCCAGTATCTCCGAAATACTCCCAAAACATGCAAATCCTGCATTTTTGGTGCTAGCCCCCTGAGGCAGGACTCCTCTTTCCAAAATAATAATGTTTGCTGAAGGATACTTATCGCGCAATTCCAGAGCACAGGACAGGCCAACAATACCACTTCCGACAACGGTATAATCGATATCTTTAAACCAGGTATTGTATTCCCAATGGCTAAGGTTCATAGTAACAAAAACTCCGGCAATAGCCGGAGTATGATTTAGTTGTTTTCTGCTTCTGGTTTCATTTTAAAATCTTCCATGAATTTGGTGGTATAATTACCCGCCAGATAATCAGGATGATCCATCAATTGTCTGTGGAATGGGATCGTGGTTTTAATTCCTTCTATCACAAATTCATCCAGGGCCCTTTTCATTTTATTAATCGCCTCTTCCCTTGTCTGTGCAGTGGTGATTAGCTTGGCAATCATTGAATCATAATTGGGCGGAATAGTATAGCCACTGTAAACATGTGTGTCGAGGCGTATTCCATGTCCACCCGGAGTGTGTAAAGTTGTAATTTTTCCAGGTGAAGGTCTGAATGCATTATAGGGATCTTCTGCATTGATCCTGCATTCAATTGCGTGTAATTTCGGATAATAATTCTTCCCTGAAATCGGTACACCACCGGCAACGAGAATCTGTTCCCTGATCAGGTCGTAATCTACCACCTGTTCCGTAATAGGGTGTTCTACCTGAATTCGGGTATTCATTTCCATAAAATAGAATTTACGGTGTTTGTCTACCAAAAATTCTATGGTTCCTGCCCCTTCGTATTTAATATACTCTGCAGCCTTGATAGCAGCTTTCCCCATGTCTTCCCTGAGCTTATCGGTCATAAAGGGAGATGGGGTTTCTTCTGTTAGTTTCTGATGGCGTCGCTGAATTGAACAATCTCTTTCCGAGAGGTGGCAGGCCTTACCAAACTGATCTCCCACAACCTGTATCTCAATATGGCGGGGTTCCTCGATAAGTTTTTCCATGTACATTCCACCATTTCCAAATGCTGCGGTTGCTTCTTTTACAGCACTATTAAAAGCAGCCTCCATTTCTTCTTCCTTCCAAACAGCGCGCATTCCTTTTCCCCCACCACCGGCAGTGGCTTTTATCATTACCGGGTAACCTACTTTTTTAGCTGTCTTTATTGCATCTGCAACATCTTTTAATATTCCTTCTGACCCCGGCACACAAGGTACTCCAGCTTTTTTCATGGTTTCCTTGGCCGTGGCCTTGTCTCCCATTCTATCGATCTGTTCGCCTGTAGCTCCTATAAATTTAATGTCGTGTTCAGCACAGATTCTTGAGAACTTAGAATTTTCTGACAAAAAGCCATATCCCGGATGAATTCCATCTGCATTAGTGATTTCAGCCGCGGCTATAATGTTTGGAATCTTCAGGTAAGATTCACTACTGGGTGCGGGCCCAATACAGACCGCCTCGTCGGCGAAGCGAACATGAAGACTTTCTTCGTCGGCCTTAGAATAAACAGCTACGGTTTTGATTCCCATTTCCTTACAGGTACGAATAATTCTAAGGGCAATTTCACCTCTGTTCGCAATAAGTATTTTCTTAAACATAATTACCTCGTTTTGAATGACCAGGACAGTCTTATCTTTCCTTCAGGCATGATAGGGCCCCGGATCTGTTATTATGTACTAGGATGGGTCTACCAGGAAAAGTGGCTGATCAAACTCCACAGGTGAGGAATCATCCACAAGAACTTTTACAATTTTTCCTGATACTTCAGATTCAATGTCATTGAACAATTTCATTGCCTCAATAACACACAGTACGTCGCCTACTGCAATAGAATCTCCAACTTCCACAAAAGAAGGTTTATCCGGGGAAGGCTTCCTGTAGAAAGTCCCGATGATCGGAGATTTAATAGTTACGTATTTCGAGTCTTCCTCATTTTTTGCCGCCGGTGTCTCGGCTGCCGGGGCTGGTGCGGCGGGTGCTGGAGGAGCTGGCGCCTGTGCCATTGCCGGTGGAAGTTGTTGAATATAGGTGGTTTCCCCACCGGGATCTGCACTCCCTGTTCTTATGGTGATCTTGATCTCATCTGTTTCCAGTTTTACTTCACTGGCACCAGACTTAGCCACAAACTTAATTAAGCTTTGAATCTCTTTAATATCCATGGAATTCTTATTTGATTAGTTCTTGCTTAGTTATACGCCCAATTTAAATAAATGGAGCCCCAGGTAAATCCACCACCAAAAGCAGCAAACACCAGGTTATCTCCTTTTTTCAACTGCTTTTCATAATCGCTCAATAAGAGCGGTAAGGTAGCAGATGTAGTATTGCCATATCGCTGAATGTTCATCATCACCTTTTCAGGATCAAGGCCCATCCGATTTGATGTAGCATCTATAATTCGCTTATTCGCCTGATGAGGAACAAGCCATTGCACATCATCGTGCGAAAGCCCATTCCTGTCCATAATAAGGGCAGCTACTTCAGCCATATTGGAAACAGCAAATTTAAATACCGATTTCCCATCCTGGAAAACGTAATGTTGCTTGTTCTTTACCGTTTCTTCAGAGGCTGGTAACAGGGATCCTCCCGCCTCAATTTTAAGAAATTCTCTCCCACTGCCATCCGATCTGAGGTACTCATCCTGTAATCCCAGGCCTTCGGTATTGGGTTCAAATAAAACAGCACCCGCCCCATCACCAAAGATAATACAGGTAGTTCTATCGGTATAATCAAGGATAGAAGACATTTTGTCTGCTCCTATTAAAAGTACTTTTTTGTACTTCCCTGATTCTATATAGCGAGCTGCCGTAGACATTCCAAAAAGGAAATTAGAACAGGCTGCCTGTATATCGTATGCAAAGGCATTTACTGCCCCTATTTTAGTGGCCACAAATACTGCTGTGGATGCAACAGGAAGATCGGGAGTGGCTGTCCCTAACAGAACAAGGTCGATCTCAGCCGGATCGATATTGGATTTCTCTATCAGGTCCTCCGCGGCTTTTATAGCCAAATAAGAAGTCCCTTTGTCCTTATCCTTAAGTATCCTGCGTTCTTTTATTCCTGTACGGGTGGTAATCCATTCATCAGTGGTTTCCACCATGGTTTCCAGGATCTTATTGGTTAACCTGTAGTCTGGCACAAAGGCCCCCACAGCTGTAATCGCTGCTGTAATTTTGGTCATGCGAACAAGAGTTTTTTATACGGAAACCTTCAAAAATGCTCCAAAAGTGTTGAAAAATAGTGATTTTTTATGACTTTAAGACCAAAGTGCTACTTTTTCAGCCTATGGAAAAAGTCCATAAAAAAACTCCCATTGTGGCTAATGGGAGTCTTAGATATCATATAAAATCTTAGGCCGATTCTTCCGCTTTGTCAATTAGCACCTGTCCACGATAGTATAATTTACCCTCGTGCCAGTGAGCCCTGTGGTACAAATGTACTTCGCCGGTTGTTGGATCTTTTGCAAGCGTTGGCGCTACAGCCTTATAATGTGTTCTTCTTTTGTCTCTTCTGGTTCTGGAAATCTTCCTTTTAGGATGTGCCATCGTGACTTTTATTTATCCGTTAGTAAATTTTTTAAAGCATCCCATCGGGGATCTGTATTGTTGTCGTTGTTATTTGATTCTTTTGGCTGCAATTCTTCGAGCTTCTTTAAAGCTTCCGACTTAAGCGTTCCGTCTTCCACCCCCGGGTGAATTCGTTTTTGTGGAACAGCAAGTACAAGCATCTCGTAAATATACTGCGCAATGTTAAACTGATGTTCCCCATGAGGGATCACCAGGATCTCATCATCCTCATCATTGTAATCTTCTCCGAACTTTACAACAAGCGGTAAAGATCCCGAAACTTCCAGATCAAAGGGTTCATTGGTTAGGTCGCAGGCAACATTGACCGTGCCTTGAGCTTCCATCTCCAGTTCCATTACGGTACTCGTTTTGTTAAAATGAACCTTTATCGAAATATCGGCTTCATTAAACTCATTGTACTCAAAAGATTCAAAGAACGAATTATTTATTTGATACTCAAACGAGTGTGCCCCTACTTTTAATCCTGAAAAAGGAATTGTAAATTCCTTATGCGTCGTCATTGTCTACAATCGTTTAAGGCGTGCAAAGATAAATTTTTTTTGCCAATTGCAAATCAATTTATCAATTATTTAGGCCTCTTTCCGTGAAGAAGATGCGAAATACCAGGCAATCTCTAAGAAGCTCTTGCTTTTTGCTTCTTTAATGGATTTTTTGAAACCTCCTCGTAGTCTCTTCGGTTCCTGAAAATCTTTATCCCCATGAATACCGCTTCCTTGAAGGAACCTGCATCTGCCTGGCCCTTGCCTGCAATTTCATAGGCAGTACCGTGATCCGGGGAAGTCCTTACCCGGTTCAATCCAGCAGTAAAGTTCACCCCCCGACCAAAGGACAGGGTCTTAAATGGAATTAGTCCCTGGTCGTGGTAGGCCGCCAGGATGGCATCAAATTGCTTATAAACATCAGAACCAAAAAAACTATCGGCAGCATAAGGACCGAAAATCAATTTTCCGTTATCGACCATCTCTCTGATGACGGGTCTTAATACCTCATCATCTTCTTTCCCAATTACTCCATCGTCTCCGCTGTGTGGATTGATTCCCAGCATGGCAATCTTAGGTTTCCTTATCGAAAAATCCATTTTCAGGCTTTTCTCTATGATATCGATCTTATTTCTGATCAGCTTGGAAGTAATATTCTGCGCCACATCCTTTACCGCTACATGGTCAGTCAGAAGACCTACTTTCAGGGACTCTGTAACCATGAACATCAAACTTTCCCCTCCGAGTTCACCGGCCAGATAGTCGGTATGACCGGGGAAGTTGAAATCCTCGGCCTGAATATTTTTTTTGTTTATCGGAGCCGTTACCAAAATGTCAATTTCATTATTCTGAAGTGCTTTTACAGCAGCTTTTAAGGAGCGGATCGCATATTTTCCTGCCTCTTCTGTGGCCTTTCCGTATTCAATGGAAGGGGTTTCCTTCCAGACATTTACAACATTGATCTTCCCTGCGATAGCCTGAGACGCCCGCTCCACACCATGAAAAGTTATATTTATTCCCAGATCGTTTTTCTGCTGACTAATTGTTTTATTGGAAGCAAAAATAACCGGAGTGCACAACTCCAGCATTCTGCTGTCCTCAAATGTCTTCAGAATCACTTCACAGCCAATGCCATTGAGGTCTCCCACTGAGATTCCAACCGTAATATTTACACTTTCCTTCTTCATATATCTGGTCTTTGCCTTACCTTTGACTCTTGAAATTACCGCTGCCGGCATTTCGTTTTATTTAGTTCAAAAATAAGGTATAAAGACCTTCCCGGTAGCGAAAAAACCTCTTTTTTAAATCCCCTGAAATGTTTACAGGAATAATAGAAACCCTTGGTAAGGTCACACAGCTAAAACAGGAAGGAAGTAATCTGCACATTACAATCTCCTCCCAACTTGCATCGGAACTCAAGATTGATCAGAGCGTATCTCATAATGGTGTTTGCCTTACCGTAGTAGGAATTGAAGAAGATGAATATCAGGTGACAGCGATCGAGGAAACACTGCTAAAATCAAATCTGGCTGATCTCAAAACCGGCGACCTTGTCAACCTTGAACGCGCAATGATTCTGGGCACCCGACTCGATGGCCACATCGTACAGGGCCATGTAGATACTACCGGGACATGTACGAACATTGAACAAAAAGATGGGAGTTGGTACTTTACATTCAGCTACCCGGCCAAGGCGGATCAAGTTACCATCGAAAAGGGTTCTATCACTGTAGACGGAGTTAGTCTTACCGTGGTTGATTCGGAAAAAAACAGCTTTAGCGTAGCCATTATTCCTTATACCTATGAAAATACCCGTTTTAAAGAATACAAAACCGGCAGCAGGGTGAATCTGGAATTTGATGTCATCGGGAAATACGTTGCCCGACTCCTGAAAAATCAATAAGTTAAATCAGACGCTGTTTAATTTTCAAAAAAACTAATGGAAGAACCTATCCAGGTGTCATTAGTAAGATGTGAAACATTGATCATAGGACCTTTCCCCATTCTTGTGAGATTGATGACCGGCTTTAATTTTCCCTCCGCCTCATTCCAGATATAGAGGATGCGCAATTCTACCTTTGCACTTTTATCGGTTTTTGTTTTAATCAGCGGAGCATAGGTAACCTTTTTCTGTAGCATATAGTTTTTCCTGTCTTCAATAGAATTGAGTAACTCCCATGTTGGCTCGAGGTTCACACCTTTTCCCGCAAAAGAGAAAAGGGGTTTGAGAACAAATTGCGCCAGGTCAATGTCCTTCGGAATCTCATCGAGGTAATATGAATCAGGAACGCTTTCGTGGGATAGCATAGGCATAATACATTTTGAGATCATAAAAAACCAGTCGGGGTTAGTAATCCAGGTTACATCGAGATCGTCAAACATGTTGAAGTTGGTCTTCAGGTCTTTAAACTGATACAGATCATCAAATATCACACGATTGTATATGCGGTGTATCCTGATTTTACGACCCTCCTTTTCGTAATACAGCTTATTTCCTTCTTTGATCACCCTGGTCATGCATACAACTTCAATTCCCAGAGCCTGTTGGGTTGCAGAGAAATCGATCCGGGTTTTCTGTTTTTCGGGATATATCTCCATCAAAATCACATTTTCCGGATTCTCCTCTCCCAGAATCACTTCTCTGAGGGTATTGAAATACGTCTCTTCTGTATGACCTCCCAAAAAGTAATGAAAGCCATTCTCAGGAAGGCTAGGATAGCACTTTAGATACGCCTTAGCCAAAAAAGGCTGATAACAAAACAAGGAAGGGAATGCCTGTAATTCTATGAGTTGTGGACTAAGATTTCCATGTTCATCTTCGCAAATTCCAAAATCAATCCCAAGGAAATGCGGATTGCCCACCGGGGTAGGAGAATGCAAATGTTTAGGCATAAAGCGTTGTCTGACAGCTTCGAATTCCAGGCCATCCAATTGTTCCAGGATGGCATTGCAGGCGGCCTGCACTTTTTCTCTCATTTCCCTGTCTATAAAGACCGGAGTTTCTGAAATACGGAAAGGACATGGCTCCCCAAAAGTCTCTAAAACCTCCTTTTGAAGCCTTTCGTAATGGGCCTCATTAAACCCGGCGTTAAAAGCTTCTCTAATTTTAGGTATCATACAGACACAGGAGTTTGATGGTCAATGGCATCTGCTGCCTGCTGAAGAAATTTAGGAATGATAGTCCTGTTTGTCCTCAGGATTTTATCATCGTCATCGAGGTGGGTCATCATATCCAGATATTTCTTTTTCCCGTGGTGTTTGATTATATGTGCGCGCTTATCGGCCCTTTTAAAATAGCGCATCATTCCTTCCGAATCTGCCTCGGGATGGAATTGAACCCCAACGATCTCTTTTGAAAAACGTATAGCCATAATAGCCCGTTCCAAAGGAACATGAGGTCTTTTCTTTTCCTTGCACAGCACTGTGCACCCCAGACTTTTAAGTCGTTTCTTTTTAGGTTTAACAACCTGGTAATCTCTCGAATCTACGGCATAGAATGGATTTTGCAGACCATCGAGTAAATACTCCTGCTTCCCTTTCTTTGTTTTATGAACGGGCATAATGCCAAATGCCGTGGATTTTCTTTTGGTCACTTTTGCCAATTTCCAATGCCCAATTGCCACCTGAAAAGAGTGACAGATCAGGAATAAATATTTCTTGCGTTCTTCAAGCAGGTTGTGATCATAGATAGCATCGAGAAACCGGTAGAATTTCTTTTCCCATTTCTCTCCTCTTGGCTTGGGAGAATCTGGTCCTCCGGAGGCGATAAAGATGTCAAATTCTTCAATTTCGGGTAGTTCATGGTGTACGCGAACATCAAAGATCTGGTAATCCCCGTGAATATCCTCCCGATCTAAAAACTGTTCCACCAGCATTTTTATACAACGCATCCCTTCGTTGGGCTGCCCCGCATTCATATCGAGGATGGCTATCTTATATGTTGAATGCATGAATTTCTGATTTTCTTTCCTTATCGGATAAATAACGATAAGTGATTTGGTAATCTTCTTGAATTATAGGCCTTTTGCCGTTTCTCCCACAATGTATTTTACTACTTCTTTCAGGTCGTTGGTTTCGTTAAATACTTTCAGTTGCCGGTCTGCCCCTGATCCTTGTTCCAGCATCTGATAGACATAGTTTACTTCATTCCTGCACCCCAGTTCATCTACAACATCCTCTACAAAATCGAGCAGCTCGGTAATCAAAATCTTAAAAGAAACTTCTTCTTCTTTTCCAAAATCGATAAGCTTGGCCTCCATACCCCACCGGGCCGCACGCCATTTATTTTCATTGATCAATACGCGCCTGTATGATCTGAAGCTCTGGTTCTTTTGGTGCAGTTTATGCAATTTGGCAATAATACATTGCATCAATGCAGCTATACAGGTTACTTCATCCACAGTCATAACCATATCGCAAACCCTGAACTCTACTGTAGGGAAAAAGGGGTGTAGCCTGATATCCCACCAGATCTTTTTTCCGTTGTCTATACAATTGGTCTTTACCAGCACGTCGACAAACTTGTCGTATTCAGCCACACTTGAAAAATAGGGCGGAATACCTGTTCTCGGGAATTTGTCGAAAATCTTGGAGCGAAACGATTTAAAACCGGTATCCCTGCCTTCCCAGAAAGGAGAATTGGTTGAAAGTGCGTACAGGTGGGGCAAGAAATATCGCGCCACATTCATGATCTGCAGGCCTTCTTCCCTGCTTGGAATACCCACATGAACATGCAGGCCAAAAATAAGGTTGGAGCGGGCCACGTCTTTCATTTCTGCGATCAATTCATCATATCGGGGGTTGGGTGTGATTGGTTGTTCACTCCACATCGAAAAAGGGTGGGTTCCTGCTGCCGCCACTTTTAAACCCTCCTTGTCGGCAAGTTCAATTACCTGCTGCCGGAGGTATGAAACCTCCTCCCTTGCCTGTGTAATATTTTCACAGACATTGGTCCCCATTTCAATCACCGATTGGTGCATCTCCTCTTTTATGCGTTCCTTAAGGAATACTTTGCCCCCCTCAAGGATCTTAGACATATGCGACCTCAGCGTGTAAGTTTCGCTATCTAAAATCTGGAATTCTTCTTCGATGCCTAAAGTGAATTTTTTCATGATGGCGGATTAAAGGTGAACTTACTTTTTCTTGGGCGGAGTCTTCTTCCCTGGATTTTTTGATGTAGTCTTAGAAGTTGAACCTTTAGCCTTACTTTTTGTGATGGGTGTTTTCTTTACAACCGATCTTTTTACCTGTGCTGCCGATTTTAAGGGTGGCTTGGGTACTTTTTGCACTGTAGGAGCAATACATTGCTGCACATAGGTTCCCCAGGAACTATTGTTCGAATTTTCCTTGTGTGCAAGGGCCTTCTCAATAGCAAGTTTGGCTGAGTGTTCCACGATCCATTTAAAATTCCCTTCCCCAACAGAGTTAATATCTGCATCCGGGGCCGGGTTACAAAAATCAATGGCGTAGGGAATTCCATTCCTCACGGCAAATTCCACCGTATTAAAATCATACCCCAGTGCCTGATTGAGTTTAATGGTATAATCGTGTATGGTCTTCATCAGTTTCTGATGTTCTGCCCCTGTTGTTTTAGGCTCGGTAACATACCTTAAATGAAACTCATTTCTGGGTTCATAAGGCATGATATGGACATATTTTTGGCCAAGGCAATACACTCGATAGTAATCATCAAAAACAATTTCTTCCTGCAGCATCATCACAAGTTGGTCTGTCTCGGAATGCTTGGCAAAAAGATCATCCGGATCATTCACCTTGTAAACACTTTTCCATCCACCCCCTGAGTGAGGTTTCATATAAGCCGGAAATCCTATATAATTAAATATATATTCCCAATCTAAAGGAGCTTTGAGGTTGCGAAACGACTTTTCAGTAGTATCATCGGGGCGCGATTTGGATGGGAGCAGGATTGTTTTGGGAACAGGAACCCCGATTTGCATGGCCAGACAATTGTTAAAGAATTTCTCATCTGCACTCCACCAAAACGGATTGTTGATCACTGCGGTTCCCATAAGAGAAGCATTTTTCAGATATGCCCTGTAAAAGGGCACCTCCTGTGAAATACGATCGATGATGACATGATAGCCGTAATCAATCCCCTGTTGGACCTTGTCGATCAAAACCGGCTCAGCAACAACCTGCCCATCTCCCAGTTCATTTACCTTGTCAATAAAGGCCCAGGGAAAGGTGTCTTCCATTCCAAATAAAATTCCTACTCTTTTTATCATGATTCTAAATGTTTAAAATTAAAAATATCGGCCAATGTATTCCGGAAATGCCATTTTCCACAATGGCCAGTCGTGGTCTATCCATTTTTTCTCATCATACCAGTAAGGTATGCCTTTTGACTCGAGTATTCCAGCCATATGAACGTTTTTTGGCTTGCAACTATCCCAATCTGAAGTACTGAGGACCAGATTCATATGCTGAAATTTCCAGCTTTCTTCGTTCTGCATAAATTCATCAGGGCAATTGTAATAAATCCTTATATCGTCGGATAAGGGTACAAAATTGCGGATGTTAAATACCCCTGACATGGTGAACATGTGTGAAACCAAATCGGGGAATCTAAAAGCAGTATTTCCTGCGTGGTATCCCCCGAAACTCACCCCGGCAACTCCGATGCGATGTGTATTGCACTCCTTTTGTATATAAGGGATTAGCTCGTTCTTAAGGAATTGCATATACAATTCATAATTGTGAATCTTGGTTTCAGAAGACATGTTTTCAGCATAGAAACTCATCCCGTCAATAGTTTCCACATTGTACAGTTTGATCCTGCCTTCTTCAACAAAATTCATCACTGATCCATTAAGGCCAAAATCGTTGTTTTGTGTAAAACTCCCGTAGGAAGAGGGAAACATAAGAATAGGATATCCCCAATGCCCGGTAATTTCCAGATTTATATTCCGTTCCAGAGTATTTGAGTAATACTGAATATATTGAATGGATGCCATGAGATAATGTAACCTAAATTTCTTAGTATACCAATAAATTTTTGGTGCGCAAAGGTATTTTATTTTTGGATATACTCTGCTTAAATTCAGAGGATTCCTTATACTTGCTCCCTTTAAAATGACAGAATGATTTTTAATGTTGAACACATCAGTTTAAAAGGATCCTTTACTTCCCGTTTTTTAAAAAGAAAAGTGCGGTTCAGATTAGTGGCCCCACCTTCTTTCCGAAACTCAGATATCCATTTCCCTGTACTTCTTATGAACGATGGTCAGGACTATACCACTCTGGGTCTGGAGCGAATCATCACAGAAGCGTACCAAAACAAGAAACTTCTGCCTTTTCTATATGTGGGCATGGAAACCGACGAGAACAGAATGCAGGAATACGGTACCGCCGGGGTAGCAGATTATAAAGGGCGGGGTGCAAAAGCCGGTTTGTATTCCCGTTTCGTCACCGAAGAGTTTATTCCTTTTTTAAAGAAAGAATTCAGGGCCAGCTCCTGGGCAGAAGACTGGGTGTTTTGCGGTATGTCCCTGGGCGGGTTATCAGCTTTCGACATCGCGTACCAACACCCAGGCAAATTTGGGAAAGTGGGGGTGTTCAGCGGCTCATTCTGGTGGCGTAAAAAACCCTATACCCGAAAGGACCCTGAAGACCGAAGTCGCATTGTCCTCGATCTGGTAAAAGAAGGGAAATATTCCCCACATCTCTCCTTTTGGTTCCAGTGTGGAACTCAGGATGAGAAAGCAGACCGAAATAACAATGGTGTCATCGATTCTATAGACGATACCCTCGACCTCATCAAAGAACTTCAGTTAAAAGGCTATTCATTTCCAGGAAAGATCACTTATGTGGAAATTCCCGGCGGGAAACACGACCTGCCCACCTGGGCCAATGTTTTTCCCGATTTTCTTTCCTGGGCTTTTAAGAAGAATAACAATCCAGGTGCTGAGTAGAAGTTCTGTTCTTTAAACCTTTATAAAAATCTTCCTTCGGTACATAAATAGGGCCAGAAGTAAATAAAATCCCATTACCGAAAGTCCGTACAACAAGGATGAAAGCTCTCCTGAGAGGAAGGAGTGGACATAAATATTTTTATAAATCCAGCCGTGAAGTGAAAGGCCCTCCTCTACCTGAATGGAATAGAAAAGCTTGGTGACAAAGCTCGAAAGGAAATATACGGTGATGGCATTAGCGCCGGTGTACTTGAAAATACTCCCAAACTGTATTCCTTTCACGTCGGTGAGATAATAGATCAGAGCCAGGAAAATATTGGCCCAGCCAGCTGTAACCAGGACAAAGCTACTAGACCATAATGCCTTGTTGATGGGAAATGCAAGGTCCCATATATAACCGAGAAGCAGCATCAAAATCCCCAGGAGAAGCAGAAGAAGTTCTTTTTTTGCTCGTTGTGAGATTAGGATGAGGCCTGTAAAAATACCCAGCAGAGATGAAGCTATTGAAGGAAAAGTGCTTAGCAGGCCTTCAGGATCGTAATCCTCCTTGTACATATGCGTACCAAAAACCTGAAGGTCTACAAAATTTGCCCAGTTATTTGGTGCCCGTTCAAAGGTTGGGGTCTCCCCATTTAGAGGGATATATCCCAGCCATACCCAGTAACCCACAAGAATGGCGATGGTAATTCCCAGAATTACTTTCCAGTTAAAATTGAGAAAGAGTACAGCGGCAAAAAAGAACACTACGCCTATCCGCTGCAGCACACCCGGGAATCTGATTTCTGCAAAGTCCTTGATAAAGGGAAAAGAGATTGTAAATGCCCCCAGAAATAATCCCAGCCCCAGCAGTTTCAGCGTACGCACTGAAATCTTCCTGTAAGTGGCAGAATTTGGTTCTTTATTGCGATATGCAAAAACTATGGATGTCCCAACGATAAAAAGAAAAAAGGGAAAGACCAGGTCTGTTGGTGTATACCCATGCCATTCTGCATGGCGCAAAGGGGGAAATACGTACTCCCAGGTTCCGGGCGTGTTTACCAATATCATCAGAGCGATGGTCAGCCCCCTGAAAATATCTACCGATATGATTCTATCTTTCATAAATATTATAAAATAGTTCCTTTCATTTTATTCCAAACCTTCGTCAGCAGGAATCCGGCGACAATCGCAGTTACTGTTAGTATCCCTGCAGGGACAACCTTTCCGTAAATCCAGTATCCGGTAGCAAACATAATGGTATAAATCAGCACACAGCCCAACAACATAGCAGTAATACCCGCGGGGACGCTCCATTTCTCATCGGTAGTGATAATTCGCTGTTTATCATTCTCTGCCTCACGTACCACTTTTGCCCAGCCCGGGCCTCCGGGTTGTATTTTCATGTAGAAGGAACGGAGTACTTCCTTCGATTCTGGTTGAGTTAAAAACGTAGCCGCCATCCAAATTGCTGTTGTTACTACCACCACAAAGATGTATTCAGACCAGTCGGGGAAAACGCCTGACTCCGGGGCGAATAAAAAGGCGCCGAAGGGAGTAAGTTTTAAAACGAGGGAGATGATCCCGGAAGCAAACATTGCCGTGATTTCACTCCAGGCATTGATCCGCCACCAAAACCATCGGAGGATAAAGATAAGTCCGGTACCGGCCCCAAATACCAGCAATACCTCAAACAATTGTAGCGCATTCTGCAACAGCAGGGCAAGTGCCGCGCTAAAAATCATTAGTACTACTGTGGAGATCCGGCCCACGGCTACAAGTCGCTTTTCCGATGCATCGGGATTTATCTGTTGTTTGTAAAAATCATATACGATATAGGATGATCCCCAGTTGAGCTGAGTAGAGATCGTCGACATGTAGGCGGCAATAAGGGAGGCGAGTACCAGTCCCAGCAATCCGCTCGGGAGTTTTGTCAGCATGGCGGAATAAGCCAGATCGTGCCCCAATTTATCGTCGGCAATGGTGGGGAATGCTTCCTGAATACTGGCTATGTCCGGATAGACCACCAGGGAAGCCAGGGCTACCAGTATCCACGGCCATGGTCGTAAGGCATAGTGCATGATATTAAAAAAGAAGGTGGCACCAATGGCGTGATTTTCATTTTTTGCCGCCAACATCCGCTGGGCAATATAACCTCCCCCTCCGGGTTCGGCACCGGGATACCAGGAACTCCACCACTGTACCGCCAAAGGAATAATAAAAAGTGTAATAAGCGCCTGGGTATTACTAAAATCAGGGAGGATGGAGAGTTTGTCGGTGACATTTTCATTGGCCATTAAAGCAGCTATTCCCCCTACTTCGGGCATATTCACCAAGTAATAGGCCGCCCCTATGGCTCCAGACATGGCGACAAAAAACAAGAGGAAATCGGTATAAACCACCCCTTTAAAGCCACCGAGAGCACTGAAGATAACCGTGATGAGTCCGGCACTTACCACAGTCTGCCATGGCTCCAGGCCCAGCATAATTCCTCCTATTTTAATTGCTGCCAGAGTTACGGCAGACATTGTAATTACATTAAAAATCACCCCCAGATAGATGGCCCTGAATTTTCTGAGAAAGCTGGCTGCCGCTCCACCGTATCTCAATTCGTAGAATTCAAGGTCGGTATTTACATTCGACTTCCTCCAGAGTTTGGCGTATACAAAAACGGTAAGCAGACCCGTAATAAGGAATGCCCACCATACCCAGTTCCCTGAAACTCCATTTGTCCTGACAATGTCTGTAACCAGATTTGGAGTATCTGTGGAAAAAGTAGTTGCCACCATAGAGAGTCCCAGCAACCACCATGGCATGGTTCTGCCACTGAGAAAAAACTCAGAAGTATTTTTACCTGATTTTTTAGAAACTATGATCCCTATAGCAAGGACAGTGGAGAAGAAAACAATGATAAAACTATAATCCAGAGTGCTGAGTTCCATATGGGAGTGCGATGGTTGGCGGTTAAAGATATTATTTTTTGGAATACCTTTACCCTTTCCTTTTAGGGCTAACTGACCAATCAACTGTGGAAATTACCTTTACCTCCTGGATTCTTGCCTTTTTAGCCTCTTTTGTACTGGGTATCTCCAAGGCAGGTGTAAAAGGCATTGCAGTTATCATTATTACCCTCATGGCCCTGGCTTTTGGGGCACGCGCCTCAACTGGTCTGCTGGTGCCATTATTTGTTATGGGCGATATATTTGCGGTGGCCTATTACAACAAGCACGCCCAATGGAAATATATCAGGCGTTTCCTCCCCTGGATGATGAGTGGAGTAGTCCTCGGGGTGATACTGGGAAACGATCTTCCTGAAGACACTTTTAAAGTGGCTATGGTAATCGTAATATTGGGCAGTGTGGTAATGATGACCTGGTGGGATATGCGCAAGTCTAAAGTAGTTCCCACACATTGGGGTTTTGCTGGAATAATGGGAATCATGGCCGGAATTACGACCATGATCGGGAACCTGGCCGGGGCTTTTTCAAACATCTTTTTTCTTGCAATGAGGATTCCAAAAAATGAATTTATTGGAACCGCGGCCTGGCTTTTCCTAATTATCAACCTCTTTAAACTACCTTTTCATATCCTGATATGGAAAACTATCACCTTCGACACCCTGCTTATCAATGCCAAACTCCTTCCGGGGGTGGTGCTGGGGCTCTTTTTTGGGGTGCGACTTGTAAGGATCATCCGGGAAGCTCACTACCGAAAAATGATACTTCTCCTTACCGCCCTGGGTGCTTTAATTCTATTGTTTAGATAGTCATTCCGTAAATTTTAGTATTTTACCCATTGATTTGCTGGACTTTAGGTTTCAGCTTCCCTGTATCATGAACTATTTCAAGAGATCTTTATTGCTGTGTTGCCTGCTGTTGTTCTCCTGTAAAGAGTACAAAGTGGGGAAAAATAGTACTCAACCAGTAAAGCAGGCAAAAAGAGACCTGGCAGAGATACAAGCCGATGGAAAATTACATGCACTTATTGCCTATAGTGCTACGAGTTATTTTCTCTATCGGGGCCAACCCATGGGGTATGAATACGAATTGCTCAAACGACTTGCCGACGACCTTGGGGTAGAACTGGTGCTTCACGTTTCCCGTGACCTGGACGAAATGCTGGACGAACTTCAAAAAGGCGAAGTAGACATTGTGGCCCACGGTCTGGCAATTACTGCTGAGCGTAAACGGGAAGTCTCTTTTGCCGAATACCTTTATATCACAGAACAGGTATTGGTGCAGCGCAAGCCTGATAGCTGGCGTAAAATGACCCTAGACAACATCCGGGAGAGGATGGTGAGTGATCCCATAGAACTTATCGGGGATACCGTTTCTGTTCGAAAAAACTCCTCCTATTTTAAAAGGATAAAAAATCTTTCCCGTGAAATCGGGGGAGAAATCATCATTGATACTTTAACAGGGAATTACGCTACCGATGAAATAATTAAAATGGTAGCAGAAGGGGAGATCAAATATACCCTGGCGGATAAAAACCTGGCATCCATCAATGCATCCTACTACCCTAATTTGGATGTGTCGGTTCCTTTGAGTTTCTCCCAGCGTATTGCTTGGGCTTTAAGGCCCGAAGCAAAGCAATTGCTAAAGGCGACCAATGAGTGGATAAAAAAAGAGAAAAAGGAAACCGACTATTACGTTATCTACAACAAGTATTTTAAAAATAAAAGGAGTTTCAGACGAAGGGTCAATAGCCCATTTTACAGCCTTAACCAAAAACAGATCAGTCGGTACGATCCTATTATCAAGGAGAACTCGAAGTTATTGGGGTGGGACTGGCGATTACTGGCCTCCCTCATTTATCAGGAATCCCGTTTCGATCCGAATGCAGAATCCTGGACCGGTGCAAAGGGACTCATGCAGCTTATGCCGGGAACTGCACAGGATTTAGGAGTAACCGAAACTGCCGATGCCGGAGAGGTGATCCGCGCTGGCTCTAAATACCTCAGGCAGCTATACCGGAATTTTGCACAAGTGAAAGACACGGTTCAGCGTATTAAATTTACAATGGCAGCATATAACTGTGGGTATAGTCATGTTCTGGATGCACAGAACCTGGCACGTGAAAAGGGGCTGAAAGACAGTATCTGGGACGATCATGTGGAAAAGATGATCCTGGCCCTGAGTTTTCCTAAAAATTACAATCATGAGGTAGTTAAGTTCGGTTATGTAAGAGGTTTGGAACCTTTTCAATATGTTGAACAGATCTTTCAACGATACGACCATTACCAGAAATTTATCGACAGGGAGGAGCCGGCAAACAGAAGTCTAGCGGGTTCTTAGCCTACCCAAAATCTGTTTTGTAAATTTTTTATCTTCTTCAAGTATATCAAAAAAGGAGGTGATAAAATCGGCAGCTTCTTTATACTGACCCGGGTCCTGAAACCGATCTTTTATTTTGACAATTTCATTGAGCATAAACGGTTTTTTAGCCAGGCAGGCCTGCCTCACCTCTTCCAGATATGACTCCTCGCGCTCATATCCTTTATAAATTCTGTCTGTAACCATCGAAATGGAGCCGGATAAATTCTGTATGTTGGTTACGGCGGCATAAGGAGCATTGACCAGCCCGGACATATCAAAATCGTATGGGACAGGAATAATTTTATTGTTCGTAAAGAGAAGTTTCTGATTGTGTTGTTGCTTGGTGGAATAGTCGGTGTTTGCAATCATAAACTGAAAAAAAGAGTTCTGGATGGAGGAGATAGGATCGTGTTGCAGTGGATGGATAAGTCGTTTTATCTCCTGCCCTTTATATCGCAGCGTTAAATAGTCCATATCTTCAATAAGAAATCCGATTACGCCATGCGTGACCTCCCGCCTGCCTTTCGCCTCAACAAGGGATATTTCGGTAAGGCGGGTTTTAAAATGATAGGGGGCCAGAATTTCGTATAGTTTATAAGCAAGGTATTCCCTTAGTACATAATCACTGGTATTTCTGTCTAGCAGACAAGGAAGAACTAATTTGAGTTTCCTATTGCCTTCAAAGGGCGTTCCTTCAATCCTGGAGTTAGAGAATTTTAATTTTAGGGGAGCGAAATAACAGGTTTTTCGTCTGAAATTTCCTCTTGCCCTTAGTTTAACCGAGAGGGAATCCCAGTTATTTCCCGCCTTATACCAGATCATAGAAGCGAGGTAAGTACTGTCATTGGTTTCCTTCTTTACCTGCTTGTTAGAATACTTAAGTTTGATGGAGAGTGGTGCCTCCTCACTGAAAAGTGGTGACCAGGCTTTTTCTGAATTAACTACTGCGATGTCCTGCCCATATCCGGGAAAGCATAAGGTGAAGAGAAAGCTGAAAATGATGGCTTTCATACTCTTGGTTTTTATCTGGCTGATCTGTCCCTGTAAGATACATATAATTGCACAAGCTGATGAATAAGTGACCACTTGAAAACTCTGTTGTAAGAAAGGACTGTTAAGGTATTGTTAATGTATTAACTTTTCTTTAACTTGTGAATTATACCAGTAATGTGATCTAATGGATGAATCAACACGATTATTTGGAGCCAGGATATGTACGGGACTGCTGTTAATTACTATAGTAACCCTCGTTATTTTAACCTACCAGGAGTATTCTGCTGAATTAGCCAGGGAAGCCGAATTCTATGTCGCTTCCTCCTTAAATCAATTTGACACCACTCTGGCGGTCAAATAAAGAGTCGCCCTTACGGTTATGCTGCTACCCGGGCTTTTAATATCTGAAAAATTACATCAATTGGACCATGACAATCCGGTAGTTCTACTGCCGGATTTTTTAATTCAAAGGTCTTCCGGCACCCATAGTACGGTGATTTTTGCTTGCCATTTCAATATTTTATTTAAAAAATTTCGGGAAAAAGTGACCTCCGTCAAAAAAAGGGGTCTTAAGTATGGGAACACATCCCGATGAATAACTAAATCAACTGAAATGAAATCGAAAAGTATAATGCAAGCTGTTCAATGGGCCGCCCATGAACGCTTTTGTCGCTATGCTTTAATGTTTCACTATCTTGGTGGCCGTTATCATTGCTCAGAATGGCAACCAACCGTAACTCATGGTAACAATACTTAGAAAATTATTTCTGGTAGTCATCGGGGATCGGAATAAATCGGCCCTCGACAAGGATCATCCATACCGAGAACTCTCTGATGAGGAATTGGTAGAGAAGATCGTGGCGACAAACAACACTCTATTATTCGGAATAATTTATGACCGGTACGCAGACAGGGTGTATACCAAGTGTTCCGGGTTTGCCCAATCTGAAGACGAGGCAGAAGACCTCACCCAGGATGTTTTCCTTACCATTTATATCAAGCTGGGCGGCTTTAGGGGTATCTCCAAATTCTCGAGTTGGGTCTATTCCATCACCTATAACTTTTGCGTCAATTATGTTACCAGGAATAAAGGGCGAAAGATCAGTGAACAATCTGAAAAGTTCGATGCAACAGAACATCAACTGGTTGGTGAGGTAGAAGATAGGAGTTTCTTCCACATGCGTTCTGATAAATTAAAATCTGTACTGGAACAAATCCCTCCGGAAGACAAGACCCTGCTGTTGCTAAAATACCAGGACGATATTTCGGTAAAAGAATTATGCGCCTTATTAGACCTTGGCGAAAGTGCAGTAAAAATGCGACTGAAAAGAGCCAAGGCAAAAACATTAGCAACCTATAACGCAATCCCCTGATGGCAGAAAACGTACAAAATCCTTTTAAAGATCTCGGCAAACGAATCATGGAGGCTCCGCCAAACCTGAAAAAGAAGGTGATGCAGGACGTGGCTGCTGCCAAACTATTTATGGACCTCGCCTCCCTATATACGCTTAATACGAAGGAGTTAATCGCAAGTTTGTTTAAAACAAGAAAAAAAGACCAATAAATACTTCACTATTATGGAAACACTAGGAAGCTTAGCAACAGACTCACTAAAGTCCATAGTCTCGGATATTGTCTCGGCATTGCCCGGTATCCTTGGCGCAATCATCGTCCTGATTATCGGATGGCTGATTATCAAGATCATTGGGTTTGTACTGAAAAAAATTCTCAGACTGGCACGGGTCGATTCCCTGTCTGATAAAATAAACGACGCCCATTTATTTGGGGAGGAGAGCAAAATTAAAGTAGATGTCATAAAAATCCTCCTGGGCTTTATCAAAGGTGTCCTATGGATCACCTTTATCATTGTAGCTGCAGAGGTCATGGGTCTCACTATCATCTCAACCGAAATATCAAACCTTCTGCGATACCTTCCTGTACTGCTAAGTGCGGTGGTTATTTTTATGATCGGGATGTATGCTGCCAGACTTATTAAAAAGGCCCTGATAAGCATTTTTGATTCTATGGGAGTGGGGGGTTCAAAGATCATAAGTGGCATCGTTTACTATATGATCATCATCTTCGTGCTTGTCACAGCCCTTAACCAGGCTGGAATCGATACGGCGATCATCACCAGTAATATCACCATGATTATTGGGGCCTTCCTCCTGGCTTTTGCCATTGGCCTCGGCCTGGGATCGAGAGAGGTAGTGGGGAAGTTGTTGAACACCTTCTATGCCAGAAAGACGTATGCTGTTGGGGACGCCATCAAAACCAAAAAAATTGAAGGTACGATTGAGGCCATAGAGGGAATCCTTGTAACTATCAAGACCAAAGAAGGGAAAATTGTGATTCCTATAGAGGATCTGGTACAAAACAAGGTAGAACTGAAATAAGGAATAACAGGGAGAAGAATCCCGTCACCATACAGAAACCAGTACAATAGAAATATAAATCAATAAATAGAGTAATTAAATAGTAAAATTAAAACAATGGGAAAATTTGAAATCAGAAAAACAAAATCAGGTCAGTACAAATTCGATCTGAAAGCGTCTAACGGACAGGTCATCCTGAGTAGCGAAACCTACAAGAGTAAAGCGAGCTGCAAGAAAGGGATTCATTCGGTAATGAACAACGCCTCAGAAGACAAACGTTTCGACAGGAAAACAGCTAAAAACGGCAGTCCGTATTTTAATATGAAAGCGAGAAACGGACAAATTATCGGTACAAGTGAGATGTATTCCAATGCCAGCGGGATGGAAAATGGGATCGCATCGGTAAAGAAAAATGCGGTAGATGCTTCCATCGATGACCAGTCTTAAATAAAATTAATTGATAACTACAAATACAAGAACGATGAAGAAAAGAGGATTACTTGCTTTATTCCTGTTGGCAGGAATGCTTGCCTATTCGCAAACCGAAGCAGAACTCAAAGCAGAAAAGGCCGTAAAGAAGGATTCTATCGCGGCCATCCAGGGCAGGGTAAACGCCCTTCAATCACAAATTGATGCCTTGCCAGGTTGGAAGACCGGGGCATTCGGCACCATTGGGGTCAACCTGTCTAGCTTTAACAATTGGTATTCCCAGGGGTTCCCTAACAACTCGGCAGGAAATATCGGGTTTACTGTCAACGCCTTTGCAAATCTCAAGGAAGAAAAATTCTTCTGGAGAAATTCGGCAAATGTGAATCTCCAGTGGGTAAAGCTCGATGATAAGGACGATGCAACTGATTCTGACAGCTTCCGGGAAGCCACAGATGTGTTTAATATCACTTCCCTTTACGGACGAAAACTGAGTGAAAAATTTGCGATATCTACCCTTGGGGAATACCGTACAACCATCCTCAATAATTTCAACGATCCGGGATACCTCGATATTGGGGTTGGGGGAACTTGGACGCCCACTGACAATCTGGTAGTGGTCATCCATCCGTTAAACTACAACTTTGTCTTCAGCAGTGAGGACACCATCTTTAACTCCTCCCTTGGAGCAAAAATCGTTGCCGATTATACCCGTCAGGTGGGAGCTATAAACTTTAAGAGTAACCTCTCTTTATTCCAGAGTTATGAAAGCGGAGATCTCAGCAACTGGACATGGATTAACTCCTTTTCCTATACGCTGTGGAAAATGATTGGGGTTGGTTTCGACTTTGGCCTGAGAAACAACAAGCAGGAAGCCCTGAACTATTCTATTAATACCCTGGGCAATACAACTGAGACTTTCGACACTGTAGATAACGACTTGCAGACATACTGGACCATTGGTCTTAGCTATGCATTCTGATAAGAGTAACAAGAATACTAAACACAATTATTAATCATTTAAACTTTAAAACAATGCTAAAAGAATTCAAGAATTTTATTATGACCGGCAATGTCATTGAATTTGCCGTAGCCGTTATCCTGGCCGGAGCCGTTGGCCTGGTAGTAAACGGATTTGTAAACGACATCGTAATGCCCGTAGTTGGTGAATTCACCGGGGGAGTCGACTTTGCAAACCTCAAGTACGTACTTACTGAAGCTTCAGGAGTTGCCGGAGAGGCCGGTGCCATTGCTGAAAACGCCATCCGTTACGGGGCGTGGATCAACACTATCGTCAACCTGATTATCGTAGGATTCGTGCTATTTATGATCGTTAAGGCGTATAACAAAACTAAAAAACCGCCTGCACCTGCTGCTCCTAAAGGACCTAGTCAGGAAGAATTACTGGCAGAGATACGCGACTTGCTGAAGAAGTAAGCATATTACCCCAAATCAACGAAAGGCCCCCTGTGTGATCATTGTCAGGGGGTTTTTCAATTTAAAGTGCTGCCGTATTTCAGTATCTGTTTTATACATTGCAAAAGAAACAGATCTACTAACATGATTCAGAAATTAGGTCTTGGCGGAGGCTGCCACTGGTGTACCGAAGCGATCTTTCAAAGCCTGAAAGGGGTTTCGGATGTACAGCAGGGATGGGTTTCTTCCACTGAAGCCATGTCTTTTTCCGAGGCGATACTGTTGTCTTTTAATCCTGCAGAAATAACACTTTGGGATCTCTTACACATCCACCTCGATACCCATAGTGCCACCTCAGCTCACCAGATGCGTAAGAAATACCGATCAGCGATTTACGTTTTCTCAAAAACCCAAAAGGCTGAAGTGGAAAATACACTGGAAGCATTACAAACTGAATATTCAGAAAAGCTAATTATCCAGGTACTCCCATTTAATGATTTCAGGAAAAACAGTGAAGAGTACCTCAACTATTATCGCAGGGATCCTGAAAAACCATTTTGCAGAAACGTGATCAATCCTAAACTTAATAAGCTCCGGAAAAAGTACAGAAAGCAACTAGATCCGGATAAAATTTCCCTTTCTGAAGCAGGAGAATAGCGCAACCGACGTTTTGTGATCTGCCTAATAATGAGTACCTTATACAGGGTAATCATTAAAATTTCAGCGTTATGGGAACAATAAAGGCATGGAATAAATGGGCCAATGCCCATACGTATTACGGGCTCGACATCATACGTGCAGCTCTCGGGTTCTTTCTGATCTTAAAAGGAGTAGACTTTATGTCTGATGCGGGAGCTATGGCTCTGGTTATGGATCCCTTCCGCGAACTTCCGGGCAGTATGATGATCATCCACTACGTGGCAGCCGCTCATTTCGTCGGAGGATTTTTTATCATCATTGGCCTGTTGACCCGCTGGAGTGTTGCATTGCAGATGCCCATTCTGATAGGGGCCATCCTTACCAATTTCCTGGGCGTAATGGTCATGAGCAACCTCATCCAGGCTGTTGTTGTATTTCTGATTTGTGCTTTCTTTATTTTCTATGGATCGGGGAAACACTCGCTCGACTATTATCTGAAGATGCAGAAATAGTCGGTTAGGTTTTGATCTATTTTAATTAAAGCTTACCTCCTGCTGGGCATCACCAGACTGTCTGCCGGGTAGGTCTTCGCCAGATAGGTCATCTGATCTTTAGCCCATTTGATGATCAACTGCCGCTGCTCATCCGTTAGATTGGCCTCCGGGTGTAAACCGAAATAGGTATAGTCCTTCAAAGGCATCTCCTTCTCTTCCACCATTTCAATGGTTTCCTCTAGCTTATGATTCTGAATAGCGATAGGTCTTTTGGTGAATTCAGAAAAATTCAGATGGCCTTTCCCGTGTTCAATATGGTCATTCAGCCACCATCCCACAGGTTGAACCTCAGCATACCAGGGATATACCGTATTATTTGAATGGCAATCATTACAGGAAACCCTCAGTATTTTATCTACCTCTTCAGGGACCTCATATTTTGTGCTGATATCATAAGTGAGATCGTTACTGTTGTTTTTCTCTGGTCTGAAGAACTGGATCACCACAAAGGCAAGGATCAAGACGATTCCGATTTTCTTTAACATGATAGTTGGATTAGGTTAACATTCCAAAACTATACTTTTTCTCTGAAAATAATCAAGAGTCCACATGCCATTTCCAAAAATTAACACCCTTTTAAGGAAGCTTTAAGGATAGAGATTTAATCCTATCTTTAGTCCGTTGCAACTATTGCAAACATCCCCTTCCAAATATTCCCGGGAATTATGGAGAATCGTCAGGATCAGATCAACCGCCTAACCGAAAAACTGGAATTACTAAGTCAGGTACACTCCCATTTTTCAGAAGAAATTAAAGCCCTTAGAGTCGAGATCGATCAGCTGAAAAATGAAGCTGTAACAGCCCCCGCACCTGAGGAAGTACCGGAGAAAAAAGCCCCCGCTGCGGAGGCTGCAATACCAGAGGTATTAGCCCAGAGGGAAGAAAGGGAGGTGGCTGGAAGGAACTACTACCGACTTAACAGCAATAAAATTCTGGGGGGAGTTTGCTCCGGGATGGCTGATAGCACAGGGATGAACCTGGCGTTAATGCGCTTTTTGTGGGTGGTCTTTGCCCTGCTGTTTTGCATAGGAGTAGTTGTCTATATGATCCTGTGGGTTAGCCTCCCGGAAAAGGAAAGTTTGTCTGCTTCTACCCCTGCAACACCATTTCAGGATTTAGGAGATGGGAAGGCCACTCCTGA
Organism: Muriicola sp. E247; assembly: GCF_041358175.1. Taxonomy (NCBI): domain Bacteria; kingdom Pseudomonadati; phylum Bacteroidota; class Flavobacteriia; order Flavobacteriales; family Flavobacteriaceae; genus Muriicola; species Muriicola sp. E247. Next base: position 371,525 of record NZ_JBGKBE010000001.1, read on the forward strand.
AGTTTCTACCAATGAGAAAACTTCAGATCTCGAAAAGTATATCGGAGAGAATATCATTAGCAAGATCGGTATTGCCGTGCTGATTATCGGGGTAGGGATAGGAGCTAAATACTCCATTGAGAATGATCTTATCAGTCCGCTGGTTCGCATCCTGCTGGGGTATCTGGTAGGGGCGGCACTTTTGGGACTTAGTTTCCGCCTGCAAAAGAAGTACGACAATTTTAGTGCAGTACTGTTCAGTGGTGCCATGACTATCTTTTATTTTATTACCTATGCGGCATATGATTTTTACGGCTTATTCCCGTCTTATGCAGCCTTTCTGATGATGGTATTGTTTACGGTAGCTACGGTTGCAGCTTCCCTTCAGCTTAACAAACAGTTTATTGCACATATCGGCCTGGTTGGTGCTTATGCCGTTCCTTTTTTACTCAGTACCGGGGAAGGAAATGCCCTGGTGTTGTTTAGTTATATGACCATTATTAACAGTGGAATCCTTGTGGTTGCCTTTAAAAAATACTGGAAACCCTTATACCTGGCAGCATTCGGGCTAAGCTGGCTTATTGTTGTGAGTTGGGTGGCTGCGGCCTATGATGCCGAAGTCCATTTTATCCTTGCTATGGCCTTCAGTGCGCTGTTCTTTTTGCTTTTCTACGCTACCTTCCTGGCCTATAAAATCCTGAAGAAAGAGGTTTACTCATCCCTGGATATCGTTCTGGTTATGGCCAATTCCTTTATTTTCTACGGGCTTGGCTATGGCTTACTTTCCGGGCAGGCCGATGGAGAAAATTACCTCGGGCTATTTACGCTGGGCAATGCCATCCTGCATCTTGGGATTGGAATTCTCGTGTACTACCGAAAAGGGATCGACAGGAATATCTTTTACCTTATTTCCGGATTGGTACTGGTCTTCCTTACGCTCAGTATTCCGGTTGAACTTGATGGGAGCTGGGTAACTCTCTTATGGTTAGGAGAAGCCCTTGTCCTCTTCTATATCGGTAAAACCAAAAAGGCGCCTATCTATGAAAAACTCGCCTACCCACTTCTGCTATTGACTGCAATAAGCCTTGTGCAAGACTGGGTTTGGGCCTACGAAGATGCTGAAGAAGCTTTTACAGCATTCCTGAATCCTACTTTTCTTACCTCTGCCCTCTTTTGTGCAGCTTTGGCTTACTTTAATTATCTGTACCACAATCAGAAGTACCAGGGAGCCTATGAGGAGAATACAGGGATATGGCGACTTATCTCCATAGGTTTAGGCAGCTTACTTCTACTGGGTATTTACGCTTCAGTTGCCCTGGAGATAAGTTACTATTGGGAAGGCCGGTTCCTGGCCTCTGAGACCGAAGTTTCTTATGGCAGGAGTTATAACTATGATCTGAGGGCTTTTCAAACCCTCTGGGGAATGATATATTTCTTGGGATATACTGCTACCCTGTTATTTGTAAATTCCCAATGGATCAAAAGCAGGATGCTTGGTGTGCTGGGGCTTTGTCTGGCAGGCCTTGGGCTCGTATTCTTTCTAACGGTAGGCCTCTATGATCTGAGTGAACTGAGGGAGAGCTACCTGGGCGAAAGTTTTAATGAAGGCTTTGATGCAGGGATATTCCACCTCCTGATCCGGTACATTGCCATTCTTTTTATGGGCCTCGTTTTTTTCGTGTCCTATCGCTATTTAAAGAGCAGCTTTCAAAAGGCGGCATTTACCCCGGCCTGGGATCTCATCCTGGCCGTATCCCTGTTATGGGTCCTGAGTAGCGAATTGATCCATTGGCTCGACCTTGGCGGGGCGGATCGGCTTTACAAACTATGGATAACCATCTTTTGGGGTATGTATGCACTTGCTCTGATCAGCATAGGTATCTGGAAGGGCAGGAAACACCTTCGTATCACCGCTTTGGTGTTATTCAGCATTACGCTCATCAAATTGGTATTTTATGACCTGGCCAACCTGAATACCCTGGCAAAAACGGGCCTTTTTGTGGTCCTGGGTGTCTTATTGCTTATCATTTCCTTTCTGTACAACAAATTCAGAAGTCGGATTTGGGGAGAATAAGGGAGATTGTACTACTGTACCGTTAATCCGATTTAATCGACGTATGACCTCCTGTCCGGAGCTTCACCACAGGATTTTGGGGTTTCACAACAATTATAGGCCGCTTCACCACAAAATGAGGTATCTTATATAGAGAAAATGAACGTATAAATCCCTCGTCGCTATGGAAACAAATACAGAAAAACACCCCATTTTAAACAAGATTTTAATGGCCTTAAATATCAGTCTGGAGGTAATCCTGGTGCTGATCGCCCTTGGTTTTATAATTGGGTTGTACGGAATTTTGAGTTAGTGCTTGTTTTTTCATCAAATGGAAAAAGCCTTTGCAGAAGCAGGGGCTTTTTTTATGATTGACCCACCCCTCAATTTCCTTCCTTATCTCATCCAAAACCCAGCTCAGATTATTTTTAACGTCAGGGTTACTAAATCTGATCAAACGCACTCCCAACGACTCCAGTCGGGTTTGTCTTTTTAGATCATTTTCGTGATTCCCTTCCTCAAAGTGAACGGAACCATCAACCTCCACAGCTAATCTTAGATCCTTACAGTAAAAATCTACTATATACCTGTCAATTGGGATTTGTCTGCTAAATCTCACTCCTAACTTCTTGTTTTTGATCTCTCGCCATAGGGCAATCTCGGCGTAGGTCATATTATTACGGAGTTTTTTGGCTAGGATAACGAGATATGGATGATAGGGTATTATTTTTCTCATAGGTTGACCCACCCCTTAATCCCCTCCCGGGAGGGGAGCTCTTTATTATTGGGATTGGAGGTCATACAAAGGTGAGATCTACCGCTGAAGCTTTAAAGCAGATTAGTCGGATGAGCGAACATAGCGAAACTCAGGTCCGTCACAGGGGGTAAAATCGCTTTGAATAAGCATGCCATCAGCCTCAAAGAAAAATTCCTGAGGTTCAGCAAAGCAATTTCGAACAAAATCATGATCTTCAGAATAAGTGACCAGGTACCCCGATCTGCCCCCCTCTTCGCTTATCACCCATCGGCCTTCCACGACGGTAGTATCCCCATCCCGGGTCAGGGATTTCAGAAATAGGCCGTTGGATACAAACTCCAACTTCTCCGTATAGTCCATCTCAGAGGCCTGTTGTTCCGTCTGTGTCATGTAGGAATAGGTACTGTCTAAAACCCATCGATCTGACTCCAACGGATCGTTGGAAGAGCTACAGGAAATCGATATCAGGAAAATCAAAACAAGTAATCGGGACATGGTAGAATTTTCTTCTAAGATAGAAAAAACAGCAGGGGGTTGCTTTGAAGAACGCTCAATTGAATCTCAATAAAACCTGTCATTACAACTTTCCCTCGTCTTGTCAGAAAAATCGTTCGGTAAATTCTACAGGTATTTGGGACATTATTTAGTCGAATTCATCCCTGTAATTCTGAAGGTTTCCACCTCGCCCTACATCTTTGAACTTTCAAAATTTAGTCAGCTGATAGCATTCGTATAAATAGACTATCTTTCTTAACGGAATTAATATTAAAAACCAATCAACATGCCAAACAACTATGTAAAATTTCAAGTAAAAAGTTCAGGACAATGGCTTAACATCGCATGGGGCGGTAATGCCGCTGGTACGGAAGCCTGTCAGGGCGCAACCCCTACAACCGATAATTTCGAGTGGGAAGTAATTCCTTCTTCTGTGCCAGGATGGTCGCTTATCAAGGTAAAAAGCAGTGGTCAGTACCTGAACGTTCTCAACGGGGGAAATGATAACGGTGCTACAGCGGGCCAGAATCCCCTGCCAAATCCCAGTGCGGCACCCGAAAATTTTTTATGGCAGATAGCGCCAGATCCGTCCAATCCAGGCTGGTCTAAGATCCAGGTAAAAAGCAGCATGCAATTTTTAAACATATTTAATGGCGGCAATGAAAACGGAAGAAGGGCTTGCCAGGGTAACATCCCAACAACAACCAATTTCCTGTGGATGCAGAGTGAGGCCAAGACCCCTAAAAATGTAACCGTTACTATGACTATCCTCGACTATCCCTCCATCTTTGCGCTCCCTGATCAAACCAGGCTTACAGATGCCCAGGCGAATGCCTACCTATCCATGGGAGATGATAACAGGGGAGGAAAAGAGAATGGCAATCAAAGCTCCTTCGAAACCATATTAAATCCCGGAAGTGAGGTAACTTGGCAGGCGGTAGCAGGTAGCAATAGTAACAAAGCCGGCTATTCGGATGCGATTACTAATATTACCTATGAACAGGGGTCTGGTGAAAATGTTCTTGGTCCCGTTACTCCGATAGGCAACAGCGGAAAAGTACAGTCACAGGTAGTCTGGACGGCCATTCCCCCGGATGGAAAAGACAATGAGGCCTATACTATCACCTTTACACTCACCAACGGGGGAGTGACCAAAACCTATTATTTTGATCCGAAAATTAGAGTAAACCCTAATAATTAAAGACAAATACTAATTGAGGCAACGAATTTGGGTCATACTAACTTTTGTTTCTCTATTATGGGGAATCGAGCATGGTATGGCTCAAAATCAAAGAGTGGCGGATAGCCTTATTAAAAAATTAAACCAGTTGGAGAGCAGTAATGATTCGCTAAGGCTTCATTGGTTGGCAGAGATATCGTTTAATCATAACAATCCGGATAGTTTATTATTCTATTCCCGACAATTAATTTCATTGTCCGATGAATCGTATTGGTTATTGCGAGCGTATTATAACGAAGGATCAGCCTTACGTTTGCTGGGCGACCTGGACGGAGCTCTAGAAGCATATTTTAAAAGTCTGGAGTTTGCCCGACAATTGGGGGATAAAAAAAGAGAAGGCAACGCCTATATAGCCCTTGGAGATGTCTATTCGGTCTCTGGTGCCCATAAGAACTCTACCGATTATTATTCCCTATCCATCCCTATTTTCAGGGAAATAAAGGATTCTGTTAAACTTGCCACTGCCCTATTCAATGCCGGCGATGAATACCTCAATCAGGACAGTCTTGCCACGGCAGTTCTCCATTTCAATGAATCTGCAGAGCTATTCGATCTCCTTGGCTATCCCATTGGCGTGGCCTACAACCTGGGGAATATGGGCTTAGTTTATGCCATGCAGGGTAATGAAGCCCTGGCCCTGGCCAACATTGATGAGGCTATTACCCTTCTGGAGGAGCAACAAGACTATTATGGGATTGCCGCTTACCTCACCTATATGTCTGATGTTTACATTAATAAAGGCGATCTTAGTTTGGCCCTCGATTATGCCGAACGCAGCCTTAAACTGGCTTCTACCTATGGCCTGAAAGACCAAATGAGCGAGACCAACCTGAAACTGGCTACGCTTCACGAGCAAATGGGAAATACTGATACTTCCTATAAATATTACAAAGACCATATCGCGTATCGCGACAGCGTGCGAAATATGGAGTCCATCCAGCAAATGGCCGACCTGGAAACCAGCTATCAGGTATCCCAAAAACAGGTGGAAGTTGACCTGCTGAACGAACAAAAAAAGACCCAGAAGATCATCGCCTACAGCACCGGGGCTGCCATGCTCCTGGTGGGCCTCTTTGCCATAGGCTTGTACCGCCGTAATAAATTCATACAGAAGACCAAACAGATCATCGAAAAGGAAAAAGACAGGTCTGAAGCCCTTTTGCTCAATATCCTGCCCGAAGAGATCGCCGAAGAACTCAAGGCCAATGGGAGTGCAGAAGCAAGGGAGTTCGACCAGGTTTCCATCCTGTTTTCAGATTTTAAAGAATTTACCCAGACGGCCGAAAAGTTATCCGCCAAGGAACTGGTTAGTGAGATCAATGTATGTTTTAAAGCCTTCGATCATATTTGTGAAAAGTATGAGCTCGAAAAAATTAAAACTATCGGCGATGCCTTTATGGCGGCCGGGGGTCTTCCCGTACCCTCCGATGTAGCAGTAAAAAACATTGTTCTGGCCGGACTCGAAATGCAACGCTTTATCACGGAGCGCAAAAATCAATTAGATTCCGATGGTAAACCGGCTTTTGAAATGCGCCTCGGAATCCATACAGGTCCGGTTGTCGCCGGTATTGTCGGAGTAAAAAAGTTCCAGTACGACCTATGGGGAGATACCGTAAATACAGCTTCCCGGATGGAGAGTAACAGCAAAGTGGGGATGGTAAATATCTCCCGTAATACCTATGAATTATTGCAGGGTGATCCCGATCTGCAATTTGAGAAAAGAGGGGAGGTAAAAGTAAAAGGCAAAGGGGCTATGGAAATGTATTTTGTGAGTCTGAAGGAAGCGGCATAAGTTCGCCGAACTCACTGCCATTAAAAAATGAAATTAAATTTTCTCCGGGGGGCACCAACATAATCCTATCTTTAAAGCATATATGTCTAGATTTCTATTAGAAAAACCATCTTAACTCATGTCCATTTTATGAAGTACGCCAAAATTTCCCTAGTAATTTCCTTTTTACTGCTCCTAAGTATAGCAGGCTGCGAAACCAAAAAAGAGAAAGAGCCCGAAGAGAAGAGAGAAATGGTAGAGATGGTGACCGATAAGGGAACCATGCGTATCGCCCTTTACAATGAGACACCTCAACACCGGGACAATTTCTTAAAACTTGCCCGGGAAGGGGCCTATGACAGCCTTCTTTTTCACAGAGTGATCGAAAACTTTATGGTGCAGGGAGGGGATCCGGATAGCAAAATTGCCAGTGCCGGAGATACGCTTGGGAACGGCGACCTTGATTATACCGTGCTCGCGGAATTTCACCCCGACTTGTTTCACAAAAAAGGGGCCCTTGCTGCGGCCCGGACCGGCAATCCCGAACGGGCTTCAAGCTCAATGCAGTTTTACCTGGTCCAGGGACAGGTTATGACAGATAGCTTGCTCACCCTGGCCGAAAACACAATCAATGAATGGCTAGCTGAACATTACCTGATACATGATCCCCAGTACAAGGCACTGTATGAAGGATTGAAAAAAGCCGATTCTGCCCAGGATTGGAGGCAATTCCGAACCCTTCAGGACAGTGTGAGAAATATGGCCACGGCCTATACCAATTTCGAGAAGTATACCATCCCTCCCACTCAGAGAGAAGTTTATAAATCCGAAGGAGGAACCGCCTTCCTCGATCAGAACTATACTGTATATGGGGAAGTGGTAGAGGGCCTCAACGTTATTGACTCCATCGCCAAGGTGAATACCGGTGATATGAACAGACCTCTTGAGGATGTCAGGATCCTAAAAATAAAGGTGGTGGAATAAGCTTCAGAAGGAGCCTGTTTCTTTGCTACTCATCTTCATTCTCTATTTCCATGTCGATCAGGGAGATTATGTTCTCACACATGGCCTTCATTTCATTAAACTGCCCATTCATAACGGAGAATTCATAGACCGCCATCACAAAGCCGTTTTTTTGTTTCAGGTCTTTTAGCATGGCCTCGTAATTCTCCCTGGAAAGTTCAACATTCTCCCCCGCCTTCCCTTCGGTGACCTGATAGGTAAAATTTTTAACGATGGGATTCAGGTCGAGAACGGCATAGGAGGGCTCGTAAAGCAAGATCTCGGCATCGTAACGGAAGTGTTCCTCTTCGTTCTTTAGTTTTTTATAGAGGGCCTGCAGGTTGAGTAAGCCGTTTTTAATACTGTCATTGGAAATCAGGGCCAGGTTCCCCGAATTGACTAATTCCTGGAAGGTGTTATCCTGCTGGGTAAATTTTTGCCAGATATAGATATTGGTGGTATGAAACGCAAAGGCATTCAGGTCGGTCAGGGGTTTCCCTTCAAAATGCTCCAGCACGTAATTGGCAGATTCTATCCTTGAATTCCTAGTTGAAATGTACCTGTCTAGTTCTGAAATATTCAGGATCAGGTCGGTTCTTAGGTTTTTCAGATAGTGTAATTCCTGGGCCCGTTGTTTTCGTGCCTCATTGTTATTGTTGATCTGCAGGGCGATCAGGATTCCGATGACTACCAATAGGATTTCCCCAATAGCGTAGAGCAGGTATTTACTGAATTTATTATCCGTGAGCAATTGTTGGCGGATTCGCCTGAAAAACTTGATCATTGTACTTTAATTTCCTTTTCAATTTCCTGTAGCAGTGCTTTACACTCATTTAATGTGATCTTGGATTCCCTGATAAAATAGTCATATACATACTTATAATTCTTAAGAGATTCTATGAATTCCCGGTTATTAATAAGTTCATCATAATTTACGGGTAAGCGTATGTCCCTGCCATTTTCATCCAAACGACTCACAAAATATCCATTCAGATAATCGAGCATATAGTGATAAAAATCATCTCGAACTTCCCTGAAAGCGAGCTTCACTATAGGGATCTGATACGTGTATAAAATGCCTATTTCCGATCGGAGATGATGATCAGATATAAGATCCATACCCATTGAAGTGAGGGACTCGTATCCGCTCGACTTTAAAGCGATATCAGGATAGTTGAAAAGCCTTACAAAATGTTGTGCCAGGGAATCGTTATAGACTCTGGATTCTTCCAGATTATATACAACAATATCGATGGTTTCCATGATACTTTCTATCCCTTCTTCCGGATCGGAGATGATATAGTTCAACCTGTTGATATTGTGCTTCAGGTCCGACTTAATTTCTAACAAGGCGTGCTGTTCTTTCTCATTGGTGATCCGTTTTTCATTCCAATTATTGATGGATAGGGCAATCAGAATCCCGATAACCACCAGAAAGATCTCCCCGATAGCGTAGAGCAGGTATTTGGAAACCTTGTTTTCGGAAAGGAGTTTTTGTCTTATACGCCTAAAAAACTTGATCATAATTGGTGGCTGGTTATAACACCACCTAATGTACTTAAATATTTGGCAATATCTTTGATGCTAAAGAGCAAAACCACCGATATGACTTTACAGCTTCGTTTCGTTTTACCACTTCTGATTATCTCCTCTCTTGGCACTCTCCATGCACAGAAAAAAGGCTATGAACCCGGCTATATCATTACCCTGGAAGGTGACACACTGCGGGGGCAGGTAAAGGACCGATCTTCAGAGCCCTTTGTGGAAATGTATCCCCGTATCCGCTTTATCCCTGAGGGCCGGTCTTCCAGACAAAAATATCGCCCTGGAGAAATCCTGGGTTACCGCGCCGGTGGAAGGGTGTACGAATCCCTGCCCCTAAGGGAAGAGTCAGCATTTTTTAAGTTCCGGTATTATTTAGATCCGAATGCAGAAAATGTGTTTCTCCGACTTATAAGCAGGGATGGACCTTTAGCCTATTACCTACTGGAATTTATTGATGACGACAATAACTTTGTAGACAATTTCCCCCTGTTTCACCTGGAGGGCGAAAGGGAAATGGTGCGGGTTACCCAGGGGATGTTTGGCCTGAAAAGGGAACGACTAAAAGAATATTTCGGAGACTGCCGCGCCCTGATAGCAGCTTTGGAATACAAGGAATTAAGGGAGGTAGAAGAGGTCTATGATTTCTATCTGGACCAATGCCTTAATTATGCTTTGGCAACTGAGGAAATTCAAACTATCAAAGGAAACTGGCAGATCGACCTCAGGCCTTCTGCTGATGCCGATCCCTATCTGCAGCCTTTTGAGGTCACGGCCGTATCAGGCAACACTTTTCAGGGGTACTTTTACGGAAGTCCGCTGGAGGATGCCAAACTCAACCGCAACTGGGAGGTGCTTTATTTTGCCTTTACTACACGGGATAATACCTATGAATACTATCATTCGGGATATCTGCTAGACGGGAAGCTTTACGGTATCAGTTACTGCCCGGGAAGGGAGTTTGTACAACCCTGGGAGGGAGTCCCAAAATAAAGGCAATTTTTAAACGAGGCATTTCGGAAATCCCTGTTTGCAGAAGTCTGAATATCAGAATAGTATGTATTCGGATAGCTAAATCAACATCTTGGGACAATAAATAGCCATATTAGTCCTTTTACAGCTGCTTCTGCCTTTTGTATTCCCTATCTTAATTCTTCCAGCAATAATCTCTCAATACCTTTATCGTAAGAGTATTTCTGTTTTTTGGAGCTGTATTATTAACCCTAAAACCAACCAAATGAAAACACCCCGAGAACCCAATGTGAAATCCATGATGAGGCTAGGTTTCCTGGCGCTACTTCTGGCCGTTTTTTCCTGTAGTCCTGATCCGGTACTGAGTCCCGAAAACTTAGAATCAGCAAACGCCCGTTCTAAATCGAAAAACAAAAAGAAATCCGGAAATGCCGTTTTAAAAACCCTGGTCAGTGGAGCTCACCTAAACGCAGCTAACGGCCTCGATATTGGGCCAGACGGACATCTCTATGTTGGCAGTGTAAACGGACAGGAGATCGCGGTGATCAATAAGAATAACGGAAAGATCGTTAAAAGAATCACAGATGGTGTTGACAGCCCGGATGATGTTGTATTTTCCCCGGATGGATCTGCACTGTACTGGACCGATATCCTCACGGGTGAGATCGGCCGAATGGATATGGAAACCATGGAGGTGAGGAAACAGTTCGTGGCCCCGGGGGTAAATCCAATCCGTTTTACTGAGGATGGCAGCCGCCTTTTTACCGCCCTGGATTTCCTGGGGGATGGCCTGTTTGAATTGGATCCGGACCTCATCGAACCACCACGCCACATTATATCATGTCCCGGGGGATTTTGTTTGGGCTTCTTCAACTCCTTTGATACCCGGATGGAAAACGGTAAACTCATGCTCTATGGTCCCCTGTTTGCACTTAACCTGGTTATAGCGATTGATGTGGATGCCATTCCCGACAATACGGAGTTCCCCGCTGATCTTAGCGGTTTGTTCGGGCCATATGTTAGGATTGTTGCAGGCACCCTTGGGGATTCAGACCTCTTTAATCCGGCAGCAGCCAAGTTTGGACCGGATGGCGTATTGTACGTCCTGGATCAAGGCGGAAATCTCTGGAAGGTAAACCCCGATGGCAGCGATGACAAAACTCTGTTCACCACTCTTCAACCAGGGCTTGACAATATGACCTTTGATGAGGACGGCAGCCTGTATATGACCAACAATGACGAGGGATGGGTAGCCGAGATTCTGAAAAGTGGTCAGGCAAGGATACTGAGCCCGGGAGGGATTATAGTTCCACAGGGCCTCGCCGTTATGGCCGGACCCAATAATCAAGACATGCTCTATGAGGCTGATCTTTTTCAACTCAGGCAATTTAACGGTACCAGCGGAAAGCAGGTAAATGCATATAAGGGGTACTTGATTCCTGTTGTTCCGGATGTAGGACTGGCTTCTTTAATCCTGCCGATGAACGTAACAGTCGACGGGGACAATCTCATTATTTGTTCTTTCTTTAGCCCGGGAGTACAGGTCTGGAATCCGCAGGAAGGGGTCGTAGAAAACTATCCTGCGCCTCAGGTTGCCGCCCCAATCGATGCGGCAAGGGTACAGGGAGAAATATATGTGAATGACCTGGGACTGGGCGGCATTATTCGTTTGAGTGACAATGAATTGATCTTACCAGGTTTGTACAGCGGTGTGGCCTCGGATGGGGAAACCCTTTGGGTAGCAGACTATTTTAATGGCGATATCGTACAAATTAATTTTGATGGAGGAGTACCAGATATCACGGTCTTTGATTTTGAATTAGAGGGGCCCGAAGGCCTGGCCCTGGATCTGGATGGTAATCTTCTGGTTGTGGAAGAAGGTGCTTCCCGATTATCTCGAATCGACGACCTGTCATCAGGAGAAGTAATAACCATTGTAGAAGGCCTGGATTTATTTAAGGGCGGCTTACCCGAGTTCCCTCCATACTGGTTCTTTGATGGGGTAGCTGTTGGTCCTTCGGGAGACATCTATATTACAGGAGGGGGAGCAAAAGTCATTTATAAGGTCAAGGCTAATAAAGTGCCATAAATATCTTCTAAAATATAGCTATTTAATTTCTATGAGAAACCCGGTCCAGAAGGCCGGGTTTTTCTATTCCTCTTTCTTTCCCTTGCTCATCATATTCATGACCACTACGATAATAAGGATAACCACCAACGCAAAAACACCAATGATCATTATGCCGTTCTCCCAGGCAACAAGGGGAAGAGTTATTGCCGTATTCATAATAACTGTTTTTGATTATAGGGAGTAAATGTAGCGGGTCTGATAGGTAAATGATATGATATTTATCAGGTTCATTTTACCGCATTTCAATCCGCTATTAATCGTAGTTAATTCGGTCGCGTATGCTCCCATCCGCTCTGTGGATGATGACATCAGCCTTGCGTTTTCTGGCCAGGCGTTTTGCCTTTCTGATGGCAGTATCCTGCCTCCGGTGTTTGGAGGTGATGCGTTTATTCCCCTCCCGCCTTACAGCCCAGCCATCCTTATAAGGAACTACATGCTGGTGCCATGACCTTCCCCGTTTGCTCTGGCGGGAGCTTTTAAAAAAGAGCTCTACAAGCTCCGTCAAAATATCTATCCAGGATCTGGAGTTGTTGCTTTTGGGCATTTTGCCTTTACTATTACAGAATCGAAGATAGTATTTTTACGAAAGAATTGAGGCCTGGATTTATTCCCTGCGGAAATGGTTTAGAATGTATCCCCTCCCCCAATATTTAGGATCTTCCATCATATTCTTGGAATGGGTTAATATGACTATCCTGGAAGGAAAGCTCATACATAATATAAAGGTTGATTTTTGTAACTTGGATGTATATAAGAAGCGGGAAATCTATGGATTTCAAAAAGATATTCAAGGAGCTTAAACGGCGTAAGGTATACCACGTGGCCGTCACCTATGCCATTACCGTCTGGCTGGTTGCTCAAGTTCTCGACCTCGCCTTAGACACTTTTGAAGCCCCTTCCTGGGTGATGCAGATGGCCCTGATCTTGTTGTTTATTGGTTTTCCAATTGCCCTCATACTTGCCTGGGCCTATGAGTTATCCCCTCAGGGGGTGGTGCGGACAGATACTGAAGTGGCGTCGGGAAACCCCGATACCCCATCCCAAAGGCGACCTCTCATCTATCTGGGGATCATTGGTCTGTTAGTGGCTACTATAGTCTTCCTGCTCTTCTATAAAAGTAATTTTTGGGAGACTAAGCCCACACCGGACTTGCCAGCTTTTCACGCACCCAACTCCATCCCTATTGCCATGCTTCCCCTAATAAACCTGAGCGAAGACAAGCAACTATCATATTTTTCTAGTCAGCTTACCAATGACATCATAAACGAATTGGCAAAGGTACGTTCCTTTGCTGTTACCGCTTTTACCACAGTATACGATTTTGAGGGACAGGGGAGATCGCCAGAGATGATCGCGGAGTCCTTTGGTGTGGATTACCTGATGCGCGGCAGTGCCAGGGCCTATGAAGGAGGTGATAGTATTAAAATAGATGTAGAGTTGATAGACCCACTAACCGGAAGGAGGCTCTGGGGTGAATCTTATAAGGAATTGATGGGGCAGGCGCCTGCCCTGCAGGCGGCAATTGCCAAAAAAGTGGCTACCAATCTGAACGTTCAGTTGACTCCTGCTGAAACTGCTTCCTTGGCGGGAGACAAAACCCGTAACGGACAAGCCTACCTGAAATTCCTGGAAGCACGACAGGAGTACAACGCCTTTTACAGTGATGCCATGGCCAGTGCCATAAGGCTTCTGGAAGAGGCCATCCAACTCGATCCTGAATACACCGAGGCACGTACATTACTGGCCTGGATCCTGAATACTTATTCATGGCCTGCCTTCAAAACCAATGAGGCTTCCCTTATCCGCAATAAGATAAGAATAGACCACCACCTTGAAACGGCTCTTGCCCAAAACCCGAACAGCTCTGATATTTATTTGGTAAAGGCCAATTACACCATGACTTATCTCGATGATTTACAGGTAGCTCTCGGTTATGTGGATAAAGCCCTAAAAATCAATTCCTGGCCGGAACTGCCCACCACCCATTGCGTTTGTACTGCGGTTACCATGAATATCGTACTTGGCAACCTGCAGCGGGCCAAGGAAATCGAATTTTTGGCCAGGCAAATTGAACCTGGAAGCATTATGATTCTTAACGACGCTTTCTTCATAGATCTGGTAGAGGGAAATTTTGAGGAGGCCACAAAAAAAATGGAGCAGGCCCTGCAACTGATGGATGTCCCGGTTTTCAGATTCCAGACAGGCTGGGCCTATTTAAACGAAGGGCGCTACAGGGAAGCAATTGAAATGCTGCACTCTGCCTATCCGGATCCGAGAACCATGGTTCCTGCAGCAGTAGCTTACCTTTCCAATGCCCACTATTCTCTGGGAGAGCAGGTAGATAGTGATCGTTACAAGTCCCGGCTCGACTCCCTACTATTAACAGGGGAGACCAATGTGCTGATAGACCTGGCTGTCATTGCCGCTGCCCGAGGGGAGGAAGAGGAGACCCTAAATTACCTGGAACGACATTTGAACGAAGCCCCAATTGGGCTCTCCTTCCAGCTGAACACCGAACCTGTTTTTCATAAATTTAAAGACCTGCCCCGATTTCTCCGAATAAGAGAGCGGATTGGGTATTTTGAATAGTAAAAGTACTTTTTAACAAAAGCTTAATTTTAAATAATAAAAACTCCCGAGAGGAATAAATCAGGATTTTTAACTGTTTTATATTAAAACAGATAGAGATCCTTTTCGGAACCCTGTGATGACTTTACTTTTGCAACTATTTAGGACTTGCTTAGGCTGAAATTTTACTATCTTTTTTTGTCGGGTTTTGTCGCTTTTATCAGTATGCCACCCATGATTATTCCCAGTATGGCCCCTGCAGGAATGCCTACTATGGCCAGGATCGTTAAGGGATGTTCTATTTTCTAAATATCATAGGAAAAGAAGGAATTATCCCGGAGAGAATGGGGCAGTGATCGCGATGAAAAACATTGATTTTGTGGCAAGATTTCAGAAATGCAGATCATTAACAGAAGCAAAATCTATATCTTTTCAGATAGAGAACAATTATTTACCTCCCTATTGGCCTCTGGTACGAATGGCAGAAAGTGGTGTAATAATTTAAGTTGTGCATGTTCCTGGTGGACCAAAGAAGTCGCTAGAAAAGTAAAGCGTTCATTTTGGGAATACGATACCCGTAAAAATCTACTACCCTACCGGCAAGGGCACTTTTGCTTATCAACATTAGCAACTGAGTAATCGGTGGCGGGTAGATATTGGTTCGATTTATTAATGCCTGGGTTCATCCCTCTAAGGAATGGCCCAGAGAAGAACCGCCACTACAAACTACCCAAAATTGTAGACGGTTACTCTTTGTGATTTAAATTGACACATAAAAAACCGCATTCGGGTTTTCCCAAATGCGGTCTTAAAGATTTGAGGAAAAAAGGGGTTATTTCTGCTTCTCGGTCTCTTCAATCTTTTTCAACTGCTCTTTCTTCTCCCGAAGTTTGTCCTTGCCTTTTTGAATACTTTCTTCAAGCTCCTTCAGTTTAGTTTCCACTTCGGTCAGCTTTTCTTCTTTTTTGGAAATTACAGCTTCATCTTCTCCTGTTTCTTTTGCCTTATTCAGACGTTCACGGGCCTCATCAAGGGCAGTTCTGCCGCGTCGCAGGGTACGTTCGTCCTCTTCAAGAGCTGCTTCGGTTTCGGCCAGTTTTTCAAGGGCCTGAGAAGCGCGGTACTGTCCAAATTCACGGCCGCTCATATCGCCCTTATCCCGACCATAGGCATTTCCTTTGCCCTTAATGCCTTTGTCGGCTTTCTCATTTCGTTCACGGGCATCTTCCATAGCCTCATTCTCACGTTCCCTCGCGTCTTCGGCACGATCACGGGCATCTTCGACTTTGTCCTCCATTCTTTCGCGTTCGTCTTCAGCTTTATCTTTGCCTTTTTCACGGGCTTCTTTCGCTTTATCCTTGCCTTTTTCCCGTGCCTCCTGTTCTTTCTCTTTTACTTTTTTCTTGGCTTTCTCTTGTTCGTACTCTGCTGTTTCCTCGGCATTTTCACGCTCCTCTTCAGCACGTTCATTTGCTTTTTCACGCATTTCCTTGGCCTTTTCCTTGCCTTTTCCTTTACTCTGTGCCTGGCCAACAGCTACAAAAGCGAATGATAAAATTGTTGCTAAAAATATTTTTTTCATAAGATCAGTATTTAAATGCTATCTAATTGTTTAATTAATTCATCTACTTCTTCGGCTTTTTTGTGAATTTCTTCAGCCGTGGAATCGATCACCTGTACTACAGATTCTATCTCTTCAATTTGACGGTCTAATTCCTTCTGTTCTTTTTGCGTATCCCTACACGAAAAAGTGAGCACCCCGCAGAACATAATTGCTAAAAGTGTGGTTTTAAATTTCATAATATATGTGTGGTTTGTCTTTATATACGTTTAGACACAGGATTTAGACGGAAGTCACATAAAAATAGAAAAGATTTGTTTTGGCTTTAATACCGTACTGAATAACATTCTCAGGTTTGTTTTGATGGGTAATTATTAAAAATAGCACTAAGTGTTCAGTCAAAATGTCTATCCGGGATCGGAGATTTCTCCAAGAAATTATTTATAAGAAATTAAATAGCCCTTAGACTTTGACAAGTAGCGATATTCCTGTTGACTAATTTTTATCTGTTATTTTGCAAAATTCCAACTGGGTTCATCCCTCCACAAGTGGAATGGACCAGAGGCGGCCCTCAACTGGGAGTAGCTCCCCCCTGGGGCCTACCCTCAAACCTTCCAGACTGCAAAGTCCTCACGTAAACAAAAATTCCTTATCTTTTATAGAAGCTATTTAAAGATGACATATTATGGGAATCAAGAATTTTTCAGGACCGAGAAAGAAACAAGAGCCGGAGCAAACACCCCTGAGCGTAAGGGATTATATGACCCGGGAGTTGATCACTTTTAGGCCGGACCAGTCCGTGGAAGAAGTGATCGATCTGCTTATCAAACACCGCATTTCAGGCGGGCCGGTGGTAGATGAGGATGGAAAGATGGTGGGCGTTATCTCTGAGGGCGACTGCATCAAGCACGTTAGCGAAAGCCGCTATTTTAACATGCCCATGGAAGAGAGCACCGTCTCCAGCCGGATGATCCGCGATGTAGATACCATCGATGGGAATATGAATATCTTCGATGCGGCCAACAAATTCCTCACTGCCCGCAGAAGACGTTTCCCTATAATCGAAGATGGCCGTTTGGTAGGGCAGATCTCCCAGAAAGACATACTAAAAGCAACCATTAAGCTTAAGTCGCAGAATTGGAGGTAAGTGCTTTGTTGCTGTTTGGAATAAACCTACGAGTAGATTCTTGCCTGGGTTCATTTCCTGCGGAAATGGACCAGAGAAGGCCCACTTCTGCAAACCTACCGGCCGGTCGCCTTCCGAAGTCTCGTACGGAGGACAGGCAGGCGGGATAGTAAAACGCTTTGTTGCTTTTTGGAATAAACCTACGAGTAGATTGTTGCCTGGGTTCGTGCGCCTTGCGCACGGACCAGAGAAGGCCCGCTTCTGCAAATATCAACCCTTGCAGCCTTGCAGGCTGCGGTTCTTTTTTCGTCACAGCCTTACAAAAACAAGTTTTTGATGGCTGCTCCAAAAAAATAACCCCGCACTTCTGTGCGGGGTTTGCTGCTTGATGTGGTCCCACCTGGGCTCGAACCAGGGACCCCCTGATTATGAGTCAGGTGCTCTAACCAGCTGAGCTATAGGACCCTGTTCGCCGAAGCGAACAAAAGACAAATTCCAAATTCCAAATTCCAAATTCCAATACACAAGGTACAAATAGGATTTGGAGGGTGCAATATTACTACATATTTCAGGATACTGCAATACCAGGACATAATGAATAGCACAAAATAAGCCTCCTTTACGAGCCTTTTAAAAAAGTTGCCCTCCTACCTAACTCTTCTTTGTTATGGAAAGATTGATCACAATGGCCATTAACAACCAGATGATAAACGTTTCCCCATGTGTCATTTCATAGGTTGATCCGGCTGCCTTGGCAGCTAACAAAACGAGATACACCACCAGGGGTGATAACAAAAGACTGATGGCTAATTTTAATAACGATTTCTTGTAATCCATTTGAAATATAAATTTTGGTTAGTGTTTATACATCCTCAATTTAGAATTAATTCGGAGATTTTAAAAGTCTGATTCTCTTTCCGTTTCTGTAAAAAATAGTAGTTTAATCCTCTTTAAACTAAACAGGAATTCCTTTTAGCATCCAAGACCCTACAGCAATGCCAGAAAAAACCGTCTTGATCTATGCCTCTGTTGACGGCCATACCCTCAAGATCTGTGAAAAATTAAAGCAGGTGTTTTTAGAGCATGATCAGCCTGTGGAGATCATCAATATTGAGGATTTTAACAGGGACCTAAGCCGTTTTGGAAGGGTTATCCTGGGAGCCAGCATCCGCTACGGGGTACATGATAAAAAGATCATCGAGCTGATCAATTCCCGCATCCAGGAACTGGAAACAAAGAAAACTGCCTTCTTCTCCGTAAACCTCGTCGCCCGAAAAACTGAGAAAAGCAGCCCGGAAACAAATCCATACGTGGTTAAATTCTTTAAGAAAATATCATGGCGCCCTGATATGGCGGCAACCTTTGCAGGTATGCTCGACTATCCCCGATATTCCTTCTTTGACCGTACCATGATCCGACTCATTATGTGGATGACCAAAGGCCCTACAAACCCCCGTACGGTTAAGGAATACACCGATTGGAAAAAGGTGGAAGCCTTTGGTGAAAAATTGGTAAATCTGTAATGCTATCTATACAAATTTACAGCCTGATTATGGCTGCTTCCGGGGCTTTAGTCGATGCTCTTTTTTTAAAAATATCACTACCTTAGGAAGCCATATTCAATACCCTTTATAAAATGAGATCAAACCGAATTTTACTCGCCTTTGTGCTGGTCCTGGCCTTAAGCTGCAAGTCGGGCGAGAAAAAAGAAGAAAACACAGAAGTAGCCGCCGTTGAGATCTGGGAAACCGACTTCCAAGACGATTTTGAAACCTTTAATCCTGAAAACTGGCAAGACCAGCGGATATGGGTTAATAACGAAAAACAATGTTACGTTCCCGATGGGCAATACGGGACCCGGGAAGTGAGTAACGGTACCTTAAAGCTCAAGGTCGTAAACGTTGGCGAAGCCCGTCCTTGTGACAACCTCGATAAGCACGGGGAACAACACCCGGATACTCCCTATATGGCCGGGAGGATCTGCTCCAAAAACAGAAAAGAATTTGTCAAAGGGAAATGGACGGCCCGGCTGCGCCTGCACGGTAATGGACAGCCCAGCATGTTCCCGGCCTGGTGGCTCCTGGGTGCCCGTAACAACGAATCCCCAGTACAAGAGCCCGATGAAACCGTCTGCTGGCCCCTTACCGGCTCGGGGGAGATCGACATCTTTGAGCACCACGGAGATGTGAAAAAAGACCACTTTACTACCGGGGCGATTAAAAGCGAAGGCGAATGTGATAAGGGCGACTGGTGGAGTTATAGAAAGGACTTTCCGGCCACTCTGGACGACTACCACGAATACTCTGTAGAATGGGAAGGAAGCGACCTGGTATACCGATTAGACGGGGAAGAAGTATACCGCAATGAGGGCGAGGGAGACAACTACCCCGAACCCATGTTTGCCATCCTGAACTTTGCCAAGATCACAGATAACCCCATGACAGGCGAATGGATCATGGAAGTCGACTGGGTAAAGCACGAGTCGAGAAAATAAACCTGCCACCGGCAGATTCCAAATACTGATTCCGCAGATTTTCAGAAATATGGGCGTAGATAGTGGATTACTATTGGTCTATCTTTTTACCCACCCCTTTGTCCCCTCCTAGGAGGGGAACACCTCGTTAATGTCATATCGAGCGGAGTCGTTTGTCAGGTCGAGCGGAGTCGAGACCGATATTAATAGCAAGTGTCATATCTCGACTCCGCTCGATATGACATAGTTCCTTTTTTATTTGATTGAATGTCTCCAACTCCTAAAATTCAGCATCCCGAAAGTTTGAAGAAACAGTTTTAAACAAAAAGATTACAATCTTCACAGCTCTTTACCTCCCCGTAGTAAGTTTCCCTGTACTTGTGCAGGGTTTTTACGGGCAAGCCAGCCACGTACTTTTTTATATAGGTCACCTTTGTAATGAGTTTCCCCATCTTCTGGGTATAACGTTTTTCAGTTTTTGTTCTCCTTTTGATCTGTATCAATTTCATAAGTGTCGCTTTTAGAAGCTTAAAACCTAAAAAATCCTGGGCCATATACAAATATGAGGTGTTAAACTTCTGTTAGGATGTCTTTTCAGAGCATCCCCAAGATTTTCAGAAATAAACTCGTTTATAGGATAACTTTCTCCAATTCAATTTATTAAATAATAATCCGTACCTTAAATCAATTAATTGTTACCAACCTAAAACCAACCACAATGAAAAAAGTAATGCTTTTAGCCCTTGCTTTGGGCTTGATGACGGCCTACGGCCAAAAAGAGAAAAACGGAACCATTTACAAAGAACACGAAGCCATCGCCAAGGTGAATGCCATGCAGGCCGCATGGGTAGCCGGGGACAGCGCTAAAGTGGCTTCCTACCTACACGAGGATTTTAAGGCCTTTAACGGTACAGGAACCAATAAGGATGCAAAAGGAGGCACAAAAGCCAACTATGCAGGCGGGGCAAAATGGTGGCATGAAAATGTGGCCTACCTCAGCCTTACCCCTTCGCCGGGTGCCTACCCCGATGCCTTGGAATACAAGGACGGAGAGATGTGGGTACAGGTCTGGGACCGAATGAAAGGGGTACACAACGAAACAGGTGTAAAAATTGACGTCCCTGTACACCGTATGTATCGCTTTAAGGACGGCCTTATTGATCTCGCTATCAGCTACCACAACCAGGCTGTATATCGGGAGATTGGTGAGAGTTTTGAAGACCGAAAAAACGGGGTAATCTACAACCACCACGACAATATCAACAGAGTGCGCAGGCTGATCCATGCCATTGAACACGGGGATATGGAAACCGCTTTAAGCTTTTATGACGACAAGGCCCGCATTCGAAATCTGGAAATGGAGCAGGGCAAGTTTATGAACAAGGAGGAATTTAAGACTTATCTGGAGGGGATGATGTCCAGATTCACGGTCAGTTCCATAGACGTGAGAGGTTACCCCGACTATCTGGAGTACGACCTGCGAGATGGCAAGACGGTGCAAAGCTGGTGGGACATCCGCCTTACCCGAAAATCGGATGACAAAAAGATTGTTATGCCCATCATGTATGTGCACGACTTTAATGACGAGGGAAAGATCACCAACTCTATGGCTTATTTTAGCAGTAAATGGCTTGATTAGACCCTGACTATACTATATAAAATAAAAGATCCGGTTCCGATAAGGGACCGGGTTTTTACATTTTAATACGTTCCGGTGTTTGAATTGATTCAAATGAGTCGCATTCATTTTTATTTAATTATCTGTTTTTCAATTATTTACATTCTATTTAGAAATGTATTCACTGGTTATTCGATGAAATGAACTTCCCCAGTGTCATATTTTAAAAGGATTTTCGTTTTACCTATATATTCTTTTCTAAATAGAACATTTATGAAAAAAATTACTTGGCTGCTATTTCTTTTAATCCTGGGCTGTGGCAAAGATGATGCTGTGGAGAAATTCGATATTACATGGGAGGTAAACGGACAGGGAATATCCAATAGAATACAAGGCGGGGGGTACGGCAATGAATATCAGGTTACTTTACCCTGGTCCTCCAGTTATAAGACCGAAGAAATAGACAATTTAGGTCTATTCGTCAGGCTCAATGATTCTACCCTCGAAAATGATGGGCTGGAAAGTATCACTTTAAAAATAGATGGGGTACTAATCGTTGAAAAAACTAAATGGCTCCACTCTGCCTCTGTTGCCCCCGGTACAGAATTACCCGATGATACCGGCTTATGGTCGTATATAGAAGGTTCCGAAGGGAAAAGCTACTCCGCACTTCCTCCCCCCTCGTTTTATTCCGATTAGATAATACAGAAGTCTCCGATAAGCATTCCTTATAAACTCCCTTGAGATTTACCCACCCCTTTGTCCCCTCCTGGGAGGGGATTTAGGGGTAGGTTCCTCTCCCCAGGAGGGTCGCTTACGCTTCACAACTTCAGCGACGAAGCGGAGCACTTTGTTATTGTCATATCTCGACTACGCTCAATATGACATAGAGAAATACTATATTTAAGGCTTTCATTAAAACCTTTCCTATGAAGCCTTTTATTACCCTCTTACTTTTACTTCTTTCCCTTTCCCTAACCGCTCAGAAAAAAGTTCTGGACCACACCGATATTGAACTGTGGAACTCCATTGAAGGCGAACGCCTTTCACCTAACGGAGCATACGTGGCCTACAGCCTCGAAAAAGGGGAAAAAGACCACTTCCTCCACCTTAAAACTGCCTCCGGGCAATCCGTCTTTTCCTATGATCGGGCCTCCAGACCCCAGTTCACAGACGATTCCAAAACCCTGGTCTTTTCCATCACCGCCTGGAAAGACAGCGTTATGGCCATGAAAAGACGAAAAGTGAAAAAGAAAGACCTCCCAAAAGACAGCCTTGGAATCTACAACCTCACTAACAAGACCTTCGAAAAAATTGGAAACGTAAAATCCTATCAAATCCCCGAAGACTGGAGCGGCTTCATCGCTTACCAACTGGAGGAAATTGAAGTGCCCAAAGATACCCTCAAAGACAGCACTGAAAGCAAGAAAAAGAAAAGCAAGGCCAAGAAAGTAAGCAAAAAGAATGGCTACCACCTTGTCCTCAGATCCCTGGAAACCAAAGAGGAAGACACCCTTAAATTCGTCACGGAATACACCTTCGCCAAAAAAGGAAAATTCCTGGCCTGGACCACTACAGGCGAGACAGACAGTTCCAATTATGCCGTCTATGTGCTGGACCTGGCAAATCAAAGTCGGACCCTCCTTCACGAGGCAAAAAAAGCCGATTACGCCCAGCTCAGCTTCAGCGAAACAGGGAAACATCTGGGCTTTATCGCAGACACTGATACCACCAAAGTGCAACTCCGCCCCCGAGAACTCTACCACTGGGAAGTGGGGATGAACTCTGCTGAAAAACTCGTGGACGCCAATACTTCCGGCAACGACCTCCGCCCTTCAGCCTATGAAAAACTTCGTTTCTCCAAAGACGAATCAAAACTCTATTTTGGCCTGGCCGTGCCCCCCATCATCAAAGACACCTCCCTCCTCGAGGAGGAGATCGTGAACGTGGAGGTCTGGACCTATGACGAGCCCCGCCTCTATACCGTACAGGAGTTGCAGATGAAAAACGACACCACCCGTACCTACCTCTCTGTCATCCACCTCAACCAGAACAACAAGCTTACCCAACTGGCCAATGCCACATACCCCGAGGCCGATCTCACCCGATACGGAAATGCCCCCTACGCCCTGGTACGTAACCCGGAACCTTATGCCCTGGAATCGCAATGGACGGGACAACGTGCCCGGGACTATGCTGTAGTGAACCTCAGCAGTGGCACGGCAGTTAAAGCCCTTACCAAAGTACCGGGTCGGGTTGAACTGAGTCCGCAAGGCAAGTACGTCTTTGGCTACCACAATGCAGACAGTCTCTGGTTTGCCTACAGCATTACCAAACGAAAATACCTAGCCCTTACCCCGGGAAAGGTCTTCTACAACGAGTTGCACGACAGCCCAAGCCATCCCTCGTCCTACGGCACGGCTGGCTTTACCGAAGATGACAAGGCCCTGCTCCTCTATGACCGCTATGACATCTGGAGTTTTAACCCTGAGACCGGAGCCTCTACCCGACTAACAAAAGGCCGCGAGACTAAGACGGTTTACCGCTATGTCATCCTCGATCCGGATCAGGACCATATCGAAACTTCTAAAAAAGCACTGCTTACCACTTTTAACGAGACGGATAAGTCTTCGGGTTACGCCCATTACGATTTTAAATCGGGTAGACTCACTCCCCTTTTAAACGGACCTTATGACTATGGCTATCCGGCCAAAGCCAAACGGGCACAAACCCTGCTCTTTACCCGGGAATCGTTTACCGAATTTCCAGACCTGAGGGTGGCCAACCAGGATTTTAGTAAAATCACTCAGATCTCTAATGCCAACCCCCAACAGCAAGAATACAACTGGGGTACTGTTGAGTTGGTAAACTGGACCTCCCTGGATGGGGAAAAGCTCACAGGTATGCTCATAAAGCCCGAGAATTTTGATCCAAACAAGAAATACCCTATGCTGGTGAATTTCTACGAGCGCAGTTCAAACGGACTGCACCGCCACCGGGCACCTACGGCGGGCCGCTCTACTATCAATTACGCTTTTTATGCCAGCAGGGGCTACCTCATCTTTAACCCGGATGTAAAATACCGTATCGGCTATCCGGGAGAAAGCGCGTATAACTGTGTGATCCCGGGAGTCACATCCCTCATTGAAAAAGGATTTGTAGACAAGGATAACATCGGGGTGCAGGGACATAGCTGGGGTGGTTACCAGATCGCTTACCTGGTGACAAAAACCGATATTTTTAAGGCGGCCGAAGCCGGGGCTCCGGTACCCAATATGATCAGTGCCTACGGAGGCATCCGATGGTGGACCGGGCTGAGTAGGCAATTCCAGTACGAACACACTCAAAGCAGGATAGGGGGCACTCCCTGGGAATATCCCACTAGATACCTGGAAAACTCCCCCATCTTTAATCTCGACAAGATCAATACGCCCCTGCTCATCATGCATAATGATGCCGATGGGCATGTCCCATGGTATCAGGGAATAGAGCTCTTTGTAAGCCTGAGGCGTCTCGGCAAACCTTCCTGGTTTTTAAACTACAATGGCGAACCCCACTGGCCCCTCAAACTTCAAAACCGCAAAGATTTCAACATCCGTATGGCGCAGTTCTTTGATCATTACCTCAAGGGTGCACCCAAACCCGTTTGGATGGACAGGGGCGTTCCGGCCATGGAAAAAGGGGTGAATCAGGGATTGGAGTTGATGGAAGAATAGGGAGCTTAGAAGTACGAAGTTAGAGGAAGGAGGAATTGGTTTAATACCGAGTCCCTGAAGGTAGGTTTACCCACCCCTAAATCCCCTCCCAGGAGGGTCGCTTACGCTTCACAGCTTCAGCGACGAAGCGGAATACCTTATAATTGTCATATCGAGCGGAGTCGAGATATGACACGCAGGGTATCCGAGGCAGGAAGGCTCTTGATAGGAAAATAAATAAACAAGTAAAAACCCAGCCAAATGGAATTGACCGGGTTTTTTCTTATTACTTGAATAGTTTCTAATACGTGATCTCACCTTCGAGTCTCCAGGAACTTATCGTACCAGGACCGTTGGGATCGGGAAGAAAAATGGCGTCTTTAAAGTAAAGTTCTCCCGTCGCTCCTTCAAACCTGCCTGTGCCAGATAAGATCGTAATAGGTATTCTGTTCCCATTTTCATCTAAGGTGTTGTCAAAAGAACCAGTTAGACCATTAGGGTCGGCATCAAAATCGATCGTCAGCGTAACGTATTCTACAGTTGTGATCATATCACCATGAGCCCCTATATAGTTTACATGGAAAATTACATCTGCGGTATTAGGACCGGTAAGGTTACAGGTTCCCGGCTGAGGTCTTCCATAACTACCCATTTGTATCTTTCCCAAATGAGTCATATTCCCTGAAATAAAATTTGTTGGTAAGCTAACTCCTGCCTCCACCGGGTTGCAATCAACAAGGGGTATTGAAAAGTCACCTACATTCGTAAAATTGCCTTTCCAGGCTCGGGTAGCTGGCTTGGCCTTAGAAGATTTTGCATTTACCGTTGTCAGATTGTCGGCCGGGTCTAAGTCCGCTTCCTGAGTACAGGAAAGGACAAAAACAAAGGCAAATAAAGAGGTCCAGGTAATGACAGACCTCAACTTTGTAAAGAATGGTGTTTTCATTTCGTTGGTATTAAAGGTTAGTAAAAGCTTATAAAACAGCTGTATGTGCTTCTCAGGCCGTATCAGAAGGGTGCCGGTGAAGTAGTATAAACTACACCAAAATAATAGGGTAAACCCTTTATGCGGATGGATATCCTCTTTTACTGTCCGAAAGTGAGGATTTACTTACCCAAGGGCATGAATAAGTGTTAAAAATGAGAGTTCAGCATGCGATATGAGAAGGTTATTTTATTGACTTAAAAAGCTTCTTCCCTCCTTGATAAAGCAAAAGGACCAGAAGCCTCGCGTTGGCGCGAGTTTGTAACTCGTGTCCAAAGTTCTCGCTTCTCAACACTCCGAATACGAAGCATTCATAGTTCTGTCCGACTAACAAAAACCCCCATCTTCTAATCTCATTTCGCTATATTTAGGCAACCAATTAAACTCTCCGACTCATGTCTCAAAAGCTATTATTTCCCGTGCTACTCCTTTCGGCCTTTACCCTCCTTGCTCAAGAGCAAAAAAAAGATTCCACCGCCTGGGACGTGGCTGATCCCGGTGCTTCCTTTAATTATAAGAATCATGAATTCACTACCAACGAGGGTAGCTGGATAAACCTGGACGTAAGTCCGGACGGGAAAACCCTGGTTTTTGATATGATGGGGGATATTTATTCCATGCCCATCACCGGTGGCAAAGCAACAGTATTGCGCAGCGGAATCCCGTTTGAGATCCAGCCGCGTTTTAGTCCTGATGGCAAGAAAATAGCTTTTACCAGTGATGCGGGAGGGGGCGATAATATTTGGATGATGAATGCAGATGGATCAGAAGCCAAAGCGATTACCAAAGAAAAATTCCGTTTACTGAACAATCCCTACTGGACCCCCGACGGGAACTACATTGTAGCCAGAAAACACTTTACATCACAGCGCTCTTTGGGTGCCGGCGAGATCTGGCAATATCACCAGACCGGGGGTTCCGGGCTGCAATTGACCAAACGAAAAAACGATCAGCAAGATGTAAATGAACCTTGTATATCTCCGGATGGGAAGTATTTATACTACAGTGAGGACGTGTATCCGGGAGGAAATTTTCAATACAACAAGGATCCCAATAGTCAGATTTATGTCATTAAACGCTATAATTTTGAAACAGGAGAAACAACCACCATTACCGGTGGCCCAGGTGGAGCCGCCAGACCACAGGTCTCCAGAGATGGAACAAAATTAGCCTTTGTAAAACGTGTGCGTACCAAAACGGTGCTCTACCTCCACGATCTTGAAACCGGGGAAGAATGGCCGCTTATAGACAGCCTGAACAAGGATCAGCAAGAGGCCTGGGCTATTTTTGGCACATATCCCAACTTTAGCTGGATGCCCGATGACTCGGCCATTGTATTCTGGAATAAAGGCAAGCTCCATAAAATTGACATCAACACATTGGAGGTAACCAACATTCCATTTTCTATAGATGCCAGCATTCCCATAGCGGAAACTGTGCATTTTAATAATCCAATCCCGGAGGATGAGTTTACTGCCCTGGTTATCAGGCAGGCAGTGACCTCGCCAGACGGCAAGCTCTTGGCTTTTAATGCACTGGGCCATCTATGGACCAAAAAATTACCAAACGGTACCCAAAAACGACTGACCAAGGCTACCGACTTTGAATTTGAACCTTCCTTTTCCCCGGATGGAAAAGAGCTGGTGTACGTAAGCTGGAATGACGAAAATTTAGGTGCCATACACAAGATTTCCGTAAACGGAGGCACATCAGTAAAGCTCACCGCAGAAAAAGGAAGATACAGAACGCCTGCCTTTAGCCCTTCCGGGCAACAGATCACTTTTAGAAAGGAATCGGGGAATATAGATCAGGGTTTTACCTATGACAAAAAACCGGGGATCTATACCATGAATGCTGACGGAAACAACATAAAAAGGCTTATCTCCGAAGGAGAATATCCTCAATTTTCTGCAGATGGAAAACGCATCTTATACCAGAAAGGGGGCGCCTATTTTGGAAATCTTACCAAGACTATGATGTCTGTCAACCTCAACGGGAAAGACGAAAGAACACATATAAAATCTAAATACGCCAATCGACTCGTGCCGAGTCCGGATAACAAATGGATTGCATTTACCACCTTACACAAGGCCTATATAGCACCCTTATTGCTCCCCGGAAAGGAAATTGATCTGGACAACAAGGCTACCCTGGTGCCAGTCTCTCAGATTGCAAAAGATGCCGGGATCAACCTTCATTGGTCCTCAGACAGTAAAACCATTCACTGGACCCTGGGCGACAACTATTTTTCCAATGACATTAAAGACAGGTTTACCTTCTTACCGGGCTCCCCGGAAAAAGTGGGAAAAATGGATTCTGTAGGGATAAAAGTAGGGGTGATAGCAGAAGTGGATCAACCAAAAGGGAGAATTGCCTTTACCAATGCCAGGATCATCACAATGGAAGATGGTGAGGTGATTGAGGAAGGGACCATCCTAGTAAACGGCAACCGCATTGAAAGTATTGGCAATTCGGCGGAAATAGCCATCCCTGGAAATACTAAGGTATACGATATGGCCGGAAAGACCATTATGCCGGGTATCGTTGATGCACATGCCCATATTGGCGGCTTTCGCTATGGCTTATCCACTCAAAAACACTGGCAGTTATATGCCAATTTAGCCTATGGGGTTACTACGGCGCACGACCCCTCCGCAAATACAGAGACCATTTTTGCCATGTCTGAAATGATTAAAAGTGGAGAAATGACCGGCCCCCGCTTATATTCTACGGGTATCATCTTATACGGGGCAGATGGGGATTTTAAAGCAACGATAAACAGCCTGGAAGATGCCCGCTCTGCCATCAGGAGGACAAAGGCTTTTGGTGCCCAATCGGTTAAAAGTTATAACCAACCCCGCCGGGAACAGCGGCAGCAGGTAATGCAGGCGGCTCGAGAAATGGGGATCAATGTAGTACCTGAAGGGGGTTCTACTTTTTATACCAATATGACCATGATCATGGACGGGCATACCGGGGTGGAGCATAATATTCCTGTGGCCCCGGTGTACAAGGACGTTTTAGAGCTTTGGAAGACGAGTAATACGGGCTATACCCCAACGCTCATCGTTAATTATGGCGGCATTAACGGAGAGTTTTATTTTTATGAAAAGGACAAGGTCTGGGAAAATGAAAAATTACTGAAATATACACCAAGGGCGCTGATAGATGCCAGGTCACGGTATAGAATGATGATCCCTGACGAGGAATACAAGAACGGACATATTTTGGTTTCCGAAACCGCAAAAGCACTAACCGATGTCGGCGTAAAAGTAAATTTAGGAGCTCATGGCCAATTGCAGGGTCTGGGGGCACATTGGGAACTTTGGATGCTACAGCAGGGCGGAATGACCAATATGGAGGCTCTGGAAGCGGCCACCATCAATGGTGCTACGTACATTGGCGCCGGAGCGGATATAGGCTCTTTAAAAGTCGGGAAAATGGCTGATCTTATTGTTTTGGAAAAGAACCCACTGGATGATATCCGAAATACGAATTCGGTGAGCCATACGATGGTCAATGGACGCTTATACGACACTACCACTATGAATGAAATTGGCAATACGGAAAAGTCGAGAACCCAATTTTGGTGGGAAAACAACAAATATAATGAGGCCTTCCCCTGGCACGATGCGGCCCAGAGTTTTACTCGTCCGGGCTGTGGGTGTCATGTGGGACATCAATAAAATTATTGCAAGGCTCTCTAAACTGAGAATTTTAGAAATAACAGGGGCTGAAGAAAACTTAGAAGAACGATAGGCAAGGTTAGAAGTACGAAGTTAGAGGGGCGAGGAATAAAGTTAAATTGGAGTTTCCGAAGGTTTTCAGAAATAATTATATCTATACACTTTCCAGATTGTCTTCAGGATTTTTTAAACGCTTTCCTTACTCCGGTATAAAGCAATAACACTAAAAAGCCAATTAGCAATCCCAGAATAAATTCATAAAGAAGGTTTGGAATAGCAGAAAACGGATTGTGAAGAAAATCCAGATTATGGGCAAAGATGCCCCCGGAGACCAGGAGTAAGGCCAGGGTACCGATAACGGATAGCGATTTGATCACCACCGGGAGGGCATTGACAAAAAACCGACCTATCTTATCTGAAATACTGTTGTCTTCCCCGTTTAAGTTGATCAATCGGGTGCCAAACTCATCCATCCGTACTATCAGCGCTACAATGCCGTATACCCCCACCGTAGCCAGCAGGGCAATAAATGATACCACCAGGATCTGAACCGTTAGTGGCTTGTCTAACACTGTACCCAGGGCAATGATCACAATTTCTATAGAGAGGATAAAATCGGTGACAATAGCCGACTTGATCTTCTTTTTTTCCATGGCGAGGATTTCGCTTTTACTTTCAACTTTCAGATCCGCCGGGATATGGGTGTGCTCGTGGGGCACAAAGTACTCGTATATTTTTTCGGCCCCTTCAAAGGCAAGGTATAGTCCGCCCAACACCAGAATAAGGACCACCATCCAGGGAATAAAAGCGCTGAGTAAAAAGGCAATGGGCAGGATAATGATCTTGTTGAGGAGGGAACCTTTGGTAATGGCCCAAAGCACCGGGAGTTCCCTTTTGGAGACAAATCCGGAAGCCTTTTCCGCATTAACAGCCAGATCATCGCCCAGGATACCAGCCGTCTTTTCAGTGGCTATTTTGCTCATGGAAGCAACATCGTCAAGCAGGGTTGCCACATCGTCTAAAATGGCGAAAAATCCGGAAGCCATAAGTTATAATTAGGGCTCAAATATATATTATGCGATTTAATAATGAGGTACCGACTTTGCTTTTAAAACTGTAAGGGCAAATTCCAAGCACCAAGCACCAAATTCCAATTCCTTGTTTTGGAATTTGTTATTTGTTATTTGTTATTTGGAATTTATTCCCGTTCCTGACAAAGCTCAATCAACACTCCATTTGTAGTCTTCGGGTGAAGAAAGGCCACCCATTTATTATCCGCGCCCATTTTTGGTTCCTCGTTGAGAACGGTAAAGCCTTCGCCCTTCAACCTGGCAATCTCGGCCCTGATATCGTCTACCTCAAAGGCGATATGGTGAATGCCTTCTCCTTTCTTTTCAATAAACTTCGCGATGGGACTGTCTGCATTAGTCGCTTCCAGCAGTTCGATCTTGTTAGGTCCGGTTTTAAAGAAGGAAGTCTTTACGCCTTCAGAAGCTACTTCTTCCATTTTGTAGTGGGCAGTGCCAAATAATTGGGCAAAGAGGGCATTGCTCTTTTCCAGGTCTTTTACCGCTATGCCCAGGTGTTCTATTTTTTTCATCAATTCGTATTTCGCATTTCTAACTTCCAACCTCGTACCTCCAACTTCGTACTTCCACCTTCGAAATTACACATTATTCTCCGTACTTTTGCCCCATGGAAACGCAGCGACAGAAAAAAATAGCCGGAGTAATCCAGAAGGATCTGGCAGACATCTTGCAGCGTGCCGCTACAGATGGAGGCATGCAGGGGACCATCATCTCAGTTACCAAGGTGAGCGTTACCACAGACCTCTCCATCGCAAGGGTTTACGTGAGCGTCTTCCCCAATGCCAAGGGCAAGGAATTGCTTGAAGGGATGAAGGCCCAGCAACCCATGATCAAACACACCCTTGCACAGCGAACTAAGAACCAATTGAGGCGAATGCCCGAATTGCACTTTTACCTCGACGATTCCCTGGAATACATAGACGGGATTGAACGCTCCCTGAAAAAAGGGGAAAACCCCATAGAAAACCCGGACCTCCTCCCCAAGAGAAAGAAATCCTGAATGAACTTCCCCTGGTACATCGCCAAGCGCTATGTGCGCGCCAAAAGCAGCCAGAACGCGGTTAATGTCATCAATTTTATCACCTTCCTGGTTATTGTCATTGGGTCAGCAGCTTTGTTTATCGTACTCTCCGGCTTTGCCGGACTAAAGACCTTCAGCCTCTCCTTTAGCGAGACCTTTGATCCCTCCCTCAAAGCCGAACCCCTCACAGGGAAATACTTTACCCTTACGGAGGAACAAAAGAGCCGGCTACGGCAGATTGAGGGCGTCACTACCTTCTCTGCCGAACTGGAAGAACGCGTCTACCTCACCCACAAACAAAAGAGTCATGTTGCCTGGATAAAAGGAGTTGATTCCTCCTATGCCCGCGCCACCCGTATCGATTCTGCCCTTTATTGGGGAAACTGGGCCATCGATAATCAACAAGGTGTCATCGGTCTGGGAATTGCCAATATGCTGGGACTGGTGATCAATGATTACCGAAATCCCCTCATCGTCCTGGCGCCAAAACCAGGGAAAGGCAGTCCCTCCCTTCAGGCCAAACCTTATAACCAGCTTGCCCTGGTGCCTGCCGGAGTCTATGCGGTGGAAGAAAACCTGGACAGGAAATATGTCTTTACCGACCTGCCTCTGGTACAGGCCCTTTTAGAGCGTACTCCAAATGAGATCTCAGGAATAAATTTTGAGCTGGCTGCCGATGTTAACCCTGAGGATGCCCGCACAGAAATTGAGCAAATTCTAGGGACAGGGGTTGTCCTTAAAAACCGGGAAGAACAAAACAGCACCCTTTATCGAATGCTAAATACCGAAAACCTGGCCACTTATCTAATCTTTACCCTGGTGCTTATCATTGCATTATTTAACGTTGTTGGGGCCATCATCATGATGATCCTCGACAAGCAACAGAATTCCCGAACCCTCTACAGCCTGGGGACAACAGTGAAAGAAATTCGCCGTATCTATTTTTTACAGGGCGTGCTCGTCACTGGGCTAGGAGGCCTGCTTGGTATTTTCCTCGCCTCCCTGCTTATCTGGTCACAACTCCTTTTTGGATGGCTGAAAATTACGCCTTCCCTGGCTTATCCGGTAGAATACAGGGTCTTTGATGTGCTAATTGTATTGGGAACTATTGTAGTACTGGGAGTAATCGCCTCTAAGATCGCAAGTAGCAGGGTCAATAAAAAACTTCTGGCAGCCTAGGCAAACTGGTAGTTCCCAAAAGTTTCCAGGGCTTCATCAAAGGCGGCAAACACATCAGCAGCCTCATCACTGGTCACCATCTTCATCCGCAATTCTTTGAAATTCGGGATTCCCTTAAAGTAGTTGGTATAGTGCCTGCGTGTTTCAAAAACCCCCAGCTTTTCCCCTTTCCAGTCGATCGCCATCTGCAGGTGTCTTCTGGCGGCATCCACCCGTTCTTCCATGGTGGGCGGTGCCATATGGGCGCCGGTTTTAAAATAGTGTTTTACCTCCTTAAAAAACCAGGGGTAACCAATGCTTGCCCTTCCAATCATGGCCCCGTCTAAACCAAATTCGTCCCGCATTCGCATAGCCGCTTCCGGACTATCTACGTCCCCGTTTCCGAAGACAGGGATATGCATTCGAGGATTATTCTTTACCTCCGCAATAGGTTGCCAGTCGGCCTCTCCTTTGTACATCTGTGCCCTGGTCCTGCCGTGAATGGCGATGGCCTGGCAGCCCACATCCTGCAGCTTTTCTGCCACCTCTACAATACGAATGGAATCATGGTCCCATCCCAATCTGGTTTTTACCGTAACAGGCAATTTAGTGTGCTTTACCATGGCCTCGGTAAGGGAGACCATAAGGTCGATGTCTTTTAGTATTCCTGCCCCCGCACCTTTGCTCACCACTTTCTTTACCGGGCAGCCAAAGTTGATATCAATAATGTCGGGACCTGATTTTTCCACGATCTCCACCGACTGCAGCATGGAATCGAGGTTGGCGCCAAAGATTTGAATCCCAACCGGCCGTTCTTTTTCGTATATGTCGAGCTTCATGACGCTTTTGGCAGCATCGCGGATCAGACCTTCAGAGGAGATGAATTCCGTATAGACCACATCAGCTCCCTGCTCCTTGCAGAGGGCGCGAAAGGGTGGGTCACTCACATCCTCCATGGGAGCGAGTAAGAGCGGAAAATCGGGTAATTGTATGTCTCCTATTTTTGGCATTTCTATTGCTTCAGGACGGCAAAATTAAAAATAAAGCACGAATTAACAGGAATTTACTCGTTATCAAGCCGTTGAAGTTCACTTTTTCGGATTTCCCCATCATTATTGTTGAGCCTGAAGTTTCCAAAATTGTAGGTAAAGCTCAGCCTTACAAACTGCGTTTCTCGTCTCCCGAAGAAGGTGTTGTCCTGATTTGCATAGCGGGAAACAAAGGTGGGATTGGCCTTGCGGAGCAAGTCCTCAGCGGTAAGGGAAAGTACAGCCCTGTTGTTCCAGAGTGATTTCCGAATCCCGGCATTAAGGATGGCATTGTCTGAAACCTGAAAGGACCCGTAAAGGAAACCACTCAGGTAGGTAAAAGATGTGTCCGCTTTCCAGCTACCGTCTTTTGAAAGGGTAAAACTGTTACTCAAACTGCCGTAGTATCCAGATACCTTGTTTTTATAACTGTCGATTAAACTTTCCACCGCCAGGAAGGTCTCGTCCTCATAAAAGATCGAATTGTAGAAATACAGATACCATTTGGGGGTGATGGAGGTGGCCAGGGTGAGGTCGATTCCATAGGATGTGCTCTCCAATACGTTTTGCTTGATCTCCCTCAGGGTCTGATTCTGGTTGTCCTGGAAGGTAAGCTGACTGATATAGGCGCCGTTATCGCGGTAATAGAAATCAATAAAATAAGTATCCTTAATATTGAAATTAAGGTTAAAATTATGACTAAAATTGGGTACTAAATTAGGATTTCCTTCGTCAAAATCGTTCTCATTGAGAAAGTAGCGAAAGGGGTTCAGGTCTGAATATTTAGGGCGGGTTAAACTCCGGCTGTAATCAAACGTAAAACTGTTTTCTTCGCCCAGTTTCCGACTGAGAAAAAATGACGGAAAGAGTTCAAAATAATCCTGGGTGTTGATCTGGTCAAGGGCGATAGACCTGGCCTCTACATGGGTCTGTTCTCCCCTCAGTCCCGCCTTTAGGGACCATTTTCCCCAGTCCTGGTAAAAGCTTGCATAAATAGCTCCCACCTCTTCGTCATACTCAAATACGTCGGAAAGAGCAATGTTGAACGGGGGTTGGGTATTGTTAACGTCAAAGTAATCTATGGTGCTGTTTGATCTGATAGATGACCCCCGAATCCCGGTCTCAAAATTTCCCGATTTGGTAGGGGTATAAAAATCGAATTGCCCTGTTAATATTCCAATATCCTGGCGTGCATCTGTGGAAAAGCCAAAGGTGCGGATAAACTGTCCGGCCGAATCGAAATAATCGCTGGCTCCGATTTGCTGGCGCGAAAAGTCATAGTACGTATAATGGGCATTAAGCTTGATAAAAGAACCCTCTTTTTTAAGCTTTCGCTCATAGCTGAGGTCAGTAGAAATATTAAAAAGGTCGTCATCCAGGCTACTTTCGTTTTGCAGGGTAGAGTCGATCTGCCCCATCCCATTTCGCATTGTCGTAAATACCTGATTCCTGATCTCCTTATTGGGGGAAACGCTCAAGTTGGAAGTGAGGTTAAGCAGGTCGCGTTCCGAAGGATTGAAATCCAGGATCACGGTGCCCTGCTGCGCCCAGGAACGGGTGGTGATTTCGTTATCCGTATTCCAGTCGGCAAAAACCGTGTTAGACGGATCAATAAAACGAATCCCTATTTCAGAATCAATAAATTCCTTCCTGGGGCTCACCGTATAATTAGCGAAAAAGCTGAATTTATCACTTTTAAAATAGTGCCCGGTACCCAGGCTGTATTTCGGAAAGACCGATTGCTCTGCCTGAGCCCTGATATTCCCCTTATAGCCCGGAGCTACGTTGGAAGTGGTCTGTATGTTGAGGATGGGGCCGTCTTCAGCCTGATAGCTTGCAGGTGGATTGGGGATCACCTCTATAGCTGAGATCATATTTCCCGAAAGGCCCCTTAAGAAATCCTTGATTTCATCCGAAGACAACTGTACCTTCCTGTTGTTGAGGTAGACCGTAGCCTGCTGTCCGCGTATCTCCATATTCTCCTGTGAAACGATGACCCCGGGGGATCTCTTGAGGATGTCAAAGGCATTGCCTTCACTCACCACAGTGTTTTCTACGGTAAAGATGATGCGGTCTGGCTTACGCTCTATCTGGGGCTGCTTTCCTGTTACCTCCACTGCTTCAAGCCAATTGCTGTCGGGTTCGAGTACAATAGCCCCAATCTCGATGTTTTTCCTGATGTCAAGGCCTACTAAAACCGACTTGTAGCCGAAATACGCGGCCTGAAGGTAGTAGATGTTTGGGTCGATGTTGTCAAGGGTAAAACGACCGTTGTCGTCGGCCGAAATCCCTTTTATCTGAGTACTGTCTGATACCTGTAGGAGGATGACATTGGCATAGGGTAATGGCTTTCCCTCTGCATCCTTTACGGAGCCGGATACCTTTAAACTCTGCCCGAGACAAAGCAAGGGAAGCAGGCCCAAAAAGATAAAGATGGGGTATCTCACAGTGTTGTAGGTTGTCTGTAAATCTATGAAATAATTTCCTATGCCTCAGTAAGAAAAGGTAACTCTTCGTTCAGGGTATTGGTTTCTACTGTTTCTTAAAGGGTACTAAATGCCCTTAAAACGTGATTTTTACTGTGATCTTTTCCCCATTCCTGTCTATGACAACCGAAGTACTATCGCCTTCCTCAAAAGCCGAAAGAGCCCGCATATAGCTCATCATATCCGTCACCGTACTGTCGCCCATCTGAACCACCACATCTCCTTTCTGCAATCCGGCCTTTTGTGCCGGTTTTTCTTCACTTACCCCATCAATCCGCATGCCTTCCCCGTCGTAGAGGTAATCAGGGATCACGCCCATAGCTACCTTAAAGCGGGGTACTTCCTCGCTTTCGTTTTTAGTCTTCTTAAAGGCCAGCTTGTCGTCGTTATTGAGTTCGGTAATGACCTCCATAATGTAGGAAGTGATCTTTTCCATGCCTTCGTAGTTCAGCTTATCGGCATCATCAGTGGGCTTGTGGTAGTCCTCGTGCTGTCCGGTAAAAAAGTGGAGTACAGGGATATCCTGCAGGTAGAAGGAGGTGTGGTCTGAAGGGCCTACGCCCGATTCTTTGAGCACCAGTTCAAAGTCCTGGTTAGTAGAATTGAGGACTTGTGGCCAGATAGGGGCCGTGCCTGTCCCGCTTACCGAAAGCACCTTGCTGTCTCGTAGGCGACCCACCATATCCATATTGATCATATAATTCACATCTTCCAGGTCTACTGTCGGGTTTTTCGCAAAGTAATTCGATCCCAACAGGCCGATCTCCTCTCCTGAAAAAGCCATGATGAGGTAGTTGTTCCCCTTGAGCTCACTTGTTTTTAATTGTTGTGCGAGTTGCAGTAAAACGGCTACCCCGCTGGCATTGTCATCGGCGCCATTGTGGATAGCTGCCTCTCCACGGTGGAGTGAACCCTGGCCTCCCATACCAAGATGGTCATAATGGGCTCCGAGGATTACTGTTTTCTCAGCTTTATTGTCGATAAAGCCGATGACATTTGTGCCGGTTATGGTGCTGTCTGAAGCCTCCACGTATTGTATCTCCTGATGGGGGTCTTTCTTGGGTTTAAAAGTGAAGGTCTGGAAGTAGGTGCCAGCTTTTCCGGCCGGACTCAGGCCGAGATTTTCCATCCTTTCTGCCAGATATCCCGCCGCCATCAGTTCATTGGCCGTTCCTGTCTCCCTACCTTTCAGGGAGTCACTTGCGAGGAAACTTACATCGTCCCGGAGGGTATAGGTTTTAACAGGCTCCTGCCTACAGGAGAGAAATACGACAAGAAAAACGAGCCAAATACTTTTTTTCATCATTTTTGAGGGTATTTTTGAACAAAATTAAGCAACAGATGAGAAAAATACTTCTTTTATTGGTGATAACTGCAGTCTTTAGCTGTAAATCCGAGCCAAAGAAAACAGAGAAGACAACAGAAACAGAAACTTCCCTGATGGCGGGATCAGACACCCTGATCTATCCAGAGGAAAAATACTTTAAGTCGATCCGCCAGGTCACCTTTGGCGGGGACAATGCCGAGGCCTACTGGAGTTTTGACGACAGTATGCTCATCTTCCAATCGAACAATAAAGAATGGGGTATGGAATGCGACCAGATCTTCCTGATGAATGCCACGGACACTTTTCAAGATAGCATCCCCCCTATGATCAGCACCGGAATGGGGCGTACCACTTGCTCCTATTTTCTTCCGGATAACAAACACTTTGTTTATGGCTCAACCCATTTAGCGGACGAGGCCTGCCCTGAAGTTCCCCTGCGTTCCAACGGGAAATACGTCTGGCCGGTATACGACTCCTTTGACATTTTTGTAGCCGATCTGGAAGGCAACATTGTAGATCAGCTAACAGATGAGCCTGGTTATGACGCAGAGGCCACGGTCTCTCCCAAAGGGGATAAGATCGTCTTTACTTCAATGCGAAGTGGAGACCTGGAGCTTTACACGATGAACCTCGACGGTAGTGATGTGAGGCAGATCACGGATGAACTGGGTTATGACGGGGGTGCATTCTTCTCCCCTGACGGGACCAAGATCATTTTTAGAGCCAGCAGGCCCGAAACGGAGGAAGAGATTACAGAATACAAGGAGTTACTGGCACAGGGCCTGGTACAGCCCACTGAAATGGAGTTATTTATCTGCGACGCCGACGGTAGCAACCTGAAACAACTCACCTTTCTCGGGAATGCCAACTGGAGTCCTTTCTTTCACCCTTCCGGGGAAAAAATCTTATTCTCCAGCAATTTTGAAGCTGAAGAAGGCTTTCCTTTTAACTTATATTTTATCGATATCGATGGGAAAAATCTGGAGCGCGTAACCCATGGGGAGACCTTTGACGCCTTCCCGGTATTTTCGAACGATGGAAAATACCTGGCCTTTTCCAGCAATCGCAATAACGGGGGGACCAGAGATACCAACTTGTTTATAGCCGAGTGGCAGGAATAAGTAATTTTCGCAGTATCTTTGCGGCTCTTTAAGATTGCGCAAGAAAAAGAAAATGAAACACATCAGGAACTTCTGTATCATTGCCCATATCGACCACGGGAAAAGTACCCTGGCCGACAGGCTGCTCGATTTTACGGGTTCGGTAACCGAACGTGAAAAGAAAGAGCAACTTTTAGACAGTATGGACCTGGAGCGGGAGCGAGGCATCACGATTAAGAGTCACGCCATACAGATGGAGTACACCTATGAAGGGGAAAAGTACATCCTTAACCTAATCGATACTCCCGGCCATGTGGATTTTTCATATGAAGTATCGAGGTCCATCGCGGCATGTGAAGGGGCTCTGCTGGTGGTTGATGCTGCCCAGAACATCCAGGCACAGACCATCTCAAACCTTTACCTGGCGCTTGAGAACGATCTGGAGATTATTCCTGTTTTAAACAAGGTAGACCTGCCCAGCGCCAATCCGGAAGAAGTGACAGACGATATCGTAGACCTGTTGGGTTGCGATGCCGAAGAGGTAATTCCTGCCAGCGCTAAAACAGGGATTGGGATAGAGGAAATCCTCAAGGCCATCATTGAACGAATTCCTTCGCCCAGTGGAACCGTGGATGAGCCATTACAGGCTCTTGTGTTCGACTCGGTTTATAATCCTTTTCGTGGTGTGGAAACCTATTTCAGGGTCATCAACGGAGAGATCAGAAAAGGACAAAAAATCAAATTTGTCGCCACCGGCAAGAGTTATTACGCCGATGAAGTGGGGACCTTAAAACTTACCCAGCATCCCCGTCCAAGTATAAAAGCGGGGGATGTTGGATATCTTATTACCGGAATCAAAGATGCCAGGGAAGTAAAGGTAGGAGATACCATTACCGACTCGGACAATCCCACTAAAAATGCCATTGCTGGTTTTGAGGATGTAAAACCCATGGTTTTTGCAGGAATCTATCCGGTAGACACCGAGGATTTTGAGGAATTGCGGTCTTCCATGGAAAAATTA
This sequence comes from Muriicola sp. E247, assembly GCF_041358175.1. NCBI lineage: Bacteria > Pseudomonadati > Bacteroidota > Flavobacteriia > Flavobacteriales > Flavobacteriaceae > Muriicola > Muriicola sp. E247. The sequence goes on from NZ_JBGKBE010000001.1 coordinate 411,408, forward strand.
CAGCTCAATGATGCCTCTCTGGTATTTACTCCGGAGAGCAGTGCGGCTTTGGGCTTCGGATTCCGTTGTGGTTTCCTGGGGATGCTCCATATGGAGATCATACAGGAGCGTCTGGAACGCGAATTCGACATGACCGTTATCACCACGGTGCCCAACGTAAGCTATCAGGCTTTTACAAGGAAAGATCCGGATGCACCCATAATTGTAAACAACCCTTCTGACCTGCCCGATCCATCTACCCTGGATCGAGTGGAAGAGCCTTATATCAAAGCTACCATCATTACCAAGTCGGATTTTGTAGGAAATGTAATGTCGCTTTGTATCGAAAAACGCGGTCAGATCACCAATCAGACATACCTGACTACAGAACGGGTGGAATTAAATTTTGACATGCCTTTGGCAGAGATCGTATTCGACTTTTACGACAGGCTCAAGACGGTCTCCAGGGGATATGCCTCTTTTGACTATGCCCCAATCGGGATGCGGGTTTCCAAACTGGTAAGGGTTGATATCCTGCTAAATGCTCAGCCCGTGGATGCGCTTTCTGCCCTGATCCATGCTGATAATGCGGCGAACATCGGGAAGAAAATGTGCGAAAAATTAAAAGAACTCATCCCGAGACAGCAGTTTGACATTCCTATCCAGGCTGCCATCGGCGCCAAGATCATCTCGAGGGAAACCATCAAGGCCCTGAGGAAAGACGTGACTGCCAAATGTTATGGGGGAGATATTTCCAGAAAACGAAAACTTCTCGAAAAACAGAAAAAAGGAAAGAAGAGAATGCGGCAGGTAGGGAATGTGGAAATTCCACAGCAAGCCTTTATGGCCGTTTTAAAACTCAACGATTAGAAATCTACCCCTCTTCTAAAGCTTTAGGAGCCTCGGCCGACTCAAAGCGTTTCCCCAGGTAAACCAATTTGTAGCCCTCTCCTATATCAGTAAATTCCTTACTGTAGGATGTGATGATCTGTAATTTACCATCAGGGGCCTTCAGGAAAATTGGGATAATATAATCGTCAGCCTTGGTAATTTCAATCAGTCCCTCGTAATGTTCCTGGTCGTTCAGGTCTACTTCGTGTATAGCGGGAAATTTCCTTACAGCTTCTGTTAGTTTTATAAAATCATCCGTGTGTGAAAACAAGCCTTCTTTAGGATTGTTTTCCGGATCGTTCATCTCGTCGGAGTCTACAAGTCGGAATGACCCGTTCTCCCCAAATTGCTTCTGGAATTTGTTGATGGCGTATTTGTTGATCTCCGAATTCCCGGTCAGGGCCATCAGATAGCCCACATCATTGAGCTCAATATTGTCTGTTAAGGCATCGGAATAGATATTGGCCACAATTCCCTCAAGCCCCATCTTTTTACATTTGTCAATATTGGTCTCGTTATTGTCAATCACCACCACATGGCGGTTGTTGTTTTTGAGATAGGTGGCGATAAGGCGAGAGACCCTGCTGGCTCCGATAACCAGAATACCTTCTGATTGCTTGAGGAAAACACCCACCCATTTGGCAAACAGCCTTGCAGTGGTAGCATTCAGCAAGACCGTACCCAGTACAATCATAAACACCAATGGGGTAATGTATTCTGCTCCTGGCTCCCCTTTGGCCATTAGTTTAGACCCGAAGAGGGAGGCGATACCAGCGGCTACTATCCCCCTGGGGCCCACCCATCCAATAAAGAGTTTTTCATTGAGTTTTAAACCCGATCCCCTGGTGCTTAAAAAGACGCCTAAGGGCCTTATCAGAAATACAATGACAAGGAAAAGTATGGCGGTATTCCAGTTATAGATCAGCTCCATATCGGTGATATTGATATTTGCCGCAAGCAGAATAAAAAGGATGGAGATCAGCAAAACGCTGAGCGATTCTTTAAAGTACAGCAATTCCTTCAAGTTAGGGAGATTCATATTTCCCATTACCATCCCCATGACTACAACAGCCAGTAAGCCCGATTCGTGCGCAAAAACATCAGATTCTACATAAACAAGGAGTACAACGGAAAGGGACACTACATTGAGCAGGTAGTGCGGAATAAAGTTTCTTTTTATAGCAAAAGCAAGAGCATGCGCAAAAGTAAAACCGAAGGTGGTACCAAAGAGGAGTATCTTCCCGAATTCAATCAGCGCAGTTTTGGTATAGGCCTGCCCCTCCCCAACACTGATAAATTCAAAGACCAGTACGGCAACCAATGCACCTATAGGGTCGATCAGGATCCCCTCCCATTTTAGAACGGCAGAAACATCTTTTTTTAACGGGATGTTCCTGAGGATAGGTGTAATTACCGTTGGGCCCGTAACAATGACGAGAGCCGCAAATAAAAAGGAGATCTGCCAGCTCAGGTCGAATATAAAGTGGGCGGCCATCCCCGCTCCAAAAAATGTGACCATCGTCCCTACCGTGATCAGTTTCGTTATCACAGGACCCACATTGGATATCTCAGATCTTTTTAAGGTAAGTCCGCCTTCAAAAAGGATAATACTTATGGCCAGAGAGACAAAATAATAAAGTCCTTCTCCCGGGAATAATCCCTTTTCTCCATTCCAGATCGGCTCAATAAGCTTTTGCCCGTCTTCGGTGTAAAGAGTCGCGATTGGCCCTACCAGCAAGCCGATAAGAATTAGGGGGAGGATGGCGGGAAGTTTAAGGCGCCAGGCTACCCATTGTGCGATAATTCCCAGAATAATAATCCCTGCCAGTTCCAGCATATCTCTTCTATTCTTTTATGAGAGGAAAATCTAACTCTTCCCTTTTCTAGTTTTAACAAATAAAAACAATATTCTACAAACCTCAACCCAGCTCATCCAAATTTCCTGCTCTAAAGTGAGAAAGCATACGAGTGTACTTTGGTTAATTGTGTTATATTACGCCCCATGCCGGAACCCAAATCAAATCTACAACCTTTTAGGACCCTCCTTTTCGGCTTTGCCTTCTCCCCCTCCCTGGAAGTAAATCTTATGGAGGTCACGCGTATTGCCTATTACTTTAATGCCCGATTGATACTCTTGCATGTAGGGGAGAAAACCGCCGAAAAACAAGCTAAAATAGACGGCTTACTACGGTCTGTTGAGTATCCCGAAAACCATCCGGAAGTGCATTGGATGAAGGGAAAGCCTGTGGATACCATTGTAAATGCCTGTTCTGCCTTTAAAGTAGATCTGCTTGTGCTCGGGGCGCTTCAGCATGAAAATATGTATCAGTTCTATGTGGGAACCATCGCCAGGAACCTCACTCGCAAGGTAAGCTGTTCTGTCTTGTTGATGATCAAGCCTTCTGCTGTTAGGGTAGTTTCCCAACACATTGTGGTGAATGGATTTGACGACCCCAGCACTCCCTTTGCCCTGCTCAAAGCCTTTGAAGCTTCTAAGGTATTGGGCGTACAGCAAATTACCATCGTGGAAGAAATCACACAGAAAGAATTGCATATTACAGTTGAAGATGATGAATCCCTTGAAAAGGCTTCCCTGCGTAAGGAACAACTAAAAGAAAAAGAGGAAGCCAGGGTAAAGAGTATAATAGAAGACATTCCCGCTAACCTTAAGGCGTCGGTAGCTGTAAAGATTCAAAGTATTTTTGGGCAACGCGGCTATTCAATCGGGCATTATGCAGAGGTAGTCAGGGCCGATCTGCTGGTAATAAACGCTCCTAAAAAGTCGGGGCTGCTCGACCGAATTTTTCCTCACGATATAGAATATATTTTATCTGACCTCCCAACAGACGTCCTAATAGTACGCGATCAGAAATGACAGTAAATAAAGATCAAATCGGCGGTTTTGTTAAAGGCCTGCCCAAAAATATATTTTCAGGATTTGTGGTTTCCCTCATCGCCCTTCCATTGGGGCTGGGCCTGGCACTGGCCAGTGAGGCCCCTCCTATTGCAGGGATAATCCCTGCTGTTGTCGGAGGGATTCTGGTGGCGGTACTAGGGGGATCGCATGTCACCATTACAGGGCCCGGGAACGGACTGGTAATCGTCCTCCTTGGTGCGATCACTACCCTCGGCGGGGGAGATCTCTACCAGGGTTACCTCTTTACCCTTGCTGCCGTAATCTGTTCAGGAGTTTTGCTGATGTTGCTTGGGTTTTTAAAAATGGGTAGGCTGGCCGACTTTTTTCCGGCCTCAACCATTCAGGGGATGCTGGCCGCAATCGGGATTGGGATCCTGGCCAAACAATTTCATATTATGATTGGCCATAACAATGAGGCTGGGAATATTATGACGCTGATCCTACATATACCCTCCGGATTGTATTCTCTTTGGGAGAGCGATGGCGGTAGTGTGGTAGCTGCAGCCATTGTAGGTGTTATAAGTTTAATGATCATGGCTTTCTACGGGAAGATAAGGAGCAAATGGGTGCACCTGATCCCTGCTCCTATGTGGATCCTTTTGCTTTCAATAGGCTTCCATTACTTATGTTCATTCCTGGCCATCCCTTATCCCATAAATAAGGAATTGCTGATTCCAATACCTGATAATGTTTTGGCCTCCCTGGCCTATCCGGATTTTGGAATGGCCTTGAGTCAGAAATTTATCTTTGCAGTTTTTGCCATTACCCTCATTGCGGGGATTGAATCCTTGCTCAGTATAAAAGCTGTGGACAGGCTAGACCCTGCGAACCGTCATTCAAATGTAAACAAGGATTTAAAAGCCCTTGGCCTGGCCACGGTAATCAGTGGTTTCCTGGGTGGACTCAATGTGGTTACTGTGATCGCCCGAAGTTCTGTGAATGTAAATACCGGGGCCACAAATCGTTCTGCCAACTTTTTTCACGCTCTATTTTTACTGGCCTTTGTCTTGCTCTTCCAGGAACAACTCAGGAAAATTCCCCTTTCTGCCCTGGCGGCTATCCTGGTCTATACCGGTTATAAACTAGCCACACCTGCCCTGGTGAAGAGAATTGCCGGAGTGGGGAAAGAGCAGATCCTTATTTTCTTTTCCACTGTCCTCGCTACCTTGCTCACTAATCTAATCACGGGAATAGCTGTTGGAATTCTCGTTACTTTTATAATACATGTTCTGGTTAACAAGAGCGTTTTGCTGTTTATCACTCATCTCTTTAAGCCTAATATTCTGATGTTCAGGGAGGCCGATGGGGGAAACTATTTTATCAGCGTAAAGCATTTCTGTAGCTTCCTGAATTTCTACAAATTAAAGAATAAGCTCGATGCAATCCGGGAAACGGAAGAGGTGGTGCTTGATTTCTCTATGTGCAGTTTTGTGGATCATACCGTCTTGGAAGGGCTCGAAAATTACCGGCAGATCTTTGATCATAAAGGAGGGCATATGGAACTAATTGGCCTTGATAAACACGAGACTGATTCGGTGCATCCCTTTGCAATACGTAAAATAATTCCGTTCAGGGCCCTAAAGCCTATAGAGTGGTATTTTACCAAGCGCCAGGAAGACCTCAAGGCTACAGCCGCAGATTTTGGCTGGAAATACATTCCGAAAAAACAATCCCAGACTGCCTTTCTCAGGGAGTTTGTCTTTTTCAGCTCCAAAGAAATCTCCTATTGCTATAATCAACTCGAAGACGTAAAGAATAAGGTTTCTGTCTTTGATGTGGAATTTACAGAAGGAGAGTTTATCGCAAAAGAAGTCATCAAATCAACGGTAATGTACCTGCCTCTCCCTTCGTCCATCCCGGTTTTTACCCTTGACAAGGAAGGCCTGTTGGCCCTGCTCTACAACCTCAGTGGTTTTGAAGAGGTGGAAGTACCTAACCATCCCGATTTCAGCAAGAGATTTCGCCTGAGCGGAGAAGATCCTGAGGGAATTTCTGAAGTCTTTTCCAATGAACTGGTCCTCTTTTTGGAGAGCCATCCTTATTATCATGTGGAATCGAATGGAAAGGCATTGCTAATTCTTAAAAAGGAACGCCTCCTTAGCGTTAAAGAGATTAAACGCATGATCTACTTCGGGCAACAGTTGAAAAAGATCCTTCTGCAGAGTGAGTATGCTCAATGAATTGTTAAAATATCTGCTCAATCGATGTAATCGGTCACTCTTTTCTTAATTTGCGCCCTGTTTTATTGATTTCATGAAGTTGTATCCTATAGAAGCGGGAAATTTTAAATTAGACGGTGGGGCTATGTTCGGTGTAGTACCGAAATCTCTATGGACCAAAACAAATCCCTCGGATAGCAATAATATGATCGATATCGCGGCAAGATGCCTCCTTATTGAAGAAGGAGACAGGCTTATCCTGATTGATACCGGAATGGGGAACAAGCAATCAGATAAATTCTACAGCTACTACTACCGCTGGGGTGATCATTCGCTCGACGCCTCCCTGAAAAAAGCCGGATTTCATCGCGACGATATTACAGATGTCTTTATGACCCATCTGCATTTTGACCACTGTGGGGGCGGTGTTCAGTGGAATGCCGACAGAACGGGATACGAAACCGCATTTAAAAATGCTGTTTTCTGGACCAATGATCCTCACTGGAAATGGGCCACAGAACCCAATGCCAGGGAAAAGGCATCTTTTCTCAAAGAAAACCTGCTTCCCATGGAGGAAAGTGGACAACTGTCTTTTGTGGAAATGCCCGAATCCGCATTTGGATCATCCCCGGAATTGAATTTCGATATATTATATGTTAACGGGCATACAGACAAGCAAATGATCCCTCATCTGCAGTACAAAGGGAAAACGCTTGTTTTTATGGCCGACCTTCTGCCTACTGTGGGCCATATCCCACTGCCTTATGTGATGGGCTATGATACACGCCCTCTTCTTACGCTACCTGAAAAAGAGGTATTCCTCAACAAGGCAGCAGATGAGAATTTCTATTTATTTCTGGAACACGACGCTCACAACGAGATCTGTACACTTCAGCACACCGATAAAGGGGTGCGCCTGAAAAACACCTATTCTTTTGATGAAATATTCTCTTAATTACTTCCTACTAGGATTATTCCTGATGGGCTTGTGCGGCACTTCCTGCGCCTTTCAAAGCACAGACCTTACCCCGGAATTTAGTTTTACTGAAGGAATTGAAGGTCCGGCTGTAGATCGTTCAGGGATGCTGTTTGCGGTAAATTTTAAGGAGCAGGGAACCATAGGAAGGGTAAATGAGAAAGGAGAGGCAGAAGTATACTTCCACCTCCCGGAAGGCAGCATTGGAAATGGCATACGCTTTGATAAAGAACAGCATATGTACATAGCTGATTATGCCGGACATAAGGTATACAGGGTAAAGAGTGGTTCGAGGACTCCGGAGGTATGGGTTGATGGGCCTGAGATGAACCAGCCCAATGACCTGGCAATATCGGATGCAGGTATTATATACCTCAGCGATCCCAATTGGGAGAAAAATAGTGGAAATCTCTGGATGGTTCCTGCTGCCGGAAAGCTGGTTTTACTAGAGACCGGAATGGGAACGACCAATGGGATAGAGGTGAGTCCGGAAGGCAAATTCCTCTACGTAAATGAATCGGTTCAGAGGAAGGTTTGGAAATACAACATTCTGCCCGATGGAACCGTTTCTGATAAAAGACTTTTGATTCAATTTGAAGATTTTGGTCTCGATGGGATGAGATGCGATGAAAAAGGGAATTTACTTATCACGCGATACGGAAAAGGAACCGTAGTGATGGTTTCCCGGGAAGGAAAATTGCTCAAAGAGATAAAACTGAAGGGCAAAAACCCTTCAAACCTGGCATTTGGAGGAAAGGACGGAAAAACCGTCTATGTTACCATGGCCGACCGCGGATGTGTTGAGGTTATCCGGTTGCCTTATAAAGGAAATTATTACAGTAAAATACATAAAGATGATTGAGATGATAAAGAAGATGAAAATACAGGCTGCCCTTTGGGGTATTGGTTTGTTGACGGTTGGATGCGGCAGTATAAATATTGTATCAACCCCAATTGAAAATATAGACGCAGTGCCCCTGAAGGTTATGGCTCTGACAGAGGAAGAAAGACAGTCCTGGGGACATGCTGATCTGCTTACAGACACTATCCCGGGAATGAGTGTAGATCGTGCGTATGAAGAGATTATTGGAAACAAAAAAGGAAATACGGTTATCGTGGCCGTCCTCGATTCCGGCATAGATCTCGATCACGAAGACCTGGATGAAGTTATCTGGACAAACAGGGACGAGAAGGCAGGAAATGGCATTGACGACGACGGAAATGGTTATATCGATGATGTACACGGCTATAATTTCCTGGGAGAAGCCTATAATGAACAACTTGAACATGCCCGTATTCTGAGGTTGAATTTAGGCGATGAAGCCTTGAGGGCAAAAGCGAGGAAAAAGCTTGATGAAGAACTAAAAGAAGCCAGGGAAACCAGGCAGATGATCCTGAGTACCAAACAACAAACCGAACAAATCCTCGGGATTGTAAAACAATCTCATGAGGCAGTGGCAAAAAATCTGGGAAAGGAAGATTATTCTAAAGAGGAGGTTGACGCTATCAGCACAACCGACTCAAATTTTCAGCGCAACATTAGTGTGGTGCAACAAATGTTCAATTACGGAGACAGCCTTCCTGAGGTAATTGAACTTATTGAAGGTGACATTGAAAGAGCTGATGAAGGTCTTGCTGTTTACAATGAAAAGCTCGACTACCATCTCAATGTAGATTTCAATGGCAGAGAAGTTGTTGGTGATAACCCTTATGATTTCTCAGACACAGACTACGGCAACGGCAACCCTTCAAATCGCGTAGCCGATGAAAGCCATGGTACACATGTGGCCGGGATCATTGCCGCGGAGCGGAATAACGGCCTTGGAGTAAACGGAGTGGCCAACAATGTGGAAATTATGAGTGTCAGGACCGTGCCAAACGGGGACGAATACGACAAAGATGTGGCCCTGGCCATCAGATATGCCGTAGACAACGGAGCCAAAATCATCAACGGTAGTTTTGGTAAATCGTTTAGTCCGAAAGCAGAATGGGTGTATGATGCCATTAAATACGCGGCAGAGAATGATGTTCTAATTGTGCACGCTGCTGGTAACGATGGGAATGACCTCGATAGTCCCGAAAATGTAAATTACCCAAATGACCACAAAAACGGGGAACGGGAATTTGCTGAAAATCTAATCACTGTAGGCGCCATAAATGATACTTATGGTTCTGAAATGGTGGCTTCCTTCTCTAATTTCGGGTCGCGAAATGTGGATGTGTTTGCACCAGGCGGTTCGGTGTATTCTTCCATGCCCGGGAGTGAGTATAAATTCCAGGGTGGAACTTCCATGGCCGCCCCGGCGGTTAGCGGAGTTGCCGCATTGATCAGGTCTTACTTCCCAAAACTCTCTGCTGCAGAGGTTAAAAAGATACTGATGGATTCAGGCCTGAGCACTCAACTTTCAGTTGTAGTGGCAGGAGATCCTGCGAAGTCCAGATCTTTTGACCAGCTTTCCCGATCAGGAAAAATTGTCAATGCCTACAACGCCCTTATCATGGCACAAAGAGTGTCGGATTCTAAAGTAAAATTACCGTAATATGAGAATGCAAATTAAGTTTATTACAGCCACTATAGTTCTGGTTTTCCTGGCCGGAGTCAGTTATGCACAAGGCAATCATTCGTACTGGCAACAGGCGGTTGATTACACAATGGAGGTGAATATGGATGTGGAAACGTACAGATATACCGGAACACAAAGCCTGGTGTACACCAACAATTCTCCCGACACCCTCAACAGGGTATTCTACCATATGTATTTTAATGCTTTCCAGCCGGGAAGTGAGATGGATATCAGGTTGCAGACTATCGCCGATCCGGACAAACGTATGACGGAGGATGATAAAAGTAGGATTGCATCTCTATCGCCCGATGAGATAGGATACCTTAGGGCTTCTTCTCTGGCACAGGATGGAAAGCCGGTTTCCTATCAACTAGAAGGCACTGTTCTTGTCGTAGACCTCGACCATCCTATACTGCCCAATACATCCAGCACCTTTGAGATGGATTTTGAAGGGCAGGTTCCGTTGCAGATAAGGAGGTCTGGCAGGAATAATAAGGAGGGTGTTGCCTTATCCATGAGTCAGTGGTATCCAAAACTGGCAGAATACGATTTTGAAGGCTGGCACGCCGATCCTTATATCGCCAGAGAGTTTCATGGGATTTGGGGAGATTTTGATGTGAAGATCACCCTTGATAAAGATTATACCATCGGGGGTACTGGATACTTACAAAACCCGGATGAAATAGGTCATGGTTACCAATCGCCCGAAACCAAAGTGAAAAAGGTGAAAGGAAAAAACCTTACCTGGCACTTTAAGGCACCAAAAGTTCATGATTTTATGTGGGCGGCCGATCCCGATTATATTCACGATACCTATCGGATGGAAAACGGACCTGTATTGCACTTTTTTTATAAAGACAAAGCTGAAATCCTGGAGAACTGGAAAAACCTTCAGCCCAAAACAGCACAGGCCATGAAGTTCTTTAATGAAAATATCGGCCCTTACCCATACGAACAATATTCAGTGGTACAAGGCGGGGATGGCGGAATGGAATACGCTATGAGCACTCTGATAACAGGAGAGCGAAAATTTGAGAGCCTTGTGGGGGTCATGGTACACGAATTGGCGCATTCATGGTTTCAGCACATATTAGCTACCAATGAAGCAAAGCACGAATGGATGGATGAGGGCTTTACCTCTTTTATTTCCAGTCTCTGTATGAATACCGTAATGAATCGACAAAATCCTAACCCGTTTCAGGGATCTTACGATGGCTATTACAGCCTGGTGCAATCGGGAAAAGAACAACCTCAAAGCACCCATGCAGACCGTTTTGAATTCAATGTAGCTTATGGGCGTTCTGCCTATAGCAAGGGGGCCGTGTTCCTGGCTCAGCTTGGATATATCATAGGGCAGGATAAATTGATGGCTACTTTGAAAAAATACTATGCCGATTTTAAATTTAAACACCCTACCCCAAACGACATTAAGCGGACTGCAGAGAAAATATCCGGAATGGAGCTCGACTGGTATTTAACAGACTGGACTCAAACCACTAATACGATTGATTACGGGATCAAAGCTGTAAATGAAGCCGGAACCGGCACAGAGGTGATCCTCGAGCGCATAGGCCTTATGCCCATGCCTCTGGATATTCTTGTGGTATACAATGACGGAACTCAGGAAACCTTTTACATTCCTTTGCGAATGATGCGCGGGGAAAAAGAGAATCCTTACGGGCAGGTAAAAAGAACTGTTTTGGAAGATTGGCCCTGGGCCTATCCCGATTACCGTTTCGAGCTCAGCAAACCTGTTTCCAGTATAAAAGCAGTAGTCATTGACCCTTCACAGCTGATGGCGGATATTGGAGTCAACAACAATCTCTGGCTTGCCGAACAGCAGTAGAACAGATCAGAACCAGGGACTGTCTTTGTAAAGGTCGTTTCGGGCTGCTTTCTCCCTGTTCTTAATCAGGATGTGTTCGCTGTCTATTGTTCTGTTGCGGTACCCGAGCAGGTGAAAGAAGGCCTTGCTGTAATAACGGGCTACCCTGAGATCTACGATCAATTGAGATTTGTTTTTGTCTTTCCAGGATACTCCGGGAAGACGTACAAGTAAATGATCTGCCTTTACTTTCCTCAGAACGCCGGAAAGGCTGAGTACCCATTTTGGAATACGCCTGATCATAAAAAACCCTTCTGCACCCTGCTTCTGATAGAGGGGCATAAAAAGAATGCCTTTATTGGAAGCGACCACAGATTTACCATTGTGCTTCGCCAGGAAAGTTCCCTTTTTAACCGACTCAAAGCTTTCAAAACCAGGTTCCATTGTGAAGCTCTCCCCGGGCTCAATAGCGTAGCGCTCTGTGATCTCATAGAAATTCCGGTTATGGGCAGCTGATTGCCTCAACTCTTGTACATAGTCGTTGAAATTTGGAATGGCATCTGCAGTTAAGGCACCTGAATACGCCAGGCACAGCCAGAAAAATGCAATACTGTTGATTTTTGCTTCTTCGGTGGCGTGCTGCCCCGATTCGAACCCGATAGACACATAGCCGTATTCATTGATATAATTCAATACAGGACCTTCCAGGTATTCTTCTATCCCCAGGATAATGGGTACGGGAAACTGGCGGGCAAACTTCCGGTTAATCATCGCGTCATTAATAGTGATAAACGGAAGTGTTTTACTTGATGTAGTATGAAAGTCGATAAAATAAATAGGTTCCTGATGGGCCGTGAGCAGATCTCTGATTACCTGAAGAATTTCCAGGCGTTCCCTGTCTTCTGAAGTGACCTTTTTCTGGGTTCCTTCTTCCATTTCCTGGATTTCATCCTTGAACCAAATGCGGTTGAGGTCTCTCTCCAGAAATCGCTTTTTCGCCAGTAAAGCGGGAATGTTACCGGCTATACCATAAATGTTTCCCTTAATGGGATATGCTCTTGTGTTGAGTTCGTCAAAGACATGCTCAAGAGCCTGTATTCCGGAAGGTTCATTTCCGTGTACTCCTCCAAAAAAGACAAGGACTGGGCCGGATTCCTTGCCTTTGATATGGCCGAGGATCCTTTTCATTCGTGTATCGTGAGGGGTAATAATTTCTGTCATCAATTAGAGATCGTTGCTGGTAATAATTCCTACCAGTTTCTTTTCTTTAACCACTGGCAGACAGTGAATATTATTTTCGTCCATCATTTGCTTAGCCTTGCTTAAAGATACGTCTTCGGTCACTGTGATCAGATCGGTTTTCATAATATCTCTCAGACTATCGGGGCGCTCCTCCGGATGGTTCTGAAAGTGCTTCACGTCCACCCAACTCAGTAAGCCTGCAAGATTGAGGTCGTTATCAAGTATAGGCGCATGGTGAATATTTTTCCACAACATCATTTTTAAGACCAGTTCCGGACTGTCTATATCCTGAGCGGTTATCGTCCTGGTATTCATACGGTCGCCTACCCGAATTTCAGTATCGGGGATCTTGTATTCGTCTCCCCTGGGTAATTGCCAGGCGTCTACCGCATATCTTTTCTGCTGCCTTTCATACATGGTGGCAACCAGAATCTTAAGAGCTTCTGAAGTCTTGTTTTCTTTCAGAAGTTTGCGGTAAGCATTGATCATCCATCGGGATCCGGTTTGAGATTTGATTCGCCTTTCTATGATGGAAAGGTAATGCTCGGCATCCCTGGGTTCAATATTCATACTATACAACCCTCTGAAGGCCATTGGAAGTAAATGGTCGAGAAGCAGATCCTTGCTGCTGATAAGCTTCCCTTCCCAGTAGAATTGGGCGCTCATCCCGTATCTGGCAGCACTGAAAAAATTACTCTTTACATCTTTAAAATCCATTTTTGTATGGATGTTATCCAGCGACTTTGGTCTGCCATGCATAAGTCCTACCCAGAACATCATGTTGGCAATTTCATCATCGGTTGTAGGGCCGGAAGGCATGTATCTGTTCTCAATTCTAACATGAGGTTTCCCATCGGTTATGCCGTAACAGAGTCGGTTCCAGCGGTACGTAGTGCCATTGTGCAGGGATAAAGCCTTAAGTTTTGGTATTTCACCCTGATGAAACTGAGTTAAGCTGTCGCTGTTAAATGTCGTGGTTACCAGGCTCCTGAAATTAACCACAGCGTTTTTATAAAAATCGGCTATGGTTCCGGTTACCCAGTCCTGTCCAAAATTCACACGAGATTCTTTCTCATTGAGAATAAAAGTACTTCTGCGGGTGTCAACACTTTGGGTAAAGAGGGCGATCCTGGTTTCTTCCCATAGTTCTTTCCCAAGCAGCATTGGAGAATTGGCACAAATAGATAAGACAGGGCCGGCTATGGCCTGTGCCCAGTTGTAAGACTCTGCAAAATGCTCCGGATCGATTTGCAAATGGGCCTGAAAACTGGTATTACAACCTTCGTACAGTATAGTATCATGGTGGAGATTGACCTCATCAACCCCTTTAATGTGTAATTCGATATCGTCTTTGCGAATTGCCTGTATAGCCTCGTTGAGGATCTTGTAACGATCAACAGGCGTCATATAATCATACTGGAGGTACTTGTATGAGATGGTTGGCAATATTCCTGTCAGGATCACTTTTGCCTTGTGTTTGGCTGCGGCGTCCTTGGCCACTGTCATCAGAGTGTTGAGCTGTTTGTGAAGATCTGAAAAGCAGCTTCCTTCTAATTTAAGGGGGTCCAGGTTGAGTTCCAGATTGTATTTATTGAGTTCAGAGGTAAAGTGTTCGTCAGCAATATCTTCAAGTATTTCAGTCCCAAGGCTGGAAGGATCCCAGGATTCATCCACCAGACAGAACTCCTGTTCCGCTCCAATATGAATGGGCTTTGCTGAAAAAAGGCCCTTGTTTAACATCAATTCAAGGGTCTCGATGTCTTTCAGGAGATGGTCGATATACTCCTTTTTATCTTCGTGGTTATTAATCTTCCTGACTATTTTTTCTCCCATAACTACTCAATTGTTCGTGAACTTCATGCAGGACCACAAGATACCGCCTTAGTTGTGGTGAAAATATGACAATTATCATCCCTGCCGCGCAAGTTTATTCTTGCTATTTTTGCCTTCTGATGAAGTTTACATTACCCAAAGAAGAAAAATTAAAACACGAAAAACAAATTCAGGAAGTCTTTACCAAAGGATCTTCTATCACGGTCTTTCCGTTAAAATTAATTTATCTGAAAACCGAAAATAAAGTCTTCGGAATAAAGGTGGGGTTTTCTGTGCCTAAAAGAAACTTTAAAAGTGCCGTCTCAAGAAACAGGGTAAAACGGCTACTCAGGGAGGGCTATCGTCTCAATAAGCACATTTTTTTTAACAAAACAGAAGGAAACTATGCCTTAATGTTTTTATACCTTGGTAAGGAAATGCCATCTTTTAACGTTATAGAAAAGAAGATGCAGGGCATTTTCGACAAATTTTTAACTCGTGAAGCAAATGAAAAAGATGATTCATAAAAGAGTGCTCATTCCTGTGCTGGCAGCCTTCGTTTTTTTAGCAGCCAGTAGTTTCAAATCCGATTTTTTTGAAATTGCAAAACAGATAGAAATATTCACCACGCTTTTCAAGGAATTGAATATGAATTATGTGGATGAAACCAATCCCGCAGAATTAATGGATACAGCCATTAAAAATATGCTGGACGACCTTGATCCATACACCAAATTCCTCAATGAGCAGGATGTGGAATCATATCGTATCAACAACACAGGGGAATACTCCGGGATCGGAGCTCTGGTGCGATCATACAATGACAGATTGGTCATCATAGAGCCTTACAAGGGGTATCCCGCAGACAAAGCCGGACTAAAGGCCGGGGATGAACTTATTTCCATTTCAGGAATTGAAATTGCCGATTTTCAGGACGATGCCAGTGAGTTGCTGAAAGGAGCAAATAAAACTTCCGTTGATGTTAGGTATACCCGACAGGGAAAAACTTATAACGCCACCATTGAAAGGCAGGCTATCGAAGTTGATGCCGTACCCTTTTCTAAAATGGTTGATGCCGAAACCGGCTATATAGTGCTTTCGCGATTTAACAAAAAGGCCTCTTCTCAAACCAAGGAGGCTATACTCTCTCTAAAGGCCGAAGGGGCGAAAAAGTTGATTCTTGATCTGAGGGGAAATCCAGGGGGCTTGTTATCCGAAGCGATAAATGTAACCAATCTTTTTGTTCCAAAAGGGACGCTTGTGGTGACGACAAAATCAAAGGTTAAGAAATTCAACCAGACCTATGAGACAAGGAATAAGCCATTGGATGAAGAGATTCCTCTGGTGGTGCTGATTGATGGCCGAAGTGCCTCAGCCAGTGAGATTGTATCCGGGAGCTTGCAGGACCTGGACCGCGCGGTGATTGTCGGAGCGAGAAGTTTTGGAAAAGGGCTGGTGCAAAGACCATTGAAACTTACCTATGGAACTCAGTTAAAAGTGACAATTTCCCGCTACTATACCCCTTCGGGCAGGTGTATTCAGTCGCTCGACTACTGGAACCGGGACGATGATGGCAATGCCATCAGGAATACTGAGTTTAAGGATTTCCAAACCAGGAATGGCAGAAAGGTTCAGGATGGCGGCGGCGTGATGCCCGACATTCAGATCGCTTCCCTAAAAAGCAACGATCTCTTAACTGCCCTGGAGAATAATGGCGTCATCTTTAATTATGCCACGGATTATTATTACGGCCATCCGCTTTCCGAAATGACGTCATTTAATTTTACCCGTTCAGATTATGACGGCTTTAAACAACATGTTGCAAAAAGTTCTTTCGAATTTGAGACCAAAGCTGAAAAAGTGCTAAAAGAAACCCTCTCTGGTCAGAATAAGGAGGTGTTCAATTCTACAGTAATGGCAGATGCAAAGGCCCTGCTGAGTTCCATTGAGAAAAGTAAATATGAAGCCCTCGATACTTATGAGAAAGAGATCGGGAAACAACTCACTGACGAAATCATCAAAAGATATTTCTACCGTGAAGGACTCTATGACTATTACCTCCAAAACGATGAGGCCATCTTAACCAGCAGTGAGCTTCTCAAGGACACTTCTAAATACCAGGCAGTTCTTAGATAACCCACTTTCGGACTATTTTTAGAATTCGCTATATGGTACACATAACCTTCTCCTGTTGAGGCCTGTTTGGTTATAAATGATTATTGTCATTTTCCGTCTAAATGTCCGGATTTGCATATTTTTACTGCCATCTTAAAGAAACGCATCTATGAGCAGTAAATATCATCAGTGGTATCATCCCTACAGGCCAGATAAAGCTTTCCAGAAAAAGGCGGCCTACTTTAGTATGGAATTTGCAGTTCACCAGGCCCTGAAAATATATTCAGGAGGTCTCGGATTTCTTGCGGGATCACATATGCTTTCGGCATTTGAGCTGAAGCAGAACCTTGTCGGGATCGGGATGCTGTGGAAGTATGGTTACTACGACCAGGGGAGAAATAAAGACCAGACGCTACACCCTCATTTTGTTGAAAAACATTACAGTTTTCTAGAAGATTCCGGACACGAAGTGGAGGTCAATATATTCGGGAATAATGCAGTTAAAGTCAGGGCGATGGTCTTAAAGCCCTCTGTTTTTGGCTCTGTGCCCATTTATTTATTAACAACAGATGTCGAGGGCAATGATGACCTTTCCAGGTCTATCATGAATAATTTATATGACAGTAACGAACTTACCCGCATTTGCCAGAGTATAGTACTGGGAATTGGCGGCGCAAAACTGGTAGAGGCGCTTGGTGGGGCAGATATTTACCATCTCAATGAGGGTCATGCGTTACCGGCCTTTTACTATCTGCGAAACCAGGGAGTAGGCAAAGAACAAATGGTTTTTACAACGCATACCCCCGAAATGGCAGGAAATGTGGAAAGGGATGCTCATGTGCTAAACGACAGTGGGTTTTTTGGGAAAAAGTTGTCTCATGATGAGCTGATGAAGGAAACAGGAGGTTCTGATCGATTGAGCTATACGGTGGCTGCTTTGCGCATGGCAAAAAGGACCAATGCGGTCTCCAAATTGCACGCAAAGGTATCCCGTGCAATGTGGAATGGAAATACGGGCAGTGGTGGAATCTTTCCCATTACCAATGCACAAAATCAAAAATTCTGGCAGGATATTTCACTTCAGAAAGCCAGAAAAAACAAAAATGTATCCGCCTTTCATAAAAGAAAAGCCGTATTAAAAAAAGAGCTTTTTGATGTGGTACTCGATCAAACTGGAAAACTTTTCGATCCCAAAGTACTCACCATTGTCTGGGCCCGTCGCTTTGCTGAATATAAAAGAGCCGACCTGCTACTGCGCGATATGGAGCGATTTGAAAGGATATTGAGCAGCACAGAGCATCCGGTCCAAATTATCTGGGCAGGAAAGCCTTATCCTAAAGATACAGGGGCCATTGGAGTCTTTGACCGGTTGGTTCAATTTACAAAATACCGTACCAATACCGCGGTACTGGTGGGTTACGAAATGGCGCTCTCCAAAAAATTAAAACTGGGGTCTGATGTGTGGTTAAATACACCTCGGATAACCAGAGAAGCTTCGGGAACAAGCGGAATGTCTGCAGCAATGAACGGCAGTGTGAACCTCTCTGTCAATGATGGATGGATTCCCGAGTTCGCGAAAAATGAAAAGAACAGCTTTATTCTGCCTGAAGCTGACTATAAGAGTCCGGTTCACGAACAGGACGATTTTGATAGTGCCAATCTATACCGGTGCCTGGAGGAAAAAGTTCTGCCAATGTATTACAATGCTCCTGATAAATGGTCTGAAGTCGTCTTTAAGGGAATGGACGATGTCGTGCCCGCATTTTCAAGCAATCGGATGGCAATCCAATACTACAAAGAGTTGTATCAATGAAAACATGGCCCATAATACGGTTGTTCCGATACGGGGCTGCAATAGTATTAATACTGGCCTGGTCCTGCAAAGAAAATAAAACGGAGGAGCGGGGCAATCTCAATAAATCACGAACTACAGAAGCTGATAAGGGAGTAAAGCTGGTTATCCTGGGAACGGTACAGGATGCCGGATCTCCTCAACTGGGATGTAAAAAGAGTTGTTGTGCCGATCTCTATAATAAGCCGGATCCGGCCCGGAAAGTCGTATCTCTTGGCCTGGTCGATAAAGAAGCCCAGAAGCGATTTCTCCTTGAAGCAACTCCTGATATCACCTTTCAAATCCACAACTTAAACAGGATTGCAAACACCTCAGTAGACCAAATGCCCGACGGTGTTTTTCTTACGCATGCACACATTGGTCATTATACCGGACTCATGTATCTTGGGAGGGAAGCGGTGAATGCATCCGAAGTGCCGGTTTATGCGATGCCCAGGATGATAGATTTTCTGCAAAACAACGGCCCCTGGAATCAATTGGTAAAGCAGAAAAACATTGTTTTAAAAGGTATTTCTGAAGACTCCATTATACGCCTTACGCCCACTCTTTCCGTTATACCTGTCAGCGTGCCCCACAGGGACGAATATTCAGAAACCGTGGGTTATAAAATAAAAGGGCCAGCGAAAGAAGCACTTTTTATCCCGGATATTGATAAATGGAGCAAGTGGGAACGAGACATAACTACCCTGATTGCAGAAGTGGATTACGCGTTTTTAGATGCGACCTTTTTCAATGGAGAGGAGCTCAATACCCGCGACCTTTCCCAGATCCCGCATCCTTTTGTTGTTGAAAGTATGACTTTGTTTAACTCCCTTCCTCCGGTTCAAAAGCAAAAAATATATTTTATCCATTTCAATCATACCAATCCCCTGCTGTCCCCTGAAAGCAAAGAGTACAAAAAAGTGATCTCAAATGGATTTCGCGTTGCAGAGTTTGGAGAGGAATTTGAGTTATAGGCCATGGAAAATGAGCTGAAAAAGCATATTGAATCCTCTCTCGGCCTTAAAATTACATCTCTTGTGCCGGTTTCAGGTGGCGATATCTCTACGGCGCTTAAAATTACTGCGGGGACTGATCAATTCTTCTGCAAGTACCAGGCCGGAGATATGGGATATTCCATGCTAAAAGCCGAAAACGACGGTCTTGAGGCCATTGCCGCAACCGGGTTTATAAAAACACCCCGGGCTATACACCTTTCGAAAATGGAATCGGGGGGGTGTTTGCTACTGGAATATATAGAATCTAAAGGTGCGGGTGAAAAAGACATGGTCCAACTTGGGCGGCAGCTGGCCGGGCTTCATACGGCAAAAGCAGCAAGCTTTGGATGGGATACAGATAATTATATCGGTTCCCTCTCCCAGTACAATACCCGCGCCGATAACTGGGCCGGATTCTATACTTCAAGCCGACTACTCCCACAATTGAAAATGGCACATGACAAGGATCTTTTGAGCAAAAGAGACGTTCCTCCAGCTGATAAAATAGAAATGCGGCTACACGATATCTGTAGCCCCTGTGAACCTTCACTCATACACGGGGATCTTTGGGGTGGAAACTTTCTTATTGCAAAAAATGGGTCACCTTACCTCATTGATCCCGGCGTAAGTTATTCCCATCCGGGGATGGATATTGCCATGTCTCGACTCTTCGGAGGTTTCTCTTCCTCATTTTACCATGCATATGAAGAGGCTTCTGATCGTCCCTTGCCCAGCCAGGCAGAAATTGAACTCTATCAATTGTATTACCTGCTGGTGCACCTCAATATTTTTGGTTCTTCTTACGCTTCTTCTGTACGTGATATTGTAAAGCGATATTTTTAAGACCCTGCCTGCGCTGTAAAAAAAGAACCTCTTTTTCCATATCTTTAGGTGGCAGTCTTTTATAATTTCTTTAATCCTTATGAATAAAACAGACAAAATCAGGGTCCTGGTGGTGGGCTGTGGCCATATGGGCGCCAGTCATGCCAGAGCGTATCATCATCTTGATGAATTCGAGATAGTTGGACTGGTTAGTCGGTCTCCACAAAGCAGGGAAGAGCTATCTAAGTCTCTTGGGGGGCTGCCCACATATTCTGATTATGGCTCGGCTCTTAAGACCACTAGTCCGGACGCCATTTCTGTAAATACCTATCCGGATACGCATTTTGAGTATGTGAAAATGGCACTGGAAGCGGGGGCGCATGTCTTTGTAGAAAAACCCCTGGCAGAGACAGTTGAAAAGGCTGAGGAACTTATAGCTCTCGCCTCCCGATTAGACAGAAAGCTGGTGGTTGGGTATATTCTTAGGGTGCATCCTGCCTGGAAGCAATTTATCGAAATTGCCAAAACCTTGGGAAAACCATTGGTTATGCGGATGAACCTCAATCAGCAGAGCTCGGGTCCCCAGTGGTACACCCATAAGCAACTGATGAAATCGATGTCGCCTATTGTAGACTGCGGTGTGCATTATATTGATGTGATGTGTCTGATGACCGGATCAGAACCGGTAAGTGTTTCTGCGATCGGAGCGCGGCTGTCTGATGAGATTGATTCCCGGATGTACAATTACGGACAATTACAGGTGCGTTTTAAAGATGGCTCGGTGGGATGGTACGAAGCGGGGTGGGGGCCTATGATGAGTGAGACGGCCTTTTTTGTCAAAGATGTAATAGGTCCTCAAGGGTGTGTTTCTATCACAGATGCACAACTGGATTCTTCTGATGACGTGGAGGGGCACACCCGAACCGGAGCCCTGAAAATCCATTCCAGTGAACTGGATGCTCAGGGGGGTTTTCTTAAGAAAGACAAGTATATTTCCACGAAGGATGAACCTGATCACGACCAATTGTGTCTTTTGGAACAAAAATTATTTTTAAATGCCATTCGTCAAAATACTGACCTCTCATCTCATCTTAAAGACGTAGTATTTAGCCTGAAAGTAGTCCTGGCTGCGGATGAATCCGTGAAGACGGGAAAGACAATTTCTTTATGAAACAGCAAGGGAGTATCGTATAAATTGCTTTGTTGAGTATCTTAACACACTGTTAATCAGCTTTCTGAAATTGGGGGTCTCATCATTTTTTTGTATCTTGAACCCTATGGTAAAAGCAGACAAAAAAGAGCACACAGAGTTTATTGAGAAATCCGTTCATCACCTTGAGGCCCGGGGTTTTGACAAGATCAGGGTTGATCTCGACGGGTACGACAAACCCAAATCCTTTTTGAGAAAAAAGAACGGAACGACTGTTACTCCGGATATTGTGGCCAACAAAGACGGAAAAAGATATTTTTTTGAGATCAGCTTAAAAACAGATGAGCCTCAGTTGTTAAAAACAAAATGGGTCTTCCTCGATGCGCTCAGCCGGATGAAGTCTGATGCCTTCAGGATCATTACTACAAAAGGGCATTATAAATTCACAGACAACCTGTTGGAGGATATCAACCTGACCAACAAGACTCCGATCAAAATCTAGGGGTAATTAATTAATTTGAATTTATTTGGAATCAAGGCTATGGAGAAATCTATGGCCTGATCATTTTTATGTGTGGAATGTCGTCTTCGAGATACTCCTCCCCTTTGGTTTTAAATCCTAGTTCTTTGTAAAAATTTTTCAGGTAAAGCTGGGCTGAAAGCACTATGGGCTGTTTAGGCCACTTGGTCTCAATGAATTCAACAGACGCTTGCATTATTTTTTTTCCATAGCCCAAACTTCTTGATGCTTTAGATACAGCCACCCGACCTATGCTGGGGTCTTTAAAATAATCTCCCGCCTCAAATACCCGGGTATAAGCGCATATACCTGCCTTGTTAAACCCCAGTACATGATATGCCTTTTCATCCAGGTTGTCAATATCCAGGTAAGGACAATTTTGTTCTACTATAAAGACTTCGTTTCTCAGTTGCAAAATGCGATACAATTCCGCTTTACTCAGATCTTTGTAGGACTTGATTTTAATTTCCATAGGTTGTTTTAATCCTGTACTATGACCTCATTTGAATGACATTTTCCAAATTCGGGCTGAATACTAAGATGGGTAATACCAAAGTCGTGATAGACTTTCTCTTCTATCCCTTTCAAAATATCATCGAAGGCATTCAAGTTAATATTTTCGTAAAAATCTATATGTGCCTCAAGGTGAATTTCCCTTTCGTTTAATTGCCAGATGTGCACATGATGTACATTTTTAATCGCAGGGTGATCCCCAACGATTTTGACGATCTCATCCACTTTAATCTGGTCTGGGGTAAAAAGCATGAGTACTTTCGAAGAAGACTTCAGCAGGTCGTATCCCATATAGATCAAATAGAGACCAATGAGGATAGTCAGTAAAGGATCAACCCAGTACAGTTGATAGAAGTACATCAGCAGACCACCAATTAGGACGGCTACGGAAGCCATCATGTCTGTAAGCAGGTGCAGATATGCAGATTTCATATTCATGTTCTGGCCTGCATCTTTTTTAAGAAGTAGTACGCTGAATCCATTTACAAGAATCCCCAGGGCGGAAAGCCATATAACCAGGGCCGGGGCAATAGGCTCGGGTTGCAGAAACCGCTCAACGGCTTCTTTGATTAGGACGACAGCAATAACGATGAGGGTTGCAGAATTTACGAAAGCGGCCATAATCTCAGCCCTTTTATAGCCGAAAGTCTTTGTGGTAGAAGCTTGTTTGCTGGTAAATCGATTGGCTAAATAACTGATGATAAGTGAAAGTACGTCGCTGAAGTTATGAAGGGCATCCGAGAGAAGTGCTAAACTACCTGAAATAATCCCTCCTATAACTTGTGCCAGGGTAATAACAATATTCAGGAGAATGGAGATCAGTAGTTTCTTACCGCTCAGCTTTTGGTGGTGATGGTGATGGTGATGTGAGTGCGCCATTCAAAATATTAAAATGTGGCTGCTTACTGATAGTTCCTGTTAGGAACAGGCCATTTTCTCAATTCTTCTTTCGTGTCGTCCTCCGTCAAAAGGCGTGTTTAAAAAGATCTGTACCATCTCAAGGGCCTGGTGAAGGGAAATAAACCTGGCTGGTAAACTCAGGATATTTGCATCGTTATGGGCTCTGGCCAGTTCAGTGATCTCTTTATTCCAGCAAAGGGCAGCTCTGATTTTTTGATGTTTATTGGCTGTCATAGATGCGCCGTTTCCACTTCCGCAAATGATTATTCCAATTTCAGCATTTCCTTCTTCTACGTCCTTTGCGACCGGATGTACAAAGTCGGGATAATCCACACTATCCGAACTATCAGTACCGTGGTTTATAACTTCAATATTAAGGGATTTAAGCAAGCCGACTACCGCTAGTTTATATTCAGTTCCGGCGTGGTCATTTCCAATGGCTATTTTCATGTGTTTAGAGATAAATTCTATACTAAGGTACAAATCCTGCTACTTAAAACATCTGATTAAACTTGTTAACAATGTTAAATTAATGTTTTGTTTAATCCTTTGATTTACAACCTTTTTTTGTTTCTTAATAATGTTGATAGCTCAACAATAAGATTTTGTTTTTTCTTCCTGGTATTTAATACAAATTTTGCAGTTAGACATATTCTCAAATTTCCAAAATAATATCCTTAAAAGTTAATAGGGTCTTATACACTTAAAAGAAGGTGAAGTTAACACTCAGAAGGAGATAAACTTATAAACTTATTATTGTTGATTCAGTTTATCAACATCTTTTCATAAGTGTCCTAATCAACTTATTTATAGTGTAATCAACACTTGAAAACTTAGTTGTAAAGTAAAGAAGTTGTTCATTACAAATAATAGAACACTTTTTTATCCCCAGAGTTAACAGCCTATCATCATACCCATTTTTTTAAATTATTTAAATCAAAAAAGTAAATATGTATCTATATATGTTAACAAATAGGTAAAGAGTTGGGATCAATCGATCTGAATAAGCAGTCAGTGGATTATAATTCGTAATTTTGCGCCCAAATTATTATTGAATGACGAAGAAGAAAAAAAGGGCTAATCAACATAGAAAGAACGAGATAACAAGAGGGATATTTGAAGTCCTGGAAAAAGAGCCTAACAAAAGTTTTAATTACAAGCAGATTGCATCAAAATTAGAAATAAACGATACTGAAGGAAGAAATATACTGATTAAGAGGTTAGGTCAGCTTAAAGCAAAAGAGAGAATCAGGGAATTTGAAAAAGGTAAGTACAAATCCCTGGAAAATAAAGTACTTCACGAAGGTAAGATTGAAGTAACAGCAAGAGGGAATGCCTATGTGATAGTGGATGGCCTGGATGATGATATATTTATCTCCTACAATAAAATTAACCGGGCATTTGATGGGGACATTGTAGAAGTGCTGGTAAAGCCAAAACGAAAATCCAATAAACTGGAAGGGGAAGTTGTTAATATCCTGAAAAGGAAAAAGAACAATTTCGTAGGAATATTCGATTTACATAAATCATTTGCATTTGTCCGTCCTACGGATCATAAGATGTACACAGACATTTTTGTTCCGATCAACCAAGTGGGGAAGGCGAAGGATGGAGAAAAGGTGATTGTAGAGGTTCTTTCATGGGAAGAAGATGCAGAGTCACCAACAGGGAAAGTAGTTGAAGTTTTAGGTCTTCCCGGACTACACAATACAGAGATACATGCCATCCTTGCCGAATACGGCCTTCCTTATCATTTTCCAAAGGAGGTAGATCACTACGCCAACAAGCTGGATACAGCAATTAAAGAAGAAGAGGTTTCTAAAAGAAGGGATATGAGGGATGTTCTCACCTTTACGATCGATCCCAGGGATGCAAAGGATTTTGATGATGCCTTGTCTTTCCAGAAACTTCCCAACGGAAACTATGAAGTAGGCATTCATATTGCGGATGTTTCTTATTATGTCACTCCTGATAGTATATTGGATGAAGAAGCTTACGAAAGGGCAACTTCGGTATATCTGGTAGATAGGGTGGTCCCAATGTTACCTGAAATCCTGTCTAACAACGCCTGTTCATTGCGGCCTAAGGAAGATAAATATACTTTTTCGGCAATTTTTGAGATTGATAACCAGGCCCAGGTAAAAAGTGAATGGTTTGGGAGAACTGCAATTCATTCCGATGAACGCTTTGCCTATGAAGAGGCACAGTATATAATTGAAAACAAAAGTCGGGATATCAGTGAAGAAATTTCCATAAGAGGAAAGGCTTATTCAGTATCGGAGGAGATCAAAGAGGCGGTATTAACATTGAATTCGTTGGCCGAAATCATGCGTGAAAGACGAATGAATGCTGGGGCTATTTCATTTGATAAACTGGAAGTTAAGTTTAACCTCAATGAAGAAAATGAACCTCTAAGTGTTTATTTTAAAGAGGCAAAAGCGGCTAATAAACTCATTGAGGAATTTATGCTGCTGGCTAATAGAAAAGTAGCGGCGTTTATCGGAAAGCAAAAGCCTAAGAAAACTTTTGTCTACCGGGTACATGATGAGCCCAACGAAGACAAATTAATGGCTTTAAATGGCATCATTTCTAAATTTGGACACAAGCTTAACTTCAACAACAAAAAGAGCGTCAGTGCTTCTTTAAATAAGCTTCTTGAGGATGTAAAAGGACAGAAGGAACAGAACCTTGTCGACACCCTGGCTATTAGAAGTATGAGCAAAGCGATATACACTACGGACAATATTGGTCATTACGGCCTTGCCTTTGATTACTACAGTCATTTTACCTCTCCAATCCGTCGATATCCCGATGTAATGGTACATCGACTATTGCAACACTATCTTGAGGGGGGAAAGTCGGTAAATGCAGAATCTGTTGAGGAGAAGTGTAAACACTCTTCAGACATGGAATATCTGGCATCCAGTGCCGAGAGGGATTCTATTAAGTACATGCAGATCAAATTTATGCAGGACCATAAAGACCAGGAGTTTGTAGGTGTTATCTCCGGGGTTACTGAATGGGGAATTTACGTCGAGATTATCGAGAATAAATGTGAAGGCATGGTCAGGATCCGGGATATAAAAGACGATTATTATACCTTTGATGAAAAGCAATACGCCTTAGTAGGAGAACGAAGAAAAAAGGTTTATCAGTTAGGCGATGAAGTCCGCGTTATGGTCAAGGATACAGATCTTGTAAAAAGACACCTCGATTTTACTCTTCTCGGAAAAGCTTAGCAAGTTTTCAAATATTTATCCGTTCTTTATAGGACATCCTAAGAGAATAGCAGATGAAAAAGTTGATTTTACTACTTTTTATATGCCAGGTTTACCACCTGCAGGCGCAGGAAGGGAAGGTGACACAGAATCTGGATGCATTTTCAGAAGTAAAGGTCTACGATGGTCTTTCTGTAAATTTAATCCGCTCTGATAAAAACCTGGCTGTGATCACGGGGGCAAATACTTCCAAAGTGGCTTTCGTAAATTCAGGAGGAGTGCTGAAGGTTCGAATGGAGATCGTTAAGCTCTTCAGTGGTTATAGGACATTCATTGACCTCTATTATACTGATGATCTGATGGTTATAGATGTAAATGAAGATGCAAGAATTACAACAAAGGAAACCATCACCCAGAATGTACTGGAACTCAAAGCTCAGGAAGGCGGAGAGATCAACGCTCAGGCCGAGGTTGAACAATTGCTTATAAAAGCGGTAACCGGAGGAGTGATCAATACGGTTGGGAATTCAGACAACCAGGATGTTCAAATCAATACAGGGGGCGTTTATAAAGGCAAAGACTTTAAAACTAAGTTTACCACAGTTAATGTAAATGCAGGTTCATCAGCTGAAATACACGCCACGTCTTATGTAAAAGTAAGTGTGAAGGCAGGCGGAACCGTCTATGTTTATGGAGATCCTGATAAGATGGAGGAAAAGACAGTTTTTGGAGGCAAAATAGAACGAATGTAATTCTGTAGCAATGGTCGAAGACATTCAGGCAGCGATACCACTCGGATTTTTCCTGAGTTTTATGATCGGGCCGGTGTTCTTTGTTCTTCTGGAAACCAGTGCCACCAAGGGCTTCAGGGCCGGTCTGGTCTTTGATTCCGGAGTCATAATAGCCGACATCCTCTTCCTGATAATCGCCTACTTCAGCAGCTTTCAACTCCTGGAAAATTTAAGCAACCAACCCGGATTGTATGTTTTTGGGGGAGTAATCCTTCTGATCTACGCTATTACCATTCTCTTTAACAAGGCTCCTGCACAGGACAAAACCGATGTACACACAAGCAAAACGGGTTACCTGGGGCTATTTATAAAAGGCTTTTTACTCAATTTTATTAATATAGGGGTACTTGTATTCTGGCTTGGGGTGATCATTATAGTAGGTCCCAGCCTTGACAATGACCCGAATAGGATAATGGTGTTTTTTTCCACTATGCTCATCGCCTATCTTATTACCGACATCTTTAAGATCCTCCTAGCGAAACAACTAAAACGCAAATTGACACCAAAGAGAATACGCCTTGTAAAAAAAGGCCTCGGTGTTATTTTAGCTATCTGTGGAGTTGTGCTAATCATAAAGGGATTCCTTCCCAAAGACAAGTTCAATATAGAAAAAGGCATAGAATTGATAAAAGAGGCGGAAGGCCAATAAAAAACCCCGCTCTGTTGAACGGGGTTTTTTGAGGCATCGAGCGGATTCGAACCGCTGTACAAGCTTTTGCAGAGCTGTGCCTAGCCACTCGGCCACGATGCCTTTGCAAAGCAGCAAATTTACAAAAATTAGATGGAAACATCACGCATATTGCACTGCCTTAATTTAGTGCGCTCCTTAAATAATGCGTAAAATGAAGAGGCATCGGGTGGACTCGAACCACCATAAAAGCTGATGCGCAGTTCCGCCTATCCAATTCGACCACAATACCATTGTCTACCTGCATCGATAAGGATTAAGACCCGGATAACATTAAATTCACCTTCAGCTTATCGAGAAAATGGATAGCTTATCGAGACAGAAGCCACATCACCTCCTATGGGCGGATTGATCTTAGCCACCTTCACCTTTCCACTCTCAACAACGGGGATTTCCTTCAGGATTCTATCCGCTATTCGCTTAGCCACATGTTCGAGGAGTTTAGAAGGAATTTTCATTTCCTCTTTTGCGATATGATGAATAGTTACGTAGTCGGCAGTGTCAACCAAGGTGTCAGATTTTGCGGCTTTCTCCAGAGAGGCCTTTACCTTGATGTCGACCCTGTAATCAGATCCAATGCGGGTTTCTTCGGGCAAACATCCGTGATAGGCGTATAGTCTGATGTTGTTTAGGCTAACTGTATCCAAAGCATCTGATTCTCGGGCAAAGGTAACCCAAAAACACTTTATTCTAGTAGGTACAGCGACAATTACTAAGCCCCTGGAACAGGTCTACCCCCAAAGTAACCACATGGGTTCCTGTACTGAATCCCAGGATTTCATTCAGAATAATCTGGTAGGAATATCCAAAGTAGAAATTACTCTTTTTTAGGCCCATAATCGGAGCGATGTAGAGTGGATTACCGATCTGATCATTTAAGAACCTGTAGGTAACACCGGCGTAGTAGTAATCTTCAAAATCATACCAGCGAAACTTCACATTCAGGTCGGTTACAGAACGCCCATCACTTTCAAACCATTGAAAAAAGACAGAGGGCTCTATTTCCAATCTGCTGTTTTTGTTTTTTGTATACCGATATCCGCTGTATATGTAGTAGTTACGAAGGCGGTTGGGTTCAAAAACAGGATTAAAGTTCGAAAGATCTTTATCTAATAGATTCGAGGCGTTAAGACTAAAATAGAACTTGTCTTTCCTGTACAGCACCCCAACATCAAAATTGTGATTGGTAGTTGCCCTGTCGTCAGTAACACTAGGGTCGGGACTATCAAAATTTTCTATGTCAATCCTGAATTGATTGAAGTTATAGGAAATCCCGAAAGATACAAACTCATCATCATAACGGTCGAGGGTCAAATGGTGGGCAAAAGACAATCTGGCCCCCCGTTGTTTGGTCTCTCCGTTACTATCGTTGTATAGCAGCATACCGAGACCCGACTTGTTCCCGATTCTTGCGTCGGCTGCCAGGGATTGGGTATCAGGAGCGTCTTCGATCCCCACCCATTGAGTAAGTCCATTGATTCGAATCTTGATGTGATCCCCGATTCCTGCGTATGTGGGAGACATCACAAAAGGGTTATCTGCCAGATACTGAGACAGCTGTGGCAGGGTAAGCTCCTGTCCCCTTGCGAACATTACGCTCAACATTATTATTCCTAAAACGATCGACTTACGCATATTTGCTTCGGTTAAATTCTCCTATCTGTAGAGCGTAAAATGTCCCACAAATTCTCTGTCATCTCTTTCACCGTTGAGTTTTACAACGTACCAGTAATCTCCAGTAGGCAGTTCTGATCCTTTGTACATTCCATCCCATCCGGTATGGTCTATCGCCATGACAGTGATCTCCCTACCATAACGGTCAAATATTTTGATTAGTATCTCTGGGAAGCCTTCCATATTTCGGGGCAACCACAGATCGTTCATTCCGTCCCCGTCCGGGGTAAAGAAGTTGGGGATCTCAATGTCAATAAATTCCATAAAAATCTGGGCCTCCATCTCACATCCCAGACTGTCAACTACCCGCACGGTATGCGTTGCAGTTTCAGTGATGTAGTAAGTATTGTCCTCACCGTTATCCTCATCGTTAAAATAGAAGGTATACGGTGGCGATCCGCCAGCTGCAATGGCAGTGATCTCATTGATATTGTTCTGCTCCAGCACCAGGGTCAGAGGCTCGAAGCTATCGATCTCAAAATCAAGCGTCAGAACACAACCATTGGCGTGTGAAATCGCAATATAATGCGATCCAGGAGGAATATTTGTAAAGTCGGGATTCAACTGCATATCCGAAGGATCGGTAGAATCAAGGGCATACATGATGGAACCTAGCACAGATGGATCATCCATGGTAATATTGATATAGTTGTCCGGAATATTTCCCGTACACTCGTATACTGGTTCAACCGTACCATTCAGGTTTACTCCCGGCTCTATTTCGACAATTACGTTGGTTTCACAATCCTGAGCATCTCTGATGAATACAACATACGTACCGGCCGCCAGGTCTGAGTAAAAGAACTGGTCTTGTACAAAGGCCGAATCCACGGTGGTATTCAATGCAGTGCGGTAAGGCGCGGTACCTCCCGACACATTAACGGTTATAGTACCATCCTCACTTCCGGCACAGATCTCAGGCTGAGCGGTAGCTGTTGCAGCAACCGGCGCAGGCTCCGTGATCGTAAACTGGAATGGGATAAAACATCCATTCACATCCTGTGCGATTACGTCGTAAACACCAGGAGCAAGTCGATCAAAATAATTGACCGTATCAAACTGGTTCAGGTTAGGAGAAATGGCATACAGGATATTCCCGGTACCACCCGAAACCTCAACAGTGATCGTTCCATCGGCCTCACCTGCACAGGTGACGTTTGTAAATTCCTGGCGATCTATCTGTAATGGAAGAGGATCGGTAATAAGAATTTCATTAGTTACCTCTACACAATCTCCACTGGTTACTCTGATGTAATAACTGCCGGCATTGAGACCACTAAAGGTATCGCTGGCCTGAGGCCCTGCGAGTAATACCGACAAGGCTGCATCCGAATACAATTCATACTGGTAGTTTCCAAGTCCGCCCGTAGCATCTGCGATAATAGTTGCAGTAGCTTCCCCGGTACAGTTAATCATAGCCGCGCTGAGGTCGAGGTTGATCATAAGCGGCGGCACAGCATCAATGCTAACCTGGTTACTGATATTCGCCTCACAACCGAAAGAATCCCTTACATAGTACTGATATACACCAGCTCCAACGGAGAAGGTATGTGTATTTCCGCCAGACATAGGCGAGAAGACAACATTGTCAGTACTGTATTGATAAGGTCCTGTTCCTCCGGTAGCAGAAAGGGTGATCTGAGCATTGTTGGTACAAGTCAACATAGAAGCCTCAATAAGACTGCTTTCCACATCAGAAGGTTCGCTAATGGTTACCTGGACGGTTTCCACATCGCAATTCCACCCGTCTGATACGGTTATGCTGTATATCCCGGCACCCAGGTTGTCGAACACAGGACTGGTCTGTCCCCCGCTGGTGAAATCAATTACCGTTCCGGTAGGATCGTAATAGTTCAATTGATATTGATATACGCCCTGGCCACCAACAACGTTGATAGCTGTTACGGTAGCATTAGTGTCTCCATAACACACAAGAGTGGTTGGAGTAGCAGTAATATCAGATGTAATTGGAGCAGGCTGAGTAAGGGTTATAGTATCACTGAGTACACAACCTCCGGCATCCGTAATATCAACTGTAAAGTTTCCTGCTGAAAGTCCGGCAAATGAATGACTGTTCACTCCATTTACAGTATATACCTGAGCAGTAGTCGTATTTGTCATTACGATGTCATAAGGAGGATATCCTCCCGATGGATCAACAAGTATCTCACCCTGATCATTTGTACAGGTTACGTTAGCCACTTCGCTAATGGCCGCAGTAAGCGCTGAGCTCGGCGAAACAATGGTGATAATATTCGAATCCTCTGTACAAAGCGGCAGAGCAGTTTCCGTGATCCTGACAAAGTAATTTCCAGCAGGTAAGCCATTGATAGTTGCCGGGTTGGTAGCCGTATCTCCGGCACCACTAATTCCGGTAGAAACACCGGCGCTGGTGAATATTTCATAATTATATGTGCCGGCATATCCGGAAATATTGATCTCGAGTGCTCCATTTGAGTCACCGTAGCATACTACTGGTGTTGTGGCAGTAGCCGTCACATCGATCAGGTCATAAGGCAACACTTCGTAAGGGGCAGTATCAAAATAACAACCAGTGGCATCATCCGTGATACGGAAAACATACGTGCCGACAGCAGTAAGGTCATACTCGGCTGTTACATTTGTTGGAGTAGCAGTCTGGACTGCATCCGGATTCCCTACGGGAAGAGCAACAATGGTATATGTATTAGCAGGATTACTGTCATCACTGATTGTAATGAGCACTTGTTCAGGATTAGCACATGAAATGGCCGTAACCTGACTTACAGTAGCCGTAAATACATTCAGCGGATCGATGGTAACCATATCCGTGGCCATACAACCGTTGTCGTCTCTCACAGTTACAGTGATGTTCTGAACAACACCGGTATCGTTGATGTTGAAGGTGTTACTGCCAAAGAAATTAACACCGTCTATACTGTATGAATACGGAGCCGTACCATCTGTTGCCACTGCAGTGATCACTGCCCGGGCAACGGAATTGTCCGGATTACAGGCAAAGCTGGTAGCAGTAGCAGTTACCGCCAAAGGCAGAGGCTCGTCAATGACTACAGTTTCGGTATGGGTACAATTCCTGTCTGAGGTAACCGTGATGTCATAAGACCCGGCAACAAGACCACTGAATATAGGGCTCGATTGTACTACAGGAGGATTTGTTCCATCATCAAGAGTATAGGTGTAAGGTGGATTGTCATTTGACGGGTCAAGACTTACGGTGATTGATCCATCGCTGCCTCCGTTACAGGAAACATCTTCCTTGCTGTAGGTAAATGTTACAGGCGTAGGAGATTCCAGGGTTATAGTAGCCTGGGCATCACATCCCGATCCTGAAATATCATAAACGATTGCTGTATAGGTATCAGGGGCAAGTCCGGTAAAGGTATTCGACGCCTGTGGCACACCTCCGATGACGCTCACTCCACCTCCGTCAAGAAGGTCATATTCGTAACTACCGGATCCACCACCTGCTGTGATAAGGATTTCCCCATCGTTAAGAGCACAGGAAGGCTGTACAACTACATCCGGAGTAAGGCTTAATGGAGGTAAAATAGTAATCGTATCTGTATCTGTACACCCATTTGCATCTCTAACGGTCACGGTATACGTACCAGGAGCAGAAACCGTAATGGTTGTACTCGACTGGAATCCGGCGCCAACACTATATTCAAGTGGAGCCACGCCAGTACCAACAACGGTAAAAGTATATGAATTTCCTGTTGAGGTACACTGGTCTGTGGCATAAGCCGGGGCAGTGACTGTTGGTAGCGGATCTTCATTAACGGTTACCGTAATAAAAGTGCTACATCCGTTAGCATCCTGAACATAGACGTCATAATCTGCCGGATACACAGCAGGAGTAAGTACAGCGCTGGCGCTGACCGCATAGTCTGCCGGGACAGGAATGTTTCCTGTAGGCATAAACGCATAGGTATATCCAGGAGTTCCCCCGGCTCCCTGAACGGTTAGCTGAGCACCTATATTACAATTAGCATTGATGTTAGAAACCACGGAAACAGCAACCGGAGTACTTGGTGAACCGATGGTTACCGTATTAGAAATATCATCACAGAAAGGAGTATCTGTTGCAATCACCTCAACGTAGAGGTTACCCGCAGGCAGTCCTGAAATGGTTCTGGGGTTTACAGAAGTATCCGTTGCTATCACTCCCGTGATTGGCGTAGCCGTGTCATCAAAGATTTGGTAGGTATAATTACCAAGGTAATTATTTACCTGTATAGACAGTTCTCCATCGGTATCCCCGAAACAAGTTACCGGAGTAACCGCCGTAGCTACGGCTTCTATAAGATCGTATGGGGCAATGGTATAAGGAGCGGACGTATAGTAGCATCCTGTTACATTGTCTGTTACTCTGAAAACATAGTCTCCGGGAGCAGTTAGGGTGAAATCAGAGGTATAAATTCCGGCACCCGGGGATTGCGTTAGAACAGTCCCAAGAGGAAGCAGATCAAAATCAAAATCTCCTGATCCACCGGTAACAGTAACCCGTGCTGTTTCGTCATTTGAACATGTAATTGCCGTGATCTGAGAAACAGATACATCGGTAATTGTTGGCATTGGGTTGATAGTGACCAGATCTGTATCTGTACAACCATTATTATCACGGATAGTAACGGTAATATTTTGGACTACTCCCGTATCGTTTACGTTAAATGTATTGCTGCTAAAGAAATTTACCCCATCAATACTGTAGGTATATGGAGCGGTTCCATCTGTACCAACGGCAGTTATGACTGCCTGGGTTACAGAATTACTCGCATCACAGGCAAAATCTGTTGCAGTCGCTGTTACATCAACCGGATTAGGTTCTGTAATCGTAAAGGAAACACGATCGTCACACAATCTGGAAGACCTGGCTAAAATCTGATAATTTCCTGCATCAAGCCCTGTAAATGTTGGAGATGGCTGAGGTCCGTTCAACAGGATAAGACCTGTACCATCGTATAATTCATATTCGTATGGAGGATTATCCATTCCCGGATCGAGTACGGCAGTGACGGTACCATCACTTGCCCCAGTACAACTGATATTTGTCTGGGTAATCGTAAACGAAATAGCAGTAGGGACAGTAAGCTCAATACTTACCGATGAACCACAACCCGCAACGAGGCTATCGTAAACAAACGCCGTATAAACACCCGGAGCCAATCCAGTAAATAACGGCAATGCCTGAGGTCCTCCCTGGCTAACCGCGCCGAGGAAAAGTTCATACGTATACACGCCTGACCCACCGTAAGGTGTCAGTAAAATCTGTCCGTCATTGGTGGCACATGTAGGTTGTACCAGGGCTTCTGCTGTTAGCGCAGAAGGGGCATAGATCACCACATTATCTGAATTACCACAGCTATTAGAGTCCCTTACTTCAAAAGTGTAGTTCCCTGAGGTAAGTCCGGTAAAGTCAACAAAGTCGCCTGCATTGGTCAGGGTAGTCGACTGGTAAGCACCGCCATTGACGCTAATGTTATAAGGTCCTACTCCTGCAACGTCCAGAGTTACACGTACTATAAAGTTACCCTCGTCGGCAGCACATTGATTGAGCACCGAAGCTGAAATAACAGGTTCCGGATCAGAGGCTATAACTACATCCAGTACAGGGGAAATACATCCACTTGCATCCTGGGCGTAAACATCCCAGTCTGTATTTACAGCCGGATCTAATTCTGCATAGTTGCTGGCAGTAAAATCACCAGGGAGAGGTGCTACGCCATCTTCCACAAAGGCATAGGTAAATGCTCCCGTTCCACCACTTGCCAATACAGTTACCTGCGCATCCTCGTTACAATTAGCATTGTTGTTATCAACAAGGTTTAACGAAATAGGGGTTGGCTCCAGAATTCTGAAAGGATAAGTGTTAGAACACTGAGTTCCGCCAACCTCTTCAAAATACAGGATATAATCTCCAGGGACAATGTCGTTAATAGTTACTGACCCTGTGGGGCCACCAGCCGGACCTGTAGCAGTACCGGTATATACTCCGGGACCTGAGGCGGGATTATTGGTCAACGTCTCCAAAACACTGTAATTAATATCGGTTACAGTGGGATCAAATCCTTCGATCTGGAAAGTGATGCTTCCATTGGTATCGCCAAAACACAGTACATCGGTAACCGTGGGCGTCGCTACCACATCAATAGTGGAAAGCGTCGGAATAGTTTCTTCCACGTAGCTCGAACATCCACTAACATTATCTATCGCCTGGAAGATATATGTTTGGCCGGCGTTTAATCCGGTAAAGGTTGCGATCTCTTCAAGTGGACCACCCGGCACCTCTGTAGTTGGGCCTGTAGCCGTTCCATAGATTGTAAAGGTATAATCCCCCGATCCTCCATCAGCAGACAACTCAACCGTTCCTCCTGTAGGACAATCCACAATGACTGTACCTGCATTCAAGGTAAGGAATGGGTTTGCCCTGATCCTTACAGGGTTCTCGTAATACTCACATCCATTGGCATCTATAATCCGGACGTAATAATCACCGAATAAAAGACCGTCAAAAGTGGCTGTTGTAGATGGAGTGTTGACAATAGGATTGGGCCCTGTTGTGACAACAATATTGTTTGAATTATCATAGAGCGTATAAGTAAAATTAGCCACTCCTCCACTGGTAATATTGATGTCAATCCTTCCTGGAATATCACCTCCGGGACCACAGGAAACATCTGTAGGCACGACGTTGGCGTCGAAAAGGACAGGATCGTTAAGGGTTACGCTATCGGTATAAGTACACCCTTTGTCATCCCTGACCGTATAATTGTAAGTTCCTGCTGCCAGACCTGTATAAACGGTCTGAGCTGTAAATGCTGATCCATCAAAACTGATGACATATGGGGCTATTCCAAAGTTTGGATCTACATTGATCTCTGCAATTCCATTTGTATCTCCATTACAGGTGGGATCTGTAGCCGTTGCTGTCGCAACCGGATTTACTGCAGGTGTTACAGTAATCACATTCGATTCTCCAACGCACCCTTCATTATCTGTCACCCTGAATTGATACGTTCCCGCAACAGAAGTTGTGTAAGGAAAGCCACCACCATAAGCTACATAACCAGCTCCGTTGATGTCAATTTCGTAAGAATACGGGCTGTAGCCACCAGAGGTAGTTACATCAATTACTGCATCTGGTGAAACCGAGCAATCGAGATCTTTTGTCAGCGTGGCGTTTGCAGTAAGCTCGGGCTCAATTGTGAGTAGAACATCATCAGTACACCCATTGGAATCCAGAACAGTGAACGTATAGTTCCCCGGGATCAGATCAGCAAATGTATTTGATGTTTGTGTAGGTCCACCGTTGATTCTGTAATAATAAGGAGCAAGGCCTCCGGCAGCCCCAACTACTACTGTTGCAAGGCTGGTAGAGGAATAACACAGATCTGAAGCAGGATCAATGCTTGCGACAGGATTTGCAGGCGTAACGATATCAAAAGTGTCTGTAACCGTACATCCACCGGCATCCGTGACGCTAATGGTATATGTTCCCAATTGGTTAAGTCCGAAGAAAGAATTTCCGGCCTGTGGCCCGAGTACTGTTGTATCGGGTTGTTCGAGTTCATAAGTGTATCCACCCCATCCATCGGTTGCGGTTATAGTAACGTTGGCATCTGTTGTACAGGTAAGAGGAGTAACAACAAAAGTAAAAGCCAAAGGCAGGGCCGGTTCGTTTACAGTAATAGTGTCTGTATCGGTACAGTTGGTGGTTTCGTCAGTGACTATGATTGTATAGTTTCCTGCGGCAAGTCCCGTAAGGTTGATGGTTGCGGCCGACTGCCCGGTTACCGCAGCCCCACCATTAACTGTATAGGAATAAGTAGCGGCAAAGTCGCTTACTGCAAAATCTACAGCTCCATCTGAAGCTCCAACACAAGACACATTGCTTACCAATACGCCAGCTACCTGAACTTTTGGTACAGGGTTGATGGTATAATTCTCGTCGTAAGTACACCCGTAACTATCTGTTACACGGAAAGTATAGGTGTCAGGGGCAAGATTGGTAAACACATTAATATTTCCATTGTTTACTGGGGCTGGCGCGATAATTTCATATGTAATAGCCCCTATTCCTCCCGTTACAGTTAAGGTTACATCTGAAGTTTCTGCCGGACAGTTGGGAGGGGTTGCCGCAAAGGAAATATCGGTAGGTGGATCTAAAGGTGGCACCACTGCACTGGCGGTGACAAAAGTACAGCCGTTACTGTCCATTACGGTAATAGTATACGATCCGTCTGTGAGTCCGGTAAAGGTATCAGAAGCCTGGAATGTTACTCCATTGATGCTGTATGTATAACCGGGAGTTCCTCCTGTAATATTTTGTGCCTGAATACTTGCAGTTTGGAGACAAGTATAGGTTTGGATAACTATTGCATCTGCCGAAATAGGATTCGGAGCCGTAAGGGTAACACTTCCTGTATAGGTACAGGATTTGCTGTCGCGAACGGTATAGGAATAGGTCCCCGCGGCCAGATTGCTGTAGGTGGTCTGATTTGAAAATCCGGCCCCGTCAAAATCTATCTGGTAAGGAGCAGTTCCGAAGTTAGTGTCAATAATTATATTAACCGTACCATCGGCATTGCTGTCACAGCTTGGATCTGTAAAAGTATGCATAGCCACCGGATTGGTGATTGGGTCTACCACAATAGTGGTTTGGGCCGTACAACCTTCGTCGTCGGTAATCAGGAAGGTAAAAGAACCATCTGTTGCTGTTGAATAGGTAAAAGTATTGCCCACAACTGCGTTACTGGCCCCACCATTCACCTGGTATGAAAAAGGAGCATATCCCCCATTGATGGTTATATCAATTACGGCATCCGGAGATACGGTACAATCCAGTTCTTTTGTTAGTATACCGCTAACTGTTAGCTGAGGCTCAATAGTTACCGTATTTGAAGTAGCAGTACACCCAAAGGAGTCGGTTACCACCACGGTATAAGCACCGGGAGTTAAGTTGGCAAAAACATTTGAGCTCTGGTTTGCTCCTCCGTTTAGACTGTAAGAATACGGCGCAATTCCCCCACTTACATTCGCATTAAGGGTTACCCCCGTTGAAGGATCATAACACAGATCTGTATCCGGATCCAGGGTAAGGGTTGGAATACCCGGAGCAGTAATTACAAACGTATCAGTAACGACGCAACCTTCAGAATCGGTTAGTGTAATTGTATAGGTGCCGGTCTGACTTAAGCCTGAGAAGACATTACTACCTTGTGGGCCCACTACTGAATTGTCGGGTTGTTCTAACTCATAAGAATATCCGCCCCATCCGCCGCTTGCGGTGATAGTTGCAGAAGCATCCGAAGAACAGGTAAGAGGCGTTGTTGTAAAGGTAAACGACAGTGCTGTTGCAGGTTCACTTACTGTAATAGTGTCTGTATCTGTACAGTTTGTTGTTTCATCAGTAACAATGATAGTATAATCCCCAGCGGCAAGTCCGCTAAGGCTAACAGTATTAGCCGATTGACCGGTTACTGCTGCACCTCCGTTAATTGTATAAGCATAGGTACCGCCAAAACCACTGACATTATATTCGACTTCTCCATCAGACCCCCCAAAACAAGTAACATTGCTTACTAAGGTTCCGTTAACCTGAATAGGCACAACAGGCGCAATGGTGTAATTTTCTTCATAAAAACAACCATTGGCATCTGTAACCCTAAAAGTATAGGTATCCGGGCTCAGCCCTGTAAACACATTGTTATTCCCATTATTTACAACCACAGGTGCGATCATGTCATAGGTAATTGCCCCTATCCCGCCGGTTACGGAGAGGGTAA
Organism: Muriicola sp. E247; assembly: GCF_041358175.1. Classification (NCBI taxonomy): domain Bacteria; kingdom Pseudomonadati; phylum Bacteroidota; class Flavobacteriia; order Flavobacteriales; family Flavobacteriaceae; genus Muriicola; species Muriicola sp. E247. The sequence continues at coordinate 450,778 of NZ_JBGKBE010000001.1, forward strand.
CATCAGACGTTAAGGCAGGACAGTTTGGAGTTGTCGCCGAAAAGCTGATATCAGTAGGAACATCCAGTGGATTTACCACTACCGGATTCGTAACTAAAAGACATCCATTGGCGTCTCTGACAGTTATTGTATATGTGCCATCTGTTAGGCCGGAGAATGTTTCCGCACCGGCACCTGAGAAGAAATTTACCCCATCTATACTGAATTCATAAGGGGCTGTTCCTCCAGTAGTACCCTGGGCTTCAATGATACCGAACTGAGTACAGCTATAATCCTGAATCAAAACAGCCGTTGAAGTTACACCATTAGTGGGCCCTGAAATGGTATAGTCTTCGAAGAAATCACAGGAGGAACCTCCCTTTCTCTGGTTGAGGCGAACTGTGTAATCACCCTGTGCCAGGCCTGTAAATATTCCTGAAGAATTATTGGCGATTTCAACACCATTCTCATCGAGAAGGTAGAAAGTTAGCTGATATCCATTTGTGTTGGTTAGATTCCAACTAATGGATCCATCCGCGGCGCCAAAACAAGTTTCGTCAATAACTGTAGTAGGATCGTATTCAATAGAAGGCACCAAAACTATGGTGACCGTATTAGAAAAAGCAAAACAATTGTTTCTGTCAACAACAACAAAAGTGTAATCCCCCGGATCTAAAATATCGAAAATCACACTTGTTTGAAACTCTGAGGGCGGTATATCACTGGGGTTTGCGTAAGAAGTAACCGTATTTCCCAGTTCATCAACATAAGTCCAAATGGCATAGGTATGAGGTGTTTGCCCCCCGGTAGAATTCATCTGAATATTTCCTTCCCGACAGCTTATGTGTTGTGATATGGTCGCTGTAAGATCAAGATCTGTAAGATCATTTATAGTAACCTGTTCTGTATAATTACATCCATCATCTGTTGTTACCAATACATCGTATACCCCATCATTTAGGTTGGCAAAGGTGTAATTGTTATCTGCACTTGGTCCAAATGTATCGACGGTGGTTCCTCCCTGGGATATTTCGTAGTAATATTGAGGCTCTACATCCAGGACGGAAATAGAAATTTCACCAAGCCCGGAACAGTCGGTATCCCTGGTAGTGATATCTACCTGGAAATCACGAGTTAATACCCCGATGTTCTCCAATCTGAAAATACATCCGCCCGTAACTCCCTGCTGACGCATTTCTACGGTGTAGGCTCCATTGCTGTTGATTGTAAAGCTGGGGCCGTTATTTGAGCTGTACGGTACCAGGATATTTCCATTGGTAGCGTCTAGTAATTGATATTCGTAATCGACAGGCATATTGGTAACGGTGATGTTACCAGGAGAGGTACAGATAAGGTCCGTAACATTGGCCTGGGGATTAAGAGGATTCTTAAAAATATTAAAGTAGAACCGGGTAAAACAGCCGTTCTGATAGTTGATAATCAAACGATATTCTCCCGCATCAGAGGCGAGGAAGTTATTACCATTCCCCACATTATTCCAGGTACAGCCCGAATTTTTATTAGCGCAATCAGCTCCTGCTGAAGAACAACTGGCTGTATCTAATTGTTCCCATTCAATGCTATCGGCATCAGGGATATTTATCTGGATTAATTCGGTATCATTAAGTCCGCACAAGAAGACTTTAGGCAAAAGTTCTCCGTCATTAGGACAAGTGACTACCTCTCCCTCAACAGTATTGGAAGTGTCATTTATAAGATCTATTATAGGATTGGTCTGGGTAGCCCCAAAATTTTCTACAGTTATAATTTCCTGAAATCCTTTACAGGGATCGGCGACGATCTTGTCAACGATGTACATCCCAATTTCAGTAACTAATTGTGTACTTGGATCATTATCCGGGTCCCCATCGTCAATAATGGTATCACCCGCATCGATCAACCCGTCCATATTTTCATCAATGTACCAGACATAGCTGTCAAAATTGTCTCCTGCATCAAGCAGTACATTATCCCCACAGAGCTGAACAGTTCTGCTGTAATCACAGTTTTCTAGGTCATCGAGAAGGAAGTTGGTTGCCCCGGGGGTAACAAATCCGCAGCTGTCAAAATCAGATACAGAGGGATCATCGGTAATCACGTTATTGTTGATTACCCCCTGGTAGGTTGAATAAGCCTGGTTTGGGATCTGATCAGTACAAGCATCGACAAAATCGAAGCAATTTTCAGCTACCTGTACCCGCATCCTGATCTCCCTTACAGGATCTCCTTCTTCAATGATATTATCCGGAATGTTAAAGGAAATCTCGTGAGCAACAGGGTCGTAAACATAGGTAACCCCGGGAGGTAGAACCAGGTTAGACTCATCGATGGTTACATTAACCGGCAATACATCTCTGAGCACATAATTTGTAGCATCGTCATTCCCTGTATTCTGAAAGGCCAGCACATAATCCAAAAGTTGACCTAAATTTACACCTTGACCGGTTATATCATTACCGGCAATATCCTCTACCGTTTTTTCAACAACGATATTAGGCTCAATAATTTCAATATTGAAGGAGTTGAAGAAAGGATAATACTGATCTCCATTAGAAGTGAACCGAAGGGTTGCTGCGGTTTCAGCATTGGGTATTACTGAATTAAGCGGGTTGTTCAGAGAGAACATATCCGTATCATATCCGAGCGTGTTCACGCTATTTGGAGTACGGTTGTTGGTTATTGCCCCGTTTAGCGTAATGTTACTATTAAAGAAATTATTAGACGGATTAACAGGGTCGCTAATATTTGTAAAAAGTGGATTGCTCGCAGCCCTTATTCTCATTTGATCACCGGTAATTCGGTTGTCTCCCTCTAAAGCTGCTGCACCTATATGGGCATTTACAGGACCCGCAGGAATCGTATTAAAACCGGTGTAATTAATGTCCACGGTAGGATTTGCACTACGTACGCGGGCAAAACCGTCGAAAGTGGTAATTAATTTTCCTGTAAGAGTAGGGTTTTCGTAAACAATAACTAAGGTCCATCCGGCAGCGGCACCACCTCCCGGAGAAAGTGAGCCCACAACAGAACGCACATTGGCCACCGTATAGTCTCCTGAAGGATCTGCAAGTGTAGTTATTAGCCCAGTTACGTCTGCATAACAGGCATAAGGACTATTCTGGGTTACAGAAGGGTCTCCACTGGTGAAACCATCATATAATACCTGATCGGCGGTAATATCCACATAGGCGCCACCAGGCACCATGAGTTTTACCTGATTAAAATCATTCTGACGATTGGTTCCCAGGGCCTGCCCGGCCTGCTCACTGGGATAGGTTGCGGACCAGTATAGTCCTGCGTACCTGATCAGGTTACAATTTGGATTGGGGAAAGCGAAAGTGGCAGAACTCGAGCTAAAAGTAGTGGGATCGCTGTCTACATCAATATACTGTTGATTTAACCAGTCATTGTAGGTAGAAGAGTTGCCAGTTGCGTTATACGGATCTTCGGGTTCTGTACTTCCAGTTCCTCCGTCACGGTTTACAATGTTGTTTGCAATAAATGTCAGGTCACCCTTAATATTATTCTGGTATCGAATAGTAAAAGGGGTAAATTCCTGAGCATAGCCCAAAAATGAAAAAAGGACTAAACAAACAAGCAGTATTTTTCGGGTAAAGTTCGGTCTCATTTAAGCTATTAGATTTGGGGTGACGCGCATAATCCACATCTTGTCATTATAAGCGTCATTGAGTTTTGAGTAGTAGGTTATTAAGGCGTTATTCCAGGAGTTGTGTTTCTTTAAATATACATATCGGTATTTATTCTTAGGATTCACAAAGTAACTGGCACTTAAGCCCCTGGAATTAAGTAATCGTACAAATCTTTTTGCATTGTTCGGATTGGCAAAGACATTGGCAATTATATAGTAATCTGTATTGCCGCCGTACAGTCCGGGATCTTGTTCATCCGGGATATTTGCCGCTACTTTGTCCTGAACAACAACGTTCTTTTGCAGTACATCTGTACCGAATTCAGAAGAGCGTTCTTTGATCTTGTTAGCATTGGCCAGATAGGTATCGTTTCTATATCGGTTTTGCACATTCATCACCCAAAGATCCCCGGCATAGTTGCCTCCGAGCTTTGTATGGTAGGCTTCTTCAGCTTCTTTCCAGCTTTCAAATCGTTGCAGGTAAACATATTTTAGCCCATTGTCAGGATTTTTGATATAGTTGGCCGGAAAGCCTTCCTCGGTCATAGCGTCAACAAATTTGTTGAGGTAATGCTCGTCTTTGTAAACATTGGCAACAACATAATATCCGTCCTGAACTCCTTTGAGATCATGGAACTTTCTGCTCTTAACCCCTGATGTAGTTTGAGTTCTTTTGGGTGTTTCACGCGACTTCTTCACCTGTGCCACCACATCCTGCGTCTGTTGTTTTTCAATAACAGCAGCGGGTTCTTTTTGTTTATACAGATCGGTTTTAAACTCTTTAGGATCCGTTGTTTCCTGAGCCAGGGCAGACTTGTCATTGTTAATAAAGTACATTTCCTCAGCACGTTTTTCCAGATCAGGCCTGTCACCGGCAGTCTCTCTTCGCACCATACGCATAACTCTTTCAAAGCGATCTTCCAGATCTTTCTGTCGATTGCTTTCGATAGAATCCTGTCTGTACATCAATTCTGCGAGGATAGCATCATTTTCTGCCAGACGTCGTTTCAACTCTTCTATTTCTTCGTCTTTATCGGTCAGATTCTCATCAAGTAGATTATTCGGGTCTTCCTCATTCTGAGCGAGAGCCTCTTCTGAATCTTCTAGCATTACCCGGTCCTCGGTAAGGTTAGGTGTAATAGAATAAGCAAAGGAGAGTTCGTGTGTTACCCCAAAATTGTCAAAGTTGTTGGATAGGCCTTTTTCCATTGTATAACCAATAGATAGTCTTTTGTTCAGATTAAATCCAACTCCGGCAGAAGCTCCGTAAAAACTATCATAACCCCCTTGTACCCATCCTAGTTTAGGGAGGTCAAGGATAAGATTTCCCCCAAGGACAAAGTCGTCCTGCCCTACTTTCCTGGCTCTGGCCAGCGGCATGAGTCGGGCATTTTCAAGGATACCTGAAGCATTTTCAAACTGATGGGTATATTGTAAATGGCCCGAAAAAGTCTTGTCTTTAAAGTCGGATACAGACTCTTGTGATTTCAGGTTGTAATCAAAAAGGTTTTCAGCAAACATTCCAATGTCGAATTTGCCGTAGGAAAGGTTGAATCCGGGTTGAAAAGAAAGAAGGGATACGTCCTGGAAACCATTTAACAGAGGATCGTTTTCCACGGGGTTGGCCCGGTTCTCATCAAATCCACTGTTATAATAGGAGACATTGGCACCAAAAGTAAAATTACTTTTATCACTGAGTTTTACGCCATAGGCATAATTGGCGAGTATTCCATAGTTGCTTACTATACCCTCCCTTTGAGTATACAAACTCAGACCTAATCCGGTACGGTCGTTCATCCGCCCACTATAACTCAGAAAATAGGTCTGGTTGTTATCGTCGAAGGTGACCGACTGATTTCTGTGTAAGAGGTTGATGTACGACTTGTTTTCCCTTACCGTGGAAAAGGTTGGATTGATCAGAAACCTGTTGAACTTCAGCAGGTTCTGAGATGGCACATCATACGTAATAAACGGATTTTCATCCTGGGCATTTACACCCAGAAAGGACATTACGCATAATAGCAGTAAGAGGGAAATTTTTGGTTTCATTGGTTGGGTTAACGTATAACAGTAATAGTTCCTTGTTTAAGGACTTCGCCTCCGTTCCTTATTTTGTAGAAGAACACCATGTTCTGCTTCGCGAAGGTGACCGAAGAGGAAGGCCAGTTATTTTGATAGTTAAATTCATTCAGGACTTCAACGCCCTTTTCATTATATATGATAACATTCACATCTGATTGGTAGGAATAAGAGTTTGGAATGATCCACTGATCATTGACCCCATCACCATTTACGGTAATCACATTGGGCACCCTGAAAGTGTCCAGATAGGTCACACTTACATCTCTTATTACCTGGCAATTGCCTACAGAGGCAACCAGCGTATAATCTCCTTCTTCGGAAAAGGTCATGGAGTCGCTGTTGCTCATTTCTACATTGTTGCTGTCTAACCAGCGATAGCTTGTCCCCCCGCTAGCGGTTACGGTTCTGGAACCTCCTTCTGGAAAGACGATGTCAGCCCCGGGATCGAGGACAATAAGATCCTCATCAAAAGGAGTAATAACGATTTCATTAGACGGCAGAGGACAGCCGTTTCTCATCAATACCAATTGGTATGTTCCTACTTCGGTAACTGAAAGTTCAGGCGTGGCAACGCCCATGTCAACTCCGTTTTGATTCCAGGTAAAAGTTTCACCATTCAGGTCAGTAGTAGTGCTTATTGTAATTGGCTCTGCTGGTCCGCAGTTTACCGTTCCTGTACTGGTTATTGTAAGGGTTTCATTGACTAATAATTGAACACTTAATGAATTAGAAGTACTCGAATAAGTACCAATATCTCCATCCAGTGCATAAGCACCGTTTTCGGCAGGGTTGGTCAGACTGATAGAGCTAGCTGTTTCTCCGGCCACATCAATTCCGTCCCTTTTCCATTGATAGGTAAAATCATTGATCACAGAGCTGGTAACATCAGTGCTGTTGCCTCCTGAATCAATGGCATTTATTGTAGTAACCTCAAGGACAATACTTGTATTTTCACAAGCCACATAAGAGGTAGCATAGTCAACAACTATTTCAAATGATGCCGGGGTAACTACTTCAGTAACTTCTGAATCAACCGAAGTTGAGGTACAGGCACCACCGCTCAGGGTAACCCTGGCAAAATAGCTTCCCGTTTCCGTATCGTTGACGAGGAGGCTCGATGATGTAGCTCCCGCAACCGGACTTCCATTCCTATACCATTGGTAAGTTGGGGAGGAAGCATCAGTGGTGACACTTAATGTCGTGTTTTGTCCAGGCAGCAATACTACATTGGCTGGATTATTTCTTGTGACAGTAAAATTACCTGCATTGGTAATGGTAACTACTGCAGAGCGCTCAATACACGCTCCGGGCCCGAAGATTTCTACCTGATAATCTCCCTCAAAACCGGGGGTAGATGCATCTACTATATATATATAATTGTCTGAAGATGGAATCACTGCCCCATCTTTATACCAGGTGTATGTAAGACTGGAATTGTTGATATTGGCCTCCAGGGGCTGGGTTTCCCCAGAACACAGATCGGTTTTAGCCGGAGGATTTATTGCAATACCCAGGCTTGTGCCTGTGGTTACATCTATTATATTGGATAGGGTATTACCTGAGCCCGAACAAGCTCCGTAATCAATTTCTACGTTATACATGCCTGATGAAGTAACGGTGATCGATTCCGATTTTTCAGAAAGCAAAGTTCCCGAACGATACCAGTTGTAAGAGTATGTATCGGCATTTGGCAGACCATAAACCTCAAGGGTAATTGAGTTACCATCACATACTTCTGCTGTCCCGTCGCCAAAGTCGGCCTGACCTTGCGGTCTAATGGTCAACCCTGTATTAACGCTGATGTAGTACATAGGATAAGGATCTGAAGCCGGACCTGTAACGGCCGGACTCGTACTTCGTACTCTAAGCCGGTAATTTTCACCACGGGTATCTGTTGGGATGGCGAATTGCATATAGAAATCAAAAACAAGATTTTTACTTCCATCCCTCGCCAGTTCAACCGGACTACTGAAGTCCCCATCAGGGTCTGAGAGTTCTAGAATAAATTCATTATCCGTGTTAACCATAGGTGGGTTCCAGGTAAATCTTACCCAGTAATCGTTAAAAGATGAGGAAGCACATGCCTTGTTCCAGGGTGTAGATCCTGGCGGCGGGGTCTGGTTTGGCGCAGCAACCGGGGCGTTGAGTACCTGGGAATGCATATTGCTCAGGACCAGTAGGAAGACCGGCAACAGCAAAACCCGAATGTTGTAGAATAATTTTGTTTTCATAAGTGGGCGTAGTTTTGGGGGACTACTCTGGCTAACTTCTCTTCATTTCCACCAGTTTTTCTAAATCCCATAGTATTCATTAACAAATATGTCATATAAATACTGGGGGGAGAATTTAATGTTGTGGGCCTGATTAAATATGTTGTGAAATGGCTCTATTTGTATGGATAGGCTTTTTTATAGGCCTGATACCCCCATTTTTCTTAACTTTGCGGCTTCTAAACACAGGGAATGAGCGAAGAAAATAAAGCGCTGAATTTTATTGAACACATCGTGGAGGAAGACCTGGCAGCCGGATTTCCGAAAAGCCAATTGCGTTTTCGGTTTCCCCCCGAACCTAACGGCTATCTCCACATAGGACATGCAAGTTCTATTTGCCTGAATTTTGGGCTGGGGTTGCGTTATTCAGCCCCGGTAAACCTTAGGTTTGACGATACCAACCCGGTAAAGGAAGAAAAAGAATTTGTAGACGCTATCAAAAAGGATGTCAGCTGGCTGGGCTTTAATTGGGACCAGGAGTGTTATGCATCCGACTACTTTCAGCAACTTTACGACTGGGCAGTTCAGCTCATCAAAGAAGGAAAAGCCTATGTAGACAGCCAGTCGTCTGAAGATATGGCCTTTCAAAAAGGGACTCCTACAGAGCCCGGAACTAACAGCCCATACCGGGATCGAAGTACTGAAGAAAACCTTGAGTTATTCGCCGGGATGAAAGACGGTAAATACCCAGAGGGAAGTCACGTACTAAGGGCTAAGATCGACATGTCCGCATCAAATATGCTCATGCGTGATCCCATTATGTATCGCATCCTGCACAAGGCACATCATCGCACAAATACCGATTGGTGTATTTATCCGATGTACGATTGGACGCATGGGGAGAGCGATTATATTGAGCAGGTTTCACATTCTTTGTGCACCCTGGAATTTGCTCCGCACAGGGAATTATACGATTGGTTTCTTGACCAGGTAGCAGATAAAAAGAAGATCAGGCCAAAACAGAGGGAGTTTGCCCGGAGGAATTTAAGTCATACCGTTGTCAGTAAAAGAAAACTACTTCAACTGGTTGACCAAAAAATAGTCAAGGGATGGGATGACCCAAGGATGCCTACCATATCAGGCCTTAGACGAAGGGGATATACCTCGGAGGCGATACGCAATTTTGCGGATACGATCGGGATTGCCAAAAGAGAAAATCTTGTAGATGTTTCTTTACTTGAATTTCATGTGCGGGAAGATCTCAATAAAAAAGCACCTAGGGTAATGGCTGTATTGGATCCTGTAAAGGTGGTGATTACCAACTATCCAAAGGAAAATACCGAATGGTTGCAAACAGAAAATAACCCTGAGGATGAGTCGGCCGGACACAGAGAAATTCCTTTTAGCCGGGAACTTTACATTGAAAAAGGCGATTTCAAGGAAGAGGCCAACAGAAAGTTCTTCCGCCTGAAATTAGGAGGGGAAGTACGGTTAAAGAGTGGCTATATCATCAAAGCCGAAAGTTGTAGTAAAGACGCAGATGGAAATATTGTGGAGATCCAATGCACTTATGATCCAAAAAGCAAAAGCGGAAGCGGTACCGAAGAAAGCCTTCGAAAAGTAAAGGGAACTTTGCACTGGGTATCTGTTCCTCATGCAATAGAGGCAGAAGTACGCCTGTACGATAGGCTTTTTACCGATGAATCACCCGACACTCATAAGGATAAGGAATTTATGGATTTTATTAATCCCGATTCTCTGAAGGTCATTTCAGCCTATGTTGAACCAAGCCTTTCTTCTGCAAAAACAGAGGATCACTTTCAGTTCCAGAGAATAGGTTACTTTAATGTTGATCCGGATTCGAAACCGGGAAACTTAGTTTTTAACAGAACGGTTCCTCTCAGGGATAGCTGGGCTAAAATCGCCCAAAAACAATAAATAGATAAATACTATTTTAAAAAATAAAACAATAGGTATATAATATTATAATCGCCTCCACAGGAACCTATATAGCAGGATTTTAGAAGTTAGCTGGAGGAGAATGTGGTATCACTACTGAAAGTGCGTAGAAAGCCCTTAAACGCAGAATGCTGCTTCTAAGGACTAGAAATAAAAAAACCTGAAGCCAACTAGTTTCAGGTTTTTTTATTTAAGAAATTAAGAGGCTATTCCTTATTTTTTTTTGGAGAATCTTTTTTCATTGCCTCCCCTATCATATTACTCGCTGTAAATGAGGCAACCATGTTGTTCAGCATATCACTTCCGGCCTGTGGTGAATTGGGAAGAAGGATAAGATTAGTATTAGTTTCCTCTCCAATGGCCTGTAAGGTATCGTAGTGTTGTGTAACCACGATAAGAGCAGAAGCTTCCTGCGAATTGATCCCTACCTTATTGAGGACCTCAACAGATTCCTCAAGACCACGGGCAATTTCTCTCCTCTGGTCGGCAATACCCTGTCCCTGCAATCTTTTACTTTCCGCTTCGGCCTTAGCTTTCTCAACGATAAGAATACGTGCGGCATCTCCTTCAAATTGAGCCGCGATTTTTTCTCTTTCAGATGCGTTAATTCGGTTCATAGCTGCTTTTACCTGAGAATCCGGATCTATATCGGTCACCAGGGTTTTGATAATATCATACCCATAATCCAGCATAGCATCCTGCAGCTCCGCCTTTACAGCGATGGCGATATCGTCTTTTTTCACAAAGACATCATCGAGTTTCATTTTGGGTACTTCGGCACGTACTACATCAAATACATAAGACGTAATTTGTTCGTGGGGATATTCCAATTTATAAAAGGCTTCGTATACCTTGCTCTTTATAACAACGTATTGTACGGAGATCTTTAGTTTAACAAATACATCATCCAGGGTTTTGGTTTCAACGATGACGTCGAGCTGAGTGATTTTCAAACTAACCCGACCTGCAATTCGGTCTACCAAAGGAATCTTCATTTGCAGACCTGAATTTCTAACACTGTGAAACCTTCCAAAACGTTCCACAATTAAAGCCGTTTGTTGTTTTACGACAAAAAACGACAAGAGAAGAATAACGAATCCGATAAACAGAATCGGAATAAGAATAAAATTGCCCATAAAATAATATTGATTTAGAAAGTGAATTGAAAATAGTGTAACTAATATGTCGCTAATTGAACATAATTGTTACAATATACACCTTATTCAAAGGAAATAAAAAGGAGTTGATAGTATTGTTTTTAAGGCAATTGCTCTATGGCATATTGAATTCTTTCTACGCTTTCCTCACGGCCAATCAGGGCAAGAATATCGAATAGATGTGGACCTTTTAGTCCGCCCACAATAACCAATCGCAACGGGGCCATCACCATACCAAAACTCTTCCCCGAATCTGCTATCCATTGCTTTACCTCTTCCTCAATAGAAGCAGAATCGTAATTTTCAATATTTTTCAAAATGCCTGACACTTCTTTGAGAATTCCGGGCGTATGTTCTTTCCATTGCTTTTTCACAGCTTTTTCCTCATAGCCTTCTGGTCGGGTAAAGAAATAGGAACTCAGTTCCCAAAAGTCATTGACAAAATCAGCTCTTTCCTTTACAAGTGAGACTACAGAAGTAACGTATTGATGGTCGAAATGCTCAGGCAGGGACCCCATTTGTTCTTGCAGCAGAGGCATAAATAAAGCGGCGAGCACATCATCGGGTTTTTGTTGAAGATACTGATGATTGTACCATCTGGTTTTTTCAGGATCGAAGCGGGCACCCGAATTGTGGACACGCTCCAGGCTAAAGGCCTCAATTAATTCTGTTAAAGAGAACATTTCCCGATCATCTCCAGGATTCCATCCAAGCATGGCAAGAAAATTCACAACGGCTTCAGGAAAATATCCCGCCTCCCTGTAACCTATTGAAGATTCCCAGGAAAGGGGAAATACAGGAAATCCCATTTTATCTCCATCCCTTTTGCTCAATTTCCCTTTGCCCGTAGGCTTCATAATTAGAGGAAGGTGTGCAAATACAGGCGGTGTCCATTCAAAGGCGTCGTATAGCTGGCAATGCAGGGCCAGAGACGGCAGCCATTCTTCTCCCCTGATAACATGTGTGATCTCCATAAGATGGTCATCAACCACATTGGCCAGATGATATGTAGGCATTCCATCACTTTTAAACAATACTTTATCATCTAATAAAGAAGCATCAATCTCAATATTACCACGTATCTGATCCTTTAAATGCATAGTTTCTTCATGCGGAGTCTTAAAACGAATTACATACTCCTCCCCTGCCTCTATTTTAGCCTTGGTTTCTTCAGGGCTTAGGGCTAATGAGTTCGAAAGTTTTTTGCGATTGTGCCAGTTGTATATAAATGTTTTCCCTTTTTCCTCGTGATCCTTTCTGTGGAAGTCGAGTGTCTCTGCAGTATCAAAGGCATAATACGCTTTCCCCTTTTCAACGAGTTGTTCAGCATATTTTTTGTAGATGTCCTTTCGCTCACTCTGGCGATAAGGACCATATTGGCCCTCTTTCCCCGGCCCTTCATCAAAAGGGATTCCACACCAGTTAAGTGCTTCTATGATGTACTCCTCCGCCCCTTCCACATACCGGTTCTGATCTGTATCCTCTATTCTGAGGACAAATTTGCCCCCTTGCTTTTTTGCAAAAAGATAATTGAATAATGCCGTACGAACCCCTCCGATATGTAATGGACCGGTTGGACTTGGAGCAAAGCGTACGCGAATTTTATCGTTCATGGGAGCTGATTTCAGTTGGCAAAGATAGGAGGTAGCGGCCGAATGCCAAAAATAAGTAATGGCCTCGCTCAGGCAATTGACCGGAGCTCTTTACCGGATGGAATATCGGTTTTCATGGGTTCGGGAATCCTCGGGTTCATAATCGAAAACCAGAGTGGCGGAATCAGGGCAAGCACCATTGAAGTGGGATAACCAAATGGCATTTGTGGGGAATCTTCATGGCAGTCGAGCAGCTGATATTTTTTTGATGAAATATAGTGATGGTCGCTATGCCTGGTAAGTTCATATAATATTATTCTTCCCATAACGTGATTGCTGTTCCAGGAATGGACCTCCCTCACGCGCTCATATCTTCCCGACGGCAATTTTTTTCGAAGTAGACCATAATGTTCAATATAGTTGACCGTTTCTAAAAGCAAGAATCCGACAATAGCTGCCCCCAGGGCAAACCAAAGCACGGCATGCCCAAAGAAAAAATAAACAACAGAAAGATAAACTAGCTGAAAGATCAGATACCAGAGCATATCATTTTTAAAAGAAAAGAAGCTAAGGCTCTGGGAGCGAAGCAACCTTTGCTGAATTTTCCAGGCTTTTACATATTGCCTGTAAACAGAGCTAATCCAGAAGGAGTATACCGTCTGATTATACCTGGCCGTAGCGGGATCCTCCCTGGTAGCAGCATGAACGTGATGCCCGAAATTATGTTCGATATAAAAGTGCATGTAAAGCGAAGGAAGTAACAAGAGTTTACCGAGATAACGCTCATATGATCCCTGTCTGTGGCCCAGCTCGTGGCCTACATTTATGCCGTTTGTTCCCAGCACAATACCGATGGAGAACATAAGGCCGATTACCTCAAATGTTGCATACTGCTGGTTCGACAATGCCTGAAGGAAATAGAAAAGCAAGCCAAAAACTATAGGAACATTAATGTATAACAACCAATCAAATAATACATTTAGTGATCTTTTTTCCTGCGTTTCTTTATTGTAATTTTCAGGATCCTGTGGCAGTAGAATTTCCAAAACAGGAATGAGGACAAAAGCGTAAAATGGTGTAAAATAACTCCAGGACCCACCAAAGGTAATTCCTACTATAGCGGAAAGTGGAATAGTAAGAGCTGCTAAATACTTTAAATCCTTCACCTTTAGCTTTTTAACAATTTTTTACGCCTCTATACCGGCATATCGGGTATCTTGGTATTAAATATAACAGAATTTGAAGAGTTACGATAACATCCTGAATAAACTCTCGGGCTTTATTTCCAAGTATTATAAAACGCAGATACTAAAGGGAGGCTTTTTATTTATGGCCATGGCATTGTTGTTCTGGATGGCTTCATTGGCCCTGGAATACTTTCTGTGGTTGGGCAGTGATTTAAGAGCTATACTTCTAATATCTGTATTAATAGGAACGGCCATTCTCTTTGTTAGATATATAGGGATGCCTTTAATGTCTCTTTTCAGACTGCAGAAAGGCCTCGATCTGAAAAGCGCAGCAGGAATAATCGGCAATCACTTTCCCAAGGTAGGCGACAGGCTCCTAAACTTATTGGATTTAGCGGAAGATGAAGAGAAGACAGAGCTATTACTGGCAAGTATAGAACAACGATCAAATGAATTATCTCCAATCCCTTTTCAACAGGCAATTGATTTCAAAAAAGCGTTTAAATACGCCAAATATCTATCCTTTCCTTTGCTATTGCTGGTTTTGGTGTGGGCGTCCGGTAAAATGGAAGATTTCTTAGGTTCTTTTGACCGGGTGGTACATTATGATCTGGCCTATGAAAGGCCTGCTCCATTTCAATTTATAATACTCAACAATCAGCTGCAAACAATAGAAAAGCAGGATATTACCCTTCATGTGATGACTGAGGGAGAGGTAAAGCCCGAACTGGCATATATCAATGTAGATGGGAAGGAACGCCTTATGCAGGAAACTGAGGGGCAATACACATATACTTTTAAAGCCCCTGAAGAATCCAAAGAATTCTATTTTTCCGCAAATGAAGTGCGATCAAGAGCGTATACGCTTGAAACTTTGGCTGCCCCGTCTATCCTCGAGTTTATCAGCATCCTTGACTACCCGGATTATATAAGTAAAAGAAAGGATACGCTCTTGGGCACAGGAAATGCAATAGTACCTGAAGGCACAAAAATACTATGGCGAATAAAAGGCCGTAACACAACCGACGTCAGATTCATTACTGCTGATAGCTCCTATAAGTTCACAAGAAACCAGGACAACTTTGAATTTAACAGGAGTTTGAATAACGACCTCAATTATAAGGTGAGTACCTCTAATTCGAGATTGAAAGACTACGAGAATCTCACCTACTCAATTCGGGTCGTAAAAGATGGGAACCCAACGATAAATGTTGTGGAAATCAGGGACACCATTAATAATACGGTGAGTTACCAGGGAATAGCTAATGATGATTATCGCCTAACCCGACTTGAATTAGTTTATTATAAGGAAGGAGAGGGAGAAGAACCTAATTTGTTAGAGCTCGATCGACCGGAAATAAGGGATTACGAGTTCTATTACGACTTCCCCACTGGCCTCACTCTGGAACGTGGAATTACATATAGCTATTATTTTAGGGTAAGGGACAATGATGCTATACACGCGGGGAAGACCGCCCAAAGCAGGGTATTTAGCACAAACATCCTCAATGAGGCACAGGAGAATAGAAGGCAGTTAAACGAACAAAAGGAGGTAATAGACAATTTAGACAAGGGTATTGAGGAGATGGATAAACAGGAGGAGATGCTCAGGGCTATAGAGCAGAATCAAAGGGAAAAGAATACCCTCAACTACAATGACAAAAAGGCAATAAAGGATTTTCTAAAGGCGCAACAACAACAGGAAGCACTTATGGAGAAGTTCAGTAAGCAACTTCAGGAAACCATGGGGGATGAGCAGGAGAAAAATGAAATAGATCAACTCCTAAAAGAACGATTAGAAAGACAGGAAATAGAAGCCAGGAAGAATGAGCGTTTATTAGAACAACTAAGGGAATTGGCAGAAAAGATAGACAAGGAAGAACTTGCAAAAAAACTGGAGGAACTCGGCAAACGCCAGAAAAACAGTAAGAGAAACCTAAGTCAGTTACTCGAACTAACTAAGAAGTACTACGTAACTGAAAAGGCAAATGAATTGGCAAAGCGGTTAATGGAGCTGTCAGAAAAGGAAGAAACCTTAAGTAAATTAAATCAGGAAAGGGAATTTAATTTAAGGGAGCAGAAGAAGATTAATGACAATTTTGAAGAAATATCAGAGGATTTAAAGGAATTAAGGAAGGCAAATGAGGAATTAACAAAACCGTTGCCCATTGAGGATAGGAAAAATATGGAAGCCGGCATCAGGAAGGATCTCAAAGAGGCATTGGAAGAAATAGGCCAGGGTCAGGAAAAGGAAATTGCAGATAAGGAAGAAAAGAATTCTGATCAGAATAAAGAAAATGCAAAGTCGAAACAACGCCAGGCTGCAGCTAAAATGAAACAGTTGAGTCAGGAATTGCAGCAATCTGCAGTCAGTGGAGGCGGGTCTTCCATGGCTGAGGATGCCGAGATGTTAAGGCAGATTCTTGACAATCTCGTCATTTTTTCATTTAAACAGGAGGCCTTGTTAGATCGGTTACAGGGGTCAGATCAAAGAAGAGCTTATTTTTCCAACGTTGTAAAGGAGGAGCAACAGTTAAAAAAGTTGTTTGAACATGTAGACGATAGCCTATTTGCCTTGTCCCTGCGACAGGCAGAGATAGCAGAATTTGTAAATGAGCAGATTACTGAGGTATACTATAATATTGATCAATCATTGGAGAGTTTGGCGGAGGGACAGTCGTACCAGGGAGCCTCTTATCAACAGTATGTACTTACAGCCGCTAATAATCTCGCCGATTTCCTTGCGAATGTTTTAAGTAATATGCAACAATCTCTAAGTCAGGGTCAGGGTAGCGGACAACAACAAGACGGATTTCAGTTGCCGGATATCATTAAAGGACAGCAAGGGATTCAGGACAGTATGAATTCAAAGAAAGAGGGTGAAGAAGGTGAAGAAGGGGAAAAGGGTGAGAAAGGAGAGGATGGTGCAGAAGGCAAGGAAGGTAAAGGAAGTGAAGGAGGAGAACAGGGCGAAACTGGGGAAGAAGGATCTGGAGATCAGGATTTGGGAGAATTGTACGAGATATATAAACAACAACAACTCATCAGAGGGAAGTTAGAGCAGCAATTGGAGACCTTAATATTAGAAGAGGATAAGGAATTGGCCAGAAGATTGGCGAAACAAATGGAAGACTTTGAAAGAGACCTTATCGAGAATGGTATTACACAGAGAACCATAGATAAGGCCAACCGTATTCAGCAACAGTTGTTGAAACTTGAAAATGCGGCATTGGAACAGGGCGAAAAGGAAGAAAGAGAAAGTGAAGAAGGAAAAAGGGAATATGATAAGCCCTTAATAAAGAAACGATCAGATTTTATCCAGGAGGAGGGCGTTGATGAGATATTAAGGCGACAAGTATTACCTTTGCAGGAATTTTATAAGGAAAGAGCTAAAACGTATTTTAAGAAGGATGATTGAATATGTATATAAAACTAAGTATTCAATTTCAGATGAAAATAAATATACCGAATGGTTTAAAAAAGTTATTGCTTCTGAATCGAAATATGCAGGTGACTTAGTCTATATACTGACAGATGATAGTGAGATTTTAAAGGTAAACCAGGATTATCTGGGGCATGATTACTTCACGGACATAATCACTTTTGAATACAATAAGGATGATGAAGTTTCAGGAGATATATTTATCTCGCTCGACCAGATAAAAGAGAATGCTGAGAATTATAGCGTAACATTTGAGGAGGAATTAAGAAGAGTGATGGTGCACGGGATATTACATCTTCTTGGTTATGATGATAAGACTGACAAGGATCGGGAGAAGATGCGGGAATTAGAAAATCAAAAAATGAAAATGTTCCACGTGGAACAATAGACGACTATGTTTGAGAAGGAATATGATGTAATCGTGGTAGGTGGGGGCCATGCGGGCGCAGAAGCGGCAGCTGCTGCAGCTAATATGGGGTCTAAAACCTTATTGGTTACTATGAGTTTGCAGACTATAGGACAGATGTCATGCAATCCTGCTATGGGCGGAATTGCCAAGGGACAGATTGTTAGGGAAATTGATGCCCTGGGGGGTTATAGTGGTATAGTCTCTGATAAATCTGCTATTCAATTTAAGATGCTCAATAAGAGTAAGGGCCCTGCGATGTGGAGTCCTCGTACCCAAAATGACAGAATGAGGTTTGCAGAAGAATGGCGACTTATATTGGAAAGAACGCCTAATGTCGATTTCTACCAGGAAATGGTTAACGGTTTATTGATGAAAGGCCAGCGCGTTGTTGGAGTACGAACTTCCCTAGGATTAGATATAAAGGGGAAATCTGTAGTACTAACAAATGGTACATTTTTAAATGGTTTAATTCATATTGGGGATAAACAATTTGGAGGTGGAAGGGCAGGCGAGCGTTCTGCTACAGGAATAACCGAGCAATTGACAGAAATAGGATTTGATTCTGGTAGGATGAAGACCGGAACTCCCCCAAGAGTGGATGGCAGGTCTTTAGATTATTCTAAAATGATTCCTCAGCCGGGAGATGAATTCCCCGAAAAATTTTCCTATTTAAATACGGCCGTATTAAAAACTCAGCGCGACTGTCATATGACGCATACTTCAAAAGAAGTACATGAATTGCTCAAGGAGGGGTTTGACAGGTCCCCAATGTTTAATGGCAGAATAAAAAGTATCGGTCCGAGATATTGCCCATCAATAGAGGATAAAATTCATCGTTTTGCAGACAAGGAGAGCCATCAGATATTTGTAGAACCAGAGGGCTGGGATACAGTGGAAGTGTATGTAAATGGCTTTTCAACATCTCTGCCAGAAGATATTCAATACAAGGCATTGAAATCAGTAAAAGGTTTTGAAAAAGTAAAGTTTTTTCGTCCGGGATATGCAATAGAGTACGATTACTTTCCACCAACGCAATTAAAGCATTCCCTGGAAACAAAAATCATAGAGAATTTGTATTTCGCGGGGCAAATTAATGGAACCACAGGGTATGAAGAGGCTGCATCCCAAGGCTTGATGGCAGGAATAAACGCCCATCTGAAGATCAATGATCTTCCACCTTTTACTTTGAAGAGGGACGAAGCCTATATAGGAGTGCTTATTGATGATCTGATCACAAAAGGAACGGAAGAGCCCTACAGGATGTTTACTTCAAGAGCTGAATATCGTACCCTGCTAAGGCAGGATAATGCTGATTTGAGATTGACTCCAAAAGGCTATGCACTCGGCCTGGCGTCAGAAGAAAGACTGAGAAAAATGGAGGAGAAGGAGCGCAAATCAAATGAGTTTATAGATTTTTTCAGGTCGACAAGCTTTAACCCGGATGATATGAATTCAATTCTTCAAGAGGTTGATTCTTCTCCGGTAAAACAAGCAGACAAAATGTACAAGGTATTTTCCAGGCCCAGAGTACGCATGGATCATATGCTTCAGCTAAAAGAAGTGGCCAATTATGTAAAAGACAATGAGCTTAACAGAGAAGTAATGGAACAGGCCGAAATACAGGTAAAATATTCGGGATATATAGAAAAAGAAAAGAATAATGCGGATAAATTGCAGCGCCTGGAAAATATAAAAATACCGGATAGTTTTGATTATACCAGATTAAAGTCTCTTTCCTGGGAAGCCAGAGAAAAACTCCAGGAGATACGACCAGTCACCATCTCTCAAGCATCAAGAATTAGTGGGGTTTCACCTAGCGATATTAGTGTATTGCTGGTTTTTCTTGGACGCTGATTCAATTTGTTCCACGTGGAACATTCTATGAGAATGACACTTCAAACCGCATATATTTTCAAGTCAGCCACCCTATGATGGAATATTTAAGGACCAGGGATTTTATGGTTACTCATGAGGAGTTTGTTCTGCTGTATGATGAACAGTTGCAATTATTACGTACCGAACCACAACCTGAAAATATAGCGACTTATTACCAGGATGAAGCATATATTTCTCATACCGACAAGAACAATTCTTTCCTTGAAAAAATATACCATTTGGTTAAAACAATTGGTTTAAATAACAAAAGACGATGGCTTAAAAAATACCTGCTGCCGAAAGCCAGGATTTTAGATGTTGGGGCCGGAACCGGATCTTTTGTTGCCTATCTAAAGAAAAAGGGATTTATCATCGATGGCGTTGAACCAAGCTCAATTGCCAGGAAGGTCGCGAAGGCGAAGGGTATTGATCTAAAGGAGGACATAAGTGATCTGGGAGTGGGAAGTTATGATGCTATAACCCTATGGCATGTCCTGGAACATTTTAACGATCTGGATGAAAGCATAGATCAAATAACTTCACGAATCAAGATAGGAGGTTATCTGTTTATCGCTGTTCCTAACTTCCGTTCTTATGATGCAAAACACTATGCAGATTACTGGGCGGCTTATGATGTCCCCAGACATCTCTGGCACTTTTCTAAAGAATCAATACATAAGATATTTGCAAAGAAGGGCTTTAGTGTTTTGGATACCAGACCTATGTTATTCGACTCGTTTTATATCTCCCTCTTGTCTGAACGGTACAAGAATAAAAAAGATAATTGGCTGGCCGCATTCTGGCAGGGCATGCGATCAAATCTCTATGGCTGGAAAACAGGAGAATACTCATCCCTTGTTTATATCCTTAAAAAGGATTCAGAGCCTTTTAAAGGCGTTTAGCGAGCTCATCAGACCCTTGATGCACTATTGAGCCAAACAAAAGAAAATAAACGCAGAAAACGCATGTTAAGTCGCATCATACTATAGTTAAATACAATAACATTAAATAATTAAATAAATAATATCTATATATATTTTAAATAGGATAGAGAGTGAAAGATGATAAAAATTAAATTAATCGATCAGGGTACTAACTGCTTTCCTATTTTTGTCGAACTAAAATTAGAATCATGAAAAAATTACTTCTTGGACTGGTTATTATTTTAAGCTGGTCCTGTCAGCAGGATAAGATAGGATATGTAAACAATGTCCGACTTATGGATGGCTACAAGGAAAAAGTTGCCGTGGAGGCACGGTTTGCAGAAAAGAAAAAAGCATTTGATCAGAAAAGGGATAGTATCTCCAGAGTTTTTCAAATGGAAGCTCAGGCCGTGGAAGCTCAGATTCAGTCTATGAGTCAGAATAAAGCGCAGGAAACCTATGCGGCACTTCAACAAAAAGGACAACAGATTGGTCAGCAGCTACAACAACAGGAGCAGCAAATGCAACTTATGGGTCAGGCTGATATGGATAGTGTTGTAGAAAAAGTGAAGCGTGAAATTACTGCCTTTGGAAAGGCAAACGGATACACCTATATTCTGGGCGGAGGCGAAGGAGGTAGCGTTCTTTACGGCGCCGAATCTAAGGACCTTACCGATGAGATCCTAAAAGTCCTGAATAAGGAAGAGGAGGAGTAAGTCAATTCATCTGTAGTAACACAAGGAGGATTATCACCGGGATAAAATAGATAACGATCGTTTTAGCACCTTCGTAGTCTTTGGCTATGCGCTGCCCCAGAAGGAGCATCAGCAATGACAAGCCGGCAATAATCGCCCCGATTTGAGCCAGGAAAAAGTCTTCAGAAGATATAATCTGGATAAATCCTATCAGACACAAAACTCCTGCGATTAGTTCCATGCAAGTGATTATAAGGAGAAGCAAGGGAACAACATTCCGAAAGGGAGACTTTGAAAAATGACCTTTTAACCAGCTAAGATTCCCTTTCCAATCAACCACCTTATCCATCCCGCTCTGAAGAAAAGTAATTATAATAAAAAGCAAAAGTAACAGTACAGCTAGATTCTGTAATACAATTTCCATAATCAGATAATTTAAATAACTCAGTTACCCGTCAGGCAGCTGATTTGTGTAATAACCTTGTAAGTTTTATTGAAAGATCAGTCAGAATAATTTTTGAGTTGCCATTTCGTTCCACGTGGTAAATCGCCTCCTCCAACTCCTCCATAATTTTCAACACATTGTTTTCATGAACAAAACGGGCAAATTTATCAAACTGAAATCCGTCTACATGTATTTTCATATAAGCGAGTGAGTCGGCCTGATAATTAACCAACATCGCCTGCCTGAAAACAGACATACAATACTTCAGAAAGTTTTTCTGAGTCTCACGTCCCGTTTTCGCAACTTCTTCGCTCCAAAGGATCAGCTCGTGGATTGCACCCTTTTTACCCTTGGCCTGAAAAGCACTCCGAACCCATTGTACGAACCACTTCTCAAAGATCAGTTCCTCAGAATCCTTATTCATCAGCTCCAGGGCTTTGTTGTAGTTTCCGTTCGATTCATGCGCTAAATGGACTGCCTCCTGCCGTGGCACGCCATTTTCTACCAATGCCTGGGCAATAGCCTCTTCAGGCAAAGGAGGGAAGTGCAGTAACTGGCAGCGGGAACGTATGGTCTGAAGAATATTTTCTTCATCTTCCGCAACCAGTAAAAAAATCGTTTTATGGGGCGGCTCTTCCAACAATTTAAGCAGTTTGTTGGCAGCGGAGGAATTCATCCGTTCGGCCATCCAGATGATCATCACTTTGTATCCCCCTTCGTATGATTTCAGGGAGAGCTTTTTTACAATATCCATCGCCTCGTCAACACCTATCTGTCCTTGTTTTTTTTCTATTCCAATATAGCGGTACCAATCAAACAAACTCCCATAGGGATCCTCCTTTAAAAAAGACCTCCATTCCTTCAGGAAATTATCGCTTACGGCACGACTTTTAATATTTTCGGTATTGGAGACCGGAAAAGCAAAATGAAGGTCGGGATGAGTAAATGATTTGCATTTTAAATTACAGGCTTCATCCCCGTTGATGTTTTCTCCCGAGGAATTACCACATAAAATATACTGGGCATAGGCAAGGGCCACAGGCAAGGTTCCAGACCCTTCCGGTCCTACAAAGAGTTGGGCATGTGCAATGCGCCCCGAATCCGCACTGTGGGTCAGGTGTTTTTTGATATGAGGAAGCCCTAAAATTTCAGTAAACAACATAATATCAAAGATACAGATTAATACACTGTTATAAGGGCATTATCATTCTATCAGCTTTTCCTGAGTTCTTTTATTCTTTACATTTGTGCTTCTTTAAAACCAAGACAGGATGAAAACAATTGATGATCTCAATTTTTCAAATAAAAAAGCCCTTATACGCGTCGATTTCAATGTGCCACTGAACAGTGAATTCGAGGTAACAGACACCAATAGGATTGAAGCTGCCAAGCCTACAATCCTGAAGGTCCTGGAGGACGGGGGTAGTGCCATATTAATGAGCCATTTGGGTAGACCCAAAGGGAAGGTCAATGAGGATATGTCCTTAAAACATATCTGTGAAGCAGTTAGTGAGATCATTGGTGTAGAGGTCAAATTTGTTGAAGATTGTGTTGGGCAAAAAGCGGAAGAAGCTGTAAAACAACTTGAGAACGGGGAAGTTCTCTTACTTGAAAATCTTCGTTTTCACGCCGAAGAAGAACAAGGGGACGAAAATTTTGCCAAAGCCCTGTCCGGGTTGGGAGATATTTATGTCAACGATGCCTTCGGAACCGCCCATAGAGCGCATGCGTCAACCACAATTGTTGCCAAATTTTTTCCGGAAAATAAGTGCTTTGGTTACCTGCTGGCCAAAGAAATTGAGGCCATAGAAAAAGTGATGCGTACAGGGGAGAAGCCAATTACGGCGATCCTGGGTGGGGCAAAGGTTTCTTCTAAGATCACCATCATTGAAAATATTTTAAGTAAGGTAGATCACCTTATCATTGGAGGTGGAATGACCTACACCTTCGTGAAAGCAAAGGGGGGAGAAGTTGGAGCTTCTATTTGCGAGGATGATAAAATGCAGCTGGCTCTGGAGATTTTAGAGAAAGCCGGGAAAATGGGCGTGCAAGTGCACCTTCCTGTTGATGTGCTGGCAGCTGATAGCTTTAGCAATGACGCAAAGACTCAGATTGTTTCCGTGAACAGTATTCCCGATAATTGGCAAGGCCTGGATGCCGGGCCTGAAACTTTGAAAAATTTCGAAAAAGTAATATCGGCCTCCAAAACGATACTATGGAACGGTCCGGTCGGTGTTTTTGAGATGGAAAATTTTGCTAAAGGCACTATTGCCGTGGGGAATTTTATTGAAGAAGCAACTAAAAACGGAGCATTTTCCCTGGTTGGGGGAGGTGATTCGGTAGCCGCCGTTAAACAATTCGGCTTTGAAGATAAAGTGAGCTATGTCTCCACGGGAGGAGGTGCCATGCTCGAAAGCCTTGAAGGCAAGGTATTGCCCGGAATAGCTGCAATATCAGAGGGCTAAACACGTTAATTTAGTATACCTCAATTGGCAATTGAATAGGAAGAAAATATTATTTTATTCTTTCAGAAAAAAATTGCAATTTAGTTGATCCCCACAACCAAAAGCAGAACTATGTGTGTGATTAGAAAATGGTTGTTTTCCTTTGTCCTAATTGGGATAACTATATTGGTAAACGCTCAGGATTCAGATTCTCTGAAATTAAAGGAAGCGATAATTAAGTCTACCGTAATTGACACTATAATTCCTCCACCGGAATCAGCCGTTACTTTTTCCGTAAATCCCGACAAAACCATCAGCCTTAAAGACCATTTGGAAGCCTCCAGATACGATAGCTTATGGATGAGGGAATTGTATAATACCGCCCAACTTTCAGGACAAATGTATGAAGTCGTGGGAAGCATGGGCGAACTTTTATCAGATACCCTGGAGCAGGAGTTACCTGAGCTCAGCACCGAATTGCTTAAAGAAAGACTAAAAGCTTTAGATGAGAAAACGCCTTTTAATATCGCTTATAACCCATCTCTGGAATCGGTAATCAAATCTTTCCTGATCCGCAAAAAAGATCTGATGGAGAGAATGCTTACAGCGAGTCAGTTTTACTTTCCCCTCTTTGAACAGGAATTGGATAATCATAATATCCCACTGGAAATAAAATACCTGGCGATTGTCGAATCTGCCCTTAACCCCAGAGCAAAGTCGAGAGTTGGGGCAACAGGCCTATGGCAATTTATGTACAGTACAGGAAAAATGTATGACCTTGAAGTAAGTAGCTACGTAGACGAACGAAGTGATCCAATTAAGTCCACCAGGGCCGCCTGCCAATATCTTTCCAAGCTGTACGATATTTTTGGCGACTGGGACCTTGCATTGGCCGCATATAATTCTGGCCCCGGAAATGTTAACAAGGCAATAAGAAGATCAGGGGGCTATACCAATTACTGGAATATCAGAAATAATCTGCCCCGGGAAACTGCCGGTTATCTCCCCGCTTTCCTGGCAACCATGTACTTGTTTGAGTATGCTGAGGAGCATGGATTAAAACCTGTTGAAGCAGCTCGTCCGTATTTTGAAACGGATACAGTCCATGTAAAGAGACTGATTACTTTCGACCAGATTTCAAGGATGGTTGACGTGAGTAAAGAAGAACTTACGGTCCTCAATCCTTCCTACAAACTAAATATTATCCCATATATCGCTAAAAAAGAATATACGCTTCGATTGCCAAAAAAGGAGATAGGGAAATTTGTCACCAATGAAGATTCTATCTATGCCTTTGTGGAGCAGGAACTAAAATCTAAAGAATCGGTCCTTCCACAGTTCGTTAAAGCTGATTCACGCATCAGATACAGAGTAAAAAGTGGAGATTACCTGGGTAAAATCGCAGAGCGATATGGAGTCGGTGTTAGCCAAATCAAGAATTGGAACGGATTGCGAAGCAATACGCTAAGGATTGGCCAACGCCTTACTATTTATCCAAGAAAGCCATATATAGCATCTACTTCGTCTAGTAATTCCAATAAATCACTGAATAACAGCGAATTAAAGTTCCACACAGTTAGGGAAGGCGATTCATTATGGACCATTTCACAAAAGTATCCGGGAATTTCCATAGAAAATTTACGAGAATGGAATGGTATTAGTGGTAATAAGTTGTTGCCGGGCACTAAACTTAAATTATGTGCGTGCTCATCCTAGGCATTTTTTTAAATCGAATTAAATCTAGAGTCAAAATTCAATGAAACACTTATCTCTGCTATTGCTGACCCTTTTACTGATTTCTTGTAATGACGGGCCCAAAAAGAAGTACAAACCAGGATCAATCGGGGCAATCAATAGCCTGGGTGTCGTGATCAGTAACGAATTGTGGGAAGGCGCTGTAGGGGACAAACTAAGAGAGCACTTCGCAGCCCCTGTTGTAGGTCTTACCTGGGAAGAGCCTTTATTTAGCCTGGAACAAATGCCACAAAAGGTTTTTACGGGTACAACCAGGTACCGAAGAGCCGTATTGTTTGTTGATCTGGACACGGTAAACGTTGCACATATTAAAACGGATCTCTACGCTGCGCCACAGGAAATTGGGGTCATAAAAGGCAGGACACAGGAGGAACTCATCAACAATATAGAGTCTCATGCAGATGAGATTATTGCAGCTATAAAAGGTATGGAGCTGGAAGAAACCCAGAAACGTTTCCTACGCTCGTTGAATAAAGATAAGATCTTAGAGGAAAAGTTTGGAGTGACACTCCGACTCCCATCCATATATAAAATGGGAAAACAGGAGGATAATTTTGTTTGGATTGACAGAGAAATTCAAAAAGGAAGTATGAATATCATCGCGTATGAAATCCCCTGGAACAGACTGAATAATGATTCAACTTTGGTAACCGACTTTATTCGGATGCGGGATTCAATAGGGGAGAAATACATCCCCGGGCCTGACGTGAGGAATAAGAAAACCTACATGACCACGGAAGATGCCTTTGCCCCACATTTTTTTGAAACAGAAATTGACGGACATAAAACGCTGGAAGCCAGAAGTATCTGGGATATTGAGAACTATCCCATGGCAGGGCCGTTTTTAACCTTTGTCATCGATGATGAACAAAACAACAGGAAACTTGTTGTGGAGGGCTTTACGTTTGCCCCGGCCACCAACAAAAGAGACTATATGTTTGAACTGGAGGCGATCCTGAGGACTATCAAGTTCAAATAGTACCTGGAAGACAAAAAAAAGCGCTTTCAATTTTGAAAGCGCTTTTTTTATTTCCTTTAATCGAAGGCAAAACCGGTTGACAGCCTGAAAATAAAGGCATACATGGTTATAAGCCATAGTGCAAAACAGAACCAGGAAAAAGCCTTAAAATACTTCTTAAGGAACATATTTCTCCAATTCCTGAATGCGTCAATATAAATTTCTTTTACGAGTAAAATTTTCTGCATATCCCTGCCATTTAGTGTTTATCCTAAGGCAAAGATCAAGTTATGAACGGATTCTATTGTAATAAATAGACTAAGGACACATAAATCGGATTACTTAAAAAATCCCACAGCCCGGGCTCTTTTAACAGTATGCTTTGTCCGTTATATGGTAATAAAATAAAAAAACACGATCCATAGACCGTGTTTTTACAAAAGAATTGGGTTGGTTAATCGAAGGCGAAACCTGTAGCTACTCTGAAAATGAAAGCATAAAGGACAATCACTAAACAGGCAAGGCAAAACCAGGTAAAAATCTTAAAGAGGTTTCTTATAAAAAATGACCCCAGATTTTTAAAGGCTTCCAGGTAAATTTCCTTAATGAGTAAAAGGTGTTTCATATGGTGAGGTTTAGGTGAACTATTTTATGGTAATAACTGTGAATACTAAAAGAACGTATTCAGGCAGATCTAATTTGTTGTATACCCGTCAAAAGATGTTGAGAACTAACAAATGGAATGGGGAGAGCTTATAAAAATTTTATTAAAATCAGGTTAGATTATAAAAAAACCACCTGCATTACTGCAAGTGGCTAGTTGGTAGGTTAGTTCTACAGGTATTAATTACATATTTACTATAATAAATTCAGATCGTCTGTTGAGCTGGTGTTGGGCACTAGTACATCGAATACTGCCATCACACCCATTAAGGAGTCGTTCTTCCCCATACCCAATAGCACTTTCAATTCGTTTTGGATCAATTCCCTGGGAAATGATATAATCTCTGGTTGATTTAGCCCTCCTGTCTGAGAGGTATTTGTTGTAGGCGGCTTTACCCCTGCTATCTGTATGAGACTCGATTTTGATCACCATCGTTGGGTTTTCCTTCATTACGGTTACTAATCTGTCTAATTCCTCGCCTGCATCTTTTCTTATATTGTATTTGTCAAAATCGAAATAGATCATATCCAATTTGATCTTTTTGATCCCTTCTTCCATCACGACAAGCTCCTCAAGTCTATCGAGGGTAACTTCAACATTGATGACCTCGTTCTCTTTTGTAGGGACATTCATAACCACTTCGGAATAGCCTTCTTTATTGGTTTTAACTGTATATTTCGTATGGCTGTCAAGATCTTCAAAAACGAAACTACCATCCTTATCTGACACGACTTCTTTCAGTTTAATATTATTCTCATCCAACAGTGTCACAAGGGCTTCTGGCATAACTTCTCCTGTAACCAGGTCAGTAATCACCCCCTCTATAGCGTTGAGGTTGAGTTCCTCCGGCATAAGCTTCGAAAAAGAGTAAATATCATCATCTCCTTTTCCTCCCCGCCTGTTGGAAGCAAAGAAACCTCTCTGGGTAGCCTCATCCACGATATATGAAAAGTCGTCTTTCTTTCCATTGATGGGCTTGCCCATATTCTTTACTTGTTCAAACCCTTCCTCTTCTGAAAAAGCCACTTCGTAGACGTCTAATCCGCCCAGTCCTATGTGTCCGTTAGAAGAAAAGTACAATTTCCTATCGGTAATAAAAGGGAACATTTCCTTGCGCTCTGTGTTGATCTCCGGCCCCAGATTACGGGGTTCTGAAAAGTTTCCGTCCTCATACACATCTACTACAAAAAGATCTGTTTCACCAAGACTGCCGGGACGATCAGAAACAAAGTACAGTTTTTTCCCATCCGGGCTCAGGGCCGGATGGCCCGTTGAAAATTCGTCACTGTTAAAGGGAAGTTCGGTGGCCTCTGTCCAGTTGCCATCTACCTTCCTTGATCTGTAAATTTTTAGATTGTTTACCCCGTTTTTATCTCTTTTTAATTTCTTACCGTAATTATTTCGGGTAAAGTACATGGTGGCATTATCGGGGGAAAAGGCAACAGATGCCTCATGGTATTTGGTGTTGATTTTTTTAGAGAACTTTATAGCGTCTTTCACTTCCTGTGATTCCTTATTTACTTTGGCCACATAAAGATCGAGATAAGGCTGATCATTCCATTTATACCGTCTGGTACTAAAAAATGATGAGTCCATTGCCGAAGCAAAAACAAGCTGGTCCTCATTGTAAAACATAGGGGAAAAATCGGAATATTCAGAATTGGTCGCCACATTGCGTAGTGTATATTCCTGTTCCGTATCTAAGATATTATCCAGCACTTTTTCCTTAGGGGTGGTTCGTGGATCATCTACTGTATATCGCATCCCTTCCTTCTTCACCCGGCGGTCATATATACGCATCAGGCGTTTTGCCCTGGAATATTTTCCAGTACCCTTAAGGCTGTGGGCGTATTTAAAGATATTTTCATTGCTTATCTCATTCTGATATTTAGTGTACAGTATATCATACCAATAATAAGCCCTTTCCATATTGGTGTTGAAATAATGGGAATCACCCGCTTTCTGGATGATTTCATAGGTATAATTTTCTTCGTTGTTGGAAAGGTACTGTTCGTAGAGTTCAGCGGCTTCAGCATACCACATCTTATCAAAATAAGAATCTGCTTTTTGCAACAATTTTGCAGGTGGGTCCTTGGAAACGAATTGTTTCTTTGATTTTAAATTCTTACTGACCGTCTTTTCCGGACCATTGTTGTTGATAACCCGCTGCATAGTTACTTCCATGTTGGAGGAAATTGGCGCCGGAATATGCATTATCCACATCTTGCCCTTGTATTTCCCATCAAGCCGGTTCTGGGCGGCGTTTAATACAGGTTTCCAATCAGCATTACTGGCCAAATAAACGTAGGATAACTTTGTTTCCGGATGAAGTACTGTCTGGGCATTAATTCCCTTTGCCCGCAATGTGCCAACGAATTTCGATACGTTGTTTTGATCCCCAAATACTCCGGCAATTGCATAGTAGCCTCCCTGAAGAGTATTTAATTCTTTAATGGTTCTGGAAGCGATTGAAGATTTTTTAGCTGCCTTGAGAAATAGGTTGTGTGTATTTATTTCGGCAACCTTGTGTGTTGACGGGAATTCATTTTTTAAAGCGGGTGGAGTATTGTTATTTCCCTCCACGTGCAGGATCCACATCTTTTTTTCGTAGGTTTTATCCAGGTAGAATTCGATGGCCTGCTCTCCCGAATTAAAGCGGTTGAGATACACATAATGCATCCCACTTTGAGAATCTTTGTATACCTCGGCGGCGAAATTTGTTTTTCTGAGCGAGTTCGCAAAAGATTGAGCGTTGCTGGAAACCCCAAAGACTCCTGCAACCATGTAATACCCTGAAGCTATGACCGAGTTGGCAGGAATGGATTTCGTGGCGATTTTATGGTACTTTGCTTTATCGGCGAATGCTTCAAAGGCAGAAACCCGGTCTGAATTTATCTCCGGATTAGGAGTTAGTCCATGGGAACTGCCTATGCCAGCTAAAAGCAAGATGATTAATAAGCAAAAATATTTGAATTGCATTTGTGTATTATCCCCTTTACATGCCTTATTCAAAGACAATTTATTCTGGTTTTTGTGAAATTCTTTACGGGATTTGGTAATACCCCATTTCATAACGCCGAATTTATGGGTTCTAATGCTAGAGGATTACTTTTTGTTGTGAAACAGATGTTTTTTGTCGTGTATCTCCATTATATGTGGCTTTAAGAGAAGTAGATCCGATAATTTTGGAGGGATCAGACAATAAAAAAGAATAGAAAGGCAAAACGTAAATGAGGCTGGAAGAAAATTAAAAATATACCTTACAGTATATAATTAAAATAATGAAATTGGTTGATTTTAAAGGAATTACTTCTGGAATATGGAGTATTAAATAAAAAAAGCATCTGTAAGGATGCTTCTTCTATTGTTTGTATTTTAAAACTAGTCTTTTTTCTCCTCTAATTTGTCATCTTCTTTAGAGGCGTCTTTGAATTCTTTAATTCCGCTTCCCAATCCCCGCATTAATTCAGGAATCTTTTTTCCGCCGAATAATAATAGTACCAGGACTACAATAACGGCTATTTGCCAGGGGCCAATGGCCAGAAAAGGTATTGATAAGATCATTGCATTATTTTATAAGGTAAACAAAGGTAGTAAAAATCTTAATAGACTTATTGGATATCAAACGTTAAGATTTTGGTTTAATTGCTTAGCCTTAGCTGTCGGAACGAATTTGGTATGTAAATTATATAAACGATTTCACCTTAAGGCAAATTTATGATTCTTCTGTGCTGATATTCAATTCGAAATGTATCTTTGTGTGCAATGGAGAAAAAAGGTAAAAAACGCAAAGAAATAAAGCGGAAGTTACTTCATAAGTACCGCCTCGTAATCCTTAATGAAAGCACATTTGAAGAAAAAATATCCTTCAAACTGAGTCGGCTTAACGTTTTTATTACGGGTACCTTATTTATCATTGTCCTTATCGGCCTTACAACACTTCTCATTGCCTTTACTCCACTTCGGGAATATATTCCGGGCTATTCTTCAACCCGACTAAAAAAACAAGCGACTGAGCTTACCTATAAAACGGATTCCCTGGTCAATGTCCTTAATTATACTAATCGGTATTTGGAAAATATCAGAATGGTGTTAAGAGGGGATGTTGAAAACAATGAAATGAACAGGGATTCTTTGTTTGAACAGTTTAAAATTGATCCTTCAACGATTGATCTTTCTCCCATAAAGGAAGATTCTATCCTAAGGGCGCAAGTGGCTCTCGAAGATAAATACAATTTGTTTCAAAGAAATATCAGCAGCGGAAACCTCGTCCTGTTCTCACCTGTTTCCGGTGTTGTTTCTGAGGGCTACAATGCCGAAAAGAAACACTTTGCAGTGGATATAGTAGCAGAGAAGGACGCCCCGGTCAAGGCTGTTGCTAATGGCACAGTTATATTTTCAGAATGGACGATCGGGACCGGATATGTAATTATTATGGAGCATGAAGAAGGGTTACTTTCAGTTTATAAACATAATGGATCTCTAAGCAAGGAGCAGGGTGAAATTGTCCGGGCAGGAGAGGTGATTGCCTCCGTAGGAAATACGGGGGAATTGACAACCGGACCCCATTTGCATTTCGAGCTTTGGAATAATGGCAATCCCGTAAATCCTTCAGATTACATAGATTTCAATTAAGGAGCATGTCTTTAAAATCAGTTGCCGCCAGGATTTTCGCCGGAATTATTTTTAAAAGAACCCAAAAATGGGTTGAAAACCCGATAGAGACCCAGAAAAAGGTATTTAATGACCTTCTAAAAGAAGCAAAGAATACGAAGTTCGGATTAGATCACGAATTTAAAACAATCCGAAATCATTCCGACTTTGTACAGAAAGTCCCAATCAGGGATTATGAAGCGCTGAAAGGATATGTACAACAAGTTGTGGACGGGGAAAAAGATATTCTATGGCCCGGAAAACCAGCCTACTTTGCCAAAACAAGCGGAACTACCTCTGGTGCCAAATTTATTCCTATCACCAAAGCCTCCATTGAGCACCAGGTGGAAGCCTCCAGAAATGCCATTCTGAATTATATTCACGAAACAGGTCGCACATCTATAGTAGACGGCAAAATGATCTTTCTGCAGGGAAGTCCGGAACTGTCTGAAAAGAACGGCATTAAATTCGGACGTTTATCAGGGATCTCTGCCCATTATGTGCCTGCTTATCTCCAGAAAAACCGACTTCCAAGCTGGGAGACCAACTGCATAGAAGATTGGGAAACCAAGGTGGATAAAATTGTGGAGGAGACCATGGAGGAAGATATGAGGGTGATTGCCGGGATTCCTTCCTGGGTACAAATGTATTTTGAAAGGTTAAAAGCAGTATCAGGAAAGAAGGTTGGGGATCTCTTTGAGAAGTTCGAACTATTTATCTACGGAGGGGTTAACTATGAACCCTACCGGGCTGCCTTTGAAGAACTTATCGGCAGGAAGGTAGCAAGCATTGAGTTATTTCCTGCAAGCGAAGGCTTTTTTGCCTACCAGGACAGGCAGAATGAAAAAGGGATGCTTCTACTCCTGAATTCCGGGATATTTTACGAGTTTGTAAAGACTGATGAATTTTTTGAGGCCAATCCCAAAAGAATTACAATAGAAGATGTACAACTGGGCGTGAACTACGCCATGGTTATCTCCACAAACGCCGGTCTGTGGGCCTATGACCTTGGAGATACCGTTCAGTTTATTTCGCTAAAGCCTTACAGAATCATTGTATCGGGAAGGATTAAACACTTTATCTCGGCTTTTGGAGAACACGTAATAGCCAAGGAAGTAGAATACGCCATGGAAGAGGCCATTAAAGAAACAGATGCCCAGGTACAAGAATTTTCTGTTGCCCCGCAAATAATCCCTGAAGGAAATGAACTGCCGTATCATGAATGGTTTATTGAGTTTGTAAAAAAGCCATCAGACATGAAAAAGTTTGCAATCTGCCTCGACCGTTCCCTTCAGGAGCAAAACAGTTATTACCTGGATCTTATACAGGGTAAAATTCTTCAGCCATTAAAAATAACGTCCGTAAGAAAGGAAGGATTTAAGGCGTATATGAAATCTGTAGGCAAACTGGGAGGTCAGAATAAAGTTCAACGGCTATCCAACGACAGGAAAGTAGCAGAGGGATTGGAGAAACAAAAGGAAAACTAGAACCTCCTACCCTAAAAATAGGCTTAAATCATCAATATAAAATGTATTTTTGCCTCAGAATGAATAAGATTAAAGACACTACACGCGCCCAGGAATCTACAAATGCCATAGAGCGATTGTATATCACCATGCGGCACCTTTTTAACCGTGGATTTTATAAACCCATGGGCATTTCAGGAGAAACCCTTCGCAATGCATTGCTTCTGCTAAGACCTGAAATATATGGTACTGTTGCAGAGGAAAAAACTGAACTCAGCGGACTTATTTATGTATTAGAGCGATTACCGGAAGGAATTGAACAATGTCGATTTATCAATCTTACTTCGGATGAAGGCTATTCAAAATCTCATTTTAATGCTATAATTCCTCCAAAAAGGAGACGGAACTGCTACAGGATTGACGAGGAGCAAATGAACATTGAGATTACCCGCGGCCGCTCTGACATTTACGATATCCTTACCCACCTCACCTTTCTTTTTATAGAATCGGGCAAGATTTGCAATAAGGTCCTGATTGAAGAGACCCATAAAACGATACGCGACTGGCAAAAACTCTCCGAAGCAGTTAATAAGTCAAAATTAAGTCAGGCCGACAGGGAAGTAGCCCTCATTCATACGGCTAACATTCTGGGGAGGTCATTTGTTGAGACCATGGAAGTGTACCAGAAGCTGGCGACAAAAAAAGACCCAGAGCGATTTTTAAAAATCATATACTGGCTGGGCAAGCTCGCCATTGACGAGGAGACCGGCGGTGAGAAAAGGATCATCACCTTTAGTACTTTATTGAGGGAGCGGTTAGGGCACCATATCCATGGAGAGCAATGGGCCAATCAAATCAAGGATACCTTGCATAAACACGGATTGCTCCAGAGGCCTGTTCACATTATAAGTGCCAATATGCACTCCGTTGCGAACTCTTTGTATGCCAAAAAAGCTTTGCGGAAAGAATTTCCGGGGGAAGGCAAACTAGAGATGTTTCAACAGCTCAGCCTGGATAAAAATACCGCCTTGAGGGAGAAAGTCCTTACTGCTGCCCGTAAAAATGGAATGATTGAGATCAAAGACAAATCGGGGACCAATATTGATGTACAGATCTTTGATATGGCTCGTCTTGGAAAAGATGCCTGTTGTTATGAATTGGATGAAAATATTCCGGAAGCAGAAAAACCTGTTATCTTCGTAATGGACTATGCCTTCGGGGAACAGGCCTATGAGACGATTGATGAATTACTTAAACCCTACAAACGAAAAAAGCAAAAGCCGGCATTTTTAGACGTGGCTTCAATTTCAATCATGGGAAAAGCAGGTATTCTTGAAGGGGGAAAAGGAGATTTAATGATCCCCAAAGCGCATATATTTGAAGGAACGGCAGACAATTATCCCTTTAACAATGAATTCAAAGCTTCTGATTTTCAGGGGAACGGACTAAAAGTTATGGAAGGCACCATGGTGACGGTTTTGGGAACTTCGCTTCAGAACAAAGACATATTGAAGTTCTTTCATGAGTCAACCTGGGGGGTTATCGGTCTGGAAATGGAAGGGGTACACTACCAGAAAGCAATTCAGTCGGCTTCCAAGATCAGGAAAAGCATACGGGATGATGTAAAGGTGAGGTATGCCTACTATGCCTCAGATAATCCACTTGAAACAGGTAGTACCCTGGCTTCAGGGGGCCTGGGAACGACCGGGGTTAAGCCTACGTATTTGATTACAGATAAGATATTGCAACAAATTTTTAAATAACAACTATGGCCAAAGAAATAATTCCAAAAAATAATCAATCCAATGACGAAATTGATTTGGGTCAGCTCTTTGCCTTAATCGGCAAGGGTTTTAACCGAATTTTCAGGGGCTTACTGAGTGTATTCCTGTATTTTAAGAAAAACCTGGTAATACTCATCGTTTTGGCCATAGTTGGTCTGCTTCTGGGGCTTGGTTTGAGAATGATCGTAGGGGAAGAAAAAAAACTCGATGTTATCGTAACACCTAACCTCGACACCAAGAATTACCTCTATAACGTTATAGAGGAATTGCAGGCAGATGTCAAAGCAAAGGACACGGCCTTTTTCAATTCCCTTGGGATGGACATTGAAAAAATGAAGGACTTTGAAATTGAAATTAGTCCTTTAAAAAACAAAAAGACTTCTTCTAATGAAGAAGAAATGCAATTTCTGGAACTTCTTAAGGATTTTGAAAACACAGGTGCAATAACAGGCATTCTAAGAGCAGAACTACAAGACAAAACTACAAGGGATGAGCGCATTACTTTCTTTTTTAAAGAGGATGAAATAGGAGAAGAATACGCCAGGAAGATTATAGATTATATCAATTCCAATCCTTATTACAATGAACTTCTAAAGGTGTATAACGAAAATGCACAAAACAGGATCGGCTTAAATGATTCGTTGATCAGGCAGGTGGATGTGCTGATCAATAATTATACAAATAAAATGCTCAAGGAGCAGGCTACCACAGAGGGTAGATTTGTCCTGGAAAACCAGGAGCCACTTAATATCCCTTCTCTTTTCTCCCTCAAAAACAACCTGATTCAGGATATAGAATCTAAAAGATTGGAATTGGAACAACGACAGGATGCAATTACGGTGGTTAATTTTGGAAAACCTCATAAGGTTCAGAAACCTTTTTTTCAAAAAAATATCACCTTGATCCCACTAGTTTTGATAGGAGTATTCTTTCTATTTTCTTTTTTAAGGTATTTGAATCGAAAAGCGAATGAAATGCAAATTGGATGATGGATGAGCATCTCCATAGGACGGTTTTAGTAACAGGAGGAGCGGGGTTTATCGGCAGCAACTTTATTCATTACTTTTTAAATAAAAATCCTTATTGCACAATTATCAACCTTGACAAGCTCACCTATGCAGGCGATCCTTCTAACTTAAAGGAGATTCGGGATCACGAGCAATATGAATTTGTACAGGGCGATATATGTGACGAACAACTGGTTGAGGAAATCTTTAAAAACCACAACGTATCTTCCGTAATTCATTTCGCTGCAGAGTCGCACGTAGACAATTCCATAGAATCCCCCAATAATTTTATAAAGACTAATATAGAAGGCACTTTTGTACTGCTGGAAGCTGCCAGAAATTACTGGACTAATTCCGGAAGTTCGAATCAGATCAATAGATTTCACCATATTTCTACAGATGAGGTATACGGCAGCTTAGGTGAAGAAGGATACTTCTCTGAAAGAAGTCCCTATGCCCCCAACAGTCCGTACAGCGCCTCAAAAGCTGCATCAGATCTTTTAGTCAGGAGCTACCATGAAACCTATGGGATGGATACCATAATTACAAATTGCTCTAATAATTACGGTCCAAAACAACACGATGAAAAACTCATCCCAACAATTATCAGAAAGGCCATATCAAATGAACCCATTCCCATTTATGGGGACGGGAGCAATATTCGTGACTGGATTTATGTCCTCGATCATTGTAAAGCTTTGGATTTGGCATTTCACAAAGGGAAATCCGGGGAAACATACGTAATAGGCGGAGACAATGAGTGTACGAATTTGTATCTTGCTAACACAGTTTGTGAGCTTTTAGATGAACTCAATCCTAAAGAAAAGGGAAGTTATTTGGATCAGATTTCTTTCGTAAAGGATCGTCCGGGCCACGACTTCAGGTATGCATTAGATAGTTCTAAAATCAAAAATTCACTCGGTTGGAAACCGGAAGAAAATTTTAAAAGCGGACTTGCCGCAACCGTAAAATGGTATTTGTTCAAATACCGAAAGGCATAAAATGAAAGGAATAATTTTAGCAGGAGGATCGGGAACGCGCTTATATCCAATTACCTTGGTTACGAGTAAACAGCTTATGCCGGTTTATGACAAACCCATGATTTACTATCCTCTGGCTACCTTGATGGAAGCCGGCATTAAGGAAATACTGATCATTACCGGTCCGGAAGATGCCCATCTGTTTAAAAGGCTACTGGGAGATGGAACACAGCTAGGATGTAATTTTTCCTATGCAGTACAGAATGAACCCAGGGGGATCGCAGAGGCATTTATTATCGGGGCCGATTTTATAGGATCAGACAAGGTAGCATTGATTCTCGGAGACAATATATTTTACGGAGCTGGATTGGCTGCCTTGCTTCAGCAAAACAACGATCCCCAGGGAGGAATAATCTTCGGATATCATGTTCAGGATCCTCAGCGGTATGGTGTAGTAGAGTTTAACGAGAACGGGAATGCCATTTCAATAGAGGAAAAACCAAAACAACCCAAATCGAATTATGCAATTCCCGGGATCTATTTTTATGATAATGAGGTTATTAATATTGTAAAGGCCATAAAACCAAGCGGGAGGGGAGAACTTGAAATAACGGATATTAACAAAACATATCTTCGGAAGGGAAAACTAAAGGTCAGTATACTAGACAGGGGAACAGCCTGGCTTGATACGGGTACTTTTAGCTCTCTTATGCAGGCCGCTCAGTTTGTTGAGGTGATAGAGGAGCGACAAGGGTTAAAAATTGGTTCAATCGAGGAGATTGCATACAAAATGGGATACATTACTAAAGGGCAACTGAGAAAATTAGCCAAACCCTTATTAAAAAGTGGTTATGGGGAATACTTGATGCAATTAAATTAACACACTCCTTGAAACTGATATCTACCACACTTGAAGATTGCTTTATAATTGAACCCATTATATTCAAGGATAATAGGGGCGAATTTTTTGAGTCATTTAATAAAAGAGACCTGGAGAAAGCTCTTGGGCAGCCTCTTTCTTTTGTCCAGGATAATCACTCTGTCTCCAAGAAAGGAGTACTTCGTGGATTGCATTTTCAGACAGGGCATAGAGCACAGGCTAAATTAGTCCGCGTTCTTAAAGGCGAGGTACTCGATGTGGTCGTAGACCTCCGTAAAGAAAGTCCTTCTTACAAAAATGTTTTTAAAACCATTCTATCCGAAAAAAATAAGCAGATGTTGTTCATTCCGAAGGGCATGGCTCATGGGTTTCTGTCGTTAGAAGACGACACTGTTTTCGTGTATAAATGCGATGAATACTATGATAATCAGTCAGAATCCGGCATCATCTTCAATGACCCAGATCTTAATATAAATTGGGGATTTCCTTCAGATAAGATTGTTTTATCAGAGAAAGACAGAAAACTAGCCCGACTAAAGGACGTAAAACTATGATTCGGGTTTTAGTTACCGGAGCGGACGGGCAATTGGGAACATGCATTCAACATCAGGCATCTGCTTACCCAGACGTGAAAATGTATTACACAAACAGGACAGAACTGGATATTTCAAATGCTGAGTCTTTGTCAACCTATTTCTCAAGACATTCTTTTGATTACTGCATCAACTGCGCAGCTTACACCAGAGTTGATGATGCAGAAAAGGATCCGGAGAAAGCTTTTTCTATAAACGCCGAAGGGGTAAAAAACCTGGCTCAGGCATGTAAATTAAAGGGGGTTATCCTTATTCATATTTCAACAGATTACGTCTTCGATGGCAAGAAAAAAGAAGGTTATTTGCCTTCCGATACACCTAATCCAATCAATGAATATGGAAGATCAAAATTAAAAGGCGAACAGTATATTCAGGAGATCTTAAAGGATTATCTGATTATCCGGACTTCATGGTTATATTCTGAATATGGCACTAATTTTTACAAGACTATTTTGGAGAAAGCCAGGCAAGGGCATGACCTCAGGGTCACAGATGCACAAATAGGTTGCCCAACCAATGCCAACAATCTT
The DNA here is from genome assembly GCF_041358175.1 of Muriicola sp. E247. Classification (NCBI taxonomy): domain Bacteria; kingdom Pseudomonadati; phylum Bacteroidota; class Flavobacteriia; order Flavobacteriales; family Flavobacteriaceae; genus Muriicola; species Muriicola sp. E247. The sequence goes on from NZ_JBGKBE010000001.1 coordinate 490,096, forward strand.
GCAGTCTTCATCTTGGATTTAATTAACAGCTCGGAAATCAGGTATGGAGTTATTCACTTTACAGACAAAAAAGCGATGACCTGGCATGAATTTGCCAAAATGATTTTAAAAGAGAATGAACTGGATTCGAAAGTAAAGGTTGTCAGAGATAAGAATTATAGTACTTTTGCGCGTAGACCAAAGTATAGTATCTTAATATCTTGATTAACTACTCAATTTTAGTATCATAGTATGAAAACTGCATTCATAACAGGTGTTACAGGGCAGGATGGCGCCTATCTAAGTGAATTTCTCCTTAAAAAAGGTTATCAGGTCCACGGACTTAAAAGGAGGGCTTCCCTATTTAATACTGATAGGATTGATCATTTATATCAAGATCCTCACGTGCAAAATCGTAATTATTTCCTTCATTATGGAGATATGACAGATAGTACTAATTTAATTCGATTGGTTCAAGAAATTCAGCCAGATGAAATATATAATTTGGCAGCTATGAGTCATGTGGCTGTATCATTTGAAGTGCCAGAGTACACTGGAAATGCAGATGGTTTAGGAACACTCAGAATATTAGATGCCGTGCGTTTACTTGGTTTGGAAAAGAAAACAAGGATATATCAGGCCTCAACCTCCGAATTATATGGTAAAGTACAGGAAGTACCTCAAACGGAAACTACTCCCTTTTATCCCAGAAGCCCCTATGCAGTTGCCAAAATGTATGCTTATTGGATAACAGTAAATTACAGAGAAGCATACAATATGTTTGCTTGCAATGGAATTCTTTTTAATCATGAATCTCCTATTAGGGGAGAAACGTTTGTAACGAGAAAGATTACTAGAGCAACTGCAAGGATAGCCTTGGGGCTTCAAGACAAGTTTTATTTGGGGAATCTTAATGCACAAAGGGACTGGGGACATGCTAAAGATTATGTGCGTATGATGTGGATGATTCTTCAGGCAGAAGAGCCAGAAGACTGGGTCATCGCAACAGGTAAGACCACCACCGTTCGTGATTTCGTAAAAATGAGTTTTTCAGAAGTGGGAATTGAATTGGAATTTAAAGGTGAGGGGGTCAATGAAAAGGGATTTGTAAAAGCCTCTAATAATCCCCAATATAAACTTCCTATCGGCAAAGAAATTCTCAATGTAGATCCAAAATATTTTAGGCCCACAGAGGTTGACTTGCTTATTGGAGATGCTTCCAAGGCTAATAACAAGTTGGGATGGGTTCCTAAATATGATTTGCAGGATCTGGTCTCAGATATGATTATAAATGATCTGAAGTTGATGAAAAAGGAACAATTTCTGAAAGAAGGAGGATACAAAATCATGAACTATTTTGAATAAATACGTGAACAAAAAATCAAAAATCTATGTGGCAGGCCATAATGGCATGGTTGGATCGGCCGTTTGGAGAGCACTTGAAGGCAATGGATATACAAACCTGATAGGAAGATCGAGCAAAGAGCTGGATTTAAGGAATCAACAGGATGTTCAGGATTTTTTCAAGTCGGAAAAACCCGCTGTGGTAATAGATGCGGCCGCCAGAGTTGGGGGGATTCTTGCAAATGATCAATATCCTTACCCATTTCTGATGGAGAATCTTCAAATCCAGAATAATTTGATTGACACCTCCCTCCAGGAGGAAGTTGAAAAATTTGTTTTTCTGGGCAGCTCTTGCATTTACCCCAGGTTAGCGGAACAACCATTAAAAGAAGAGTATCTATTAACAGGATCTCTTGAACCGACTAACCAATGGTATGCCATTGCTAAAATTACAGGAGTCAAAGCATGTGAAGCTATAAGAAAGCAGCACAAAAAGGGCTTTGTTAGCCTGATGCCTACAAATTTGTATGGGCCATATGACAATTTTGATTTAAAAACATCCCATGTATTACCCGCCATGTTGCGCAAGTTTCACGAAGCAAAGCTAAATGGAAACACTCCGGTGAAATTATGGGGCTCCGGCAAACCTTTGAGAGAATTCTTGCATGTTGATGACTTGGCTCGTGCAGTCGTTTTCTCTGTCGAGAATGAATTATCCGAAACGCTATATAATGTAGGAACCGGAACGGATTTGGCTATTCGCGATTTGGCAGAATTGATACAAAAAATTACAGGTCATCAAGGCACTATAGAGTGGGATTCTGAAAAACCCGATGGAACGCCTCGCAAATTGATGGATGTAAGCAAAATGAAGGAAGAAGGATGGAGTGCAAGTATTACTCTTGAGAAGGGAATAGAATCAACTTATGAATGGTTTTTGAAAAATCAAAAATCCTACAAAAGCGTTAAAATTTGACTCTTCGAAAAGAAAAACAGCTCTTGTTTCACCACAGCTTTACAGGAGTTAAAGGTAGGGATGGAAAACGGGTGATAAATATCTTTATTATTTGAAACAAAATCTAGTATAAAGCATTACCAACGTATTATTATATGTGTGGAATTACAGGGATTTATTTAAAAAACAATGATCCATTGATATCGAATCGTATCCAGAAGATGACGGACTCGATAGAGCATAGAGGTCCAGATGCTGACGGTATATACGTGGATGGAAAAATCGCCTTAGGTCATCGTCGTTTGAGTATTATTGACACCAGGGATATTGCGAATCAACCAATGACTTCAGCAAATGAAGAGTGGGTTTTGATTTTTAACGGAGAGATATACAATTTTCAAGAGATCCAAAAAGACCTATCATACTCTTTTAAGACAACCTCAGATACTGAGGTAATATTAGCTGCGGTTAGCGAGAAAGGGATCGACTGGTTCTTAAATCGGGCTAATGGAATGTTCTCAATTGCTTTGTATAATAAAGCCACTGGCAATCTATACCTAGTGAGGGACCGTATGGGTATTAAACCACTGTATTATTATAGTAGTAAAGATAAAATTGTATTTGCATCAGAGATAAAAGCGATATTATCCAGTGGTTTGGTTGATGCCAGCTTTAATGAAGCTGCAGTTGACGAATACCTTGCTAATCGTTATGTAAGGCATCCATATACTTTTTTTAAAGATATTTTTCAGGTTAAACCTGGCTCTTACGTCGTAATTAAGCCCAATTTACGACCAGAATCAATTTGCTTCTGGGAATTGCCGGAGGAATTTAATGTAGCTTCTGAATATAATGAAGAAGAGATTGCAAACAGGTTTGAAGAGGAATTGATCAAAGCAATTAAATATCGATTAATTGCCGATGTTCCTTTGGGTACATATCTAAGCGGAGGGGTCGATTCTAGTTTGATTACAGCAATTACTGCCCTTAATAAAAAAGAGACTGTAAACACTTACACCATTGGATTTAAAGAGCTCAACGAGTTTGAGTATGCCCGAATGATTGCTGATCAGTATAAGACATGCCACCATGAAATACTGATGGAGAAGGAAGATTATATGAAGCAATGGGACCGTTTAATTTCATTTAAGGATTCACCATTAGGAGTACCCAATGAAATACCATTGGCTATAATGTCCTCAAAATTGAAGGAAAAGATTACGGTAGTGCTATCAGGGGAAGGTGCAGATGAGCTACTTGGGGGATACGGCAGGATCTTCAGGCTGCCTTTTGATTGCGGAGATATTGATTCAAAATCGTTTTATGAACGATTCATTTCCTACTACGAATACGTGCCTAGAAAAATGAGAGACGACTTAATCAACACTCCAACAGACTATAGAACGGAGTTTGATCGTCTGCTGCAAGATCAGTTTCAAGGCAGATCCAATGAAGAAAATGTATTTAGGTTTTTTCACAATTATCACGTAAAAGGACTTCTTCGAAGGGTTGATATGACAACTATGCAAACTGCTGTGGAAGGAAGGGTGCCATTTTTGGATCATAACTTGATCGAATTCTCCTATAAACATGTTCCTTATGATTTAAAATTGAGATGGAAAAATGATAGCGCGAGACAATTGGCTATAAATCAAAAAGCAAATCAGTATAGTGAAGTGCTAGATATCCCGAAATATTTACTTAGGAAGCTTTCATATAAGTATTTACCTAAAGAAGTTATTGAAAGAAAAAAAGTGGGCTTTCCTGTACCTTTAACCCATTGGTTTGAAAACCTCGAGGAGATAGCAAGAGAAAAGCTTAAAGACTCCTCCTGGTTGAAACCCGGAGTTATTGATGATCTTATTGACCAGAGTAAAACAGAAAGCAGAGCCGGTCAGATTCTTTGGATGTTTATTAACATAGAAATTTTCAGGGAGAAGTATTTTACTAAGAACTGGAGATGGTAATTTTAATTGTAGTGTATGTATAAGAGAGGCGATGAAAAAATAATGATAGGATATACCTCAGGCGTTTATGACTTATTCCATATAGGTCACTTAAATTTATTGAAAAATGCCAAGGGTTTATGCGACAAATTAATCGTGGGAGTAACTAGTGATGAACTGGTCTCTTACAAAAAGAAAAAGGCAGTAATACCCCATCTTGAGCGCATGGAGATTGTTAGAAATATCAAATACGTAGATGCGGTAGTTCCACAAAATGACATGGATAAATTTACCATGTGGGAAAGACTAAAGTTCGATATAATGTTTGTAGGAGACGATTGGTTTAAAACCGATAAATGGGAAGAATTAGACCAGAAATTCAAAGAGGTTGGCGTGAAAATCGTCTATTTTCCTTACACCAAAGGAACTTCCTCAACTCTAATCAATGAGACTCTAAAAAAACTGAGGCATCCCTGAAATTTAGTACAATACTATCGGAAATTCAATTAGCTGCTAAATACATCGGTGAAAATAGAAAAGAAATATCTAAATCTTACAAGCTCCCTGATTTTCAAGGTATTTCTAAACATCTTTATTGTTTTTTATATCGCCAAGAAAGTTAGTGTCAGTGAATTTGGCAGCTTTACCATCGCCTTTATTTTTTCCGCTATTACTATATTGTTTTTAGACTACGGATTCAATCTTAGGAGTCTGATTTTATCTGGTTCCAAAGAAGGAAATATAGCTGCGGAACTTTGGAGCATGCTTTATTCTAAAGTCCTCCTGGTCCTGCTTCTACTTCCAATGGGTATGTTATTCTATTTTATTAGTCCGTATGATGCCTTAACGGATGAGCTTATTTATGTCCTGGTCATTTCCGCAATACCGAATTCATTTGGGAATTATTTCTTAAATGCTTTTAAGATCAACAATAATTATGCCTTGGAAGCAAGGGGGTATGCTATTCAGTTTTTCACTCTTATTATTGTGCTTATTGCATTTGAATATTCAATGGAAACAACTGTTTTCCACTATGCAATAGGACTACTGATTGCAAGAGTTTGTTATTTTTTGTACGGCATTGGAGTTTTTACCAAAATGTTTCCAAGGGCCATAGGATGGAATTTCAATCGATCTATAAGCTCCGTAAGAACTGCTACTTCGTTCGCCGTCCATATGATTTTAAGCGCTTTGATAATTCACATCGACACCTTTATTCTCTCAGTGCTTTCCGACCTCGAACAAGTAGGCATTTATCAAGCAGGGATGAGAATTGTAATGGCATCGATGCTCATTGCAGTAATAATAAGCGACGCCTTTATTCCTGAGATTTCCAAGCTAATCAATCAAAAAGGCGAAGCCCATAAAAGGCTCATTAAACTCTTTAATTTTATCTCTTTATTCGCTCTGCTGACCGTTATAACCTTATATTTCTACAAGACAACACTAATAACTTTATTGTTTTCTGAAGAATACCTTGTTTTAGAGAATTCGATTTTTATCATTTTGGCGATCATCGCATTGCGCTATTTTGGTATCGTCCCCGGAATCATTTTAACTTCGTTTGGGCAACAAAGAATAAGAGCAATAGCAGTAGTGGCTTCTATCCTTGTGAGTATAATTCTCAATCTGATTCTCATCCCTCGCTACGGGATAATAGGAGCATTTACAGCTAGCTTATTTGCTCATATTATACTAAATCTTCTTTACCTGGTATTTAGTTCGCGAACAGTCTCATTCTATTCGAAATTCTCCTATAAATTAATTATTGGAGCTTCCACTATATGCTTTCTGGCTCAAATCTTTTTTTTCAAGGATAGCCTAGTTTATTTAATTGCCACAATATTTATGAATACCTTGCTTATTGGATTCTTTTTTTTGAACCAAAAGTCAAAATTTAAAATTTTGTTGTGATACTGAAGATATGAAATACCCCTATTCAGAAATAAAGAATAGCTTTCATGCGCGAGAGGCTTGGATAAATGTGTTTTTCTTTAAATATTTTACTGTACCCCTGACCTATGTAATAACAAACTATACCCGTATTACACCTAATATTATTAGTATTATCTCTCTAATATTAGGGCTCGCATCGGCGTATTGTTACTTTGCAGGAATGCCTTTAATGGCGGGAGTACTGTATTTTGTTTCCTATGTATTTGATGCAATAGATGGCAAGGTGGCGAGGATAACCAAAACGGGAACCCCATATGGAGCTTGGTTTGATATTGCTATCGATCGAGTGAACCTGACATTGATTTCGCTAGCGATTTCCTGGACACATTATACCACAAAGGAGGATGTTTCGATTTTGGTTCTTAATCTTATTTTTTTGGCACTTACTTTTATTGGCTCAGAAAGCAGGCATCAAATTGATGTCTACAAAAGAAAAATAAATTACCAGGAAAAGAAACAAGTTCAGCCGTCTTCCTACGACAAATGGTGTATGCAAAAAGGCGTGGAAAAAGAACCAATCTCCCTTCCCGAACTGTTTTTGTTCTTATTAATTGTAGCTCCCCAATTTGGCATAGAAAAAGTCACATTTATAATTGTTATTTTATTCCTGTTGGCGAGGATATTAAAACAGCAGCTTTTTTGGTTCCATGTTACTAAGAATTGATAAGATAGCACTTTCCTTTATAGTCATTTGTTTAATATCAATGGCTTTACCTTACATCTTGGGTTTGGGAGGTGAAAATGTTTTTATAAAAGACTTTTATGCAAAAAGAATTATGTCCCTTTTTGGGCTGCCTTTCTTCGCATTGATAGTCTTTGTTGTTCTCAGAAATGGGAACCTGAGAATAAATAGAAAAATCTTATTCTATATTTTTGTCTATTCTGTCATTCTTATTCACTCATTATTTTTAGGAAATCGCACCTCCTTAATAGGAACGGATGCATTTATTGCGACACTTCCAATAGTATTCTATTTGTGCGTTAATAAAACCGGCTTCAAAATTGATGGTTTTCTCGAAGGCTTTAACTACTTACTAATTGCCGCCGCAATTTTGGTAATAATGGGTGTGAAACTTCAGTTTTCTTATTTCAGCCTAATAAGTGTTGTCTATTTAATATTTCTCCTGCGCTGGAATAAGATAGAAATTCTTTTATTGCTGGCCTTACCACTAATATTGGTAGAATCACTTATAGGTAAGAGCGCTCTAATAATGCTCTTTTTCCTCGTTGCCTATTTTTTCATTTTAGATAGAAATTTGGTGAGCTTTCAAAAAAAAGTATATCTTTTATTAATCCCTAGTTTAGCTTTCTTCTTACTGCTAATTATCTTTTGGGAACAAATACAGACCACAGGTTCTTATAGAAACTTTGTATACTTTTTAAGTAACACAGACTTTAGCTCCTTAAGTTTTAAGGACCAATCTACAGGACACCGTTTGTTTGAAGCACAAAGGGTATTGGAGGAATACGGTGATGCGGATTTTTGGAAACGGCTATTTGGACATGGTTTTGGTGCAACCATTGATCTTTCTGAAACACCTGACGCCACCATTGCCAAAGCCAATGAAAACATTGCAGAAGTTAGGCATATTCACATAGGTATTTTTGCTGTACTTTATAGATACGGTATTGTAGGTGTTGGTATTTATATATTCTTCATTTTTAGAATGGCCCGTGCATGTTTTCGAGTCCTAAATAGAACCAATAGTAAGGCACTGGCATTAAGCGCCCTGTATGTTTTAATTCTTCTATTTGACTCCTTGATTTCTTTTCCCCATATGATGTCTAATTTTCTTTTTTGGCTCCTAGCTTTCGTTGTTTTAAAGAAGGAGAAAATACTATATAAAAAATCAATACAATCATTTTCTTTTAAAAGCCAGATGTAGAACTTGAATTTTTTAAGCTTAGAAATAACAAATAGGAAGATTTTAAATGTTGCTCTTGCAACATTTGGTATTTTTCCCTTGTTACCATACCAAATTAAAGGGCTGCCGGTTGCTTTTATACTATTTGTTGGAGTCTATGCTTTAATTAAAGGTTCAGGAAAACACAAGATAGACAGCGGGTTCTATGTGCTTATTTCGCTTTTTACCATAAGCTTATTAAGTATAGTGTATACCGGAAGCTTCAACATACCCTGGGGAAAAATTGAAACCTCAATATCCCTTTATCTTATACCCCTTGCCTTCTTGTTGATAAAGAGGATTGATAAGCTGGCAAAATTTGAACGGAGAACCTTTTGCGTTACATTTATTGCAAGCACCTTCATATTATCACTGATTAGTATTTTTTATTATCTAAAACAGGGACTGTTTTCCGACTCCGAACTTAAAGTCAATTCTTTTAGACAAGCCATAACAGAATTACCTTTAATTGGAGATCATCCAATATATATCAGCATTTACCTGGGAATAGCCTTTTTGCTTGGAATCGAATTTTTCAAGCATTTCAATAATACCGGAAAACTATTTTTAGGCATGAGCAGCACGCTGATCGTTTTTCATTTGTTACTACTTTCCAGCAAAGGAATTGTACTAGCGGTATTAATCACTACTATCTTTTATATATTTAAGGCCATTGAAAAAAGATCGCTACGACTTTCCCTAACGGCGGTTATAGTAATACTCTTTTTAACCGCCCTGTATCTATTTCCAAATCTCGAAAGGAGATTTAGAGAAATTGGCAGAAAAACTACATATACGGAACTCCGACTCCAAAACTCGTCAAGTATCCGATTGGCAGTCTATAAATGCGGAATACAAATGGCAATGGAAAATCCTATTTTAGGCTATGGGTGGGGTGAAGGAAACAAAGCCCTTAAAGAGTGTTATAAAAGCAAATCTGAGGAACTTTTCACAAGAGAACCAAATGCCCATAACCAGTACTTAGGATATTTACTGGATGGGGGTTTACCAGCATTATTTACTCTTGTATTTTTTATTTTCTATTTTTTAAGATCAGCCTTTATTAGGAATGATCTAATAATGTTTTCTTTAATCTTTTTTTATACGATAATTTTGGCAACGGAGAATATATTGGTAAGACAATCTGGATTGATTCTTTTCATTTTCATATTCGCTTTCTTTTATTATTCCACGGAACAAAAAAGTAATCACAACTATCACCTAAAGCACTGATCAACTTTAGTAGTTATAAGTTCTTAAACTGAATTGGTTTGATTCGATTTTTGTTTCTCGATTCTCAGAGTCATTGAATCTAATTATGAAATTAAACATCACCTTAATTGGGGTCAATTTTTTACCGGAAGATACGGCCATTGGTCTGTACTCCACTCAAATGGCCCAATACTTGGAATCCAGAGGTCATCAACTAAATATTATTACCGGCTTTCCTTATTATCCTCAATGGGAGATACACAAAGATTATAAAAGTAAATCCAAATTTTTTGAAGAAAGCCTAGACCAGATCCGTGTACTTAGATATAAACAGTACGTTCCTCAAAACCCTACATTCTTCAAAAGGATAATTCATCTTCTCGATTTCACAATAGGTTCTTTCTTCAATCTACGGAAGATCTCAAATGCGGACCTTGTTATTTGTGTAGTACCTTTTACTAGCTCAATTTTATTGGGCTGGTGGCTTAAAAGGAAAACAAAAGCCAAATTATGGATACATATCCAGGACTTTGAGTTTGATGCGGCGGTTCAAGCGGGCGTCTCAAGAAATAAAAATAGAATCAAAAATTTGATTTTTAAGTTATTATTTTGGATTGAAAAAATGCTGCTGAATTCAGCTGATATTGGGAGTACTATTAGTTTCACTATGGTGAATAAATTTCAGGACAAATCCAATTTGCCAATAGTTTACTTTCCAAATTGGATTGATGCCGATAAAATTAATCCGAATAAGGCAAAAGAGCATCCTTTTCTAGGCTCTTCAAAGTTTAAGGTTCTTTACTCCGGAAATGTTGGAGACAAACAGGACTGGGAATTGTTCGTTAATCTTGTGAATAAATTGGAATCTTGCAATGACATTGAATTCGTTGTTGTGGGTGATGGCGCAAAATTTCAATGGCTAACTGAAACCATAGGAAGTAATCAGATAGTATCCTTTCATAAGCCCGTGCCATATGAAGAACTTTCTGACTTGTTATGCAGTACAGATTTGCATATTCTGTTTCAAAAGACAGATGTTGTAGATACTGTTATGCCATCGAAGTTATTGGGCATGATGGCCAGTGGAAAACCTTCAATTGTTACCGGCAATCCGGCTTCAGAAGTAAAACAGGTCCTTAACAAGAGTAAAGGGGGTATTTACCTTGATACAAATAATCTCGATGAGTTGATAGAGGCCTTGACTAATTTGATGGAAAACCAGGAAAAAGCTAAATTAATGGGATCTGAGGCAAGAATTTATGTTGAAAAAATATTTGGTAAGGATCAGATTCTGGCAAATCTTGAAGAGCAAATCTTTAAAGTACTAGATTAAGTGAACAAGGATTTCACAAATACTTTAAGTAAATTTGATCGATAAACCAATTTGGTTTAGGATTTCACTCCTAGGACTGTATGTTAATAAGTCATTCACATCGATATTCCGGTTTAATTTCTCCCTTATCGTATATGGTCGACTTGTTGATCATAAACATCTGTGCTTATCTTCTGCCAATAAATCTACTTGAAGTCCTACTATTCCATGGATATATCTCCCTAGCGTGGATAAGTATTGCGATTGCGACAAAATTCTACGTGATTTATAGATATACAAAAGTCACCCACATACTTAAACTACTATTCAGGCAGTTTTTCTTCTACTTTCTTGTTGTGTATGCTTTTATTGGGTTCTTTAAGCAACCTAATATGAGTAGGCTGGCGTTAGCACAATATGTTATCTATATTTTTATTGCAATTTCTACTTTGAAATTCTTGAGTTACTACCTACTGATGAAATATCGGGAGCGAGTAAAGGGCAATATTCGAAATGTAGTGGTTATCGGGAAAAACAAAAAGACACAACAACTCATAAATGTATTTAATGCGCGATCTGAATTCGGGTATCACTTTGTTAAACAATTCTGTCCAAAAGAAAAGAATTTCGATATACGAGACTGCTTTTCATACATTGTCCAACGGAATATTGATGAGGTATACTGTTCGGTCTCTGAATTAAATAACAATGAGATATCCCAATTCATCAATTTCGCAGACAACAACCTCAAAACCCTTAAGTTCTTACCCGATAATAAAAACATCTTCGCCAAGAAACTTAAGTTCGAGTATTACGATTATTTACCTATTCTCTCATTAAGGGATATTCCCCTCCACAACCCCATAAATGCATTTATAAAAAGGTCTTTTGATGTATTGTTTTCAATCTTTATCATTTTTGGAATCCTTATTTGGCTCGGACCTATCCTGGCAATTCTCATATCTCTGGAGTCTCGTGGTCCGATTTTCTTTGTACAAAAGAGATCTGGTTTAGACAACAGAGAGTTCCAGTGTTTTAAATTCAGGTCTATGGCAATGAACCCCAATGCCGATAAAATGCAGGCAGGAAAGAACGACATGCGGGTGACCAGTATCGGAAAATTCCTTAGAAAGACAAGTATTGATGAATTGCCGCAGTTTTACAATGTACTTTTCGGAAATATGTCGGTAGTAGGCCCCAGACCTCATATGTTAAAGCATACAGATGAGTATGCCAGCAAGGTGGATAAATATATGGTGAGGCATTTCGTAAAACCGGGCATTACTGGCCTTGCCCAGGTAAGAGGTTACAGAGGAGAAATAGAGAAAGACAGTGATATTCAGAACCGTATTAAATTCGATATCTTTTATATAGAAAACTGGTCATTTTTATTAGATATGAAAATTATCGTGCAAACAGTTCTTACGGTATTTCAAGGGGATGAAAAGGCCTATTAGCAATATTAAACTCAACAGATTGAAAAAAATACTCATAACAGGCGCAGCAGGATTCCTAGGATCACATTTATGCGATCGTTTTATAAAAGAGGGCTACCATGTTATTGCGATGGATAATCTCATCACAGGAGACCTTAAAAACATCGAACACCTGTTTCCCCTGGAGCAATTCGAATTCTATCACCACGATGTGACTACGTTTGTTCATATCCCCGGGAAATTAGATTACATACTTCATTTTGCTTCGCCCGCGAGCCCTATCGATTATCTTAAAATCCCTATCGAAACACTAAAAGTGGGCTCTCTGGGGACATTAAACTGCCTTGGCCTGGCTAAGGAAAAAAATGCTACCATCCTTGTTGCCTCCACCTCAGAAGTGTACGGAGACCCCCTGGTTCATCCCCAAAATGAGGATTACTTTGGAAACGTGAGTCCGGTGGGCCCTCGCGGGGTATACGATGAAGCCAAGCGATTTATGGAATCCATTACCATGGCATACCATCGTTTTCACGGAGTAAATACCCGGATTGTGCGGATCTTTAATACATATGGTTCCCGGATGCGCCTCAATGATGGACGGGTAGTACCTGCCTTTATGGGGCAGGCGCTCAGAGGAGATGACCTAACGGTTTTTGGTGACGGAAACCAAACCCGTTCCTTCTGTTATATCGATGATCAGGTGGAAGGGATTTATCGACTTTTAATGAGTGATTATAGTGATCCGATCAACATCGGAAATCCCCATGAAACAACAATCAATGAGTTCGCCCAGGAAATACTGAAGCTCACAGGAAAAGACCTGAAGATCATCCATAAGCCCCTGCCCCAGGATGATCCTTTACAGCGGCAACCAGACATTAGCAGGGCAAAAGAGATCCTGGGCTGGGAGCCCAAAGTAGAACGGGCAGAAGGGCTGAAAAAGGTCTATGAATACTTTAACTCCCTCTCTCCGGAGGAACTCAAAAGAAAGGAACATCGCAATTTCTCAGCTAATTCATAGACAGGTTCTTTTCAAATCCTATTTTTGTCAAAATTCAAAACCATGAATATTCTGCTTTTGGGATCCGGAGGCCGTGAACACACACTGGCCTGGAAACTAAATCAAAGTCCAAAACTATCTCGGCTTTTTGTAGCCCCGGGTAACGCGGGTACGGCGAAAATTGCCACTAACCTACCTTTAAATATCAACGATTTTCAGGCGGTAAAGGATGTTGTAATATCCCACAATATTAATATGATTGTAGTAGGACCCGAAGATCCCCTGGTGAAAGGCATTCACGATTTTTTCCTGTCGGATAACGACTTGAAGAATATACCGGTTATCGGACCTGAAAAAAAAGCAGCTACCCTTGAAGGCAGTAAGGAATTTGCCAAGCAGTTTATGATGCGACACAAAATCCCAACAGCCTCGTATCAGAGTTTTACAGCAGAAATGCTGCAGGAAGGATTTAATTTTCTGGGCACCCTAAAACCTCCGTATGTCCTTAAAGCTGACGGCCTTGCTGGGGGGAAGGGTGTTGTGATCCTCGATGATCTGGATGAAGCAAGAGCAGAACTTTCCCGTATGCTGCTTGATTCAAAATTTGGTGAAGCAAGCACAACGGTAGTGATCGAAGAATTTCTTTCGGGTATTGAACTGAGTTGTTTTGTCCTTACTGATGGCGTTAATTTCAAAATCCTGCCCACCGCCAAGGACTACAAAAGAATTGGAGAAGGAGATACCGGTCTCAACACCGGGGGCATGGGAGCCATATCACCGGTGCCCTTTGCAGAAGGCGACTTTATGGAAAAAGTAAAGGAGCGGATAATTTTACCAACTATAAAAGGACTGCAAAAAGACAAGATCCCCTATAAGGGATTTATTTTTATCGGACTTATCAAAGTAGGGGAAGATCCTTATGTGATAGAATACAACGTACGTCTGGGCGATCCCGAAACGGAAGTAATCCTTCCAAGGATTAAAAATGACCTGGTTGAAGTATTCGATGCTGTTACTCATGGGGAATTAAACAAGATTGACCTGGAAGTCGATAGGCGTAGTGCCGTTACTGTAATGACCGTTTCCGGCGGTTATCCGGGAGCTTATACCAAAGGAAAAGAAATCAGTGGCCTGGAGAAAATTGAGGACTCCCTTGTATTTCATGCGGGCTCTACCATATCCAACGGCAAGACCGTAACAAACGGAGGGCGTGTGTTAGCACTGACTTCCTTCGGAGATGACTTCAGAAAAGCCCTTGATAAGTCGTACCAAAACGTACAAAAAATAGATTTTGAAGGGATGTATTACCGCAAAGATCTGGGATTTGATCTATAGGTAAGAATGTGAGGTGATAGTTTTATCCTCCTCCTGATTATCATTGAATTTCTTTAACTGCATCAGCCAGTAAACCATAGCTATTGTACCTATGATCATAAACAGCCAGTTGATGGTATTAGACGTCCACCAGTTTTCCATAAAGCGGAAAACATCATAGGGCCAAAACAAATAGTTGACGAATAAATCTTCTATGCCGTAAAAAAATGAGCTCATCTTGGTTATATTTACGAGGACAAAAATATAAAATCCGGGGATGATTTCAGGCATTTTTGGCAAAACAAAACCAATAAATTACGTTTTACTCCTTGGATTACTCTTCCTGGTTTATTGGTTTGCGATATTTTATTACACGGATACGCTGACTGAACCATCAGATATCATCTCTCCATCTTTCGTTTTAATAATCCTTTTATTTTCTGTACTGGCCCTTGATTTCGTTGTAAACAGGAATCAAATTACCAACACAAACGCGTATACGGTCCTCTATTTTGTATTACTGACATTGGTATTTCCTTCTTCCGTTGTGGATGCTGATGCGGTTGGATGTAACTTTTTTCTCATCCTGGCTTCGAGACGACTCATTAGCCTACGCAGTTTAAAATATATGAAATTAAAGATCCTTGATGCTACCCTTTGGGTGATGGCGGCCAGTATATTCTACAATTGGTCTATTCTTTTCCTGTTCCTGGTTTTTATTGCCATCTATATTTATGAGCCTAAAAATTTAAAGAACTGGCTGGTACCTTTGGTGGGGATCATAACATTTTTGTTGATCTGGAATGCCGTTTTAATCCTGGCAAATAAGGAGGGTTTTTTTGTGGAACACTACAATATGCAGATCGGTGATTGGAAAGAGTTTGTATATGACTGGACTCAGAGTTCTAAGCTTGGTATTTTTATTTTTCTTATCACAGTCACTACACTGGCGGTATTTCTTAAATCCGGTAAATTGGGGCTTGGGAGAATTATAAATCTCAGGGTGATCTCTCTCTATCTCGCCCTCAGTTTTGTGGTTGTCATCTTATGCCTGACCCGTGGAGATTTTCCAATACTGATCACTTTTTTTCCCGCTGCGGTGTTTCTTGGGAAATACACAGAAATGATTAAACGACAAAATATAAGGGATCTCAGCTTAGCCGGAGTGATTCTGCTTTCAGTTTTGATTTTTGTGCTGGGCATACTTATCAAATAAAAGATACCTTTGCATAAACTTTATCCCGTATGTTCAGCCAGGAAGCCTTTAAGATTTTTGAACAAAGCATTGTACAATATCACGTTCTCGACAGCGTAGATCAAAAATTCGTAAATCCTTACGCCCAAGGTAAAATTGAACACCTTCTTTATAGAAAAAACTGGATTGATACTGTTCAATGGCATTACGAAGACATAATTCGCGATCCGGATATTGAGCCGGTCGCGGCTTTAGAACTTAAACGTAAGATCGACGCCAGTAATCAGGAAAGGACTGATCTCGTAGAATATATTGACAGTTATTTTCTACAGAAATACGCCGACGTAGAGATTCTGGAAAATGCCACAATTAATACTGAATCCCCAGCCTGGGCAATTGACCGCCTCTCTATTCTTGCGCTGAAGATTTATCATATGAAAGAAGAAACTAAAAGGGCCGATGCCTCAGCAGAACATATAAAAGCCTGTAAAAGTAAGTTGGCGGTACTCCTGGAACAGAAAAAAGACCTTTCGACGGCGATAGATCAATTACTGGCTGATATTGAAGCTGGCAGAAAGTATATGAAGGTGTACAAACAAATGAAGATGTACAATGATGATGAGTTAAATCCGGTTTTACGTGGACAAAAGCAGGGATGATTATCTTCTGGTGATCCGACTCTCCGCCATGGGGGATGTGGCTATGACCGTCCCCGTGCTCCTTGCCCTAACCAGGGCAAACCCCGAATTAAAACTACTAGTCCTTACAAGACCATTTTTTGCTCCAGTATTCAAGAATATTCCAAATACTTTAGTATTCCCTGTCGATCTGAGGAATAAACACAAAGGAGTATCCGGAATATATCGTCTTGCGAAGGAATTAAAGAAACATCGGCTAAGTGGTATTGCCGACCTGCACAACGTTTTACGTACCAATCTCTTAAAATTGTTCTTCCTGGATAAGCAGATTCCTTTTAAACAAATAGACAAGGGGAGGAAGGAAAAACGAGCTATCACAGCATGGCGCAACAAGGAAATAAAATATCTGAAGACCACCCATGAGAGATATGTGGAGGTATTCAGAAACTTGGGATATTCAGTAAAACTTGATTCTAAAGACGTGCTGAAACCATGTATCCCTTCGGAAGAAGTACAGGCGTTTAATGCTCAGGAAGATAAAAAACTCATCGGGGTTGCACCTTTTGCGGCATTTTCAGGAAAAATGTACCCCCTGCCACTAATGCAGCAGGTACTTGAGCGATTAAATAATACCAATAAGTATAAAATATTTTTATTTGGTGGGGGAGATGAAGAAAAAAAGGCTATGAAGGCCCTTGCCAATAAATATACCAATTGTTTTTGTGAGGTAGGTCGACTTTCCTTTGCAGATGAACTCTGCCTTATATCACAGCTCGATCTTATGGTTTCGATGGATAGTGGGAATGGGCACCTAGCGGCCATGTTCGGTATCCCAACCCTAACTTTATGGGGAATAACACATCCCTGCGTTGGGTTTGCGCCCTATGGGCAAGCTGTTGAGAACAGTATATTATCAGACAGGGAAAAGTTTCCAATGATCCCCACCTCCGTTTACGGGAATAAGTTCCCTAAGGGTTATGAAAAAGCTATAGAATCCATAGATCCGCAAACAGTCTTTCGTAAGATAGAGTCCTTTTTAAAGGAATAAGTCTACACCAGCTGTGTCTCGGCAATCGACTTAAGGTACTGTTTGATCTGCTGCATATAATTGTATCCCAGCATCCTACTGTTACCTTCAACCATAAGTACTCTAATTCCTATATAGGAAGCAATAAGGAAAGAGGCTACTCCTTCACTGTCAACATGTCTTGCGATAAATCCGTCCGTTTTACCTTTTTGCAGGGTGGTTACAAGATTCACCTCCCAAACTTTGTAAATATCCTTCAGATATTTTGAGATTTCCTCGTTTCGTCCATTAAATTCAGTAATAAAATTCCCAAGAACAAAGCCGTAATCGAGCTCATTGTGCTGAGCCGTAGCCAGGGCGTTTTCAAAACAACGTTCTATGGCTGTAAAAGGATCAGCCTTCCCCTCTATGGGCTCTATCATCAGGACATATACTTTTCTGACGACCATATTCTGAACAATGCTGATAAAGAAATCCTCCTTGGATTGAAAATGATAGTAGAAAGCTCCTTTTGACAGGTCGAGTTCCTTCAGGATATCATCAATACTTGTATTATAATAGCCTTTTTTATAAAATAATTCGAGGCCTTTGGTCTGCATCCTATGCATGGTTGCCATGCGTTTTAAGTTCTTATCCATAAGATTTGGGTTTTGGGGTAATAAGACCATGTGGTCTATAACAAAGAACCCTCGAACCGTAATTTTACTAAAGACTACAGGGTGAAGACTCCTAAAAAATCGATGAGAAGTTAAAATTCGGATGAAATACCCACTATTGGCCGTAGTCAACCGACCACTTGGTCGGTTTTTTTCCCCGACAAAAGGTAAAATAAGGATGAATCAGTAGTTGAATTGAGGATAAAGAGGGCAGTAAATAATGAATTATCAGGTTACGACTCCCTGGCAACTGCTGCCTGCCCCGGCAGTACACCCATAACAGTGTTGTGAAATGATAATGTTGCGATTCTGAAGAATATCCTCATTGTATTCTCTAATATGCTGAACTTTACTGGCTACTTTTAAATCGAGCATCTGGTTAAAATCACAATCGTATAACCATCCATCCCAACTCACCGATATCGTATTAGTGCACATAACGTTCTGCACCGCAGAAGGGTTATAGGCATCAACAAGGGAGTACATATAATCTTCATAATTTTCAGAAGCAATTAAATAATCCAGAAATCGGGATATCGGTAAATTTGTGATTGCAAACAGATTGTGAAAGTCAATGTTGAAGTCTTCCTTCAGGGCTTTCTTAAAATCGCGTTCTAATGCCGACTGGTCTGCGGGGAGATATGCTCCGGAGGGATTGTATACCAGATCGAGCCTGAGAGAACTATCGGGAATTCCATATCCCACGGCATTTAGTTCCTGCAGGGCCTTAATCGACTTTTCAAAAACGCCGTCACCCCGTTGCTTGTCTGTTTTACCCTTTGTATAATGAGGCATAGATGAGACTACATGAATATTGTAATCTTTAAAAAACTGAGGGAGATCGTGATATTTTTTATTTGCCCGAATGATCGTCAGGTTAGACCGCACTATAAAATCCTGAATACCTGCTTTTGATGCCTCTTCCACAAACCAGCGGAAGTTAGGATTCATTTCAGGAGCACCACCCGTAAGGTCGAGGGTGTGCGCTCCGGTATTTCTTATGACTTCAAGGCACAACTCCATGGTTTCCCTGGTCATAATCTCTTTCCTGTCTGGGCCTGCATCTACATGGCAATGTTCGCAAACCTGATTACACATATATCCCACATTGATCTGAAGGACCTCTAAACTTCTGGGTTTTAAAGGGAACTCACCAATTTCGGCTATCTTATCTTTAAAGTAGGGTAGTTCCCCTTCTTTAAACAGACCTCCATTGAGAATTTCAAGTTGCCTGTGATTATCCGCTAATTCTAAATGCCTTGCTTTTAGAGATTTTGTAGCCATTCTTGTTATTTCGAAATTGTATAAGAAGGATTCCGCGAATCACATCCTACATGCTTAATTTATTGTATTTATTCATCATTTGAACTCCATGTACAAGAGTAGCCCCACTTTCGATGGCAGCACCTGCATGAACTGCTTCCATCATTTCTTCTTTAGTAATGCCTCTTTGCAGTCCGTCCTTGGTATAGGCATCTATACAATAAGGGCATTTAACGATATGGGCGACGGCAAGTGCGATCAGGGATTTTTCTCTGGCCGATAGGGCACCTTCCTCAAAAACCTTATTGTAATAATCAAAAAATTTAGTTCCCAACTCCTCGCTCCACTCGGTGATATTTCCAAATTTTCTTAAATCCGCCGGGTCGTAATATGAATTTGCCATGGTATAATCGTTTAGATTGACTTCAAAAGTATTAATAATAGAGGGGAATATATTCAGTGAGTCCTGCTCAAAATTAATTCAAAATGACTTTTGCTTTATCGCTGCAAAATATTTCCGCCTTCCCTTGGTCGCCATAATTTGCCAAACTTACAAGGAAAACCATGGAGATTTGCATCAATATTGGTCCAAATTCGGACTAAAAACAGAATTCGGACATTTCATTTGTCAAAGTGTCCAAAACCGACCACATAGTTTCTGCTCTCAGTTGTTTAATCACCTTTGTCATTCCGAATTATGGATTATCAGTACAGGAATAAGGGTAAACGTAAAGATTTGGATAGCTGGTTTTGATCTGAGAAGCAATTACAGACCGATTAGTTGGTAAATTTGGATTTAAATTCGATTTGAATCGATGCTTTATCTTTAGTTTTGGTTAGCTTTTTTGAGATGGACGCTACAAAGTTACAAAAGAAGACAATTGGACTGGTTCTCTCCGGAGGGGGAGTCAGAGGAATGGGTCATATTGGTATGCTAAAAGCATTGAAAGAACACGGTATTGAACCTTCAGTTGTTTCAGGGAGTAGCGCCGGAGCATTGGTAGGTGCCCTATATGCCAGTGGCCGAACTATGGAGGATATGCTGGCATTTTTTAAGGAGACCCCCTTGTTTAAGTACAGTTTTCTTACGATTAACAAACCTGGTCTTGTAGATACCGAGCGCTATTATGATATTTTCAGGCAATACATGCCGTTTGAGAAATTTGAAGCCTTAAGCAAGAAATTATTTGTTGTGGCAACCAATCTTCAAAAAGGCGTGGAAGAGGTCTTTTCCGAGGGGGAACTGATAATGCCCTTACTTGCTTCCGCAGCACTTCCACCGGTTTTTAGTCCGGTTGAAATGAATAACACCTTATACGCCGATGGGGGGATAATGAACAACTTTCCCACAGAACCAATAAAGGGGAAGGTCGATTTCATTATTGGGAGTAACGTCACAATGATCAGGGAAATAAAAAAGAATGAGATCAAGTCGTCTTATCAACTTGCTTCCCGCACAACGAGCCTGATGGTCTATGCGGTCAACAGAGAAAAGATAAAGAGTTGTGATCTTATTTTTGAACCCCGCGATTTAGAGGATATTGGGGCATTGGATAAGAAAGGTATAGAAAAAGCATACAATGCAGGCTACGACAATGCTTCCCGTGTACTGGAGAAGCTATTTGCAACTTCCTGATTCCGGGCTAAGTCCTATACATCGTCATAATCTATTTTCAGAGCTGGGGTCAGCGGGTGGGCCTGGCAGGTTAGGATAAAACCTTCCTCTATTTCACTATCTGTTAAGATCTGATTTTTTACCATTTCGGCTTTTCCCTCGGTTACCCTGGCAATACAGGTACTACAAACTCCACCCTGGCATGAGTAAGGTGCATCGATATTTTCATTTAAAACGGCATCTAAGACCAGTTTCTTTTTGTCCATGACAAAAGAAAATACCTCATCATCTAAAGTGACTTCCACCTGAGTCTCCCCTTTTAGGTCAGATACATCTTCTTCATGTGAAGTGGTAAAAAGCTCATAATGAACCTGGTCCTCTGGAATTTCATTTTTCCCCAGAGTTTCCTTTACATTGTTGATCATTTCCTCTGGCCCACAGATATAAAAGTGGTCAAAATTGCGATCCTTAAACTTATTTTTAACGATCAGGTTAACAGTAGAACTGTCAATACGCCCTTGCAGTGCACCTTCTTCCCTGGATCTGCTATAAATAAACTGAACAAAAAACCTATCGGTATGTTTTTTGGCAAAAGCCTTAATTTCTGTGTGATACATGGTCTCCTCCGGGGATTGATTCCCATAAACCAGAACAACAGTGTTTTCGGGATGACTGTTGAGGACACTCTCAATAATGCTCATTATCGGGGTGATTCCGCTTCCCGCAGCAAAAGCACAAATGTGCTGAGCTTTATTTGAAGGAGTAAACAAAAAATGACCTTTTGGAGGCATTACCTCAATAGAATCATTCTCTTTCAAATGATCACTGGCCCAGGTTGAGAAAGTTCCGCCTTCCACTCTTTTTATACCCACCGTTAATTCTGGCTCAGAAGGGGCACTGGATATGGAATAAGCTCGTCTGACTTCCTTTCCGTCAATTTCTTGTTTTAATGTGAGATGTTGCCCGGCATCAAATTGAAACTTTTCCTTGAGTTCACCAGGAACGCTTAGTGAAATAGCAACCGAACTGGGCGTTAAAGACCTTACTCCGGAAACTTTCAGCTTATAAAATGTACTCATTCTGCAAAATTTTTTTGCAAAACTAAGGAATGGGAAAGTAATTCATATATAATTCAATAAATATCTCACTTTTGTAACAAATACTATATTTGGCGTACTAATCCTGAAAATTGAATTGACTAACCTTCTATGTTAAAGCATTTTTTTACCCTCCAGTGGAAGTCATTTTTCCGAGCTGCCTCCTTTAAAACGAATCTTGCCTTCAAGATTTTTATGATTTTTGGAGCTATTTATTTTATCCTTGTTTTTCTCGCAATGGGCTTTGGATCCTATTTCATTATTAAGAAACAAGGCCTGGGCGACCCTTTACGTGTGGTGAATCAATTTATGATTTATTATCTGATGGGGGATTTATACATACGGTATATGTTCCAGAAAATGCCCATCCTGAATATAAAACCACTCCTTTACATGCCTTTTAAAAAGAGTCAGGTGGTAAAATATTCCCTCGGGAAGACAGTTTTCTCTTTTTTTAACTGGATGCACGCCTTTTTCTTTATTCCTTTTTCTATTGTTTTGATTACCCAGGACTATGATCCCTTAGCAGTCATAAGCTGGCATATAGGCCTTATGGCGCTTTTCTTTTGCAACAATTTTCTGAATATCATGATGAATAACAAGGATGCGATATTCTATCCTATGGTAGGTGTATTAGCAGTCCTTGGAATTTGTCAGTACAACGGTTGGTTTGACATTACCGTTTTTACAGCACCCATCTTCAATTCCTTTTTTGACCCGCCTTACGGCCCCGTGTACTCCCTGATCCCTTGTTTGCTACTTCTCGGTCTGGTGATCGCATCATACAGTTATTTCAGAAAGCATATGTACCTCGATGGAGTCCTGGCCACTAAGCATACCGAGGCTAAATCTGAGGATTATACATGGCTTAACCGCTTTGGGAACCTGGGCACCTTTTTAAAGAACGATATCAAACTCATAAGAAGAAACAAAAGGTCCAAGACCACCGTAATACTGAGTGTTTTATTCATTTTTTATGGCTTGCTATTTGGTTCGGGAATGATTGAAGTTTATGAAGGACCGGTTTGGTCAATATTTGCCGGTATTTTTGTCTCAGGGGGGTTTTTATTCAGTTTTGGTCAGTTTGTGCCGAGTTGGGACAGCTCCTACTACCCGTTGATGATGAGTCAGAATATACAATATCGTGAGTACCTCGACTCAAAATGGTATTTGATAGTTATTGCGACGGTGATCAGCACTTTATTATCTTCCTTTTATCTGTACTTTGGATGGGAATTTTATCTGGCCATCATCGTGGGTGCCATATATAATATTGGGGTGAATTCTTATTTAGTTTTATGGGGCGGTGCTTATATCAAAACTCCTATCGATTTAACATCCAATAAGAAGGCATTTGGAGATAAGCAGGCTTTTAATGTTAAAACAATGCTGTTAACCATCCCAAAATTGCTGTTGCCATTGGTAGTGTTCGCAGGGGGGTATTATCTGATTAATCCGGTAGCAGGCTATGTAGCTGTAGCCCTGTCCGGAGTGCTTGGTTTTGTTTTTAAAGACCAGGTGTTCAGGATGATTGAAAAAATTTACAAAAAAGAGAAGTACAAGACGCTGCTGGCGTATAAACAAACAGATTAAATACATCACAACAATATGATTACAGTTCACGATCTCACAAAAACATATGGCACTCAGACTGTTCTGAACATACCTTCACTGGAGATACCAAAAGGGCAAAGTTTCGGACTTGTCGGGAATAACGGGGCGGGTAAGACCACCTTTTTCAGCTTACTTCTCGATCTGATTCAGCCAACCACCGGTAAGATTATCAGCAATGAGGTGCAGGTTGATATAAGCGAGGGATGGAAGCCCTTTACATCCGCCTTTATTGATGAGACTTTTCTGATCGGATACCTCACGCCTGAAGAATATTTTTATTTTATCGGGGAATTAAGGGGCCGTAACAAAGCTGATGTAGATGCCCTGGTTAGTAATTTTGAAAATTTTTTCCACGGGGAAATCCTCGGACAGAAGAAATACCTCAGAGACCTTTCTAAAGGAAACCAGAAAAAAGTAGGTATTGTCGCCTCATTTATCGGGGATCCCGAAGTTGTCATCCTCGATGAACCCTTCGCAAATCTTGACCCCACAACCCAGATACGGTTAAAACAGATTATCAAAGATCTTGCAAACAACAAGGATGTTACTGTTCTCGTTTCCAGCCACGATCTGATACATGTCACAGAGGTATGTGAACGGATCGTAGTTCTGAACAAAGGTGATATCGTTAGAGATATTCAAACATCACCTCAGACGTTGAAGGAGTTAGAGACCTTTTTTGCAGGGTAATTTTCAGGAAATTTCCTATTAAAGTATCCCCTGAACTGTCATTAGGGGAATTCTATGCATTTTATCGAGTAGCTGTATAATAAACGGGTGCTTTTACAGTTTACATAGGGTACGAACATCGCGAATTTTGAAGCTTCGAAATACAATTCACATCCTCTGGCTTTCCGGAATCCTTTTGTTGAGTTCCTGCTCAACTAAAAAGGACGCCTTTGTCAACCGCAATTGGCACGCGTTGAATACCAAGTACAATGTACTCTACAACGGAAACCTCGCCTTTGAAGAAGGAAGGGATCAATTAAATGAATCTTATCGGGATAATTACTGGGAAGTGTTGCCGGTAGAGCGACTTGAAGTGAAAGATGAGATAAAACTCGATTCCGAAGATAACAATCCCAATTTTGAACGGGCAGAAGACAAAGCCACCAAGGCGATCCAGAAACACAGTATGGAAATCGGGAATCAGGAACGCAATCCTCAAACCGATGAGGCATTTCTGCTACTGGGGAAGGCCCGTTATTTTGATCAGCGTTATGTTCCGGCCATCGAAGCTTTTAATTACGTACTGCAAAAATATGCTGAGAGTGATAAGCTAAACGAAGCCACCATATGGCGCGAAAAGACAAATATTCGCCTCGAAAATGATGAGCTGGCCATCAAGAATCTTAAGAGGTTATTGAAATATGAAAAACTGAAGGATCAGGAATACGCTGATGCCAGAGCGATGTTGGCTCAGGCCTATATCAACCTGAACGCACCCGATACCGCCATTCAGCAATTAAAAATCGCCTCGGCTTACACCAGAAAAAACTCGGAAAAAGGCCGGTATTTCTTTATAATAGGACAATTGTATAATGAATTAGGATTCAGGGATAGTGCTAATTTAGCCTTTAATGAAATTATCGATCTGGGACGAAGTACACCAAGGGTGTACTGGGTAAATGCCCATTTGCATAAAATCAGGAATACCGAGGTGACAGAAGAAAACAAAGAAGAACTATCCGAATACCTCACTTGGCTGGAACTAAATAGGGAAAACCGCCCTTTCCTTGACAAAATCTTCAGAGAAATAGCTGTATATAACAATACCCTCGGGAAGGATAGTCTTTCCCTGGCTTATTATAACAAATCCCTTGCCGCTACAGATAATTCGCCCCAAATTCTGGCCCTTAATTACGAAGATCTGGCCGAATATCATTTCGATGAGAACAATTACAAGGTAGCAGGCGCTTACTTTGACAGTGTCTTGCCAAATTTGCCTGAAAATACCAAGAAATACAGGGCGATACGTAAAAAGCTCGATAATCTGGAGGACGTCATCACCTACGAGAATACGGTTCAGTATACCGATAGTGTGATCTCCTTATACCGAATGCCACAAATTGAAAGAGAGGCATTTTTTCAGGCCTATATCGATGAGCTCAAAGCAAAGGCTGAAGAAGAAATCGCAAGGGAGGAAGAAAAACTCAGTGCGGGATTTGCGGCTTTTGAAACATCGAAGGGAGGAAAGGAAAATAAGGGAAAATTTTACTTCTACAATATTACCAGTCTTGGATACGGGAAAACCGAATTTAAACGAAGATGGGGCAACAGGGCGTTGGAAGACAATTGGCGCTGGAGCAATAAGGCAAGTGCACAGACCCTGGACACCGATAACATTGATGCATTAGCTGCAGAGGACGGACCAGAGATACTAACAGAAGAGCAAAAGTATTCCCTGGAATACTACCTCGCTAAAGTTCCTACAAGCAAGGAGGTAATTGATAGCCTATCGAGAGAACGCAATTTTGCAAATTATCAATTGGGGCTTATTTATAAGGAAAAATTTAAAGAAAATCTTCTGGCAGCGGGGAAACTGGAAGAAGTCCTGAAATCACAACCTGAGGAGCGACTGATACTGCCTTCTAAATACAATTTGTATAAGATCTACGAAGAAGTTGGCAGTCCACTTGCTTCAACTATGAAAGAGAACATTATTAACAACCATCCTAGTTCGCGATATGCTGAGATTCTGCTAAATCCCAGAGCAGTGCTGGAAGCTTCCGAAGATGGTCCTGAAGCACAATACGCCAGGCTCTATAAGCTTTTTGAAAAACAGGAGTTCCTCCGTGTAATAACCGGGGCCGAAGAAACCATTAACCGCTTTACCGGCGACCCCATTGTCCCGAAACTGGAAATGCTGAAGGCAACTGCCATTGGCCGATTACAGGGATTCAAGGAGTTTAAGGAGGCCCTGAACTACGTAGCCCTGAATTATCCCAATCAAGCTGAGGGAAAGAAAGCACAGCAGATAGTGGCCGAACAATTGCCCAAGCTTGAACCGAATGGATTCTCCTCAGAAAGTTTTGAGCCTCAGGGAAATTGGAAAGTGGTCTTCCCATTTAAGAGAAGCAATGATGAAGAGGCCTTGCGGCTCCTGAAGCGCCTCAGGCAAACCATAGAGGATCTCAGGTACTCTAATATCGTTTCTAAAGACATCTATAATCTTGAAGATGAATTCGTTGTGGTACATGGATTCAAATCACGAGATTTTGCTTTGGGTTTTACCGAACTGCTAAAAAACAACAAAGATTACCGAATCCGTAATGAGAATTTTGTAATTTTATCTGACAACTATAAAACAATACAGATTCATAAAAATTTAAAAGATTACAAGAGACTCAAATTAACCCCAAAACCCTAGATCCATGTTTTCAGATAACAAAAAACCCAAAGCTATGACTGAATTAGGAGGACAACCCAACAGAATTGAAAAGCACACTAAAATTAAAGGCGATATTGTTTCAGAAGCCGATTTCAGAATTGACGGTAAGTTAAACGGAAATCTAAAGACTTCCGGAAAAGTCGTTATTGGGAAAGACGGATATATCCATGGTAAAGTGGAATGTCTCAATGCCGATATAGAAGGTAATTTCAATGGCGAATTACTGGTCTCAGAACTCCTCACTTTAAAATCTTCTGCTTTTATTGAAGGCACAGTGGCAGTGGCAAAACTTGCGGTAGAACCAGGAGCAACTTTCAACGCCTCCTGTAATATGAAGGGCAAAGGCGCATCGAATACGACTACTCCAAGTCAGCCTGCCGGCGCTACTTCTTCTACTTCTTCCGCCTACAAATCGTCAGCGGCACAAAGTAAAAATGAACCAGCAAAAGCCTCCTAAAGGAAAAAGTCCGCTTAAGAACATTGCCATTTTATCCGGAATAGGGATTGAAATGGGGGTAATTATCTATTTGGCAGCTCAGGGTGGAATATGGCTTGATGAGCATTATCAGACCGAAAAAAGAGTATTTACAGCAGTGGCCACCATTATTGGAGTGGCTATTGCCATTTATGTTGTCCTTCTTCAGTTAAAAAGAATTAAGTATTGATGAAAGCCACCCGATTATTGTTTACTTTTTTTATTCTTTTGCTTTCATCACTTCTGATTTCTCTTTGGCTGCACCTACAGGTCCAGCAATACTTATCGATTGAGAAATGGTCCGATATGTTGCTGATGTCCTATGCCTTGAATTTTATTCTGGCAGCAGCTATCTTTCTGATCCTCTATAGTTTAAGGAAAAAATTTAAAAATCAGATCGGATTCTTGTATATGGGTGGTAGCCTTTTGAAGTTCCTGATCTTTTTTATCTTCTTTTATCCTGCCTATCATGCTGACGGGCTGGTGACAAAATCTGAATTTGCCGCCTTCTTTGTTCCCTACTTATTGTGTCTGATACTTGAAACCGTTTTCACGGCCAAAATCCTTCTCAAAGAAACATAAAGGAAAGCTTCCTTAGCCCTTATCAATAGGCTGTAAAATAAACGCCCAAATGCTTTTTTCTTTTTGGGAGAATAGCTTACATTTGCACCGATTTTTAGCGACCCGCATTTTAAGGCGATATGAGAAGACTTCTTACTGTAAAAATTTTATTGTTTAGTGCCTTTTTCCTCGGTCATAGTCTAATCGCTTCCGCTAAGGAAGATGCATCAGACGGATCAAAAAAGGACATTAAAACAGAGATCAAGGAATATATTGATCACCACCTTAAAGATTCACACGATTTTTCCATTTTTTCTTATACCAAAGACAATGGGGAACATGTTTACGTAGGGATCCCATTACCCGTCATAATCTGGGATGATGGAATAAAGGTTTTTTCATCCTCTAAATTTCATCACGGGGAGACTATTGCCGAGGCCGGGGGAGAATATTACGCCCTAGAGCACGGAAAAATATACAAAACAGATGCGGAAGGGAATCTTTCCCATGACGAGGAAGGTCATATAACAAATTCGAAACCCATCGATTTTTCTATTACCAAGAACGTGGTAATGATGGTTATAACGGGCGTATTGATGCTTTGGTTGTTTTCCAGTCTGGCGCGATCCTACGCCAAAAACAATGGAGTGCCTACCGGCGCTGGCAGGTTTTTTGAGCCGATAGTGATATACATCAGAGATGATATTGCCAGACCTACTATTGGAGAAAAAAGGTATAAAAAGTATATGCCTTTCCTGTTGACTATATTCTTTTTTATCTGGTTTCTTAACATGTTCGGGCTTACGCCATTGGGAATAAACGTTACGGGGAATATCGCCATTACTTTTGGCCTTGCTTTGCTGACATTCCTGATTACGAATTTCACCGGAACCAAGGATTATTGGAAACACCTCGTAGATCCCTTAGGTGATGCGATGCCCTGGTATGGGAAAATCCCAATTTATATCATATTAGTGCCCATCGAATTGCTGGGCCTTATCATCAAACCCTTTGCACTCCTTATCCGATTGTATGCAAATATGCAAGCCGGACACATTGTACTAATGAGTCTTATCGGGTTGATGTTTATTTTTAAAAGTTGGATTGGTAGTTCGTTGTCATTTTTCCTGGCATTTGCGATTACCCTGATTGAAGTGCTGGTGGCTCTGCTGCAGGCGTATATTTTTACGATGTTATCATCTCTTTATTTTGGTTTTGCTTCAGAGGAGCACGATCACCATGAGGAAGAAGCAGAACTGGCACATTTATAAAAGACCTTCTAAGGAGGTATAAAAAATTGAATTTTAATTTTAAACTAGATAGAGTATGGAAATTCCAGTAATGGTAGGTGCAGGTTTGGTAGTAATTGGTGTTGGTATTGGTATTGGTAGAATCGGTGGTTCTGCTATGGAAGCCATTGCCCGTCAGCCAGAGGCCTACGGAAAGATTCAAACAGCGATGCTTATCGTAGCGGCGCTTATTGAAGGTATTGGTTTTGCGGCCCTTTTTGCCGTATAAACAGAAGTACTAAGGGAGAAGGCCATGACGGTTGGTCATGGCCCTCCTTAGTTTAAAATTTTAGGTATAAAGTAGATTTTAGTATGGAAAAATTGTTAAATGACTTTTCGTTCGGCTTGTTTGTATGGCAAACGTTGCTTTTCGTATTGCTGCTTTGGCTTATGTATAGATTTGCATGGAAGCCAATTCTGAATGCAATTAATGACAGAGAAGATGGGATTAAGAACGCCCTTGCTGCCGCTGAGGATGCTAAAAAAGAAATGCAGAATGTCACAGCAGATAGCGAAAAGTTATTACAGGAAGCTCGTGGCGAACGTGAGGCAATGTTGAAGGAGGCCAGGGAGATCAAGGAAAAAATGGTTTCTGATGCTAAAGAGCAGGCGAAAGTGGAAGGAGACAAGATGATTGCACAGGCCAAGGCTACCATTGACAGTGAAAAAAAGGCAGCGGTTGCTGAAATAAAGAATCAGGTAGCTGATCTTTCAGTTCAAATCGCCGAGAAGGTTCTTAAAGAAGAATTGACCAATAAAGACAAGCAGCTTAAATTGGTTGATAATATGTTAGGCGACATTAAACTTAATTAACCCTCATGAACGAAGCAAGAGCGGCGGCACGATACGCCAAGGCAATTCTGGACTTTGCGGTAGAGAAGAAAAAGACCGATATCCTGGAAAAGGATATGAGATCTATTGTTGAGACTATAGGGGGAAGCAGGGAGTTAAAGGAAATGCTCGCCAGTCCGGTGCTGAAAGGAGAGATGAAGAAAAAAGCCCTCCTGTCTGTTTTTAAAGGTTCAGATGCTATTACAGAAGGGCTGTTCGATTTGCTGCTTCAAAACAAAAGGATCAACCTTCTGAACGAGGTGGCTCTAAAATATATCATCCTCAATGAGGACCTTAAAGGGGAAGGTGTGGCTTTTGTCACAACAGCGGTGCCTTTATCCGGAGAGTTAGAGAAGAAAGTTTTGAAAGAAGTATCTAAACTTACCGGAAATAAAATTGTGGTAAAAAACAAAGTAGATAAAAGTATTGTTGGCGGATTCATCCTCAGAGTGGGGGATCTTCAGTACGATGCGAGTATCTCAAACAAATTGAATACCATAAAAAGAGAATTTACTAAAAGCATATAAATTTTAATTGCGGAGACAGGTTAAGCCCTGCTTCGTTTTATATTTTAAATCATATGGCAGGAGTTAAAGCCGCGGAAGTATCGGCAATCTTAAAGAAACAATTATCTGGCTTTGAGGCCAAAGCATCATTGGATGAAATAGGAACTGTCCTTCAGGTAGGAGACGGTATTGCACGTGTTTACGGCCTCTCCAATGCACAATACGGTGAATTGGTCGAGTTTGACGGCGGATTGGAAGGAATTGTTCTAAACCTGGAAGAAGATAACGTTGGGGTTGTATTACTGGGACCTTCAAAAGAGATTAAAGAAGGGACTACAGTTAAGAGAACTCAGAGAATTGCCTCTATAAATGTAGGAGAAGGTATCGTTGGCAGGGTAGTGGATACCCTTGGAATTCCAATCGATGGTAAAGGGCCCATTGCAGGGAAAACCTATGAGATGCCCCTTGAAAGGAAAGCTCCCGGAGTTATTTTCCGTCAGCCGGTAAATGAGCCGCTTCAGACAGGTATCAAGGCAATTGATGCTATGATTCCGATCGGCCGGGGACAGCGTGAATTAGTTATTGGAGACCGTCAAACTGGTAAAACGACCGTATGTATTGATACTATTATCAATCAGAAGGAATTTTATGATGCAGGTAACCCTGTATATTGTATCTATGTTGCTATCGGACAGAAAGCTTCAACCGTTGCCAATATTGCAAAGACACTTGAAGATAAAGGAGCTCTGGCCTACACAACTATTGTAGCCGCCAACGCCTCTGATCCTGCTCCCATGCAGGTATATGCCCCATTTGCAGGTGCAGCTATCGGAGAATATTTCAGGGATAGTGGCCGTCCGGCTTTGATTATATATGACGATTTGTCAAAACAGGCGGTGGCTTACCGGGAAGTTTCTTTGTTACTTCGACGTCCACCGGGAAGGGAAGCATATCCCGGAGACGTTTTCTATCTCCATTCAAGATTGCTTGAAAGGGCAGCAAAGGTTATTGATGATGATGCCATTGCACAAAACATGAATGATTTGCCGGAACCAATCAGGCCTATGGTCAAAGGAGGCGGATCGCTTACAGCACTACCGGTGATTGAAACACAGGCAGGTGACGTATCTGCTTATATTCCTACAAACGTGATCTCCATTACCGATGGTCAGATATTCCTCGAGCAGGATTTATTTAACCAGGGGGTAAGACCGGCGATTAACGTGGGGATATCCGTATCAAGGGTTGGTGGATCGGCCCAGATAAAGTCTATGAAAAAGGTAGCAGGAACACTAAAACTAGACCAGGCTCAATTCCGTGAATTGGAAGCTTTTGCCAAGTTCGGTTCCGATCTTGATGCGGCAACTCTAAATGTAATTGAGAAAGGGCGAAGGAACGTTGAGATCCTGAAACAGGCACAAAATGACCCCTTCACGGTAGAAGATCAGGTAGCAATCATCTTTGCGGGATCAAAGAACCTGCTAAGAGACGTGCCTGTTGAAAAGGTAAAAGATTTTGAGCAGGACTTTCTGGAATTCCTGAATGCGAAACACAGGGATACCCTCGATACTTTAAAAGCTGGTAAGTTAACGGATGAAGTTACTGAAACTTTAACTGCAGTTTGCAAAGACCTCGTGAAGAAATATAAGAGTTAAAACTCAGCAGAAGATAAAAAATGGCAAACCTAAAGGAAATACGGAATAGAATAGCGTCGGTTTCTTCAACTATGCAGATTACGAGTGCCATGAAAATGGTTTCGGCTGCCAAGTTAAAGAAAGCACAGGATGCGATTACTGCCATGCGCCCGTATGCCAATAAATTAACTGAGCTCTTGCAGAATTTAAGTGGGAGCCTGGATGCGGATTCCGGTAGTTCTTATGCGGAAGAACGCCCGGTAAATAAAGTGCTGATTGTTTCTATAACTTCCAATCGAGGCTTATGTGGCGCCTTTAATTCTAATATAATAAAGGAATGTATTTCCCTTAAAGCGAATTCTTTCAATGCTCAGGAGGTCCATTTTATGACCATTGGGAAAAAGGGAGCCGATATTCTAAAGAAGAAAAATAAGGTAGTTGCTGATCACAGCAAGGTCTATGATGATCTCACATTTGACAATATCGCACAGATCGCGGAGGAGTTAATGTCCCTCTATGTAGATGGATCTTACGACAAGATTGTTCTGGTCTACAATAAGTTTAAGAATGCAGCAACTCAGATACTAATGACAGAGCAATTTCTTCCTATTGTGGCGGAAAAATCTGATTCCGGAAATGCAGTTGACTACATTTTTGAACCTGAGAAAGAGAAAATTGTAATGGAACTCATTCCAAAATCTCTAAAAACACAGTTATATAAAGCTGTACGTGATTCCTTTGCAAGTGAGCACGGTGCCCGAATGACAGCAATGCACAAGGCAACAGATAATGCCTCAGAGCTAAGGGACCAATTAAAGCTAACCTACAACAAAGCAAGACAAGCAGCTATTACCAATGAGATCCTTGAAATTGTTGGAGGTGCAGAAGCACTGAACAATTAAAATAATTCAATTATTCCAAGACTAAACCCCGACGAAAGTTGGGGTTTGTTTTTTACAATACATCAGAATAAGTACTTTTGGCATCACTATTGAATATTATTAGGCAAAAGGCTAAATCATGAAAAAAATTCCCTTCTATACGTTTATTGTTTTATTTGGTTTGTTTGGATGCTCATCTCAGAAAAAATTGAGTTCTGATGCCCCATTTACCATAACAGGCGCAAGCTGTCAGGATTTTGCTTCTGGCAGGGAAGAAGGAGGCACAGGGTTTACCCTTGAATTTCCTTTTGAAGGAGAAGTAAGTTCAATTGATTTTCAAAAAGTTTATTTCAGAGGGCATATATTAAATCCTGAATTAAAAACCCAGGAAGGTGAAACGGTCCTGGTATGTCGTTACGAAAAAAAGAAAGACGATGAGGGAAAAGGCATCGTGATGCACGCAGACCCCAGGGAAGAAATAGGGAATCGGCCTCCTGCCATGTTAAAGGGTGATCAGGAAGACTTCCCGTTTAATTTAAATGCAGGCGAGGCAGTTATACAGTATTCATTAACAGGCAAAAAAAAGGTGAACTACTTCAAGCTTTCAGGGGTGAAGGAGAAAATGCCTGTTCAATATCCATCGCGGCCTAAAAACTAACTTTGCTGGCAGGCTTTAAATACCTAATTTTAAGCCATACCTAACACAGCCGCGCTTGAGTCTGTTTCAGAAGTTATTTAAGCAAACGTTTATTTATGGATTGGCAACTGTCTTACCCAGGATGTTGTCATTTATACTGGTTCCCCTTTATACTCAGGTAATGCCTACGGGATCCTATGGTGAGGTAACATTAATCTTTGCCTGGTTCGCCATATTTAATGTCGTCCTTGCCTACGGAATGGAAACGGCTTTTTTCCGTTTTTACAACAGTGAGAAGAACAGGACAGGAGTAATTTCCACCTCCCTGGTATCCCTCATGGGGACTACAGCTTTGTTTACCGTGTTCGCCCTCATCTTTCAGGATCGTTTAGCCTTACTTCTCAATATTGACGGGCAGTTTATCAAGTATGTTATTTTTATTCTCGCCCTTGATGCCCTTGCCATTATTCCATTTGCTTTATTACGTGCAAAACAGAATCCACAGCGATACGCAGTCATAAAAATCCTGAATGTAGCTATAAACCTCAGCCTTAATGTCTTTTTTCTCCTCATCCTTCCAGGCCTTGCAAAGGGAGGTACAGAGGGCCTGACAGGAATGCTTTATATACCCGATTTTGAAATCTCTTATATATTTATTTCCAACCTCATTGCAAGTGGTTTCACGCTCTTATTGATCTCACCATCGTACAAATTACCTTCCTTTAAGTTTGACAAGGTATTATGGTCTAAAATGGTCAGCTACGGTTTGCCGGTTATGATTGCAGGTATTGCATTTACGATTAATGAGGTATTTGACAGAATCATGCTCTCCGAACTTCTTCCTTCAGCCATAGCCAAGAGCGAGATTGGAAAATATTCGGCTTGTTATAAGATAGCCCTGTTCATGACTTTGTTTGCCACGGCTTTCCGTCTGGGAATAGAGCCCTTTTTTTTTAGTCATTCCCGTTCCGAGAACCCACAACGGGCCTATGCCCAGATCACAAATTACTTCGTGGTTCTGGGGAGTGTAATCTTGTTGGCTGTTGTGGTTTATTCTGATCTGCTGAAGGTTTTAATAGTCAGAAATTCCGATTATTGGGAAGCCATGCCTGTGGTCCCGATTATCGTCCTGGCAAGTTTTTGTCTGGGGATTTATCACAATTTATCGGTTTGGTACAAAGTAACAGACCGCACCAGATTTGGGGCGTATATATCAATTGCTGGCGCTATAATCACTATCACGATCAATTATCTGTTTATCCCTTCAATAGGCTATTACGCTTCAGCCTATGCCACCTTAGCCGCTTATGCAAGTATGATGCTTATTTCATATTATTTCGGGCGTAAATACTACCCTATTCCGTATAATTTCAGGAAGATCTGTTTTTATATGGGAATTTCAATTTTATTTTCAGCCCTTTCTTTCTATGTATTTAATGGAAACATCCTCATTGGATCACTGCTGCTTTTAGTATTTTTACTCTTGGTTTACAAGATGGAGTACGACCTGCTCAAACGAATATTTATACGAAATGAAAGTTAAGATCATAAATAAATCACATCATCCACTTCCCGAATATGAAACAGCTTCATCAGCAGGAATGGACCTTCGTGCCAACCTGACGGAGCCCGTCCGGCTAGAACCTTTGGAGAGGAAAATAATTAAAACTGGTTTGTTCCTCGAAATACCAGTGGGATTTGAAGCTCAGATCAGACCAAGAAGTGGCCTGGCTGTAAAAAAGGGGATTACGGTTCTCAATACTCCGGGAACTATAGATGCAGATTATAGGGGTGAGATTGGCGTGATTCTTGTTAATCTTTCCAATGAAGCTTTTGTAATTGAAGACGGTGAGCGAATTGCTCAAATGGTTATCGCAAGGCACGAAAGAGCCACATGGGATGAAGTTCAGGAATTAACCGAAACCAGCAGGGGCCAGGGAGGATTTGGAAGTACAGGAACTCGCTAGTCTTTATTAAAAGACGTAATCTCGATCACAATGAAATGGGTATATCTATTGAAAATGGTTTTTCTGATGGCCTTAATGGTGCCTTTCAGTAGTATTGCCCAGGAGGAAGAGAGTGCAGAGATATCATTGGACTCTAATACTGATACGTTTCAGGAACTATTTTTTGAAGCCTTAAAGCAGAAAGGAATTGAAAATTACGACAAGGCAATCAATGCACTTTTAAAGTGCAAGGAAATTCATCCCGATAGTTCTGTGATTGATCATGAACTCGCCAAGACTTACCAACTCAATAATCAGCTCGCAATAGCCCAGGAATACGCACTCTCGGCACTTAAGAACCAGGCAGAAAATTTATGGTATCTCAACACGTATATCGCAATTGTGGATTTGGGCGACTCAAACTTTAATTCCGTTATAGATCAGATTCCATTCGATAATAGTAAGCTCAAAGAGAATCTCACAGAGATATTGGTGGATAAGAAAAACTACAAGCTGGCTAAAAAAGTGTTGAAAGAACTGAAGGAAAGTCCGTTTACCGAAAACATGACCGCTCGAATAAACTATTCATCAGCTCATGAGGAGATTCCTGAAGCAACGGAGGCCAATGGACAGGAGGAAATTGACAACCCTTTAAATGCCCTGATGGAGACTCTGAAAGCCCATATGGAAAAGGAAGAATACGAAAAATTAAATACGCTTGCCACGAGTGCACTGGAGGAATATCCGTTGCAGCCCTATTTTTATTACGCCAAAGGAATGGCCCTGAACAGAACTTCAGATTTCAGGCAAGCGTCAGATTATTTAACAATGGGGCTCGACTTTATATACGAAGATGAGAATCTTACGTTTATGTTTTATAGAGAGTTAGCTACAGCATACAAGGGTTTGGGTGATGCAACTATGGCAAATATGTATCTTAGTAAAATAAAAAATGGGTCGTAAGATGATGAAGAAAATGAAATGTGCGGGACTTAAGCTTGGTTACGGGATTATACTATTTGCAATAGTCTCTTCGTGTAAATCAGCAAAAATACTATCAGATCAGACTCTTGATGCTAAATTACCGGCTAGAACCATCATTAGAAACCACTATAAAAATACAGTCGATTTTAAAACGCTTACAGGTCGACTTAAGATTGATTTTTCGGATGGATCATCCAGTCAGAGCCTTGGGGTTAGTCTCAGAATGGAGAAAGACAAGGCAATTTGGTTAAGTGCACCGCTGGGAGTGGTAAAGGCGATGATCACTCCAGACAGGGTTACCTTCTATAATAAATTGGAAAACAGTTACTTTGATGGTAGTTTTGAATACCTGAGTCGATTACTGGGAACGGAACTCGACTATAAGAAAGTGCAAAATCTATTGCTGGGGGAAGCCCTGTTCGATCTAAGGGATGATCGCTATGAGGTTAGCTTAAACACAAGCTCTTATGAATTAAAACCTGTAAAGTCAATAGACCTGTTTAAAACTCTTTTTATGATTTATCCGGGGAATTACAAACTTGCCTCACAACAAATTTCACAACCGCTGCAAAAAAGGCTGCTCGAGATCAGGTATAAGGATTATCAGCAAAAAAACAACAAAATAGTCCCAAATTCAGTGGGGATTCTGGCAATTGATAACAACCAGCGCAATGTTATTGATATCGAATACCGGAATATTGAGTTCAACACGAAAGTCAGTTTTCCCTACAAGATTCCCAATGGCTATGAAAAGATTGTTTTGAATTGATATGAACACATTCTTTGGACAAAGGCTAATACTACTTCTTGCAATATGGTTTCTATCAGGGGTGCCGGGAATAGCTCAGACTAATGAGCAAAAGGCTCTTGAGGCAAAACGGGAGCAACTTCAGAAAGAAATCACCGAAATGAATCGTTTACTCTTTGCTGAGCGAAAGCAAAGGGGAACGGTACTTGATCAATTAGAACTTCTCGATCAAAAAATCAATGTGAGGCAACAACTTATCAGGGTAACCAATCAGCAATCGAACCTGCTGAGCAGGCAGGTAAATGCCAATATCAGGAATATTGCAAAACTGAGGGAAGATCTCGATATTCTGAAAGAGGAGTATGCCAATATGATCAGAAAATCTTATCGAAATCGATCCCAGCAAAGTCGATTAATGTTCCTGCTTTCTTCTTCAAACTTCTATCAGGCATTTAAACGCCTTCAGTATCTGAAACAATACACCCGATATAGGAAAGAACAGGGAGTACAGATTGCGGAAAAAACAGATGATCTTATCACCCTTAATAATGATCTAACGAGACAGCGAAGGCAGAAGGAATCCCTTATTGCAGAAAACAAAGCGGCACGCAAGGAACTTTTTGAAGAGATCAATGAACAAAAAGGCCTGCTTAAAACCATCAGGCAAAATGAAAGCAATTACGCTGTTGCCATCAATAAGAAAAAAGCTGAGGCCAGGAAAATAGATGAACAGATTGAACGACTTATTCGCAGTGCAATTGCAGCTTCAAATAAAAAAGCAGGGAATTCAGCTTCGAGTAGCCGGTTTGTTTTAACACCTGAAGCGACCATTATTGCAAATAATTTTTCAGCGAACAAAGGCCGACTCATTTGGCCTGTAGAGAAAGGAATTAAAAGGCAGGGCTTTGGTATTTACAGCGATGCTGTCTATCCTGGAATTAAACATCAGAATAATGGGGTAATCATCGCTACTGACAAAGGAGCTAAGGCAAGGGCTGTATTTGAGGGAGAGGTTATAGCCATTATGGCTGTCCCAGGAGGAGGAAAAGGAGTGCAGGTTAAACATGGAAATTATATCAGTACCTATTACAATCTGGCCAATCTCTATGTTAAAAAAGGAGATCGGGTAAATGCCAAGGAAGAATTAGGGGAGATATATACCAATAGATTAAATGGTCTCACCCAGTTAAAATTTTATCTCTACAGAGACGCCACCCGGTTAAATCCGGAAGAATGGATCTACCAACTTTAAACAACTATAGCATGGATAAAATAACAGATCTCAAGGGAGGGTTCACTCTCCATAACGGCGTAAAAATGCCATATTTTGGGCTGGGGGTATGGCAAGCAAAAGATGGAGAAGAAGTAATTAATGCTGTTAAATGGGCTTTAAATGCAGGGTACAGGCATATAGATACCGCAGCTATCTATCAAAATGAAGAAGGAGTAGGGATCGGAATAAGGGAAAGCGGGATTCCCAGAGAGGATATATTTCTGGTAAGTAAGGTATGGAATACAGAGCAAGGATATGAGGCAACACTAAAGGCTTTTGAAAACAGTTTAAAGAGATTAAATACCGATTATTTAGACCTCTATTTGGTTCACTGGCCAGTAAGAGGGAAATATAAAGAAACCTGGAAAGCTTTAGAGACACTTTACAAAGAGAAGCGGGTACGGGCCATAGGAGTAAGTAATTTTCTCAGGCATCATCTGGAAGATTTATTGGAAGATGCTTCCATCATACCAATGGTAAACCAAATGGAATTTCACCCTTATCTGGTACAACAAGAACTGCTCGATTATTGTATAGAAAAAGGAATCCAATACGAGGCCTGGTCCCCCCTTATGCAGGGTAATATTTTTGAGTTGGAAGTATTTAAAAGCCTTGCAAGAAAATACAAAAAGACCATTGCTCAGATTGTCTTAAGATGGGATCTTCAGAAAGGTGTCATTACGATCCCCAAGTCGTCCAAAAAGGAACGAATTTTGGATAATGCTGACATTTTTGATTTCTCAATTTCTGAAGAAGATATGATTAAAATCGATGAATTAGAAAAAGGAAAGCGTTTTGGACCTGATCCTGACACTTTTGATTTTTAATGCAATTTATTCAGTAAAGAGGGCTTTGAGTTCTGTAGCATCGTGTGGTTTCATTTTGCCAGCCAGGACCAGACTGAGTTGCTTCCTTCTGAGGGCACCTTCAAATCTGATTTTCTCCAGCTCCGTTTCGGGCTCAATAGGTGGGATAGCCGTTGGCTTTCCGGTTTCATCCACAGCCACAAAAGTATAAATGGCC
The DNA here is from genome assembly GCF_041358175.1 of Muriicola sp. E247. NCBI lineage: Bacteria > Pseudomonadati > Bacteroidota > Flavobacteriia > Flavobacteriales > Flavobacteriaceae > Muriicola > Muriicola sp. E247. The sequence continues at coordinate 529,738 of NZ_JBGKBE010000001.1, forward strand.
TCATTGGCCTTTGTTCGTTCCCCGCTAAAACGATCTTCAATCCAAACATCAATATACACTTCCATGGATGTGCGGAATGTCCTTGAAATGGCAGCTTCAAGAGTAACAACACTGCCCAGGGGTACAGATCGGTTAAAGGCTACGTGATTCACAGAAGCTGTTACCGTTATTCTCCTGCTATGGCGCCTTGCAGAAATACTTGCAGCACGATCCATTCTGGCCAATAACTCGCCACCAAATAGATTGTTAAGTGGATTTGTTTCACTGGGAAGAACCAGATCGGTCATTACAGTTCTTGAATCACTGGGAGTTTTAGGCTTCATACATCAAATTTTGGCAAAGATACAAGCTATTGAAGGGCTTGAAAATAGGAAAGCTGATTATTTAACAGATAGAAGCCAGGCATCCTTGGATTCTGTTAGTCTAATCTGTTTTAAAGCCTCCAGGGCTTCTTTAGGATCGGCATAACTCGCAAATGCAACCTGATACAAACCAAATTTATTCTGTCCCACATAAAAAGAATTATACCCTTTGTTTTGGAGTTGCTTTATCTTTTTATTGGCGTTGCTTCTTTCTCTGAAGGCGCCTGCGATTATGTGGTGGCTTTTTCTGGTATTCTTTTTTACCTCAATCTTAAAAACAGGTAATTCCAGTGGTTTGGTATCAAAGAAAGTCGCTTCCTGAATACTATTGGCAATAATTTCCTGCGCTTTCTGCTGGGAAACGAGTTCATTGGAAAGGGCCTGGTTGTACGTTCTGTACCCCGTAAATCCGGCAGAAATAGCCAAAAGAACGATGGCCGCATATTTTAGTAGTGGCCTGAAATTACTTTTTTCTCTTGTTTCAGGCGTGATGATAAAAGGGACTTTCTCCTCAATTTCTTCTATCTCTTCTTTTAATTGCTCTCTGAGAACAGGTTTAGACACAAAAGAGCTCAAGCCAAAGGATGATGTAAGAAAATTGGTTTGTTTTGTGGGTTGGAAAATCAATTTACCTTCCCTGGTGGGCTTAAAGGTGCCTATATTGTCAAAAACGAGTGATTCACCATTTTCCAATTGCTCTTTCCACTGTTCAACATTCTTGGCTAATTTCTGTTGGACTTCTTCAAAGGATAACTTTTCAGCTTCTGCCATATAGGAGATGAGCAGGCCATCATTGGATTGGAGCTGACGGTTAAAAGACAGCACCTTGGAAGGAGGGTAAAATGTGTGGACCGACTTGTCAATAAAGGCCGATTTAACATGGGTTAAAAAGGCACCAAATTCTGGTACTACCACGCAATTATAACGGTAAAGAAGCTCTTCTATGTAAGCTGTTGTACTCATCAACACAAAGATGAAAAAAAATAGGGCGGCTACAAAATGGCGGATAACTTTTTATTAACATTACTTTTTCACTATTTTGTACATGAAGATATTTGTGCCGTAAGATGATGAAGGAGGATATAATTTCTGTTCTAAGACTGCAATCTATTCCCAACATAGGGGAAATTTCCGCCAGGAAACTCATTAGTCATTGCGGTAGCGCCGAAGAGGTTTTCAGGGAAAAGAAAAGTCTTTTACACCATATTGATGGTATTGGCACCAAAGTCACCCATGAGTTATTCGATCATAAATACCTTTTAGCGGCAGAGAGGGAATATCGCTTTATAGAGGACCAAAATATACAAACCCATTACTTCAAAGAAACCACCTTCCCTAAATATCTCAGGCACTGCCCGGATGCTCCTCTTCTACTTTTTTCAAGAGGGTCAATTCATTTAGAAAATCAGAAGATTATTAGTATAGTCGGCACTCGTAATATGACCACGGCCGGTAGGACATTCTGCGAACATTTTATGGAAGAACTAAGGCCATTTAATCCAGTAATTGTAAGTGGCTTTGCTTATGGGGTAGATATCTGCATTCAAAATGCTGCCGTAGAATTCGGATTGCAGACCATAGGGTGCCTAGCGCATGGACTTAATCAGATGTACCCCAGGGCACATAAAAGGTATTGCGCTGAAGTAGAAAAAAATGGCGGCTTTTTTACCGAGTTCTGGAGTACCAGCAAACCGGAAAGAGTTAATTTTCTAAAGAGAAATCGAATTATTGCGGGGATTAGTCAGGCAACCATCGTTATAGAATCAGCACATAAAGGAGGCAGCCTGGTAACGGCTGATATAGCGAATAGTTATAACCGCGATGTATTTGCCGTTCCGGGGAGACCTGGAGATATTTACAGTGAAGGCACAAATAATCTGATTAAAAGACAAAATGCTCATCTGCTTACGTCGGCAGCTGATTTGGTCTACCACCTCAATTGGGACATAGAGGAGAGAGATAATTCGGCTATTCAAACAAAACTTTTTGTCGATTTAAACCCCGTGGAACAGTCTATTTACAATCAATTACAATTGGGGGGTAGGCAATTGTTGGATGATATTGCCATGAAAAGTAAAATACCTGTTTATAATACTGCCTCAGCTTTATTGGCAATGGAACTAAAAGGAGTTGTACGTCCGCTTCCGGGAAATTGTTTTGAAGCTATTTAAAAGTCACCGACTCATGAGCCGGAAAGTCATTTAATCAATATCCAAGTTTATTACGGACGCGGCTTAAGACTTCTTCAGCAACATGCCCCGCTTTTTTTGCTCCCAAACTCAACAACTGGTCAATTTCCGATTGGTTTTCCATGTAATAATTGAATTTTTTCCTGGGCTCTTCAAATCTGGAGACTATACATTCATATAGCTCCTGTTTTGCATGACCATAACCATAATTCCCTTTCGTATAATTTTCCCGCATTCTTGTGACATCGGCTTTTGGGGCCAGAAGAGCATAGAGAGCAAAAACATTATCACTTTCGGGATCCTTAGGATCTTCCAGAGGAGTACTATCTGTCTTTATCCCCATGATCTGCTTTCGAAGCTGTTTGTCTGGCAGGAAAATGTTGATGAGGTTTCCTTTACTTTTACTCATTTTTTCTCCATCTGTCCCCGGGATATACATGGTTTCTTCCTGCACCTGAGCTTCGGGAAGTACAAAAGTATCCCCTAGTTGAGCGTGAAACCGCGAAGCAACATCACGGGTCATTTCCAGATGCTGCAGCTGATCTTTTCCCACAGGAACTATATGGGCATCATATAGCAGAATATCTGCAGCCATAAGCATGGGGTAAGTAAACAGTCCCGCATTCACATCTTCCAGTCTGTCAGCCTTATCTTTAAAAGAATGGGCCAGCGTTAGCCGCTGATATGGAAAGAAACAACTGAGATACCAGGCCAATTCTGTGACTTGGGGCACATCACTCTGACGATAAAAAACAGTTTTATTGACATCCAGGCCGAAGGCAAGCCAGGCAGCAGCAGTCGCATAGGTATTATTCCTGAGCTCTTCTCCATTTTTGATCTGGGTCAGCGAATGCATGTCAGCAATGAAGAGAAAGGATTCATTCTTCGGATTTTCTGCCATATTTATGGCAGGAATGATCGCCCCAAGGATATTCCCGAGATGCGGAGTACCTGTACTTTGTATACCTGTCAAGATTCTTGCCATCCGCTGAACTTTAAAGAATGACAAAAGTAAAAGAAATACTAAAACCCTGCTAAAATTGTTATTTTTGATTTTATGTTGAGGCTTTTAAAAAAAGCAGGCCAGCTTTTGTATCGCATTTGGTTTTACATTTTGGTGGCCATCCCAATCATTGTATTCTCCCCCCTCCTGATTTTATTGTCCATCTCTGAAAAGACCTATCCCCAGTTTTTCTGGTTAGCCCGAAATATCTGGGCAACAATAATATTGTACGGCATGGGGTGCATCCCCAAAATTAAATATGAGGAAAAGCTTGTAAAAGGGAAGAGTTATATGTTGGTGGCCAACCACACCAGTATGCTCGATATTATGTTAATGCTTAGGGTGAGCAGGAATCCTTTTGTCTTTGTGGGAAAGAAGGAACTGGTAAAGATTCCGATTTTCGGGTTTTTTTACAAACGTGTCTGTATCATGGTCGATCGTGAGGATAGCAAGAGTAGAATGGGGGTATATCGCAGGGCACAACGCAGACTCAATCAGGGCCTGAGTATCTGTATTTTCCCGGAAGGAGGCGTACCGCCTGAAGAGATCGTTTTGGATGAATTTAAGGACGGGGCCTTTAAAATGGGAATTGCTCACAATATACCGATCGTTCCAATCATATTTTTTGATGCAAAAAGGCGTTTTCCTTTCACTATTTACAGGGGGGGTCCAGGATGGCTTAGAGTAAAAGTATTTCCTTTTATTAAAACTGATGCGATGGTTGAAAAGCAAAAAGGAGAGCTAAGAGATAACGTAAGAAAACTTATGTTAGACCAACTCATGGCGGCAGCTGAATAAAAAATACCAAATAGTATAAAAAAAACATCCTGTTTTGTGCAGGGTGCTGAAGCGGCCACTGCGGATACAGTAACCAACCTAACCAACTTCTTAAAACCTGAAATTCAGGCCTGAATAAACCCCCATACTAAATGGCTGAAAATTTCCTGATGTTTCGGAAAATGTATTGAGCTGATATTTAAACATGGGTTCGAGGTTTAATTGTAATTTATCATTAAAGCGATAAGATACACCAACGCCAAAATTCGTACTGAGATTAAGATCGTTGAGGTTATTTGCCTCCCCCATTTCGGTTAAGATACCATCAGCCTCCAGTGTAACGCTGTTATTGACCAGAAAAAGAGAACTTAGGCCGCCAATGAGATTGAGTCCGAATTTGTTATCGAGAATTTCATATGACAACTCGAGTGGCACTTCTAAATAACCAAATTCCTGAACCATTTTTCCGTTCAGGGCTGGATCAGGGCCAGCGACATCCTCTGCATTTTCAGTCGGAAGTTTACCACTTCTGGTATTGCTTCGAACAACCAGATTTCTACTACTCAGGGAATAATCTATATTGTTAATTATTCCGTTGGTATTCGCATTGAGGGAGGATGAAAACGTTACATCCTTGGTGTCATAACCAAAATCGACTTTGTGTATGCCCGATCTTATTTTGATCTTCTTTCCCAATTCATAAGAAACATTCAGGCCATAACTCATATTTACATTACCCGATTTCGCATTATCCCTAAAACTGGAATGAATGGGGGATCCCTGGGCCAATGAACTAAAGAAAACAGGGGCAATTCTGGGGCCGAATTCCCATCTGTTTTCCGATATGTCCTCTGTAATCTCTTCCTCTTGCTGCGCAATGGCCTCTAAAATAGATTGTTTTTTGTCCTCATTTAACTCTTCTGCCTTTACTTCATCTTTTTCCTTCTCGCCCCCAGTATTGCTGACAAATGAATCTTTTTCCTGACCTTGCAACTCCCCTTTTTTAACACCTGAGATCTCCGTAGCCTGATCTTCGTTGGATTGATAAGTGTCAGGATCATCGGAAACCACTACACTTTCAGACCCCATTAACTCTTTTTCCTTTTGTGTTTTTGCAATAAGCGTAGAATTGTTCTTTCTAATAGCAGATAATTCGCGCTTTTCATTTGCCCTGGAACTATTATTGATGTCAATACCTTGCATTACGCCTTTGCCTTGAGAATCAGCTTGCTGTTTAGTAGTTTCACCAGTACTTTTATCAGATGATACAACGATGGCTTTATCAGGATTATCAAAGTTGTCCGATCCTGTTAATTCAGTGTCAGATGAACTATTTGATTCGGGCTCTGCTTCCTGTGCCCTGATATTCGATTCAGTATTGGTAATCACCTCTTCGGCATCTGGCTCTGAATCAGTACCCGGCAGGAACACAAACAAGGCAACGATCAATAATGCCGCGGCGCCTCCTAATTGCCACCAGATAGGAAGAATCCTTCGTTTCTTTTGTTTACTATCCAGGGAAGCGGAAATATTTTCCCATACCACTTCTTCAGGAATCTGACTGTAGTCCTGAAGTTTTTCCCTGAATACCTTTTCTATATTTTTCTTTTTCATGTGCCCGGGTATTAAGCAATATTGATATTTTCTTTCTTTAATTTCTCTTTCAGGATCATTTTAGCCCTTGATAAATTTGATTTGGAAGTGCCTGTAGAAGTCCCTAAAAGTTCACTGATCTCTTTGTGCGTATATCCATCTAAAACGTAGAGGTTGAATGTTAGCCTGTATTTGTTGGGCAATTCCTGCACGTATTGGAGGAGGGTTGAGAGTTGAACATCCGGATAGTCATAATCGAGATCCTCTTCTTCGCTCAGATTGTCTGAGACCACGTTCATATACTGAGCCTTGCGATATTTCTGGAGTACCGTATTCACGGTAATCCTCTTTAACCAACCTTCAAAAGATCCCTTAAACTTAAATTGGTCTATTTTATCGTAGATCGTCAGAAAACTATCATGAAGGTTGTCTTCTGCTTCAGTTTTATTCCTTGAATACTTCAAACATAGTCCGTATAAGACACTGGAATACTTCCGGTAAAGCTGTTCTTGTGCCTTCCTGTCTCCTTTTTTACATTGATTTATGAGCTTCTTTAAACTCAAAATGCTGGTTAGATTTAGATCTTCAATTCCCAGAAAACCATTAATTCACGGGCACTTCTATCTCAAGGTACTGTTGTTCGCCATTCTCATTCTCTCCACTCCAGAACCTGAATAAATAGGTATCATCGTAAAGACAAATAAAATTGAAAGTAGCTTCAAGCTCTTCAATTGCCTGAGTACAGGGATCCTCATAGAATTCCGTACCAATGGCTACTACATTACGGGTGGTGGTCGCTTCTTTTGTGATGTCAAATCCTTCAAAAAAAACACATCCACTTGGCCGCAGATACCTTACCCTGATCTCGTAAGTTTCATTCAGTTCAAAAGATTGAGGAAGATCAGCACTTACTATTTGGAGAGGGATAAAATTAAAATTGACGCTGTCATCTTCAAGTTTACAGGACTGGAAGACTAAGGCAAGGAAAAAAAGAATCAGAAATGTGAATTTCTTATAGCTCATCTCAACACAAGTTTTTCTTTAAGATGAAAATAAGTAAGAAGGGTTGCTTTATGCAGCTAATGAAGGTGTTTATACCTTAATTGCGGTTATCGCATCTTTGATCTTAACTTCTAGCTCCTCCAGCAATTCAGGATTGTCTAGTAGAAGAGTCTTAACTGCATCTCTACCCTGTCCGAGCTTTGTATCACCATAACTGAACCAGGAACCACTTTTCTTTATGATTTCAAATTCAACTCCCAGATCGAGGATTTCTCCCACTTTTGAAATCCCTTCCCCGTACATAATATCGAATTCGGCAGTTTTAAAAGGTGGAGCTACTTTATTTTTTACCACTTTTACTCTTGTTTTATTTCCCTGTACGTTGCCATCAGTGTCTTTTATCTGAGTGGATCTCCTGATATCGAGACGCACAGAAGCATAAAATTTGAGGGCATTACCTCCGGTGGTCGTTTCCGGGTTTCCGAACATTACGCCTATTTTTTCGCGCAACTGGTTGATAAATACCACGGTACAATGGGTTTTACTGATGGAGGCCGTAAGCTTCCTCAGTGCCTGCGACATCAGTCGGGCATGTAATCCCATTTTTGAGTCGCCCATTTCCCCTTCAATTTCACTTTTTGGTGTCAGGGCAGCGACAGAATCAATAATCACTATATCAATAGCCCCAGAACGGATAAGATTATCGGCTATTTCAAGGGCTTGCTCTCCGTGATCTGGTTGTGAAATAATCAGATTATCAATATCAACTCCTAACTTCTGAGCGTAAAACCTGTCAAACGCATGTTCTGCATCAATAAAGGCAGCGATACCTCCGTTTTTCTGGGCTTCAGCAATGGCGTGAAGGGTAAGGGTAGTTTTTCCAGAAGATTCAGGACCATAGATTTCTATTACTCTTCCCCGGGGATATCCTCCCACCCCTAGGGCAATGTCGAGACCGAGAGAACCCGAAGGTATAACTTCAACATCGGCAACCACAGTATCTCCCATCTTCATTACCGCCCCTTTTCCATAGGTTTTATCTAACTTATCCAGGGTTAATTTCAGGGCTTTCAACTTCGCTTCTTTCTCACTACTCATGTCTTCTCTTTCTTTATATTTTAAGGAAGACTAAAATACCACTTCTTTTTGCATATCACAATCACAAAAGCAACCTTTTTATTATTTCGTCATCTTGTCTAAAAACATTTCTATTTGTTGTTCACTTTACTGGTATTATCCTCTATGGAAAAGAAAATTTCCTTAAAGTGATCCCTAAGGGCCTTGATTTTCAGGGCCCTTTTTGTTTGATGGGCGGTGAAAAATTGTATTTTTGCTTTTTAATTTTCATTCAACTTAATCGCGGTATAGCATGCAACTGTACAATACATTAAGTGCGAAAGAAAGGGAAGTACTCATTGAACAGGCCGGGAAAGAGCGGCTTACCATCTCCTTTTACCGATACGCACACATAGGGAATCCCCACATTTTCAGAAACCATATGTTCCTCGCCTGGGATGCACTTGAAGTGCTGGGCCGGATTTATGTTGCCCATGAGGGGATCAATGCCCAACTCTCCGTTCCGGCAGAAAATTTTCAAGCTTTTAAAGCTCATTTAGACAGTATAAGTTTTCTGCAAAACGTCCGAATAAATATCGCCATTGAGCAGGACAATAAATCCTTCCTTAAGTTGAAAGTGAAGGTGCGAAAAAAGATTGTTGCAGACGGACTCAATGACGCCACTTTTGATGTAACTGACAAAGGCATACACGTTGGCGCTGAACTTTTTAATGAACTCATTGAAGATCCGGATACTCTATTGGTGGATATGAGAAATCATTACGAGAGTGAGATCGGTCATTTTAAGAATGCCATCACTCCGGATGTAGACACTTTCAGGGACTCCCTCGATATCATCGAGCAGGAGTTATCCGAGTTTAAAGAAGAGAAAAAACTGGTGATGTATTGTACCGGCGGGATACGTTGTGAGAAGGCCAGTGCATATTACAAACACAAGGGATTTAAGAATGTCTATCAACTGGAGGGCGGAATAATTGATTATGCCCGACAGGTAGAAGCAAAAGGTCTGGAGAACAAGTTTTTAGGAAAGAACTTTGTATTTGACCATCGAAGGGGTGAGCGAATTACAGAGGATGTTATTGCCCAATGTCATCAATGTGGTAAACCTTGTGACACCCATGTTAATTGCGCCAATGAAGCCTGCCACTTATTGTTTATACAATGTGATTCTTGTGCTGAGAAAATGGATCAGTGTTGTTCTTCAGAATGCAAAGAAATTTATGCCTTACCAGAGGAAGAACAGAAAAAACTCAGGAAAGGAATGACTGTTAGCAATAAGATTTTTAAAAAGGGACGATCGGAGGCCTTACTATATAAAAAGAGCCCTGAAGCAACCGTTAAACCCATTTTTACTTCACGTTAAAAAAGTAGTATCTTTACCTGTAAGAATTAATTACGAACGCTTTTTGGACTGAGCTTTACGGCTTTTCTCCAAATCAAGATAAAAAATTATGGGTTGTAGCAGTTGTTCAACCGGAAAGGATGGACAACCTAGGGGATGCAAGAACAATGGTACTTGCGGTACAGATGGTTGTAATAAATTAACGGTTTTTGACTGGCTTTCAAACATGTCACTTCCCAATGGTGAGAGGCCTTTTGATTGTGTTGAAGTCAGGTTTAAAAATAGCAGAAAGGAATTCTACAGAGTGCCTGAAGATATATCACTTTCTATAGGAGATATAATCGCAACACAGGCGAAATCCGGACATGACGTCGGGATGGTAACCCTGGCCGGGGAACTGGTTCGGGTACAAATGAAAAAGAAAAAGGTAGCGAATGACGATCAACTTCCAAAAGTCTACCGAAAAGCCACCCAGAAAGATATAGACAAATGGCAGAAATGCCGGGATAAAGAAGATGAGATCAAAAAGAGATCTCGTGAGATGGCTATTTTACTCCGACTACAAATGAAGATTTCAGATGTGGAATTTCAGGGAGATGGGTCTAAGGCTACTTTCTATTATACCGCAGATGAGCGCGTGGATTTCAGACAATTGATCAAGGATATGGCGAAAGCGTTCGGGATCAGAATTGAAATGAAACAGATTGGATACAGGCAAGAGGCCCAGCGTCTTGGAGGCATAGGATCCTGCGGCAGAGAATTGTGTTGCTCCACCTGGTTGACGGATTTCAGATCGGTAAGCACTTCTTCAGCGCGTTATCAGCAACTCTCTCTGAATCCTCAGAAACTTGCCGGCCAGTGTGGTAAATTAAAATGTTGTCTGAATTACGAACTGGATATGTATCTGGAGGCTTTGAAGGATTTTCCATCACAGGACAGCAAGCTACACACTGAAAAAGGGCTAGCGTTTTGCCAGAAAACGGATATCTTTAAAGGACTGCTGTGGTTCTCGTATAAGGACGACCCTTCCCATTGGCATACACTTACAAAAGAACAGGTACAGGAGATCATTGAGAAGAATAAGAAGAAAGAAAAAGTAGCCAGCCTTGAGTTGTACGCTTCAGATAATCTGGAAAAGGAAACACCACTTTTTGAAAATACCGTAGGTCAGGATAGCCTTACCCGTTTTGACCGCCCCAGGAATAAGAATAGGAGAAAGAAGAACAAAAAGAGGAGAAAACCGGCAAAATCTTCACAAAAAAATGGGTAGATCATACTGGATTCTTTTGCTGACTGGATTCCTGCTATCTGGCTGTGGGAATGGCCCGCTATATTCAGATTTTCAGTCGCTCGAAAACGGAGTGTGGAACAAGGACAGTATCATAGAGTTTGAAACTCCTGAGTTGCAATCCGATAAGATATACCAGATGTATATTAATATCAGAAATGACAATACCTATCCTTACAGTAATCTGTATCTTATTACTCAACTCGAATATCCCGGAGGGGAAACTTATATTGATACTTTAGAGTACACCATGGCAGAGGCCGACGGCACCTGGTTGGGAAAAGGGTATGGCAGTATCAAAGAAAACAAACTTTGGTATAAGGAAAACATCAATTTTCCCGTTACAGGCGTATATACTATACGAATCGAACAGGCAATGAGAAAAAATGGTAGTGTGGAAGGAATTGGTGAACTGATGGGAATTACAGATGTAGGCCTGGAAATAGAAAGTAATTAATCTGATGGCAAAGACCCGAAAAAAATCTGATAAAACCTCATTTGTTCCTTTTATAAAATGGTTCTGGATTCTGTTTTTCAGCGGTGTCCTGGCTATATTTCTTGTTTTCCTTCTCGCTGCATGGGGTGCTTTTGGTGAAATGCCAACATTTGAAAGACTCGAAAATCCCCAAACCAATCTGGCCACAGAAATCATTTCATCCGATGGGGCAACTCTGGGAAAATTTTACCTCGATGACAACAGGACCCCGGTGGCTTATGAAGACTTGCCGCGGAACCTGGTCAATGCGCTGGTAGCGACTGAGGATGCAAGATATTATGAACATTCAGGAATTGATGGGATTGGATTCCTGAGAGCGGTCGCCTTTCTTGGACAGCGTGGAGGGGCTAGTACTATTTCCCAGCAATTGGCGCGACAACTTTTTGTAGGAGTTCGGTCAAAAAACCTGTTTCAGGCGGTGACGCAAAAGATTAAGGAATGGGTTATCGCAACCCGACTGGAGCGGAACTATACCAAGCAGGAGATCATAGCGATGTATATGAACATCTATGATTTTGGTTACAATGCAGACGGAATTCGCTCTGCATCCCGCATATATTTCGGAAAGGAACCCGGGGATTTAAAAACGGAAGAATCTGCTGTGCTTGTCGGGATGTTGAAAAATTCTTCGCTTTACAACCCCATCAGAAGGGAAGAACTAGTTCTGGGCCGCAGAAATACGGTACTTTCCCAAATGGAGAAATACGGTTATATCACCGAAGATGAGAAGGATTCTTTACAGCAATTAAAAATGGACATCAATTTCAGTCCGGAGTCACACCGCGAAGGTCTGGCTACATACTTCAGAATGTATCTGCAGGGATATCTTAACGGCTGGATCAAGAAAAACCCAAAACCTGTTACTCAGGAAGGCGAGCGGGATACCTGGAATATTTACCTCGATGGATTAAAGGTCTACACTACAATAGATTCCAGGATGCAAAAGAATGCCGAAGAGGCCGTTTCTGAGCACATGAAAAACCTTCAGGCAGAGTTTTTTAACCAGAACACTCCGAAACGTAACCCCACAACGCCATTTCTCGATTTAGAGAGGCAGGAGATCAATCGTATAATGGAGCGGGCAATGAAGAATTCTGACCGATGGAAAAAAATGAAGGCTGCAGGAAAGACTGAGGAAGAGATAAGGCAATCCTTTAATGAGAAAACGGAAATGACTGTTTTCGACTGGAATAGTGAGACTCAGGAAAAGGATACGGTATTGACCCCTTTGGATTCCATCCGGTACTACAAGACCATCTTAAGAACTGCCATGATGTCTATGGAGCCACAAACGGGACACGTAAAGGCGTGGGTAGGAGGAATCAATTACAAGCACTTCCAGTACGATAACGTAATACAGGGAGCAAGGCAGGCAGGTTCAACTTTCAAGCCTTTTGTATATGCAGCTGCCATTGACCAACTGCGAATGTCACCCTGTGACGAATTACCTGATAGTCAGTACTGCATCGAAGCGGGAAAACACGGCAACCCGGAACCCTGGTGCCCGAATAATTCTGACGGGAGATACTCCGGAGACATGTTTACCCTAAAGCACTCCCTCGCGAATTCTGTAAATTCAGTTACTGCACAATTAATTGATCAGGTAGGTCCAAAACCGGTAGTCTCTATTGTACGCAATCTTGGACTTACCCGCGAGATTCCGGAAGTTCCCTCAATTGCACTGGGTACTCCTGATTTTAATGTGTATGAAATGGTAGGAGCTTATGGAACTTTTGCCAATCAGGGAGTTTATGTAAAGCCGGTAATGGTTACACGAATAGAGGATAAAAATGGAACAGTACTTTATGAATACGTCCCTGAAACCAAGGATGTATTGAGCAAGGAAGTTTCCTATGCCATGATCAACCTTCTTGAAGGGGTCACTGAAGGTGGTTCGGGAACACGATTAAGACATAGTTTTGCCAAGGACCAGGACGTCTACAAGGAGATCATTACGGGCTACCCATATGAGTTTACAAATCCCATTGCCGGGAAAACAGGTACTACTCAGAATCATAGTGATGGCTGGTTTATGGGGATGGTACCCAACCTTGTTACCGGTGTTTGGGTCGGAGGTGAAGAACGTGCTACCCATTTTAAAACCATCTACTACGGACAAGGAGCTTCCATGGCCCTCCCGATATGGGGATTGTATATGAAAAAGAACTACGCAAATCCCGATTTAGGGGTGTCTAAGGAAGAGTTCACAGCCCCTGAAAACATGTCAATCAATCTGGATTGTACCAAGACTGTTGAAACTGAACAGGAAACAGATGACCTGGAAGATGATCTGGGGGATCTCGATTTTTAAGCTACTATCGTAAAGTATATTATATGATTCCGAAAATAGTTAAGAGTCCGGAAGAAGCCCTCGAAGGGGTGAAGGACGGGATGACTTTAATGCTAGGTGGATTTGGCCTGTGCGGCATACCCGAAAACGCAATCGCTGAGTTGGTACGTATAGGGGTAAAGGATCTGACGTGTATCAGTAATAATGCGGGAGTTGATGATTTCGGGCTGGGGTTATTACTTCAAAAACACCAGATAAAAAAAATGATCTCCTCCTACGTTGGGGAAAACGATGAATTTGAAAGGCAAATGCTTAGCGGGGAACTCGAGGTTGAGTTAACCCCACAGGGTACATTGGCAGAAAAATGCAGGGCAGCACAGGCAGGATTTCCTGCGATCTACACTCCAGCAGGCTATGGAACTGAAGTGGCAGAAGGAAAGGAAACAAGGGAGTTCAATGGAAAAATGTATGTCCTGGAATACGCTTATCAGGCCGATTTTGCTTTTGTAAAAGCATGGAAGGGTGATGAAGCAGGGAACCTGATTTTTAAAGGTACCGCCAGAAATTTTAATCCCAATATGTGTGGTGCCGCAAAAATCACCGTAGCGGAGGTGGAAGAATTGCTTCCGGCAGGAGCACTAAATCCGAATGAGATTCATATCCCTGGTATTTTTGTGCAAAGGATTTTCCAGGGAGAAAAATACGAGAAGCGAATAGAACAAAGAACTGTTAGACCAAGAAGCTGATGCTCGACAAGAATGGAATAGCCAAAAGAATCGCCAGAGAGGTAAAGGATGGTTACTATGTTAATCTCGGGATAGGAATCCCTACCCTGGTGGCAAATTTTGTGAGAAGCGACATCAATGTAGAATTCCAGAGCGAAAATGGAGTATTAGGAATGGGTCCTTTCCCCTTTGAGGGAGAGGAAGATGCAGATATCATCAATGCGGGGAAACAAACCATTACCACCCTTCCTGGTGCGTCATTTTTTGATTCAGCACTAAGTTTTGGTATGATCAGAGGCAGACATGTTGACCTTACAATCCTGGGCGCCATGGAAGTCGCCGAAAACGGAGACATCGCTAACTGGAAGATACCCGGTAAAATGGTGAAGGGAATGGGAGGTGCGATGGATCTCGTGGCTTCCGCTGAAAATATTATCGTGGCCATGATGCATACAAACAAGGCCGGAGAATCGAAATTGCTTAAACGATGTACACTCCCTCTTACCGGGGTAGGCTGCGTTAAAAAGATAGTGACCAATCTTGCTGTCCTGGAAGTAGTTTCCGATGGTTTTAAATTGATAGAAAGGGCACCCGGGGTGTCGGTTGAGGATATCAAAAATGCCACTGAAGGTAATCTTCTTGTTAAGGGAGATATACCCGAAATGGATGTGTAGCTTTCTTGTTTTTAGGTTTTCACAACTTTTATACGAAGTTTAACAACAATTATTGCCGGTTTTGTTCGTTCTATTATTATTTTAGAAGCCTTTTGAAAATGAAAGCCCCCAAACCTAATCGTAAACCTAAAATCTATGGACACTCAGACAAATCAGGCTCCCTCCGAAGAGAGGAATCAAGTCTACAGAAATGATTTCTACCATGGTATTTTACAGTTAGCCAAAAAGCTATTTATGTTATAATACCTTCTATCGTAGAATAAGAAAGGAGTAAAATCAACGATTTTACTCCTTTTTTTATTAGCTTTCTCCTCTTTACTATCGGATATGGATATTCTCATAAAGCCTTGTTCTGATACAGATTTGGACAGACTGTTTTGGATCTCGAGACAAACTTTTAAAACGGCCTTTGA
This sequence comes from Muriicola sp. E247, assembly GCF_041358175.1. Lineage (NCBI taxonomy): Bacteria > Pseudomonadati > Bacteroidota > Flavobacteriia > Flavobacteriales > Flavobacteriaceae > Muriicola > Muriicola sp. E247. The sequence continues at coordinate 544,969 of NZ_JBGKBE010000001.1, forward strand.
AGCTCAAAACAATCCTGAGGATTTTGAACATTATATCTCAACTGCATTTTCGAGAGAGCAGTTAACCAGCGAATTAGCCGACCCCCATTGTAACTTTAATTTTGTTTTTGTAGAGAATTCCCTGGCGGGCTATTTTAAGCTCAATAAAGAAAAAGCACAAACGGATTTGTTCGATGCCAGGGCCATTGAACTGGAGCGTATCTATGTGTTGGCCCAATTCCAAAACATGGGAATAGGAAAAATGATTATCGAAGAAGTAGTAAAAATAGTCCGGGATGCAGGAAAAGAATATCTATGGCTGGGGGTTTGGGAAGAGAACACTAGGGCCATTAAATTCTATGAAAGCATTGGGTTTGTGAAATTTGGAAGGCATCCCTATTACATTGGAAAAGACAAACAGATGGATTGGCTCATGAAGTTAGAATTAGCTACCTTGTAAATAAGACCGATACTCTTATGAAAAACTTTTTCTACACCTGCTTAGTTCTCAGTTTTATCACCTCCTTATCTGCCCAGCAAACCATGTATTTTCCCGAGAGGAATACAACATGGGAATCGAGACCCGCTAAAGATTTCAAGATCGATGAATCTTCTCTTAGTCGGGCCGTACAGTTCGCAAAAGACAATGAGTATTCTGGATCAAGAGATCTTCGAATCGCGATTCTTAAAGGGTTCGAAAGGGAACCATTTCACCAAATTATGGGCCCGACAAAAAAACGTGGTGGACCTGCAGGAATCATCCTTAAAAACGGTTATTTAATTGCATCCTGGGGGGATGTAAAAAGAGTGGATATGACCTTTAGTGTGACCAAAAGTTTCTTGTCAACCGTAGCTGGAATAGCCGAAGATCACGGTCTTATCAGAGATGTCTCAGACCAGGTTTCCAAATATATCTGGGACGGGTCTTTTGATGGAGACCACAATTCTAAAATTACCTGGGAGCATTTGCTGCAACAAAATTCAGACTGGACAGGAAGCTTATGGGGTGGAAAGGATTGGGCAGACCGTCCTCCGAGAGAAGGGGGATTAGACGATTGGAAATTCAGAAAACTGAACGAACCGGGAACGGTCATGGAATACAATGATGTTCGCGTAAACCTTTTGGCATACAGCCTTACTCATGTTTGGCGTAGATCGCTGCCTGCTGTGCTTAAAGAGAACATAATGGACAAGATAGGAGCCAGTACCACCTGGAGGTGGTTTGGATATGAAAACGCCTGGACTGAGGTCGATGGAGTACAGGTAAAATCAGTTACCGGAGGTGGTCATTCCGGGGGAGGAATCTTTATCAATACGGAAGATATGGCTCGGTTTGGGCTGTTATTTCTCAATAAGGGCCAATGGAAAGAAGAAAGACTCATCAGTGAATCCTGGATAGGAAAAGCCACATCCCCTTCTATACCCAACCCAAGTTACGGATTTCTCTGGTGGTTAAATACTGCTGGGGATCGACAATGGGAAGGTTGGTCTGAAAATTTGTACTACGCTGCCGGGTTTGGAGGAAATTTTATCGTTATAGACCAGGAACACGACCTGATAGTGGTCACCAGATGGCTTGAACCAGGAAAAATTGGAGAGTTTATGTCTTTACTGAAAAAGGCGCTTTAATCAGATCTTGTTTATGATCTCTGCTGCCTTCATAAGTGTATCATCCGTCTTAGCGAAACAGAATCGCAATTGTTTCTGATCAAGTTGATCTACGTTAAATACGGAGATCGGAATACTGGCAATACCTTTTTCACTGATCAATCGGCTGGCAAATTCCACATCTTTTTCATCAGAAATTGCGGAGTAATCAACCAATTGGAAGTAGGTTCCCTTGGCGGGGGAGAAAGAAAATCTGGAGGGGGCTATCGCTTTGATAAAAAGATCCCTTTTTTGCTGAAGAAACGAAGCGAGATGTAGATAATTTGAAGCATCGGCAAGATAGGTTGCCAGAGCTTTTTGAATCGGATGATTAATTGCGTAGACATTGTATTCATGGACCTTACGAAATTCCTTCATCAAGGGCTCAGGAGCTGCGCAATATCCCATTTTCCAACCAGTTACATGAAAGGTTTTTCCAAAAGAAGCCATGACAAAGGTTCTTTCCGACAGATTGGGATATTTTGATGCGCTTTGGTGTTGTTCCTCATCAAAAACCATATGTTCGTAAACCTCATCACTAAGCACCAGGATGTCGGTATCTTTAAGACTGACCTCGAGTTCCTTCATATCGCTGGCTGAGAGAATAGAACCCGTCGGATTATGAGGGGTATTGATAATTACAAGTCGGGTTTTTGAAGTTATACAAGCCCTGAACTCATCCCAGTCGATTTTAAATTCCTTGCCTTTCATCTGAACAAATACCGGTACGCCTCCATTTATGGCTATTGCAGGTTCATAGCAATCGTATGCAGGCTTAAAGACAATTACTTCGTCTCCTTTGTGAACCACCGCAGTGATAGCCGTAAAAATTCCTTGTGTTGCGCCTGCAACCATGGTAAGTTCCTTGTCAGGGTGATAATGCTTTCCATAAAGCCGGGAAATTTTTTCATTTATCACTTGCCTGAGGGAATAGATCCCTTCCATTGGCGCGTATTGGTTATAGCCCTGCCTCATGGCCACTTCCACCAGATCGATTAGTTTCGGATCAACAGGAAAATTCGGAAAGCCCTGCGATAGGTTAAGGGCTTTGTGCTCACGTGCCAATTTGCCGATAACGGTAAAGATTGATGAAGTAGCCTGGGGTAATTTGGAGCGAATAGATTTTGCCAATGCTGAGGGATTAATGGTCTACTAAATGTAGTAAATGTGAGGGGTATTAAATAAAAAAACCCCGACTAATAAGGTCGGGGTTCTATTTTTATGCTTCTCCTCTAGCCTTTAACGGAGGCACTGAGGTATTCACGATTCATCCTTGCGATATTTTCCAGGGAGATTCCTTTAGGACATTCCACCTCACAAGCACCTGTATTAGTGCAATTCCCAAATCCTTCGAGGTCCATCTGTTTAACCATATTCATCACCCTGTCTGCGGCTTCAACCCTTCCCTGCGGGAGTAGGGCAAACTGAGAAACTTTGGCTGAGGTAAACAACATAGCGCTGGCGTTTTTACATGCAGCAACACATGCACCGCATCCGATACAGGTGGCGGCGTAAAACGAATCATCCGCATTTTCTTTTTCTATAGGAATGGCATTTGCATCTACGGTATTTCCTGAAGTGTTAACGGAAATATATCCTCCGGCTTGTTGAATACGGTCGAAGGCCGTCCGGTCTACAATAAGGTCCTTTATTACCGGAAATGCCTTTGCCCGGAAAGGTTCGATCGTTATAGTATCTCTATCCTTAAAACTTCTCATGTGCAGTTGACAAACCGTAATAAGGGTATCCGGCCCATGAGGACGTCCGTTGATCTGCAGTGAACAAGTTCCGCATATTCCTTCGCGGCAATCGTGATCAAACTCTACAGGTTCTTCTCCTTTGGTGATTAAATCTTCATTGAGAATATCGAGCATTTCTAAAAAGGACATATCGCCCTCTATGCCGTCCATAGTATAGTTGACCATTTGGCCCTTGGAGGAAGCGTCTTTCTGACGCCATATCTTCAAATATATTTTCATAGCTTTTTATTTGTAAGAACGTGTCTTTAATTCAATATTTTCATACACCAGCTCCTCTTTATGAAGCTTGGCATCTTTTGGCTCGCCTTTGTATTCCCATGCAGCGACGTATTTGTAATTTTCATCATCACGCAGAGCTTCGCCTTCCGGAGTCTGATATTCTTCCCTGAAGTGTCCACCGCATGATTCATTGCGTTCCAGGGCATCTTTGGCAAATAACTCTCCTATCTCAAGGAAATCTGCTACACGTCCGGCTTTCTCCAATTCCTGGTTTTTGGAATTCACATCGCCGGTAATTTTGACATTTTCCCAAAAATCTTTTCGCAAAGCGGCAATCTCCTTGATGGCATCTTTCAGGTCTTTCGCATTCCTGCTCATGCCACATTTATCCCACATGATCTTCCCGAGCTTCTTGTGGTAATAATCTACCGTATGAAGCCCTTTTCCGGACATCAGTTTTTCAAGTCTGTCTTTTACTGCTTTTTCTACTTCATCAAATTCAGGCAGGTCAGTGGATATTTTGCCTGTTCTGATATCCTGTGATAAATAGTCTCCTATAGTATAAGGAAGGACAAAGTATCCATCAGCCAGACCTTGCATTAATGCTGATGCTCCCAGCCTGTTGGCACCGTGGTCACTAAAATTACTTTCCCCGATTGAATAACATCCCGGGATGGTGGTCTGAAGGTTGTAATCTACCCAAAGTCCGCCCATAGTGTAGTGCACTGCAGGGTAGATCATCATGGGAGTTTTGTATGGGTTTTGATCTACGATCTTTTCGTACATCTGGAATAAGTTCCCGTATTTAGATTCGATTACTTCTTCTCCCAAACGGCGGACAGTATCTGCATCCGGATCTTTGATCCCTGATGTATAGGCTTTTTCGGTACCGTACCTCGTAATGGCCGCCGAAAAGTCGAGATACACAGCTTCCCCCGTCTTGTTAACTCCAAAACCTGCATCGCAGCGTTCTTTTGCAGCTCTGGAGGCTACATCCCTGGGGACGAGGTTACCAAAGGCAGGGTATCTTCGTTCCAGATAATAATCTCTGTCTTCTTCTTTTAATTCGGTGGGCTTTAATTTCCCTTCCCTTATGGCTTTAGCGTCTTCTATTTTCTTTGGCACCCAGATTCGACCGTCATTTCTTAATGATTCTGACATCAGGGTGAGTTTAGACTGGTGATCTCCCGAAACCGGGATACACGTAGGATGGATCTGAGTAAAACAGGGATTGGCAAAAAATGCCCCGCGACGATGTGTTCTCCATGCGGCCATAACGTTGGCGCCCATACAATAAGTGGAGAGAAAGAATAGATTTCCATATCCTCCTGAGGCGATTACTACTGCATGCGCAGAGTGTCTTTCTATTTCGCCTGTGACGAGGTTCCTTGCAATAATACCCCTTGCCTTTCCATCAATAAGTACCAGATCGAGCATTTCATGTCGTGTAAACGAACGGATCTTGCCACGCTGTATTTGTCTGTTCATAGCGGCATAAGCCCCTAATAACAATTGCTGTCCGGTCTGACCCTTGGCGTAAAAAGTCCTGGAAACCAGCACCCCCCCAAATGAGCGGTTGTCTAGTAAACCACCGTATTCACGGGCGAAAGGGACTCCCTGGGCTACACACTGGTCTATGATATTGCTCGAAACTTCAGCGAGGCGGTATACATTTGCCTCCCTTGACCTGTAGTCTCCTCCTTTTATAGTATCGTAGAAAAGACGATAATCACTATCACCGTCACCCTGGTAATTTTTAGAGGCATTTATACCTCCCTGGGCTGCAATTGAATGAGCCCGCCGGGGTGAATCCTGATAACAGAATGTTTTTACGTTGTACCCAAGTTCGGCCAGGGTTGCTGCTGCTGACCCCCCCGCAAGACCTGTTCCTACAACGATAACATCGATGTTTCGTTTGTTGGCAGGGTTGACAAGATCAATCGTATTTTTATGATTAGTCCATTTTTCGGCCAGTGGCCCCTTTGGAACTTTAGAATCTAATATGCCCATATTTTAATGCGTTATTGGGTTTAAATGATGGTACAATGCAATAAAAGCAAATCCCAGAGGAATAGCTATTGCATAAACTTTGGTAAAGGCTGTGATCGATGGGGTGTATTTATTGTTGACTCCCATAGTCTGGAATGAAGAAGCAAAACCATGCCATAAGTGAAGGGAGAGAAGGGCGAAGGAAAGCACATATAGCGCTGTTCTCCAGAAAGGAGCAAACTTTTCTACAGTCTCTGCATAATACCTTGTAGGATCTTCAGGATTGACCTCAACGTATTTGTATGCCATTTCGTGAATCCAGAAATCGTAAAAGTGCAATCCCAGGAATGCGAGAACAACAGCTCCGGAGATAATCATATTTCTCGATACCCAGGGCGCGTTGGCACTGCCCTTGTATTGAACGTATTTAACTCCCCGTGCTCGGTTATTCTGAATCTCCAATACAAAGCCCATCACAAAGTGTATTACCACTCCCGCAATCAAAATGGGCTGCATCAGAAATTGTACTACAGGATTATATCCCATAAAATGAGAAAACTCATTAAAGGTCTCCGGAGAAATCACGGATGTAAAATTGATCGTAAAATGCAAGGCAAGGAATAAAACCAAAAAAATACCAGAAAGAGCCATAACAACTTTTCTGGCTATGGAAGACTTGATGAGTTTACTCATTATGTTAGTGATTTTGATTCACAAATTTACGGCAGGAGCCCCTGAATAGCAAACTTCACAGACAATACTTCCGATCCTGTCAACGATTTTTTCCCAATAAAAGAAGTTGTTGAAGGATGAAAGTCAAAAGAAGAGATATTCAGCCTTTTTCATTCAACAAAATCCTGAATATTTATTCAGAATCACTCCAGAACAATGGATCTTTTTTCTTCTTTACCATTGCCCTCTATGAGCAAATCATAGGTTCCTTTAGGTAAATATGTTTTGCCATCATCTGCTGTCTTTAATTCTACCTTGTATTTCTTCAGATATTCAGACTTCCCTTGTTTCGAAAATGCGACATCATAGGAGAGGATATTAAAGCCCTTGTCCGCTTCCAGGGTAAAAGCACTCACCTCAATTCCGTCTTGTGTCATGACCTTAGCTGAAAAAGGTCCTTTTTTTCTGGTGTAAAAAGCGATATCAATACCCGGTGTATTTGGTTCAGACCAGGAACTCCAGCTATTTCCCCATCGGGTAGAATGTTTTATCTCGGGAACATCAAAAACTACTAGGTCTTCAGACATTTTATCCGGACTCATCTCCTGTAGGACAGCTATATCAGCTTTATAAATACTTCTCCCGTGAGTTCCAATAATGAGGTGTTTAGCCTCAGGCTGGATAACCAGATCGTGTACGGCAACGTTAGGGATCCCATTTTGGAATACTTCCCAATTTTCCCCCTGATCCAGGGACACATAAAGACCGTTATCTGTGCCCACATATAACAATTGATCATTTGCAGGGTCTTCCAGGATTACATTTACCGGGGAAGCCGGCAGATTGGAAGCGATACTTTTCCATGTCTTCCCATAGTCTTCGCTTTTGTAAATAAAGGGTTCAAAATTATCCCAACGGTAACCGTTCAAGCTTGCGTAAACTCTTTCTTTTTTGTGTTTGGATGCAGCTACTCTGCTTACCCAGAGATCTTTCGGAAGGGTGTTCGAAATCAGATTCCAGCTGCCGCCGGCATTATCGCTCATATAGATCAAACCATCATCACTTCCTGTGTACAACAAACCAAATTTAAAGGGGGATTCGGAAATCGTTGTCAGGGTTCCGTAGGCCACATTCCCTTTCTTCCCACCTTGCGTTAAATCCCCAGAAATCGCCTCCCAGTCGTCACCCTGATTTAAAGAGCGGTGAAGTTTATTCCCCCCCAGATATAGGATATCCTGATTGTGTGGAGATAAGAGGATAGGAGTTTGCCAGTTAAATCGATAGGGTTTTTCATCTAGTTCATGTTTAGGCTGAACTTTATTCCTTTTTCCGCTGTCGAGATCGAGGCGGTAGTAGTTTCCAAACTGAAATCCTGTGTAAACAATATTGGAATTTCTATTGTCTATCTGTATCTGCATTCCGTCGCCCCCCATAATGGACGTCCAGGGATAATGCCCGCTCTGATGCCATCGGCTACTTTCTGAAGCATTGTGAGGGCCTTTCCAAACACCGTTATCCTGAAGTCCGCCATAGACATTGTAGGGCTTTTCATGATCGATGTTGATAGCGTAAAACTGACCCACTTCCGGACTGTTGTTTTTAATCCAATGAGCCCCGTCATCATAAGAAATGTTAACCCCTCCGTCATTCCCGTTGATCAGATGGCCCGGCCTCACCGGATTGATCCAGAGGGCGTGATGGTCGGCATGGACATTATCCCCATCGATGGCCTTATACGTTTTTCCGGCGTCTGAAGAAGCAATAAGCGGTACGCCAGCCAGATAAATCTTATCCGGATTGTTCCGATCAACCCTGATCTGGGCAAAATAATACCCGTAACTGTAGAATAGATCGTCTATAAAATCTTGGTTTTGTTTCTTCCAGGTTTTACCACCGTCATCACTGCGGTAAACTTCTGCACCTATCACCGGGGTGTCAAAAAGAAGTGAATTTGCATCTTCGAGATAGGTTGCAAGATCTTTTGGTTGCACTGCACCGTCTTCAACCATGGCTTTGACGTTCTCAGCCTTGTATTTTTCATGGAAGTTATTATCCTTTAAAAAATCATCAAGACGGGTATTTTTCAGTTTGAGAAAGGCCTCAACAGACATCGTTTTAAAATCATCTTTTGTTAAACCCTCATCGGATGTTTCATCCTTGTCAGACTTCGGACGTCTGTATTGATTATCGTGTACGGCATAAACGATGTTATTATCGAATACAGCCAGACCGATACGCCCCACTCCGTCCCCTGTGGGAAAACCACTGTTGGAAGTGGAGATCAATGTCCAGCTTTCCCCGGCATCTGTGCTTTTGTAAATTCCCGAACCAGGACCATTACCCGTAAAATTCCAGGCCTTCCGGTCTTTGTCCCAGGCTGCTGCAAATTGGACATTAAAGTCGTTTGGAGAAACAGCCAGGTCAATAATCCCTGTTTCAGAGTTAACATAAAGGGTTTTTTCCCAGCTCTTACCTCCATCCTTAGTTTTATAAACCCCTCGCTCCTCATTCGGAGAATACAGATGTCCTGTGACACCTACAACAACTTCATCAGGGTTGGAAGGATTAATATGTATCCGCCCGATATGGTGTGAATCTGCCAATCCCATTTGCTCCCAAGTAGCTCCTTTATCGGTGGATTTTAGCAAGCCTATTCCTGCATAGGATGACCGGGAACTATTATTTTCTCCTGTTCCCACCCAGATCACGCCACTTCTCCAGTCCACGGCAATATCTCCAATATTCTGGGTTGCACTCTGATCCATTATCGGGCTAAAAGAGGTACCGTTATTGGAAGTATGCCATAGTCCACCCGAGGCATAGGCCACATAGAATTCGGTAGGATCATTGGGATTTACATCAAGGTCTACCACACGGCCACTCATCACTGTCGGGCCAATATTTTTAAATGTGATATTCTTTACCAGGGAGGAAGCGGCCATTTGCTCTTTTTCTGCCAGGCCTTTCATTACTTTGGATGCTATGGTAGCATCAGTTTGTGCTGACAGGGAAAGACAAATCAATCCCAGAATCAGTGAACTTGTTACTTTCATATTATAGAGGTGTATTTTTTTGGAAGGTAAGAATTTGAATGAGTTATGACAAGCAGCTTCTGAAAGATATGCGGTTAAATAGTTACTTTTGGAAAAATACCTTCTACACATGAAATACGACCCAATAGACGCATCCCTTTTTGTCGAAAATCGAAAGAAATTTATGTCGAGGATGAAACCCAAAAGCATTGCGGTTTTCAATTCCAATGATATTTACCCTATTAGTGCAGATAGCACCATGCCTTTTGAGCAGCACCGTGATATTTTTTACCTCAGTGGGGTAGATCAGGAAGAGTCTATTCTCCTGCTTTTCCCGGATGCAATAAAGAAGGAAAACAGGGAAATTATATTCGTAAGGGAAACCAATGATCACATTGCAGTTTGGGAGGGAGAGAAACTTACCAAGGAGCAGGGCACTAAGGTGTCAGGAATAAAGAATGTGCAGTGGCTAAGTGCTTTTGACAAACTGTTTTTTGAATTGATGACAGAAGCTGAAACCATCTATTTCAATACCAATGAACACTACAGGCAGGCCGTTGAGACCCAGACACGTGAAGATCGATTTATTATCAGCTGTAAGGAAAAGTTCCCGGCCCATACGGTGGCCAAAAGCAATCCTATTTTACAGGAAATCAGAGCAGTAAAAGAGCCCCAGGAAGTAGCCCTGATGCAAAAGGCGTGTGATATTACCGAAAAAGGGTTCAGGAGAATTTTACGATTTACCCGCCCCGGAGTTTGGGAGTATGAAATGGAAGCGGAATTCCTGCACGAATTCATCAGAAACCGCTCTAAGGGATTTGCCTATACACCAATTATCGCGTCCGGGAACAACGCCAATGTACTTCACTATGTGGTAAATAACCAGCAATGTAAGGCCGGGGATCTGATCTTGCTCGATGTTGGTGCTGAATACGCTAATTACTCCAGCGACATGACGCGCACCATTCCTGTAAGCGGAAAATTCAGTAAAAGACAAAGGGAAGTATACGATGCGGTGCTTCGGGTAAAAAATGAGGCAACAAAAATGCTGGTTCCGGGTACCATGTGGGAGGAATATCACAAAGAAGTAGGCAAGATAATGACCTCGGAACTTCTCGGGCTGGCTCTCTTGGATAAGGCAGATGTAAAGAACGAAGACAAAGACTGGCCGGCCTACAAGAAATATTTTATGCATGGAACCAGCCATCACATCGGACTGGACACCCACGATTACGGACCACTGAAATCACCTATGAAGGCCAATAATGTCTTTACCGTAGAACCGGGGATCTACATTCCTGATGAAGGCTTTGGGATTCGGCTCGAGGATGATGTGGTCATACAGGAAAAAGGAGAGCCACTCAATTTAATGAAGAATATCCCTATTGAAGCGGAAGAGATCGAAGAACTGATGCAGGCGAACTCATAATCCAGATTTTAGTCAACAACTTACTATTGTTTGGCTTGGTAGACTTTCCACAAATTAGTTACAAGGAAAGCAATAAAAGCTGGTACTAACCAGCCTAATTGAGCGGAACTAAAAAGAATTAAATTGTTAACAGCACTTAGATCGTATCCGAGGTTGAGACTTTGTAAAAAATCAGGAATACTGAACAGCATGGTAATCCCTACAACACTTTTAAAAACGAGTTCGGATGTCCATTTTTCAGGCAGGACATTAAGGACGATCAGGACTATGGTGATAGGGTATATGAACATCAGGGCAGGAAGGGCCACATCGATAATATAGCCTACTTCAAGCCGACCCATAAGAACTCCCAGTAGGGAACCAATGATTACTGTAATCACATAGGCTTTCCGGGAATCGGCGAATCTCGACTTTACAAAATCGGCTGTGCCGGTGACAATTCCTACCGCAGTAGTGAAGCAGGCCAGCCCTACCAATACGGCAAAAATACCCTTCCCTGTATTTCCCAATGCAAAAAGACTTATTTGCTGTAGCAGGTCGGTTCTGCTAATGTCAGAAGGAAAGGAAGAATGCAGTAAACCGGCAGATAGCATCAATCCGGTGTAGACCAGAAACAATGTAATTCCAGCCAGCCAGCCAGCATTCGCAATAAGTCTTTTTTTCTGCTCGTAGCTTTGCTGGGTCTTCAGATTAATGGAGACTATGATCACCCCACCAACCACAACGGCCCCGATCGCATCAAATGTCTGATAGCCTTCAAGGATGGCATAACTCAGCGGACTTTGAATTGTGGACGTGCCGAAATCGAAAGGTTCGGTAAAAGTGACTATCCCGATGATAACCAGGAGTATGATGAGGATTGCCGGGGTCATCAATTTCCCAATGACATCCAGTATTTTATTCCTATTAAGGGCAAAGATCAGTACAAGAAAAAAATAGATAAAACTGGTTGAGAGCGGACTGATATCGAACAGGGGGGCGATGGCCATTTCATGTGTTACAGAAGCTGTTCTCGGAGATGGAAGGCTGATGGAAATGGCGTATACGACAAAGCAGTAGACAAGACTGAAACCGGGGGATACTTTTGTAGCAAAATCGAACATGGTCCCCTGTAACCTGGCATGAGCGCGAATACCGAGGATGGGAATAAATACCGCAGAAATCGCAAATCCCAGGGCTACAATCCACCAATCACCTCCTGCTTTAAATCCAAGTTGTGGAGGTAAGATCAGATTTCCAGCCCCAAAAAATAATGAGAAGAGGGCAAAAGCCGTAACCAAAAGCACTCTGTAATGGCGCATTGAAAAATTTTAAGTTGGAAAGATAGGAGAAAATGAGTGGGAGGCAAATTGAAAAAAACGTATAGTTCATAAGGAAAAGAAGACGTTCATCGAAAAAATAAGAAAAATATCGCCTTACACTCAATAAATACTCGGAAGTGAGCGTTCCTCTTTAAAAGTGTTAGTAATAACATTTTGATGAATGCTCAACCCATATAATTAATTTTTGCATTGCCCGGGTTCCCCCAACCTGACCATGCGCCCTAATAACCTACTTCATGAAAAAAATATTCTGCCAAATTTTTGGACACCACTACTCTGTGTCGAAAAAAGTCACCCAGCACATCAAGGAATACAAATGCGTACACTGCGGGAAAGAAGTAACCACTGATGTAAGTGGAAACCTTTCAGCTCTTACTCCCGAGTTACAGGATATAAACCATACGCTGGAGATCATATATCAAAAAAGACATGCAGGCGAACAGCAAGTAGCCTGAGCAACCCTAGCCAAAGGAATTCCAACCCTGGGCTTTTAAAGGGATGCTTTGTTCATTCCTGGTAATTAAGTGTGCGCCCCGATCTGCTTCTGTCATATGCCCCACGACAGTAAGATTGGGGTTGCCCTTTATTTTAGGAAAATCTTCCTGTTTTATTGTAAAGAGCAATTCATAATCTTCGCCCCCGCTCAGGGCCACCATAGTGCTATCCAATTTAAATTCTTCACAGGCTGATATTACCGTAGGGTCAAGCGGAATTTTATCTTCGTACAACATACATCCCACTTTGCTTTTTGAGCACAAATGCAGAATTTCTGAAGACAACCCATCGCTGATATCGATCATGGCAGTGGGTGTCACATCCAGTTCTTTTAAAAGAGAAACAATGTCTTTTCTGGCTTCGGGTTTTAGTTGTCTTTCTACGATGTAGCTATAAGGCTCAAGGTCGGGTTGATTGTTAGGATTCACCTTAAAAACCTCCTTTTCGCGCTGGAGGACCTGCAGACCCATATACGCACCGCCCAAGTCTCCTGTAACCACCAGTAAGTCATTTGGTTGGGCGCCATTTCTGTATACAGATTCATTTTCTTCTACCTGGCCTATGGCAGTTACTGATAGGTACAGCCCCCTATCAGAAGATGTGGTATCCCCACCTACAAGGTCAACCTGATACATTTCACAGGCCAACTGAATTCCCGAATAGAGTTCCTCCAAAGCTTCAAGTGGAAACCTGTTGGAAACAGCCATGGATACCGTGACCTGGGTGGGGATTCCATTCATGGCATAAATATCACTGAGGTTGACTACAACGGCTTTGTATCCCAGATGTTTAAGAGGCATATAGCTGAGGTCGAAATGGATTCCTTCTAGAAGCTGATCGGTGCTAACCAGGACATTTTTATCTTTAAATTTTAGTACGGCTGCGTCATCTCCAATCCCAAATTCAGTTGAAGGTTGTTTCAGGGTAAAAACCTGAGTCAGGTGATCAATCAGGCCAAATTCTCCCAGTTTTTCAAGGGGTGTTTTTTCCGAGTCTTTTGCTTCTAACATCCTGCAAAATTAAGGATGATCTCCCAGAAATTGTATCTTTACCTTAAAAATCTACCTATCCCTTAAACCCCGCTATGAAAAAGTCCCTCTTATTTTTCACTCTTATGATCCTGGTCTGTGGTTGTACCAATAATGACGATGGAAACCCCGATATTGATATAATAGTTCCCAACAATCCACCAGATGAGGAAACGGATAATACCCTGAGCAGTTTTGCTCCCTGTGAGAACGGCCTGGCAGGTGCTTACCCCTGTAGTGGATATGACCTATTAGGTCGACTTAGCCTGAATGCCCTCAACGCCTCTTCAGGGAATGATATTTGGGGATGGACAGACATTTCTACTTCAAGGGAATTTGCTCTGATTGGACTTAACAATGGTACAGCATTCGTAGAAATAACAGATGCGGAAAACCTTGTTTATCTGGGAAAACTGCCCACTGCTACCACTTCAAGTAGCTGGCGTGATATTAAAGTGTACAGCGATTATGCTTTTATAGGTGCAGAAGCCGGAGGGCATGGTATGCAGATTTTTGATCTTAAAAAATTACTTTCTGTTAGTAATCCACCGGTGACTTTTTCCGCAGATACGCGCTATACCGGCTTTGGGAATTCGCATAATATCGTAATCAATGAGGCCACAGGATTTGCATATGCCGTAGGAACAGACAGGGGTGATGCCTACAATGGCGGCGCTCATTTTGTCGACATTCAGGACCCACTTAATCCTTCAGCAGCTGGGGGTTACGGGGACAATGGTTATACACATGATGCCCAGGTGGTGCTCTACAACGGCCCAGATACCGACTATGCAGGGAGTGAGATTTTTATAGGGGCCAATGAAAATTCAATGGTTATCGTTGATGTAACGGATAAGCAGAATCCCGCACAAGTATCAACGATCCAATATTCGAATATTGGGTATACCCATCAGGGCTGGTTTACAGAAGACCAACGTTACTTTATCCTGGGGGATGAATTGGATGAAATCAATTTTGGTTTTAATTCCAGGACGCTCGTTTTTGATCTGCTCGACCTGGATGCGCCTGTTTTGTTAACTACCTATCTGGGCAGTACCGCTGCTATAGATCACAATGGGTATGTAAAAGGCGATACCTACTACCTTTCCAATTATACGGCCGGTATGCGGGTACTCGATATTTCTGGGATAGAAAGCGGTACAATTACCGAAGTTGGGTATTTTGACAGTTATCCTTCAAGCAACAGCGCTTCCTTTAACGGGGTATGGAGCGTCTATCCGTATTTTGAAAGTGGTAAAATCATTCTCAACGACATTAATTCCGGATTCTTCGTTATAGAGGCATCAAACTAAAAACATGTTTAAACAGAATATCGTTTTCCTTGTTTCCCTGGTTCTGCTGAGTTGTTCTTATGATAAAGCAGAGAGCATACCTGAGACTTTGTCTGAATTTAAAGGGGAAGTAGCCTGGATCACTTCGTTTGGGGGTTCTGGGGATGATACTCCACGTTCCGTAATCAGCACATCGGATGGAGGCTATGCCATTTTCGGTTTTTCCAATAGTACCGATGGTGATCTCACAGGAAAAACAACAGCTGTAAATGATTATTGGCTGCTTAAAACAGACGCTGCTGGCACCCTTCTCTGGTCACGAACTTATGGCGGAACTAAGGATGACCAGGGACAGGCTGTTGTGGAAACCTCAGATGGCGGTTTCGCCATTACCGGATATGCGATGAGCGACGATGGGGATGCGAGTAACAACGAAGGTTTTCACGATAACTGGATATTAAAATTAGATCCACAGGGGAATGTAGAATGGGAACAAAGTTTTGGTTTTTCGGGTCATGATCATTCTTATGACCTCGTGGAAACCCAGGATGGAGGATTCTTTTTCACCGGTTTTCTCGACATCACTTCCGCCAGAGCCGATGGATACACTGATAAGTCCTATACCCTTACAAGGCATGGAGTAGGTGAATTCTGGGGAACGAAACTCGATAGTAATGGGGAGCTTCAATGGCGTAAGTATTTCGGAGGGACCAACAATGACCGGGCCCATGCAGTTGTGAGTGCTCATGACGGGGGCTATGTTATGGCCGGATTTTCAGAAAGCGATGATTTTGACATCTCAGATCCCAGGGGATCATACGACTTCTGGGTAGTAAAAATTGATTCAGAAGGTGAGTTCGTCTGGGAACGGTCTTACGGAGGTTCAGGAATTGATATAGCACAGGACATTACAAAGACCGAAGACGGGGGCTATATCATCACGGGTAGTACCATTAGTATGGATGGAGACGTGGCAGCAACTCACGGAGGTTCTGAAGTATGGGTCATTAAGATTGATGCTCAGGGAAATTTATTGTGGGAACGCACTTTTGGAGGATCCGATTTTGAAGCGGCCGAAAGTATACGCCCTACAGCTGACGGGGGATTTGTGGTCATAGGGAATGCAAAAAGTACCGATCAGGATGTAAAAACCAATGCAGGGCAGAACGATCTGTGGGTGTTGAAAATTGATACACAAGGCCGCCTGGAATGGGAGCAGGCGTACGGGGGTACTGAACTGGAATTTGGATTCGATGCTATTGAAACCGGGGATGGTAGTATTCTCGTGGTTGGAGAAAGTAATAGTACAGATTTATTCCCGCTCGGGAATAAAGGAGGTACAGACCTCATTGTGATCAAAATAGAATGATCCTCAGCCCCCTCTTTTAGAATTCCTTATTTTCTTACCCTTAATCCTGATCTGGGACATAGAAAAATCTGATCCTCATATATGTTATTATAATGTTAGGATCTGTTTGAATACCCCAGTTTTAGTGTATATTTGTAAACTATTTAGAATAAGTCCAATTAAGATGATCAAAGTATCAGAAACGGCTAAAAAGAAAGTATCAGTCCTTATGTCTGAAGAAGGTTATGACCTTTCAAAAGACTATGTCCGTGTGGGCGTAAAGAGCGGCGGATGTAGTGGGCTGTCATACGAATTGAAATTTGATTCCGAGATCAGTGAATCAGATAAGATTTTTGAAGATAACGACGTTCGAATTCTAGTTGATAAAAAGAGCTTTCTCTACCTGGTAGGAACAGTTTTGGAATATTCCGGGGGCCTCAATGGTAAGGGATTTGTTTTTAATAATCCCAACGCCCAGCGTACATGTGGCTGCGGGGAAAGTTTTTCTTTATAGATTTTACAATACGCAAAATGGCATATACAGAAGAAGAATTAAAGAAAGAGCTGGAAACCAAGGAATACGAATACGGTTTCTATACCGATATCGAATCAGACACCTTTCCCAAAGGGCTGAGTGAAGAGGTGGTGATTGCCCTTTCCAAAAAGAAAGAAGAGCCAGATTGGATGACCCAATGGCGTCTGGAAGCCTTTAGAGGTTGGAAGGAAATGACAGAGCCCGAATGGGCGAACATCAGGTATAAAAAACCCGATTTCCAGGATATCAGTTATTATTCAGCTCCCAACAAAAAGCCCAAATACAACAGCCTCGATGAGGTTGATCCTGAGCTACTCGATACATTTAAAAGACTGGGTATCTCCCTCGATGAACAGAAGAAACTGGCAGGAGTCGCCGTGGATATTGTTATGGATTCGGTTTCCGTAGCAACAACTTTTAAAAAGACCCTGGCCGAAAAAGGCATCATTTTCTGTTCCATATCAGAAGCGATTAAAGAACATCCCGAACTGGTTAAAAAGTATATTGGCAGCGTTGTCCCGCAAAAGGATAATTTTTATGCAGCCCTTAATTCGGCAGTATTCTCCGACGGATCCTTCTGCTACATTCCAAAAGGTGTGCGTTGTCCTATGGAACTGTCTACCTATTTCAGGATTAACCAGGCCGGAACTGGACAATTTGAAAGAACACTTGTAGTGGCAGATGAAGGTAGTTATGTGAGTTACCTTGAAGGCTGTACTGCTCCATCAAGAGATGAGAACCAGCTTCACGCAGCGGTAGTAGAACTCATCGCCTTAGACGATGCAGAGATCAAATATTCTACCGTTCAAAACTGGTTTCCAGGAGACAAGGAGGGGAAAGGCGGAGTGTACAATTTTGTAACTAAAAGGGGAATCTGTGAGCGTAATGCCAAAATTTCCTGGACGCAGGTAGAAACAGGATCGGCCATCACCTGGAAATATCCTTCATGTGTTTTAAAGGGGGATAATTCAATAGGAGAGTTTTATTCTATTGCCGTTACCAATAACTATCAGCAAGCCGATACAGGAACGAAAATGATACACCTGGGAAAGAATACGAAGAGTACGATCATTTCTAAAGGGATCTCGGCCGGAAAATCACAAAACAGTTACCGGGGGCTTGTTCAGGTAAACAGCCGGGCTGAAAATGCCAGGAATTTTTCTCAATGCGATTCACTGCTGATGGGGAATGAATGCGGGGCACATACTTTTCCGTACATAGAAGTGAAAAATAAAACTGCCCAGATAGAACACGAGGCAACCACCAGTAAAATTGGAGAAGACCAGATCTTCTACTGTAACCAGAGAGGAATTGATACCGAAAAGGCAATCGCATTAATTGTAAATGGCTTTAGTAAGGAAGTGTTGAACAAATTGCCAATGGAATTTGCTGTGGAAGCACAGAAACTGCTGGAAATAAGTCTTGAAGGTTCTGTTGGGTAAAAAGTAATTCAGTTAAGAAGTAAAACGAATACGTTATGTTGAAAATTAAGGATCTGCATGCCACAGTAGATGGCAAGAAAATTCTGAAGGGAGTCAACCTGGAGGTTAATCCAGGGGAAATACACGCCATTATGGGGCCAAATGGTTCCGGGAAGAGTACTTTGGCTTCTGTTATTGCAGGGAATGAAGATTTTGAGATCACCAAGGGATCTGTCGTTTTTGAAGGAGAGGATCTCGAAGACGATTCTCCTGAGGAAAGAGCACATAAGGGCATCTTTCTCTCTTTTCAATACCCAGTTGAGATTCCGGGGGTCTCTGTCACCAATTTTATGAAGACGGCTATCAACGAATCGCGAAAGGCTCGCGGCATGGAAGATATGCCCGCCAATCAGATGCTGAAGCTTATCAGGGAAAAATCTGAATTACTGGATATAGACAGGAAGTTTCTTTCCAGATCTATCAACGAGGGATTCTCAGGTGGAGAGAAGAAAAGAAATGAGATCTTTCAGATGGCGATGCTAGAACCAAAACTGGCGATTCTCGATGAGACCGATTCCGGTTTGGATATTGATGCTTTGCGCATCGTAGCCAATGGGGTCAATAAATTGAAGAGCAAGGACAATGCAGTGATCGTAATTACGCATTATCAGCGCCTGCTGGAATATATTATCCCTGATAAGGTGCACGTCATACACGACGGAAAGATCGTAAAATCAGGTAGCAAAGAACTGGCTCTGGAACTCGAAGAGAAGGGATATGACTGGCTGAAACAAGAACCGGTAGCGTAAAAATAATTAGGATTGGTATCCCGTGAGGGGTATCGTAAATGATTGAAATTCAAAATGGATCTAAAAGAGAAATTAGTATCGTCCTTCATGGCATTCGAAAACAATGTGGATGTGGATCACCCCATTCACGATATCAGAACCGAGGCCATCAAGAATTTTGAAGAAAAAGGCTTCCCATCCAAAAAGGAGGAAGCATGGAAGTACACCTCTCTAAACAATTTGCAGAAGGTAGATTTCAGCATCTTTCCCAAGGAGGAGAACGCTTTGGAATACAATCAGGTTAAAAAGTACTTCCTTCATGAAATAGACACATACAAGATCGTTTTTATCGACGGAATTTACAGTTCCTATCTTTCTGAAACGACGCACGACGGGGTGGATATTTGCTTGATGAGCTCTGCACTGACTAAGCCCATGTACAAGCCTGTGATAGATGTGTATTTCAACAAAGTAGCTTCAAAAGACGAGAGCCTCACCTCTTTGAACACAGCATTTAGCCGGGAAGGAGCCTACATTTATATTCCAAAAAACAAGGCGCCGAAAAAACCAGTTGAAATCCTGCATTTTGCAACCGGAAATGAAGCTTCCCTAATGCTGCAACCCAGAAACCTTATCATTGCAGAGGAAAATGCAGAATTACAAGTAATTGAAAGACATCAGAGCCTGACTAGCAATGCGGTTCTTACCAATTGTGTTACCGAGATCTTCGCGGCTGAGAATGCCATCGTAGATTATTACAAGGTCCAGAACGACAGTAAGGATGCCTCCCTTATAGATAATACCTATATCGCTCAGAAGGACAAAAGTGTAGTTAAAGTTCACACCTTCTCATTCGGCGGTAAGCTTACCAGAAATAACCTTAATTTCTATCAGAATGGGGAACATATCGATTCTACGCTCAAAGGCGTAACCATCCTTGGTGAAAAACAGCACGTTGATCATCATACCCTGGTCCATCACCAACAGCCTAATTGCGAAAGCCATCAGGATTACAAAGGAATTTACGGGGAGAAATCCACCGGTGTATTCAACGGAAAAATTATCGTTGACAAGATCGCCCAGAAGACAAATGCCTTTCAGCAAAATAACAACGTACTGATTAGCGATAAGGCAACGATCAATACCAAGCCCCAGCTGGAGATCTTTGCAGATGATGTGAAGTGTTCACACGGCTGTACAATAGGACAATTGGATGAGGATGCCCTATTTTACCTGCAGTCAAGAGGTATTCCAAGGAAAGAGGCAACCGGACTCCTGATGTACGCCTTTGCGAATAATGTACTGGAAAGTGTTCGTTTACCCGAATTAAAAAAACGGATCAACAAACTCATCGCTACCAAACTTGGGGTGCGACTGGGGTTTGATCTGTAGAAAATCTCAGACTTTATTTATTCATGACAGAAACGAAGTTGGATATAGCCCAAATAAGAAAGGATTTCCCTATTCTCAAAAGGAAAGTAAATGGAAATCCATTGATCTATTTTGATAATGCGGCAACTTCTCAAACCCCTAAAGTGGTCATGGATGCGATTGTAGATTATTACAGCAACTACAATGCGAATATCCACAGGGGAGTTCATGCACTAGCCCAGGAAGCAACCGAGGCCTATGAAGGAGCAAGGAAGAAGGTACAGCAATTCTTCAATGCGGCTGAGAGTAGGGAAATCATATTTACTTCGGGCACTACACATGGAATAAATCTGGTGGCCAACGGCTTTACCCAATTTATAAACGAGGGTGATGAAGTGCTGGTTTCGGCCATGGAACACCATTCCAATATTGTACCCTGGCAGATGCTTTGCCAACGAACGGGAGCAAAGCTAAAGGTGATTCCTATGAATGAAGAAGGAGAGCTCCTGATGGACAAATTTCAGGATTTACTCTCAAACAAGACCAGACTGGTAGTATGTAACCATGTTTCTAATGCCCTGGGAACGATTAATCCAATTGAAGAAATTATAGTAATGACTCATGCCGTGGGTGCAGCGGTACTTGTAGACGGGGCACAATCTTCTCCTCATATAAAGGTAGATGTACAGAAACTGGATGTTGATTTTTATACGGCATCGGCCCATAAATTATGTGGTCCCACAGGGATTGGGATGCTTTATGGTAAAGAAGAATGGCTTTCCAAACTACCACCATATCAGGGTGGTGGAGAAATGATAGCGGAAGTGACTTTCGAAAAGACTACCTATGCTGATCTGCCCTATAAGTTTGAGGCCGGCACTCCGAATATTTGCGGAGGAATTGCCTTTGGAACTGCGCTTGATTACCTCACCGGGATCGGATTGGAGGTCATTGAGCAATACGAGCACGAACTGCTTGTTTATGCCACCGAGAGTCTTTTAAAAATCGAGGGTTTGGAGATCTACGGAACCGCCACTGCTAAAACTGCAGTAATTTCCTTTAATATTAAAGGGATACACCCTTACGATATCGGCACTTTGCTCGATAAGATGGGAGTCGCCGTGCGTACGGGCCACCATTGTGCACAACCTGTAATGGACTACTTCCAGATTCCCGGGACGATCAGAGCCAGCTTTAGTTTCTACAACACAAAGGAAGAAATAGATCAGTTTGTTCAATGCCTTTTGAAGGCAAAAGGGATGTTGCAGTAAACTTTATAATCTACCTCAGGACAAACCTGGTGGCCATACCTTTTCCCGAACTGCGGCTACAAAGAAGGGGAACACATTGAATGACAGTAATACTTATCGTATTTTTGTGACAAAAGAAAGAGTATGAACATAAAGGAAATACAAAATGAGATTGTGGATGAATTTTCGATGTTCGACGATTGGATGCAGCGTTATGAATACATGATCGAATTGGGAAAATCCCTCCCCCTTATCAAGGAAGAATACAAAACGGAAGACCATATCATAAAAGGATGTCAGAGCAAGGTATGGGTACATGCAGAACTGGAAAATGATAAGTTGGTTTTTACGGCTGACAGCGATGCCATTATCACAAAAGGAATTATTGCAATTCTGATAAGGGCCTTCAACCACCAGAAACCCCAGGATATAATCGATGCAGATACTGAGTTCATAGACGAGATAGGTTTGAAAGAACATTTATCACCAACCAGGGCCAACGGCCTGGTGAGTATGATCAAGCAATTGAAACTTTATGCCGTGGCTTATCAAACACAATTAAATTAAAAGCAAAATGAGTGAAACAGTCATAGATACCCAGGAATTAGGAGAAAAAATTGTCAGGGTTCTGAAAACCATATACGACCCGGAAATTCCGGTGGACATTTATGAACTTGGTCTGATCTACGACGTCTTTGTCAATGAAGACAAGGAGGTAAAAATCCTCATGACCCTTACTTCCCCCAATTGTCCGGTGGCGGAGACACTTCCCGTTGAAGTTGAAGAAAAGGTAAAATCGCTCGATGTCGTAAAAGATGCCGAGGTTGAAATTACGTTTGACCCCCCCTGGAATCAGGATTTAATGAGCGAAGAAGCGAAATTGGAATTGGGTCTCCTTTAGATCTTTCTGATATTTTATCCCGATGTCCGAAGAAATTGTAAACAGAGTTAGTTCGAGCCCCTTGGTCACTTTTGATCTGGAAAAGTACTATCCGGATGGAAAGCGGATGACACTTGATATCAGTCCGTGGCTCTTTGAGGGAATCATACTCAGGGAGAAGGAATTCAGGGCTTTTGTAGCTGAACATCCCTGGGAGAAATACAAAGATGCCCATGTGGCTTTGTATTGTTCTTCAGACGCTATAGTACCCGGATGGGCATTTATGCTGGTGACCACCAAACTCCAACCTTTTGCCGCTCAAATAGTTCAGGGTGACCTTCAGCTGCTTGAAACGATTCTTTACAAAACTGCAATCGATGATCTTGATGTTACCGACTTCACCGATAAACCTGTAATTATAAAAGGATGTTCTAACAAGCCTGTGCCCGCAAACGCCTATATCTGGGCAGCTAATAAACTTCAACAGGTGGCCAAAAGTATTATGTACGGAGAGGCATGTTCTTCAGTACCCCTTTATAAAAAGAAAAGTAATAGGTAAAGGCAGGGCTGCCGACTTTTAACAACTATATAAAAAAATCCCGGCCTAAAGCCGGGATTTTTACTGATTCTACATTCAATACTGTGTATTAAATGTTCAAAACATAATACTTGGTGTTGATTTGGGGAAATGAACACTAAAGTAGATAGTTCAAGGTAGGATTTGGGGATAAACACTTACACTTAACTACATTGTAAATGTATTGAGGGTACCTCAGAAGACCAAATTGGTGTTGTCAACCTAGGCGTATTTGTTGTGAAAAATACCAAGGGTAAAAATCCTCGGTGAAATGCACTCATTTTCTAATACGCATCCAGATTTTCGGGATATAAAAAGTTGTTATACGGAAATCTGGTGACATGAATATCCCTCACCGCCCGGTATACTCTTTTTTTGAATTCATCGAGATTTTCTTTATTCAGTGCAGAAATAAACAAAGCATTGCCTCCCATTCGCTTCATCCAGGTTTTCTCCCATTCATCAAGGCTCATATGCCTGGATGTTTTTTCAGTAGTCAGATCATCTTCGGCGATTACCTCTGGTTGGTACAGGTCAATTTTATTAAAGACCATGATGGTCTCCTTATCTGACGAACCAATTTCACTCAACACCTGATTTACCGAGTCGATGTGTTCTTCAAAATTAGGATGGGATATATCCACTACGTGTAGGAGCAGGTCGGCCTCCCTGACTTCATCTAGAGTACCTTTAAAACTCTCCACCAGCTGTGTGGGAAGCTTTCTTATGAATCCTACGGTATCGCTCAATAAAAAGGGCAAGTTTCCTATAACAACCTTCCTGACAGTGGTATCCAGGGTGGCAAAAAGCTTGTTTTCGGCGAAGACATTGCTTTTACTGATCACATTCATCAGGGTAGATTTACCTACATTGGTATATCCTACAAGGGCTACTCGTACCAGGGACCCTCGGTTGCCACGCTGGGTTTCCATTTGCCGGTCTATCTTGGTAAGTTTTTTCTTCAGCAAGGCGATCCTGTCTCGTACAATACGCCGGTCAGTCTCGATCTCTGTCTCCCCGGGACCACGCATCCCGATACCCCCACGCTGGCGTTCGAGGTGTGTCCATAATCCCGTAAGCCTTGGGAGGAGGTATTCGTATTGTGCGAGTTCAACCTGAGTTCTGGCATAACTCGTTTTTGCCCTCTGGGCAAATATGTCGAGGATCAGGCCTGTTCTGTCCAGGATCTTACAACGTAATTGTTTTTCAATATTTCGTTGCTGAACAGGGGATAGCTCATCATCAAAAATAACAGAACCAATCTCGTTCTCCTTTACATAGGCTTCTACTTCCTGCATTTTCCCACTCCCAATATAGGTTTTGGGATTAGGCGTGTCTACGCGCTGAACAAAACGTTTTTCTACCTGTCCCCCGGCTGTATAGGTCAGGAATTCGAGTTCATCCAGATACTCTGTTACCTTTTCTTCATTCTGTTCCCGGTTGATTACTCCGATAAGAACAGCTTTTTCATATTCTATGGATTTCTTTTCTAGCATACTCTTTAATATAGTGCAAAGCTACACAATCGCTGCGAAGCTATTTTGTATTTTCGGGATCATATAACAGAGTTATGGCATATTCCTTATTTCGAGGTAAGAAGAAGCAGGATATTTATACAATAGCGTTCTACAATCTGGAAAATCTGTTTGATACGCGAAATGACCCCCATAAGCTGGATGATGATTTTACCCCAAAAGGATTTAAAAAATGGACACCAAAACGATATCGGCGGAAAATCAAGAAATTGTCCAAAACAATTGCTCGACTGGGAAAGAGAACCAGTAAACACCCACCGGTTCTTGTAGGTCTTGCAGAATTGGAGAATAAACTGGTAATCAAGGAACTACTCAGTACAAAAGCACTCAGGGAAATGGGGTATAAATACGTACACTACGATTCCCCTGATGAACGGGGTATAGATACCGGACTACTATACCATCCGGGGCATTTTGAAGTCATATCCTCTGAGAATATTCACCTGGACGTAAATAATCCGGATGGACGGCCTGATGCCACAAGGGATATTCTATACGTCTATGGAAAGCTCCATGGAGAGCCGCAGCATATATTTGTCAACCATTGGCCTTCAAGACGGGATGGGACAACCGAAACCGCATATAAACGTATCAAGGCCGCAAAGACCATCCATAAAAAAATGGAAATGATAGAGGAGGGGGACAGGGATCCTAATTACTTTATAATGGGGGATTTTAACGATGGGCCTTTTGATGAAAGTATCAGAACCTTGCTGAGTAATACTGAGCTATTTAACCCTATGGAAAAGTTGATCGGAAGGGACAGAGGAAGTGCAAACTACAAACAGCGGTGGTCCCTTTTTGATCAGATCATCTTGTCAAATACCTTTTTCAATAAGGGCTCCCTGCACCATAGTTTTGCACACGCCAATATATTTGATGATCATTTATTGAAGGAGTGGCACGGGCGGTACAAGGGCAATCCTTTCAGAACCTATGTAGGTAAGAAATACCTGGGGGGCCACAGCGATCATTTCCCAGTCTATATACAACTGAGATTTCGCAAACCCAAAGAACAAGAAACCGGCCACTAGACCCGGAGGACGTCTTCCTCTGCCAACAAAGATTCATTTCGCAGCCGGAGGAAAACCTGTGCAACCGTAATCACGTCCCTTTCGCAATATAAAATGATTCGATCCAGGTCTTTATCCTTATAATACACTTCCCGTACCATACTGCCGTCAATGTCTTCTTTGGGAGAAGGAATCCCCAATACATTTGCCATTAATTTCAGTGAGGTATAGTGTTTAAAATCGCCAAATTTCCACAACTCCATAGTATCGAGATGGGGTACTTCCCAGGGCTTTTTCCCAAAATGATTGAGCTTTTCGGGCAGGGAGATACCGTGGATGATCATCCGACGCGCGATATAGGGAAAGTCGAATTCCTTCCCATTATGCGCACAAAGCAGGTATTTTGTTGGTTTGAAGTGGCCTTCCAACAAGGCCCGAAATTCTTTCAGCAACTTTTCTTCTTCCCCGTGATAAGTAGTAACACGAAATTTCCTCAAGTCGCCTTTCAAATGGAAATACCCTACAGAAATACAGATGATCTTTCCAAATTCAGCCCATATTCCTGCATTTTCGTAGAATTTTTCAGCAGAAACTCCATCTGCCCTTTTATATTGCGATTTATGGTCCCAAAGCTCTTGCTTGCTCTCGTCGAGCTGCTCAAATTCGGAAACCTCAGGAACCGTTTCTATATCCAGAAACAAGATGTTCTCGAGATCAATCTTTTGCAGTGTTTTCATAAAGCATATTGAATAATCAGAAAGATATCTCCTTCCACTCAAGATTCCAATAATTAAAGCATAGTGGCATATATATTTCTTACAAAGAGAATGTATTTCCCCGAAACGAACCTTCATTTTCCATACCCTTACTTCAGAATGCGTATTTTTAAGAAAAAATCGCATGAAATATTTCCATAGTATAGGCTTTTGCCTGCTTGTTTTCCTGGCTATTTCCTGTTCCAGGGACAGTTCTCCAGGAACTGAGGAGGAGCAAGTGATACTACCAAATTTCCGTTTGATTGGCGAAGATGAGGCTAACATCTACCAATATACCTACAATTCCAATTCTGAAAGCGGGACGGAGATCAACCTTACCCAGACGCTGGGTGTAGATCCCTTTTATCTGACACTGAGGCAGGTAGCTGAGGTGGTTTCCTTTTACAGTTTCTCTGCAAATAACTTTTCTCTCATACAACATAATACCCTAACCGGGCAGTCAACTTCCTATCCCAATTTTTATACCGTGTCAGATGAACGCTCCATTACATGGGGGACGAATTCAGAGGACCTTTTATTCCTGGGGTATTACAGTCCAAAAGGAAGCCGAAATTTTGGATTGCGGACTCTAGACCCTACGAATGGGAGTTTTACGGATCTTTCGCTCGACTTTAATATTCAGCAGGCCTATGATCCTTTGTACTTCCGGCAACGACTTTTTATTACTTATAAGGATGAAGCCGGGAATTATAAGATCGTTGTATACAATACTGAAACAAGGAATGTTATGCTTACGCTCGACTATGGCCCGGGTATTCCCAACTTATTAATAGATGAATTGGGGAACCTTGGTATTCTTGTAGGGCTGGGCGATTCTAACTTTGTGTATTATGTTCTGGATATAGAAACTTTGAATGAAGTAAACGAGTTTACCTTTAACTTAAATTCATTTATTCCCCCGGGACCATTACAGGGAGACATTTTTGAAACGACTTTGTATTACACGAATTTCCTGGCTCAGCCTTCTGAAATACCATTTGGCCCGGCTTATTTCGACTTTGTGACCAATGAGAATTTCGTTGTGGATATTCTGGGGATCGCGCAGCAGGTAGAATTAGAAACCCAATTTTCCGTAGCCCTTACCGCTTTGCGCTACTATAATGAAGCTGAGGTTTTCCTGATGGGATATGCCGATGCAAGTTCACAAATCGAGCTCAGGGGTGGGGTGCTTATAATATCAAAATCAGGACAATTATTGAGTCGGATAGAGCTGCCTTTTGTCCCAACTTACTTCATAAAGCCGTAAATTCCCGTTTCCGACCGGGTGGTCGGTTTATATTTCTTTATGAGAGGAGTAGTATTCGCTACTTCAGAAGCAAAGGATTAAAATCATCGATTAAAAGTCACAAAATTGAAATTTTCAGAGAATCGAGGTTATCATAGAAACCAATTAGTCTGTTCCATAGGGAAGAGGGATTGTTGCTTTGAAGCACTTTCGTGGTTTAAAAGCCATTTTTTCCGTTCTAATCCACCTGCATAACCTACGAGATCTCCATTACTGCCTATCACTCTGTGGCATGGGACAATGATCCAGAGTGGGTTCTTCCCATTGGCTGCTGCTACCGCTCGAATAGCTTTGGGATCACCTAATTTTTTAGACAGATCCAGGTAAGAAATTGATTTCCCATAAGGGATTTGAGAAAGTTCTTCCCATACCTTTTTCTGGAAGTCGGTTCCCTTGGGATTAAGTGGAAGATCAAACTGTTTTCTGCTGCCGCTAAAATATGCCTCCAATTGATAAATGGCATCCTCCAGTTCTTCGGGAATATCTTTATTCGGGATTTGCATATGATCTTTTACGCTCACTGAAGATATACCGTGTTGATCACCTTCTATCTGAGCTACTCCAAGGGGGGTCTTTAAATATGCAGTGGCCATTTTTGTGTGGAGTTGGATGTTTTACAGATTACTGTCAAGGTACAAAAAAGAAGGGTTATTGCTGCTCCAGGTATTCGTAAAACAATTGGTGAAGGGAGGTGCGGATATTCAATTCGTACAATTGTCTGTGGTTCCGACTGGGATAGACCCGGTTTGATAAAAATATAAATACCAATTGGTATTTAGGATCTGCCCATACAAAAGTGCCTGTAAATCCACTATGCCCGAAGCTTTCAGCACTTGCGGAAGGCGCAGGATAAGCCTCTGCAATTGCTTTTTGTGCATTATCTAACAGCGGTTTATCAAAACCAAGCCCTCTTCGGTTATTGTTCTCCGGATACTGAACCCGCGTAAATTCTTTTACGGTCTCTTCGCTAAGATACCGTTGGCCATCGAGCTCACCATAGTTCTGATACATCTGCATAAAACGATATAGGTCTCTGGCGGTTCCAAACAGACCTGCATTTCCCGATATTCCTCCGAACAAAGATGCATTTTCATCATGCACCCAGCCCTGAACGAGTGTTTTACGGTAAAGGGTATCAAATTCTGTAGGTATGATCGGGTTGGGAAAGCCCTTCTTTTCAGGCAAGTAACCCAGAGACGGGATATTGAGGGGAAACAGGAATTCCTTTTTTAACATATAGGAATAAGAATTTCCGGTTAGATCCTCAATAAGTTTAGGAAAGAGGAGGAAAGCTAGTCCGGAATATACATATTCCTTCTTCTCGCTCACCTTGGAGTGTTTTATTCTTCTGAAGATCCTGTTTTCAAAAGTATTTCTGACCCAAATATCCTCATAGGCCTGACTTTGAAAGCGCCGATCAGGCTTTTCCCTAATAAACCTGTGTTTTAACCCTTCTTTGTCCAATACTTCATTTAAAAAGACAATATAGGGGGTAAGTCCTGCCTGATGACTAAGGATCTCTCTGAGTGTTATCCCTTTTTTGTCTTTTTGATTCCGCCAGGATGGCCAGTATTTTGAAAAAGGAGCGTCCAGATCGAGGCGTTCTTCTTCCACGAGTTTCATCAAAAGAGGTAATGGCCCGAGAATTTTCGTGAGCGAGGCAAGGTCATAAAAGTCTGTTTTTTGTACTGGAAGCAGACTGTCATAGGTGTGAAAGCCATAGGTTTTATGAAAGACGACATTGCCTTTTACCGCCACCAGTATTTGAGCTCCAGGAAAGGCTTTATTTTTAATACCGTTTGTTATAATAGAGTCTGCCTTGTCTGTTTTAACCTTAAGAAGAACATTTTCAGAGATCTGAGCCCATCCAGCAAATAATATACTAAATAGTATAATAAATATATAGACAGTGTATCTGGGAACCATATCCTTTAATCTTGTGGGCTATTGCTTCAGGTTTAACTAGTCGGAATCCTTAGTCAAGAAGTAACGCCGCCTCCTTGGCAAAATAAGTAGCAATAATATTGGCTCCGGCTCTTTTAATTGAGATAAGTTGTTCAAGCATTACCGAATCGTGGTCTAACCAGCCTTTCTCAGCTGCCGCCTTCAGCATTGCATATTCTCCGGAAACCTGATATACTGCCAGAGGTACTTCAACGGCCTCTCGCAGATCGCGAACAATATCAAGATAACAAAGCCCGGGTTTTACCATAATGATATCGGCACCCTCATCAATATCCATTTCAGCCTCTTTAATGGCCTCCAGGCGGTTTCCCGGATCCATCTGATAAGTTTGTTTATCCGGGGGAGCGTCTTGAGTGGCAACAGGAGCCGACTCCAGGGCATCTCGAAAGGGACCATAAAATCCACTGGCGTATTTCGCGGCATAGCTCATAATCCCTGTATTGGTGAGTTCCTCATCCTCTAATGCCTCCCTGATGATCCTGATCCTGCCATCCATCATATCGCTCGGCGCTACAAAATCGGCACCTGCCTGGGCGTGAGAGATGCTCATTTCAGCTAATACTTCGTTGGTAGCGTCATTGAGGATCTGTCCATTGGCAACAATGCCATCATGGCCAAAGGATGAATAAGGATCGAGAGCAACATCGGTCATTACCAGCATATCAGGACAGGCATTTTTTACAGTTTTGATGGCACGCTGCATAAGACCATGGGTGTTTAGGGCTTCTGCTCCCGTATTATCTTTGAGATTTTCAGGGATTTTTACGAAAAGCAACACAGAACAAAGTCCCATTTTCCATAATTCCTTTACTTCCTTTTCTAGATTGTCGAGGCTTAGTCTGAAATACGAAGGCATAGAAGGAATCTCCTCTTTTACTCCATTACCTTCAACCACAAAAAGGGGTACTAAAAAATCTTCTGTGTGCAGGGACGTTTCCCTTACCATCTTCCTGATGGATGGGTTGCTTCGTAAAATTCTGTTTCTTCGGAGTGGGTACATATTAAAAGGGAATTTCTATTTAAAGGTAATGGAATTGAATGTAATCTAAAGCAAAATTTCTCCTGTGAGATAGGGTACAGCTTTCCCTTTAATCAGCACCCGATCCCCACGGAGCGAACAACTGAGGGTGCCACCTCTTTGTGATAGCTGTCTGGCAATCATATCCTGTTTTCCCAACTGCTCAGCCCAATAAGGGGTAAGGCTGGTGTGGGCTGATCCTGTAACCGGATCTTCAGGAATTCCGCAACTCGGCGCGAAGAACCTTGATACGAAATCAACTTCCATGCCCGGGGCAGTGACAATTATACCTCTCGCATCCACTTTGTCAAGCAGGAAAAAATTAGGATGGATGGACCTGATTTCCTGTTCGTTTTTATAGATTAAGACATAATCGGTTTTTCCCTTGTACATGGTCTGCGGGGTCATTCCCAAAGCATCGGTAATTCCCTTTCTAATGGAGACTTCTTCCAATACATCTGCCGGAAAATCGAGAGTAAGTTCTCCCGAAGCTTCTTTTGAAACAGATAGGGGACCGCTTCGTTCAGAATGGAATTTAATAAGGTCAGTAGTGTGATTGTAATAGTGAAATAGCACAAAAGCCGAAGCCAGGGTGGCGTGACCACATAAATCCACTTCCAGTTCGGGGGTGAACCAGCGAATTTGATAATAGTTCTCCTCCTTTACAACAAATGCGGTTTCTGCCAGATTATTTTCCATGGCTATATTCTGCATAAGTTCCTCTTCAAGCCAGGTATCCAGAATACATACGGCTGCAGGATTGCCGGTGAATAATTTCTCTGCAAAGGCATCAATCTGATATACTTTCAGCTTTTTCATATCGGTGTTTAAATTAGTTTTCTATCCAGTTCCGGGGCGACATTAAGACGTCTAACAACTTTGATTCCTCACTTCCCTGCTCTGGGTTATGGTCATACCTCCACTGTACTTTAGGAGGGAGGCTCATTAAAATACTTTCAATGCGGCCGTTGGTCTTTAAACCAAACAAGGTGCCTTTATCGTGTACCAGATTAAATTCCACATATCGTCCCCGTCTGATTTCCTGCCAGTCGCGTTGTGTCTTGGAATAAGGTAATCTTTTTCTTCGTTCCACAATGGGGACATAGGAATGTAGAAATGAATCCCCTACTTCGGCGACAAAATTAAACCATTGTTCAAGGGAGAATTCCTCCGTAGGCTTACAGTAATCAAAGAAGAGTCCGCCCACACCCCTGGCTTCATTGCGATGGGCGTTCCAAAAATAGGAATCACATTTTTCTTTATACTTAGTATAGAATTCGGGATGATGTTGATCACAGGCCTCTTTGCAAACCGTGTGAAAATGCCGGGCATCTTCTTCAAAGAGATAATATGGGGTTAGATCCTGTCCTCCGCCAAACCATTGATCAACCACCTTCCCGTTCTGGTCATAAAGTTCAAAATAACGCCAATTAGCATGAACTGTTGGGATCATGGGATTTTCCGGATGAAGCACCAAGCTGAGGCCGCATGCAAAAAAATCGGCTTGTTCAACTTTAAAATAAGCTTTCATACTATCTGGGAGTTCCCCGTGTACAGCTGATATATTCACGCCTCCTTTTTCAAAGACATTGCCATTCTGAATAACCCGGGTTCTTCCTCCACCCCCTTCGGGTCGCTCCCAGAGATCTTCCTGAAAAGTGGCAGAACCATCTATTGCTTCCAGCTTGTCGCATATGGTATTCTGAAGCGCTTGAATATAGGCGTAAAATTTTTCTTTCATGATTTAGGGTCTATTAGATGTACGAGCTGTGATAAAGGTATCTGCATAATCTCCTCCGGGGTATTTACTTTTTCAGAGCGCTTGGTAAGGGCCAGAAAAAATGTGGCGCCTGAATTGATATCTGAGACAGTTTCAGTTTTAAAGTAGTGCCTGCCAACGGCATTGTTATGAAGGTCCATGGCGTTAGACACTGCATTACCCGGAAGGATCTTCTCATGCATATCGGTGATCTTTTTTGTCCACAAGAGCACTTTTTCTTGGTCTCTGGTAATCCCGTAGCAGGCTTTTGCAATGAGCCAGTTCCACAGGGCATGCCTGAATGCATTGGCAGGGGTATTCCTGCGGTGCGACAAACCAAAATGAGCATTAGCAAAAGTGATTGTCCTTTTAGTGGCCTTGTAGGTAGGGAATACAAATCGGATGTTCTTCAGGCATAAGACGATCAACTCGGCTAATTGTCCTGGTTTTGCCCGTTTTATTACACCCCATAATTCTTTCACTACTCAGAATAAGATTTTACAGCTTCAATAAATGCCCCTGCATTTTCTACAGGTACCGTAGGCAAAATACCATGACCCAGGTTGACAATATATTTGTCTTTACCAAACTCCCGGATCATCTGAGTCACCATTTTTTTAATTTCAGATGGGGGTGAGAATAAGCGCGAAGGATCAAAATTCCCCTGTAGGGTGATGTTTCCTCCACTGAGGTAACGCGCATTTTGTGCGGAGCAGGTCCAGTCGACTCCAAGAGCCGCTGCTCCTGATTGAGACATGGTTTTAAGGGCAAACCAGCATCCTTTTCCGAATACAATTACAGGAATATCTCCTTTGAGGGCGTCGATAATCTGCTGAATATAAGGCCAGGAAAACTCATTGTAATCCTCAGGCGACAACATACCACCCCATGAATCAAAAACCTGAACGGCATCTACCCCTGCCTTTACTTTGGCTTTTAAATATGCAATAGTTGTATCTGTAATTTTCTGCAAAAGGGAATGTGCAACCATAGGTTGGGTAAAACAAAACTCCTTGGCTTTGTCAAAAGTCTTGCTGCCTTGTCCCTGAACACAGTAACATAAGATCGTCCAGGGAGAGCCTGCAAATCCTATAAGGGGCACTTCATCCTGCAGTTTTTCCTTGGTCATTTTAATAGCATCCAAAACATAGCCGAGACTCTCTTCCACATCTGGAACAATCACTTGGTCCAGTGCTTTTTGTGAACGAATCGGGTTGGGTAAATAGGGTCCGAAATTCGGTTTCATCTGCACTTCAATCTCCATTGCCTGAGGGATAACCAGTATATCACTGAACAGGATGGCAGCATCCATCCCATATCTTTTGATGGGCTGTACAGTAATTTCTGATGCCAGTTCAGGAGTCTGGCAACGAGTAAAAAAATCATACTTTTTCTTGATCTCCATAAATTCAGGGAGATACCTCCCGGCCTGCCTCATCATCCATACTGGGGGCCGGTTTACCGATTCGCCACGAAGGGCTTTTAAAAAAAGGTCATTCTTTAGTGCCATAGATTATGTTATTGCTAATGTAGGATAGATTTCAATTAATTTGTCAAGTACAGCATCTGTAGTTGCCTTATCTGCAATCCAAACCTTTTTAAAATGTTTTCTCGCTTCCTTCGCGGTTGTTTCCCCAATACAGACAGCTATAGAATTACCAGGCTTATTTGCGGTTAAAAAGCTTTTGATTCCACTGGGACTGTAAAAAAGGATACAGGAAAATTCACGCTTAAAAGCATGCGGATTAAGATGTGTTTCATACCCTTTTATTTCCCTGAAAGAAATACCATTCTGCCTCAATATATTGCCGAGTTCGGGTCGGTTCCTATTTCCTGTAAAAACTAGAAAAGGTCCTTTTTCCGACTTATTTATTATAAAATTGGCTAATTCTGATGCATTATTGGCCATTTTTACCACTTTCAGCCCTTTTTCTACTAAAAGGGCCTTCGTTTTTTCCCCAACACAATAACAGAGGAGTTCATCCGGGAGGGGATGATATTCCTTTCTGTTTTTTAGATAAGCCCGAACCCCGTTTTTAGAAGTAAAAATATAATGAGAAAAAGCTGCAGGAATTTCTGGATTGAGATGCTCAATTGAAATGGCGTCATAAGTCTCAATGCCAATACCGGCATCTTTCAGCATCGACATTTGCTTTTTATCTAGACTTCTAGTTGAAAGGACAGAGATCATTTTCCAAGTTGAGCTTTAATCTCAGACATCAATTGTATTCCACCCATCTTCTGAATTTCCTCTGCAAAATATTTGCCTGTATTTTTTGTATTCCGGAGGTCTGCTTCTTTCTTCACTTCATATTTTTGCTCGCCATCCAGGGAAAGCAATATTCCTTTAAAATAGAGGTTTTCTGCCTCTATCACAGCCAGCGCACCGATTGGAGCCGTACATCCGCCTTCCAGTGTCTTCAGAAATTCCCGTTCCACAGTGGTACAGATTTCAGTTTCCCTATCGTTAAGAGGAGCAAGTGCTTCTTTGCAGTAGTCATTATCTTCTGTAGTAACTACCATCATTGCGCCTTGTGCAGGAGCAGGAATCATCCATTCCAGGGTGCTGTATTGTTCAGGCAGAAGTGAAATTCTTTCAAGTCCGGCCGCTGCAAAAATCGCAGCGTCCCAGGAATGCGTTCTGAATTTTTCGAGACGCGTATTTACATTTCCCCTCAGGTCTGTGATCTCATGCAGGGGGTAACGATGAAGCCACTGGGCTTTACGCCTCAGGCTTCCTGTGGCAACAATACCTTCGGCATTTAGAAAATCAAGACCCTTGTGTACCAGAATATCATGTGGGTTACCTCGCTTTAGTACTGCCGCCTGAATTATACCTTTAGGAAGACTCGTAGGAACATCCTTCATGGAGTGGACTGCAATATCTATCTCTCCTTTGAGAAGTGCAACATCCAGGGTTTTAGTAAAGATTCCTATGATGCCTAATTCGTAAAGAGGCTGGTCTAGTAGTAAGTCGCCCGTTGCTTTTACAGAAATGAGTTCACACCTGTAACCTAATTCCTCAAGGTTGCTTTTTACAGTGTTAGCCTGCCAGAGTGCCAGTTCACTATCCCGGGTACCGATCCGGATCACCTTCCTCATAATTTTTCAACTTCAAGTTGGAAAACACGCTGGATTAATTCCAGACTGTTTTCGGCGTCCACTTCGGTATCTTTTAAATGATTGGCAAACTGTTTGGTGATTTTCTGGATAATTCTTTCGGAAATAATATCGGCCTGTTCCGAATTAAAGTCGGGTAACTTCTTCGACTGAAAATCGAGCTCCTGCTCCTTCATGGTTTTCAGTTTTTGTTTCAGAGCCTTAATGACCGGGGCAAATTTTCGGGTTTCGAGCCATTTGATAAACTCGGTCTTTACTTCATCGATAATTTGTTCGGCTTTGGGAATATGTTCTTTGCGTCTTTCTAGGGTCTTGTCGGTACGCTGAGAAAGGTGATCCAAATGTACCAGTGTAACTTCGGGCACCTCACTGACATCTTCAGCCACATTCTTCGGGATAGACAGATCCAGAATCAGGAGGGGCTTATTTAAATGGATCAGGGATTTTGATATGGTAGGAGATTGCGCACCAGTCGCAACCACAAGGATATCGGCTTGTCTGATCTCCTCCTGTAACTCGCCGTAGTCCTTCACAACCAGATTAAACTTTCCGGCAATTTTTTCCGCTCTGTTCCGGGTTCGGTTGATCAGAGTAATATGTTTATTTTCGGTGTGTTTGAGCAGGTTTTCACAAGTATTTCTGCCAATTTTGCCTGTACCGAAAAGCAGGATGTTTTTTTCTGAAATATCGGGAATCGTCTCAAGGATATACTGGACGGATGCGAAAGCTACTGAGGTGGCACCACTTGAAATTTCAGTTTCGTTCTTGATTCTTTTACTCGCCTGGAGTATGGAATTCGTCAGTCGCTCCATAAAGGGATTTCCAAGTCCGTTTTTCTTGGAACGGGTAAACCCTTTTTTAATCTGGCTGATAATCTCAAAGTCACCCAGGATCTGACTGTCGAGTCCTGTGCCTACCCTGAAAAGGTGAGAGATGGCTTCGTAATTTTTATACACGTACCCCACTTCCTGGAATTCCTCTACACTTCCATCCGAATGGTCGCATAAGAGTTTGATCAACTGGAAGGGATGTTGAGCAAATCCGTGAAGTTCAGTTCTGTTACAGGTAGCAGTGATCAGCAGTCCGTCTATGCCCAGTTCCTTTGCCTTTTTTAAAATGGCTTCCTCTGCTGTTTCAGTCAGGCTGAACTTCCCTCTTAAAACCGCATCGGCCTTAAGATAGCTCATTCCCACTGTGTAAAAGGAATTGTGTTTTGAAAGATGGTAGTTCTTCATCATAGCAACATCGCTGCAAATTTATACTCTTCATATTTAGAAAAATAACGCTGTAGGGACTTAAAGTATCGTTTTAAGTATTTTTGTGTACTGATCTAGGTAAAATAACAGAATACCTGTAGTTTTGCCCTGTTGAAGGAAGGTGAAGATTATTTAATTTAGATTTATTCTAAATAAATAAACTATATTTTAATACAGTATGGAACAAAAAAATATCGCTGAAGGTTCATTTAAGGAAATCTTTGTTGAACACGGATTTTCAATATTAAAAGTACAGAATGAATCTTCTGAAATACAGAGGTTTAGTAAGAAAATAGATCGTTCTTTTCTGCAATTTCATTTTTGTATCAAGGGAGGGGCAAAATTTATTTTCAATCAGGGAAATTATGCCCTTGATTTACCTGCAGAACAATCTTTGTTATTATATAATACCCAGATAGACTTGCCGTTAAATTGTGAATTGCAGGCAAATTCCTGGATGTTGTCCCTGGTAATGAGCATTCAGAAATTCCATTCTTTGTTTTCCCTTCAGGCCGAATATATTCCTTTCCTCAGTGAAGAATTCAAGGATAAAAAATACTACACTCAGGAATTGATCACCCCACCAATAGCTGTAGTTCTGAGTCAGCTTATGAATTACAATCTTCATCCAAATATTACCGACTTATACCTTAGGGGCAAGGTATATGAACTCATTGCCCTGTATTTTAATCGGGTAGATACTACTGCAGCAGAACAATGCCCATTTTTAGTAGACGAGGAAAATGTAAAGAAGATACGGCGGGCAAAGGAAATTATCCTTGAGCGGATGGCCGAGCCGCCAACCCTCCAGGCCCTTTCTGATGAGATCGGCCTTAGCCTGAAGAAACTCAAGCAGGGTTTCAAACAGATTTACGGGGATACGGTTTACAGTTTTCTATTCGATCATAAAATGGAGATGGCCAGAAAAATGCTCGAAACCAATCAGTACAACGTCAATGAAGTCGGATTAAAAGTAGGATATAGTACCTCAAGTCACTTTATTGCTGCATTTAAGAAGAAGTACGGCACTACGCCCAAGAAATATCTGATGGCACAGGGCCAATAGAAGATGAAAACTGCCATCTTTTCCTATGAACTTCAATTTTTTATATTGAAGTAAATTCCTGATATTTAAAGTACCACCTTTAATAAGCAAATCAGGATGAACCTCAATCAAGTAACTGTACCGTCTGTGGACTTGGGGAAGTCCATTGCCTTTTACGAAAAACTCGGATTAAAGCTGATTATCAAGGCCTTGCCCAATTACGCCAGGTTTGAATGTCCGGAAGGAGACGCAACCTTCTCAGTGCACCAGGTAGAAAATATACCGGAGGGGAAGGGCATTATGGTGTATTTTGAATGCCAGGATCTCGATAAATATGTAGGTGAATTATTGAAAAAAGGAATTTCATTTGAGGAACTCCCTAATGACAAACGTTGGATCTGGAGGGAGGCCCGTTTAAAGGACCCCGACCAGAATCAGTTGGTACTTTATTACGCGGGGAAAAATAGAAAAAACCCTCCCTGGAGAATCGTTTAATCCTAAATTTTAGATGAATAAATATGCGATACTTATTGTTTTCATGTCTTACGTTTTTATTATTACTTTCCGGATGCCAACAGGGATCCAAAAATGCCGGGGATAGTGCGAGCCAGGCAGAAGTAATCGAAATAACACCAGAGATTCTGGTATTTACAAAAACAGCCGGGTATCGCCACAAAGCCATAGAAAAAGGGGTGCGCACCCTTCAGGAGCTGTCTAAGGCACACTCATTTTCAGTCACCCAGACTGAAAATTCAAATGACTTTAATAAAGATAATTTGCGGCAGTATTCATTGGTGATTTTTCTAAGCACAACTTTAGATGTTCTCAATGAGGTACAACAACAGGCATTTACCCAGTACATCAATCAGGGCGGAAATTATATGGGAGTCCACGCAGCAACAGACACTGAGTACGACTGGCCCTGGTATGGAAAATTGGCAGGAGCTTATTTTATGAGTCACCCTGAACAACAAGAAGCAACGATAAATGTAGTCGATAGGGGACATGCCTCCACTTCACATTTAGGCGAGACCTGGATTCATTTTGATGAATGGTATAATTTTAAGGAGTTAAACCCAGACGTAAAAGTGCTGATGCAACTCGATGAAAGCTCGTATTCCGGTGGTGAGAACGGAGATTTCCATCCCATTGCATGGTATCATGAATACGAGGGAGGACGCTCATTTTATACAGGCCTTGGCCATACGGAAGAAGCCTATGATGACCCTGATTTTCAAAAGCATTTGTTAGGGGGTATTTTTTACTGCCTCGGCCGGGATAAATGATTTTAAAATACCGGTCTTGCCATGATCACACCCGTATTTTTTTTGATCTTTTTCAGGTAGTCGACCAGTGGTAACTCTGAAATCTCCACCGCACCTTTTGAGGAGGCGTGAAGCAGATGGATACGGTTATCAGGCATTCTGATGGCGAAGCCGGTATGGGTTACGTCTAGCCCTTCGATGGAAGTTGCCAGGGCAATGATATCCCCGGATACAATCATGGCCTCATTTTCTTTTAACATTTCAACCGAGAGCACACATAAGGATTGGTTCTTTACAGATTCTTCTACGGCGATCATTTCCTGATACATATTTTCTTCCTTCAGGGCCGGATAGAGGGAACGATGATCAGTCATAAAGTTGAGTTCTTTTGAGATTTCCGTCCCTCCCAATTCTGCAGTGATGTCTTTTACCAATCCCTTTTTTTCATTATCCCTAACCCATTCGGTAAAATAATGAAGACGTGATGCATAACCTTTGAGTTTTCCATCTCTGTATCTGATTTTCTCAAGTTTTTTTACAAACTCATCAAAGTTGGGATTTGGATTTTTTCCAATTATTCCTAAAGCCAGGACATTCTCAACAAAGGTGGTACAATCCAGACCTTCCAGGTCGATAACCAGTGATTCGTCAGATCCTGTTTCCAGGGTTTGAGCCACATAAGGGGTTCCGATAAAGGTCCTTCCGATGGCCACTAGCAGATCCCCTGTTTCGTCATGATGAATACCCTTTATTTCCTCGATTTTGGCATCAACAGCGTTCCTGTTTTCAGGAGAGCAAGTGATTGTCTGGGCCCTCAGGCTTATGATAGGGAGGATACTTAGAAAACAGAATAGTTTAATTCTCACTTGAAATGTTTTGGATGAGGTTACATCGCACCTTAAACAGAGATAAAGTGTAACCTCTCGTTGGAAATTTCATTAGAATATTCAATTCGTAATTCATCTATTTTATCAGAAAAATAAGAATAGATTTTTTTGGAATTCTTTTCGGCCTTGGCAGTGTTTATAAAATCCTTTCTCAGATATCGGGAAATGGAAAACAATGTCCTTGGAAATTCATAAATGATCAATTTTGTGTCCAGTATATCGGCTCGGACCCAGAATGGTTCGCTATAAGTTTCTTCCCTCACATAGACAATGTCAGAATTCATCTCTACTTTCTCACTATACTTCACCAGTGTTGAAAGGCTTACCGGCATGCCGATCTCAACGGAGATAAGATTGGAAGTAAAAGTCTTTATACTGCCATCCGGAAAGGAAAAATGGATGGGTGTTTTTGTTTTAAGAAGTTTCCCCAGTCGGCCTGTGAAATTCATAAAATAACCTGTAGCCAGTATTTCTGCTAAGGATTTTTTATAGGCTTTCACATTTTCAAAGTAAAAGACAAAGGCCAGAATAATTGATAGAACAATTCCGATCCCTAAAGCTATCCATTGATTCGGAAATAATTTTGGTGCAATTCCTTGTAGATATCCTTCATAGGTGCCAACCGTGGGAATTACGGAGTAAAACATGTCCTTAATGGGTAAGAATTTAAGACTTAGCTTCATCTCTAATGTATTTGGTTCTTTTAAGCCAAGGCTTAAAGTTAATAAATGTTATTTCTTAATTCGTAGAGAGATAACTATTCTTTTCACTACTGCCAATAAATTAAAGTGCCAGCGAAGGAAAGGGTCATTTACCATCGTCAATGGTTATTTCCGGAGGTGTAAATTCAATCGGTACTCCCTTATTCTTTATCGAAAATATTTGTGGAATGCAGGGAATGAGTTGTTAATTGTATGAATCCCGAGTAATGCCTAATATTGCACCTTGGAGATGGAATGGTAATAGTTTGATGAGGAATATTGGAATTTCGTTTATTCTGGCTTGCTGGTGTTATTATGCGCAGGGACAGGCCTACTTTCAGGATGTCCAATCACAACTGCTAGATCAGGAAGTGATTTACGGCGATGTATCTACTTTTTTTGGCCCGGGGGTCTCTTTTGCTGATTATGACAACGATGGATGGGATGATATTTCCATTCCGTCTTCTACTACACGGGATTTCCAATTTCTTAGAAATACCGGAGGCCAGTTTGAAATCCAGAACCTGCCGATAAATAGCGGTGGAATTGATGCCAGACAGGTTACCTGGGTAGATTTTGATAATGATGGCGATCTCGATTTTTTTGCCAACAGTGACCAGGGCCCTTGTTGGCTTTATCAAAACGAAGGAAACAATACATTTACAGACATTACAAGTTCTTCTGGGATTGCTCCCCTCCCTCTCCCTTTTTGGGGTAACCTTTGGGGTGATATTGATAATGATGGAGATTTAGATCTTTTACTGATTGTCCGCGACAATGACTTCGCGGAGCATAATCTTCTTTATCGAAATGAAGGAGATGGATCATTTACAGATATTACCATGGCTGCTGGATTAACCATGGATCCTCTCTTAACCCAAAGTGCCGTATTTATCGACTATGATCGTGACGGATTTCAGGATATTTTTCTGGCAAATGATAAAGAGGAAATACCAAATGTTTTATACAGAAACAATGGGGACGGAACATTCACGGACGTAAGCATCGCCTCGGGAATGGATCTGGATATGGACGGGATGTCTGCCACGGTGGGAGATGTTAATAATGATGGATGGTTAGATATATATGTTACCAATAAATACCCGAGAAACTTTGCAACCAGTGTATCTGGTAATGCATTTCTGAGAAATAACGGAGATGGTACATTTACAAATATTGCCTCAACGAACGGCACCCGTTTTAATAGCTTCGCATGGGGAGCTGTATTTTTAGATGGAGAGAATGATCAGGATCTGGATCTTCATGTGGTAAGTGACCTAGACGGTTCTGACGGCAGGGCCTCATCAGCCTATTTTGAAAACGAAGGAAGCGAGAATTTTCTGGATAGTTCGTCTGCTGGTTTTGGCGATGATACAGCAGCCAGCTATGGCAATGCTATTGGAGATATTCAAAATGATGGATTAGCTGATATTGTGGTCGTAAATGTAGAGGATCAGGCGATTAATATCTGGGAAAATCAATCCACAACTGCAAATAATTGGATTAAAATTAAACTGGAGGGGACAGAAAGTAATCGCATGGGGATTGGCGCCTATATTAAGATTGGCATTGCCGAAGAAGTACAATACAGATACACCCTTTGTGGAGAAGGTTTTATCAGCCAGAATAGCCTATATGAGTTTGTCGGTGTGGGGGAGTCTGAAGTTATCGATTATATTGAAGTGGTCTGGCCAAGTAGAATTAAGGACCGCTTTGAAAATATATCTCCCAATCAGATGATTACTCTGGTTGAGAATACCAATCCGGTTGAGAATAATGACCAGAACGGTATTGGGGGAAGCAGGGCAGATGAATTTGCACATCTTTCCGTGGCCAGGCAATGGAATGAAGCCCTGCTCGACGCCATACGCAACGATTTTGCCAGACCACCGGTACACGCGAGAAATTTATATCACAGCTCCCTGGCTATGTACGATTCCTGGGCCTTGTTTGACAACACCGCCGAAACCATTTTTCTGGGGAAAACACAAAATGGATATTCCTGCAGTTTTGATGGAATTGAAGCACCTGAGGATGTAGAAATGGCAAGGGAGGTTATGATGAGTTTTGCGCTATACCGGTTGCTTGTTTACAGATTCGCCAATTCACCCGGAGCTACTTTTGCGCTTCAACGCTTTGACGAACTCTTTTCTCATCTTGGGTATGATAGCTCCTTTACCAGTACGGATTACAGTTCAGGATATTATGCTGCTTTGGGGAATTATCTCGCGGCCAAGCTGATCGAATTTGGTTACGAAGATGGTTCCAACGAAAAAGATGATTACGAAAATGAATATTATCAACCTGTAAATGAACCTCTGGCTTTAGACCGGTATGAGGAAACGTATAATCTTG
Organism: Muriicola sp. E247; assembly: GCF_041358175.1. Lineage (NCBI taxonomy): Bacteria > Pseudomonadati > Bacteroidota > Flavobacteriia > Flavobacteriales > Flavobacteriaceae > Muriicola > Muriicola sp. E247. Next base: position 587,983 of record NZ_JBGKBE010000001.1, read on the forward strand.
CAGATCCCAATCGCTGGCAACCCCTGGCATTCGAAAGTTTTGTTGATCAAAGTGGGAATCCGATTCCGGGGAGCGTACCTGAATTCCTCGGCCCCGAATGGGGACAGGTGAAACCCTTTGCACTGAATTCATCCGAACTGCAAATTCTGAATAATGGCTTTGACAGTTATATATATAATGATCCGGGTCCGCCTGTAAGTATTCAAAATTCAGCTCAGGATGGGATTCAGGACCCATACAAATGGCATTTTGCCCTTGTCGCTTCCTGGTCATCGCATTTAGATCCGTCAGACCCCACCTTGATTGATATTTCACCCGGAAATACAGGCAATGTTGACCTTTCTTTATTCCCTTCGAACTTTGAGGAATACCAGACTTTTTATGATTTTATGGAAGGAGGCGATATGGGTGCCGGACACGCTGTGAATCCGGTTACAGGTCAGCCCTATGAGCAACAATTGGTGAAACGGGCTGATTACGCCAGAGTCCTTGCAGAGTTCTGGGCAGATGGCCCTGAGTCGGAGACGCCGCCAGGCCATTGGTTCACTATTTTGAACTATGTAAATGACCATCCCGAGACAAGTAAACAAATTTCCGGCAGGGGCGAGGTGGTAGACGACCTGGAGTGGGATGTAAAATCTTATATGGCCCTGGGAGGTGCTATGCACGATGCTGCCGTGAATACCTGGGGGATCAAAGGGTATTACGACTATATCCGACCTATTTCGGCCATTCGTTACATGGCTTCCAAAGGCCAGAGTACGGACAGTTCTTTACCCAGCTTCGATCCTCATGGATTACCTCTTATCCCCGGAAGGATAGAATTGATAGAAACCGGAGATCCACTGGCAGGTCCCGGAGGGGAAAATGTTGGCAAGATCAAAATTTATGCATGGAAGGGACCCGACTTTATCACTGACCCTACTGCGGATATTGCAGGGGTCGATTGGATTCTCGGAACCCACTGGTGGCCTTACCAGCGTCCAACCTTTGTGACACCTCCTTTTGCAGGCTATGTCTCCGGACATTCTACATTTTCAAGAGCAGCGGCAGAAGTATTAACAAGACTAACAGGAGATCCGTTTTTTCCCGGTGGGATAGGGGTTTTTGATATAGAACAAAATGATTTTCTGGTTTTCGAACAAGGCCCTAGTGAAAACTTCAGTTTGCAATGGGCCACCTACCGCGATGCATCAGACCAAACCAGTCTCTCGAGAATATGGGGAGGGATTCACCCGCCAATTGATGATATCCCGGGTAGGGTGCTGGGAGATAAGATTGGCAATGATGCTTTTACACTGGCCGATGACTATTTCAATGGAAGGGTTTCCATTGCCCCCAATAACTTTCTGGTTAAAACCAATGGGGAAAGCTGTTTCGATCAGAACGATGGAAGCGTCACTGTCAATGCCCAGGATTATTACGACTATATCCTTGAAATCAATGGACAGCTATATGATTTTACCCGCGAAATAGTCGTAAATGATCTGCAACCTGGAAGCTATTCGCTCTGCCTTAGGGTAAAAGATTATTCAGATTTCGAGCAATGCTATGACATCAACATTCAGGAGGTCTCTCAAATGAATGCTTCTTCCAAAATAGAAAATGTGGGACTTACCTATAAAGCAACCATAGAAGTAGGCAAAGGAACTCCGCCTTATGTTTTGAAAATTAATGATGAGGTAAAAGGGACCTATGAAAGTAATGTGATCATAACAACAGTTGAAAACGGCGATTTACTCAAGGTGACTTCAGCTCTGCCTTGTGAAGGGGAATACAACCAACGCATTAATTTCAATGATGAAATACTGGCTTATCCGAATCCAACTTCGAGCACTCTGAACATTCCTTCACGTACTGATAAAAGTATTATTAAAGTTTATTCGCAATCCGGGCAGCTGGTTCGAGCTTTTGCGGGTAAAGAAAAGATATCGCTAGCTTCGTTAAGTAAAGGCATTTATCTGGTGGTCGTAAAAAATGAAAAGAGCAGAAGTTCTGTAAAAGTAATAGTGTTAGACTAAGTGTGAGGCTGTTGTCTTTTGTTGACGTTTAAAGCACGTGTATTTGTTATCATTTTTTTAATAGACCTGTGTACCCCCGGAGACAAAGAGATCAAATATTTATCCTGTGCTAATAATAGAATTTCATTGCTAAGCTCAGGATGTTGTTTTGCCATTTTAATGATAAACTTAAAAGCGGTATACCTGATCGAAGGTTTTTTTTCAACATCCTCCCATAATGTAACACAGAGATCAAATAAATAGCCTTCCTCTTCTTCATTTAAATTCATTTCAAGGAGGATCTTCAGCAATTCTCTCTGGTGTCCGTCTTCTTTATTTCTAATAGCTTTGATTAGTTTAGGAATGTGTTTCTTTATCCTGATATCATTTTTCGAGATATAACTCCAAAGTACCCAGGCTGCCCTCCATGAATAGGGTTGCTTATTCTGAATAGCCAGTTCTACAGCCTCATCAAAATATTCGGGATGCTTTTTCAAAAAGACAATCATCTCTTTTTTATGTGAATGAAGTAACTTTTGTTCTAAAAGTGTCTCGGCAAACATCGTCGAAAATGGTTTAGTAATTTTCAGAATAGAAGATAATCAAGTCCTGGCTAATTCTTTTTTCTTTCATCTTTTATAAATACGCGTGAGTGTGGGAGACTTTCCGGATAATTTTCCTGTAAAAAAGTGATGAGTTTTTCTCTTACAAGTACCCTGAGGTCCCACGCGGTAGGCGAATCTTTGGCGCTCATCAGAGCACGCACCTCCACATGGGAGCCAGTGGCATTAGTCACTTGAATATTCTGAACTTTACCGTCCCAAAGATCTGTACTTTCCAAGATACGCTTAAGTTCTTCCCGTAATTTTTCGAAGGGAACTTTGTAATCTGTGTAAAGGAAAACCGTTCCCAGAATATCGGCCGTTGTTTTTGTCCAGTTTTGAAACGGTTTTTCAATAAAATAGGTGGTCGGAAGCACCAGTCGCCTTTTATCCCAGATTGCCACAACAACATAGGTAAGGGTAATCTGTTCAATCCGCCCCCACTCACCTTCTACAACTACAACGTCATCGATCTTGATAGGCTGGGCGATAGCGATCTGAATTCCGGCGAGGATTGCCCCAATCATTTTTTGAGCTGAAAATCCAATGATGATACCGGCAACACCTGCGGAAGCAAAAATACTGATCCCGATCTCCCGAATTTCTTCAAAACTCATCAGAGCGACTCCTGTGGCCATAATGATGATTAGGAAAATTAATATGCGTTCCAGAATGGTGAACTGTGTATATACTTTTCTCGCCTTGAGGTTATTGGGAGAATGCACATCGTAATTCCTGATCACCAATTGCTTGATCAATTTGATAATCCTTATCAGGAGCCAGGTAAAAGAAACAATAAAGAGGAGGGTGCTGACCTTTCGAAACCAGGCGCCAAAATCCTCCAGGCCCAATAATTCCCTCAATGAACCCATTCGAATCAGAAAGGACAGAAGGATTAAGAACAGAGGCAGGGATATTTTTTTAACCGTTTCCGGTGGTAGCAGGTAATTGGGGTCTTTGCCAATCTTCCTTAGTACCATGATTGTGAATAAGTAGATGAGGACCATCAATAGCAGGCCCCCAAAAACGTATAGCAGGGATTCGTTGGAAGGGATTTTTAGAAATTCTTCTTGCATCAGATTTTGAATGGATTTTATGTGACAGGAGTAAAATAAGGAACATTCGGGGTAATACCATACGAAATTAGCAATCTCTATTTCAACATAGGCAAAGTATTGTTCCGAGCGCTGGTCAGTTGAGGTACATGTGCTATTTTTGGGGGATAAAAAAATTGTGTTTTGAAAGGAGTACTATTAGTAAATTTAGGATCACCCGACAGTCCGACGGCAAAGGATGTTAAACCCTATCTGGACGAATTCCTGATGGATGAGCGGGTTATAGACGTGCCGCTACTTTTGCGGAATCTGCTGGTAAGGGGGATTATTTTACAAACCCGTCCCCGGAAGTCGGCCGAAGCCTATAAGAAAATATGGTGGGAGGAAGGTTCACCACTTATTGTGATTTCAGAACGGTTTACAGAAAAAGTGCGCAAAAATACAGACCTCCCCATAGCGCTTGGAATGCGATATGGATCGATGAGTATAAAAAACGCCCTGAAGGAACTCGACGAGCAAGGTGTGGATGAGGTTTTACTTGTGCCTTTATATCCACATTACGCCATGTCTTCCTACGAAACAGTGGTGGTGAAGACTCTGGAAGATCAGCAAAAATATTTCCCCTCCATGAAGGTCACAACGCTTCCGGCATTTTATCACAACCCCGAGTATATAAAAGTGCTTTCTGTGAGTATCGCCGAAGGCTTGAAGGATTTTGAATACGACCATGTGCTTTTTTCCTATCACGGAATCCCTGAACGCCACATCCGGAAGTCGGATCCCACACGATTTCATTGTAAGATAGACGGAAGTTGCTGTAAGATAAATTCAGTGGCGCACCATACGTGTTACCGACACCAGTGTTATAAAACCACAGATCTGGTAATAGAGGCACTTGGGTTAGAGAAAGAAAAGGTAAGCTCATCTTTCCAGTCACGCCTTGCAGGAGACCCATGGTTAAAACCCTATACTGATTTCGAATTCGAACGATTGGCTAAAGAAGGGAAAAAGAAGCTGGCTGTTATCACACCAGCCTTTGTCAGTGATTGTCTGGAAACCCTTGAGGAGATTGCTATGGAAGGCAAAGAACAGTTCGAAGAAGCCGGGGGAGAACATTACAAACATATTCCCTGTCTTAATGAACGAGACGACTGGGTTGCACTGATGGCGAGCTGGATCAGCGACTGGCAAACAAAACATCTGCTTCCCATCTGATGGCAAGGGTCTCTTCGGATGATTTGGGTACAGAATCAATCGGGAGACTCCTGATCAAACAAGCGGTACCTGCCTCCATAGGTATTCTAGTGATGTCCCTGAACATCCTGGTGGATACCATTTTTGTGGGAAACTGGATCGGCTCAATTGCGATTGCAGCAATCAATGTAGTATTGCCGGTATCTTTTTTTATCGCAGCCCTTGGGATGGCCATTGGGATAGGGGGAAGCAGTATCATCTCCCGGGCCCTGGGTGCTGACAATAAGGCAAAAGCCTTAAAGACTTTCGGAAATCAGATAACCCTCACTCTGCTGGTAACCATCACCATGGTAGGATTTGGCCTGTACTTTGCAGACGGACTAATTCCGGCTTTTGGAGGGAAAGGTGCCATATTTAAACCCGCGAAGATCTACTATACTATTGTGCTCTACGGAGTGCCATTTCTGGCGCTGTGTATGATGGGAAATACCGTCATCAGGGCAGAGGGGAAGCCCAAATTCGCCATGATCGCCATGATTATCCCATCAGTGGGAAATCTTCTGATGGATTACGTCTTTATTTACATTTTCGACTGGGGGATGGAAGGTGCCGCCTGGGCAACTACAGGAGGTTACCTCTTGTGTTTTGGTTATATCTTCTACTTTTTCCTATCCAGAAATTCAGAACTTAAAATAAAGTCTGTTGATTTCGGACTCGACCTGCCCATCTTAAAGGAAATAGGATCTCTGGGATTTGTAACCCTGTCGAGACAGGCGGTGACAAGTGTTACTTACCTTCTAATGAACAATATCTTATTTGATCTCGGAGGGGAATCTATGGTAGCTGTCTACGCCATAATTGGGCGAATGCTGATGTTTGCGCTCTTCCCGGTATTTGGAGTTACCCAGGGCTTCCTGCCCATCGCCGGATATAATTACGGCGCACAGAAATTCAAAAGGGTAAAGGAATCAATTAATACGGCAATAATGTATGCCGCCATTGTTGCCACTGTAGTTTTTATAGGTCTGATGGTGTTTCCAGCCGAGATCACCGGCTTATTCCTTAGTAGTCGATCAGACATGTCTCCCGATGAACTGGCAAGTAATATTTTTGTTCTGGAAAATACGCCGTCAGCCATGCGATGGGTATTCGCGGCCACACCCATTATTGCAATTCAGCTTATAGGAGCAGCCTATTTTCAGGCGGTAGGAAAAGCTGTGCCCGCTCTCTTACTAACACTGACAAGGCAAGGCTTCTTTTTTATTCCACTTATTCTTATTCTTCCAAACTATCTGGGGGAACTGGGCGTTTGGTTATCATTTCCCATAGCCGACACCCTTTCTACCATAGTCACGGGCTATTTCCTTCGCCAGGAAGTGAAAACTTCACTTAGAACAGGGGATACAATTTAAACTTCATAATCTGATTTATCAGAAGCTTTTCTGGAAATAGATATTGCTGCAAGGCGATTGCGTGTTCCAATCTTACTTTGCAGCAAATACGAAGCGCAACGTATGTGTAAATGAAATGTTGAATTAATATGATGAAAGATGACACAGTTAAAAATGTTGCAGTTAAAATTAAAAAATCGGGTTGATTCCCTTAGGAGCGTATTAAGCCTGAAAGCCATTTTAGTAGTGGGGATGATTCTATTAGGAAGCTGTCAGTCTCAGGAAGGGGATTACAAGGAACTCGAAAAAAATGAAGCAATAGCTGAATTCGAAGACATTGTGATCAAGACAACACCAGAAATTAAGGTGTTGATGCAGAGGTACCCTCAAGCTCTTACTGAGAAAGGAATGATGATGGAAGAAAGATCAATAGCGCTGAAGAGGGAAGCACGAAATGTTTTACGACCCGTAGTTAATGGGACTAAGGCACTTTTAAAGTCCTACAATGTAGATGAAGAGTTCCTTAGGCAGGAATTTAAAGATTCGGAGGATCCTCGGATCGCACTAGTGGGATTGATGATCCTGGCAGCGGAAAGCAGTGAGAATATGGCTGTAGCGAGCAACTTCGTAAATGCATTTGGAACCGTAGGATATGCCTATCAAAGTCAGACTCTTGAAGAAGCGAATAAAGACTGGGTAGATTGCCTTATTGTTGCCGTGGGGATTGATGTGGTAGTTGACTTTTTGAAGGGGAATGTTACTGAGGCTATCGCCAAAAAAGCAATTAAAAAGATTGCTTCCCGAGCTCTGGGAGTGATTGGTGCAGCAATAGCAGTCTATGAATTTGGAAGTTGTATGGGATATTACTAAAAAAGAATACTATGAAAAATTACAAGCTAACTGCACCCAGGACCATTTTGTTTGTTGTTTTGTTTGTCGGGGGGATAATTTACTTTGCCCAAAAAGGGATGGATTCGATGGAAACCTACGAAATTGTTCTGAGCGCGGTATTAATGCTGGCCTTATTAACTCTGATAATAATAAAATTATCGAGTTCTGTTAAAAAAGGTCCCTGATCCAAATTCTTATTTTGAAGAAGAAAAGCTTCAGGGGGAAACTCCTGAGGCTTTTTATTTGATTTTTAACCATGTTAGATAGCTTATAATCAGAAGGGATAAGGTGTAATATTAAGGCGATTTTGAACCTGTATTATTTTTAATTTTCAATTGAAAAATAGTATAATTTTACTCCTGTATAAACAATCTAAATTAGTTGTGCTACATGAAAAAAATCATGATCATTATGTTAATCCTGGTTGCGTTCGGAATGAATGCTTTTGCCCAGGGCATTACCTTTGGGGTTAAGGCTGGTGCCAATTTCTCCAATCTTAAAATTTCCTTCGATTCCGAAGGTGCTTCACCAGACGGGGCGACGAGCATTTACCTGGGAGGACTAATGGACGTAGGTCTTTCAGAGAAAATGCACTTTCAGCCTGAATTGCTTTATTCCATGGAAGGTGCGAAAGACGCTGATGTCAGTTACGTGAATATCCCGCTGATGTTGAAGTATTACCTCGTCGAGGGATTTAACATTCAGGCAGGACCGCAAGTGGGAATATTGGTTGATGCTGAAGGTGGTACGGATGGATTAAAAGGAACAAACTTTGGTCTTAACTTTGGCGCAGCTTTTGAGGTTGTTGGCGGCTTCTTTGCTGATGCTCGCTACAATCTTGGACTTTCGAATATCGCCGAGGAAGAGCCAGGTTTTGAAGACATCTCGCTTAAAACCAAGGGATTTCAACTTGGCGTAGGATATCGCTTTTAAAGCTAAGGCTTAATATGTTTTAAACGGGGGATTATTCCCCCGTTTTTGATTTAAATAAATCTAAGGGAGGGCGAAAGACACATAAGTGGCTCCTGATTTAGTCCCCATTTTTCCACCGCCACATGCAATCACCACATATTGCTTTCCGTTTACTTCATAAGTAGCAGGCGTAGCATAGCCCCCTGCAGGCAGATCGGTTTCCCATAATAATTTTCCTGAACGCATATGAAAAGCTCTAAATTTTTCGTCCTTCGTTGCTGCTATAAATAATATTCCTCCTGCAGTGATCACTGGGCCACCGTAATTTTCCAGTCCTGACACAGGATATTCGGGGTCATTCAGGCTCTCCTCATGTCCCAGGGCTATCGTCCAGAGGTATTCACCTGAATTGAGGTCTATCGCATTCAAAGTTCCCCAGGGTGGTTTCATCACCGGATAACCTCTGCTATCTTTAAATCGCCCGAAGCCAACCATTGCATATCTGCTTTTAATTTGTTTTTCTACACGATGTTCTTCTTCATTTGTTTTTTCTTCTTCCATCCCTGTGAGGAAAGCACCAATCTGTGATATTTCTCTTTCCGAAAGGTTAGGCATAGCAGGCATCGCACCTTTTCCTTTAGATATCACCCCTTTGATGGCGGCCGTATCCAGCTTCATTTTGATGTTTTGAAGCGCTGGGATTTCTCCCATTCCCTGTAAGGCGGCCCCATGACACCGAACACAATGAATCTGGGTAAGTGTTTCACCTTCACTAAGTGGCTTTCCATCTTTTTCACCCAATTTTGCCATTCTTACGATCCATGCCATTTCATTGCTGTTGACGTACATGATACCTGTAGTGGGATCGAGTGCAGCACCGCCCCATTCTCCTCCGCCGTCTGCGCCGGGATATAGGATGACTCCCCGGGTATCAATAGGAATGAATTGACCTGCCGAAGTAACCTGGGCAAGTTTTTCTCTCACCGTCGGAGGGGTAAGGTTCTGGGCATTATCTATAAAATCGTCAACATAAGCTAATTGTTCCGGGGCGTACAAATCTTCTTCCTTCAAAATTTGCCTGGCAAAAGGTATGGGCTTTAAAGGGAGTACCTGAGTTGCCGCAGCTATATCCCCCTCCAGGGGTGTATTGGGATAGGATTTTTCTTCAAGCGGAAACAGAGGTTCTCCTGTTAGGCGATTAAAAACAAACACATGTCCACTTTTAGTAATCTGTGCAACCGCAGGCACAAGCTCACCACCCCTTTCTACTTCAAAAAGATTTGGTGGGGCAGGCAGATCCCTGTCCCAGAGGTCGTGTTTTACCATTTGAAAATGCCAGATTCGCTCGCCGGTTTCCGCATCAAGCGCTATGAGACAATTCGCAAATAGATTATCTCCTATGCGATCTCCACCATACCAGTCGAATGCAGCCGAACCTGTAGGCACATAAACAATCCCCCTTTTTTTATCGAGCGCCATCCCGGCCCAGCTATTTGCTCCTCCTGATGATTTGTAAGCTTCAGATGGCCAGGTGTCATAGCCAAATTCTCCCGGATAGGGAATAGTATGGAAAATCCATTCCATTTTACCAGTCTTCACATCATATGCCCTGATATGCCCGGGTGCTGCACCTGGGGATTCTGAAGTGCGTCCGCCCAGAATGAGGAGGTCTTTGTAAACAGCTCCCGGTGTTGTAAGGACCATCGGAATGGTATTAGGATCCCGGTCTAAACCTCTGCGAAGATCAATACGCCCCTGTTCGCCAAATTCAGGAATTAACTTCCCACTTTCCATATCTATAGCAAAGAGGGTGTAGCCTGAAGCGTAAAAGAGCCTTCCTTTTTGTGCTTTTTTATCTATCCAGACAGAAACTCCCCGACTTAATCCTAATCCGCTTTCATCTTCAAGTTCCGGATTAAATTGCCAAAGATATTTGCCCGTATCTGCTTTAATTGCAAAGAGGGAGTTCTTTGGGGTAATTCCATAAAGAATATCATTGATAATCAAGGGGTTTGTTTGAATCTGGCTACGGCTTTCAGAATCTATTGTTCCACTCTCATACTGCCAGACCGGTTTTAGTAAATGAACATTGGCAGTATCGATTTCATTCAGAACAGAATAATGGGTACGAGCAGGATCGCCCAGGTAATGAGACCAGTTTTTAAAATCCGGATCAGTTTGGACAATTTCATTTCTAAGGACCTGAATATCATCACTATTGCAGGAAAGGGAACAAATGAAAATCAAAAAAATTAACTGAATCCGAATGGGAAATGAGGTTAGTAGCTTCATCATTAAGCTGTTCTTTAAGGGAAAAGGTACAAAGAATAACAAAAGATTTAAATGCCTGTGAAATAATCAATGTTCTGAATGTATCGCGTTTAAACTTTCAAATAACGAATCAGAATCCTTGTAAAATTGCGGTTCAGAGTTTCCTTCTTTTTTGGTACATTTAGCTTCCACTAACTAGAACACTGATCATAATGAAACCAAAGATTTTCGCTCAGGCCTTAGCAATGGCCTTTTTTCTATTCTTCGTATCCCTAAATGCTCAAAGACGTTCCAAAGCTACAGTTGCTGATCCCTTTCCGGAAGACCTGTACTCGAGTTTGGAATACCGTCTTGTAGGGCCATTCAGAGGAGGAAGATCCGCCGCAGTGACCGGCGTACCCGGACAACCCAATCTTTTCTATTTTGGAGCTACCGGAGGTGGGGTTTGGAAGACTACAGATGGAGGAAGAACCTGGGAGAATATTTCAGATGGTTTCTTTGGAGGTAGTATCGGGGCAGTAGAAGTTGCTAAAAGTGATCCCAATGTAATTTACGTTGGGGGAGGAGAAAAGACCCTGAGAGGGAATGTTTCCTCTGGCTATGGAGTTTGGAAATCAGTTGATGCGGGTAAAACCTGGAATTCGATAGGTCTTAAGAATAGCAGGCACGTGCCCAGAATCCGTATTCATCCTGACAATCCGGATATTCTTTACGCTGCAGTACTGGGAGATATATATAAGCCTTCCCGTGATAGAGGAGTCTACAAAAGTGAAGATGGGGGTGCCACCTGGAGAAAGACACTATTTGTCAATGATCAGGCCGGGGCAGTTGATCTTATTCTAGATCCCACGAACCCAAGAATTATTTATGCGTCAACATGGCGCGCCCAAAGGACACCTTATAGCCTGAGTAGCGGTGGTGATGGCTCTGCCTTGTGGAAGAGTACAGACAGTGGGGAAAACTGGACAGAGATTTCAAAAAACGAAGGTTTTCCTAAAGATACCCTTGGAATCATCGGGGTCGCTGTTTCTCCTGTAAATCCCGACAGGGTCTGGGCCATTGTGGAAAACAAAGACAAGGGTGGACTTTACAGGTCTGAAGATGGTGGAAAAAAATGGAGCCAGGTGAATTCTGAACGAAAACTGCGTCAGCGTGCCTGGTACTACACCCGGGTGTATGCAGATACCGAGAATGAAGACATGGTCTATGTCCTCAATGTACGTTATCACAAATCTACAGATGGAGGGAAAAGCTTTAATACCTTTAATGCCCCCCACGGAGATCACCACGATCTCTGGATCGCCCCTGAAAATCCAAAAAGAATGATCATAGGAGATGATGGTGGCGCACAGATATCTTATGATGGCGGACTTACATGGAGTACATACTACAATCAGCCTACCGCTCAATTCTACAGGGTTACCACGGATAATGCCTTCCCTTATCGGATTTATGCGGCTCAACAAGACAATTCCACGATTCGAATCAACCACAGGAGTTCAGGTAGAACCATTGGTGAAGATGATTGGGAATCAACGGCAGGCGGAGAATCAGCCCATATTGCGGTTGATCCAACAAATAATGATATCGTATACGGAGGCAGTTACGGAGGATTCCTTACAAGGGTCAACCACGATGCCAACACAGTGAGGGGGATCAATGTCTGGCCTGATAATCCAATGGGGTATGGGGCAGAAGGCATGAAGTACCGATTTCAATGGAATTTTCCCATCATTTTCAGCAAACACGATCCTAAAAAACTTTACACTTTTTCTAATCATGTGCATTTAAGCACCAATGAAGGGCAATCATGGGAACTCCTCAGCGGAGATCTTACACGTAATGATCCGGATAAACTGGTTTCCAGCGGAGGACCTATCACCCAGGACAATACGGGAGTAGAATACTATTGCACCATTTTTTCGGCCAATGAAAGTCCGCTTAAAGAAGGACTATTATGGGTAGGAAGTGATGATGGCCTTATCCACTTTTCAAAAGACGGCGGAGCAAACTGGGAGAATGTAACTCCAACGAATATGCCGGAATGGTCTATGGTAAACAGCATAGAACCCTCGGCTTTTGATGAAGGGACCTGTTATGTAGCCGCGACCCGTTATAAACTTGGCGATTTTCAACCTTATTTATACAAAACCACTGACTATGGGAAGAGTTGGCAAAAGATCACCAATGGAATTGATAATGAGCATTTTACCAGGGTTGTCAGAGAAGATCCTAAAAGGAAAGGCTTGTTATATGCGGGTACTGAAACGGGGATGTACATTTCTTTTAACGACGGAGGTAGCTGGAAACCCTTCCAACTCAATTTGCCTATCGTGCCCATAACCGATCTCGCTGTTAAAGAAAATAACCTTATAGTAGCCACACAGGGAAGAAGTCTGTGGATCATTGATGACCTCACTGTGCTGCATCAGTTGAATGAAGGCAAAAATTCCGATAATACTATTTTATATAAGCCAAAGGATTCGTACAGGACCAAAGGTGGGACTAGCAGGAGTCCTTCCAAAACAGCTGGTCAAAATCATCCTAATGGGGTGATCACTCATTTTTATATAAAGGATCTGTCAGAGAAGGACAGTGTAGCACTAACCTACACCACTATGTCTGGGGACACCCTGGCAAGTTTTAGTTCCTTTGCTAAGGAAAATGATAAAAAACTCAAAGCTAAAACCGGAGGCAACACACATGTCTGGGATACCAGAGGAAAAGGAGCACAGGATTTTAAAGGAATGATCTTTTGGTGGGCCAGCCTTAACGGGCCAAAAGCTGTTCCTGGTTCTTATCAGGTGCACCTGACAGTCAGCGGCAACACTAAGACACAGGCGTTTAACATTCTTCCTGATCCCAGAGCTGAAGCTACAGTGGCTGATATGCAGAAACAGTACGATTTCATTTCGGACATCAATAGCACCGTAGACAAAGCCCATGGTTCCATTAAAAAAATCAGGAAGATCACTGAACAACTGGATGCATTTATGGCACAATACAAAGGGAATGACGCAACTAAAGAACTTGTTGAGAAGGCTTCGAAGATGAAGGCCGATTTTGCTGAGGTGGAAAAAGCACTCTATCAGACTCAGAACAGAAGCGGTCAGGACCCCTTGAATTTCCCAATTAAACTCACCAACAAACTGGCTCACTTAAACAGCCTGGTTTCTATAGACGATTTCCATCCTACAGATCAGGACATAGCTGTTAAAAATCAACTTACAACTGAAATTGAAAAACAACTGAGTCAGTTCAATACTTTGGTGAGCGATGAGATCAAGGCCTTTAACGAAGCCTTTAATACCATGCAATTAAACTACCTATTTATTGAGGAATAGAATTCTTTCTAAAAGGCCCATAGCACTGCTAATGGGCCTTTAATTTTCTCTATCGTGTACGAATACAGTTTTATAACCCCCACAACAAGATGAAATCACATATCATTTGCTTCTTTTTAGTATTGATTACTGCAGGACTGACTGCGCAAACAGCAGAATCCTATTTCCAGACTCTGAAGTACCGGAATATTGGACCTTTCAGGGGAGGTCGATCAGTTTCTGCAACGGGGGTCATAGGTGACCCGCTAACTTATTATATGGGAACAACGGGAGGTGGTTTATGGAAAACGACTGATGCCGGAGCCAGGTGGGATAATATTTCTGATGGTTATTTTGAGATGGGTTCTGTTGGGGCTGTGGCTGTGTCTCCATCAAACCCCAATATTCTGTATTGTGGAATGGGAGAACACGCCGTTAGGGGAGTTATGACCTCATATGGAGATGGGATCTACAAATCGACGGATGCAGGAAAAACATGGTCAAAAACAGGTCTGGAACAAACGCAGCATATCGCACGTATTGTTATTCACCCTACCAATCCTGATATCGTTTATGTGGCTGCCCAGGGAGCTTTATACGGCCCAAACAAGGAAAGGGGGATATACAGGAGTACAGACGGGGGAAAATCATGGAAGAATATACTATTCGTAAATGAACTCACAGGATGCAACGAACTTTCAATGGTATCATCCACTCCGGAAGTGCTCTATGCCAGTATGTGGCATCATCAGAGAAAACCTGAAATTGTGATCAGTGGAGGGGAAGGGAGTGGACTCTACAAATCCACTGACGGAGGTGACTCCTGGCATAAAATTCATAATGGATTACCTGAAGAAAAAGGTAAGATGGCTATTGCTGTTAGTCAGGCCAATCCGGATAAAGTCTACGCTTTAATTGAAAGCGATTCGGATAAGGATCTGGGTGGACTTTTCGTATCTGCCAACGCAGGTGCATCCTGGAATATGGTCAGTGGAGATAACAGACTGGTGCAGCGCGCCTGGTATTATATCGAAGTATTTCCAGACCCAAATAATGAAAACGTGGTGTACGTGATGAGTGCTCAGGCGTTGCGATCTATCGATGGCGGAAAAACCTGGGAGGAGATCACTGGCACTCATGGTGATTATCACGATTTGTGGATTAATCCGGCGGATTCAAAGAATATGGTTATAGCCAATGATGGTGGTGCTGCCATTTCTTTCGACACTGGAAAATCCTGGACTACCCAGGATATTATGCCAACTGCCCAGTTTTATCGAATCAATACCGATCGCCTGTTTCCTTATAATATTTATGGAGGGCAACAAGACAACTCTTCGGTGCGGATTCCACATCTTTCCCTTTCCAGTGGAGGTATTAGTGAAGAAGACTGGACCAGCTCGGCAGGCGGCGAAAGTGCATTTTTGGCATTTGACCCGGAGAATCCACGATATGTTATGGGGGGCAGCTATTTAGGGTATATAGACCTTCTGGATACGGAGACCAAATCGCGTACTAAGGTGCTGGCGGCTCCTATTCAGTATCTCGGAATGGCAGCAAGGGATATGAAGTACCTTTTTAACTGGAACGCACCCATCATTCGTTCACAACACGAGCCCAACACTTTTTTCCATTGTGCCCAAATGGTACTCAGAACAAGGGATATGGGTCTTAGCTGGGAAGAGGTCTCGCCTGATCTTACAAGGAATATGGATGAAAAACAGGGAAAAGGAGGCGGACCCTATACGGTTGAAGCCGTTGGTGCCGAGAATTACGGCACCATTTCCTATATGATCGAATCTCCCGATGAAGAAGGTGTTTACTGGACAGGCAGTGACGATGGTCTTGTTCATATCACAAGGGATGGGGGAAATACCTGGCAAAATGTTACTCCGAAGGGATTAAAGGAATGTCTCATTAATGCTATTGAGGTGTCTCCTCATAGTCGGGGGACAGCATATATCGCAACAACCCGATACAAATTCAACGACTATACACCGGGCTTGTATAAAACAGAGAATTATGGGAAAACATGGACCAACATCAGTTCGGGAATTCCTTATGGCTCCTTTACCAGGGTTGTAAGAGAAGATGCAGACAGGAAAGGCCTCTTATACGCAGGCACCGAAAAAGGGATGTATATCTCCTGGAACGATGGTTCGTCCTGGGAACCGTTTCAGCTAAATCTGCCCAAAACGCCCATAACAGACCTGAAGGTACATCAGGGAGATCTGGTGGTGGCT
Source organism: Muriicola sp. E247 (assembly GCF_041358175.1). NCBI lineage: Bacteria > Pseudomonadati > Bacteroidota > Flavobacteriia > Flavobacteriales > Flavobacteriaceae > Muriicola > Muriicola sp. E247. The sequence continues at coordinate 603,865 of NZ_JBGKBE010000001.1, forward strand.
ACATCTGGTCGATCCTTCTGGATCCTGGATGATCTTGCCCTTCTTGCGCAATACAAATCTAGTACTTCACTGATAAAAATTTATCAGCCGGAAGATGCACTAAATGCCTCATGGGGGAGTCCTCTGAACGGCAATACAAAATCATTCAAAGGATCTCAACCTTTCGAAGGAGTGAATCCTGCCAACGGAATGGTAATCTATTATGATTTACCTACTGTAGATAAGAACATTCCTTTAAAAATGGAAATCAGGAATTCCAATGGGAAACTCATACGATCGTTTAGTTCGGTAAAAGACTCTACTTACCAGGAACACAATGGAGGAGGTCCTCCGCCTAAGCCGGTTTTGTCATATGATCAGGGTCTGAACAGATTTGTATGGGATTTGAACTATCCGATTTTGGAGGGGATACCAGGGGTCTATATGGAAGCGGGTTTCAGAGGACATAAGGCGCCACCGGGAAATTATGAGATTAAACTGACTATGGGGGGTGAATCGGTTGTCACTTCGGGGAACATCCTTTCTACTCCCGGCTTTGATGTGACTCCCGCACAGTATGAAGAATTCGATTCCTTTATGACAGAAATGGAAGGCAAGCTCAACGAGATGCATCGTATGGTGAACCGGCTTTATAAAGTGCAAGAACAACTCAGGGACTTGTTACCCTCTCTGGAGGGGCCGATAAGAAAATCGGGCCAGGAGTTGCTTAATGAGCTTAAATCCTGGGATGAGGACATGGTACAGCGAAAATCACAGGCGTATGACGATGTGGAAAATTTTCCCAATAAATTTACCGCAGAATATATTTTCCTGATCGACCAGAGCAATAGTGTAATTCCAAAGATCAACCAGGGCTCCAGGGCTCGTAAAAAAGAACTTGATTTACAATGGAATGTACTCAAAAAAAGAGGTCAACAACTCTCTAATCAAGCTATTCCCGAGTACAATAAAGTTTTATGGGACGCCGGTATTGGGGCGATACAATTGAATTGATTATGGGGGAATACTACAATTATATTAAAGCACTGCATCTCATTTTTGTAGTCACCTGGTTTGCAGGTTTATTCTATATTCCAAGGCTATTTGTCTACCATATTGAAGCCCAGGAGAAACCGGAACCCGATCGTCATATCTTAACTGAGCAATTAAAGCTAATGACCAAAAGATTATGGTATATCATTACCTGGCCTTCGGCTATATTATGTACCCTTTTTGCCGTCTGGTTACTTATCCTGATGCCGGGGTGGATAAGTCAGGCATGGATGCATGTTAAACTGCTTTTTGTTGTTTTGCTATTCGCTTATCACTTTAAAACGCATCTTATGTTTCTGCAGTTGCAAAGGGATGAAGTAAGGTATACTTCAAATTTTATGAGAATTTGGAATGAAGGAGCAACCCTGGTCCTCTTCGCGGTTACCTTTCTTGTAATTCTCAAAAGTGCATTTAACTGGATCTACGGAGTTGTTGGTATTTTTGTTCTGGTCATTTTACTTATGCTGGGGATAAGGCTCTACAAAAGGATCCGTGATAAAAACCCCAATGCCTGATCTTTTTTCACGGGCTGGAGGTAAAATAAGCTTGGAATCAACCTGCTACGTTTTGTATGCTTTCATGCAGCTCAATTTTTGGACTGATTATTGCTATCTTTAGTAGCAAATTATAACGCATTGTTCAAGAAGTTCTCCCTTCGATCCAGGATTTTTGTCACCATGATATTTTTAGTCTTGATTGCTTCGGTGCTTATCGCCGGAGTAACAATCTATCAATACAGGGAGCAGTCCAGGGATTACCATCAGGAAAGACTGGAACGGAAAGAAGAACAGGTAAAACAAAGCATTACTTATACCTTACAGGAAACAACTTATCCCGTTATTACTGAAAATCTAGGCCTGATTTTCAAAGATGAAATTTACCGCATTGCTGATGTACAGAATGTAAATTTCAATATTTACGATCTGGAAGGGCAATTGATTAAAAGCTCCAGGCCCAAATTCTATAACGATTCTATTTCACTTTGTTTGGATGCAGAAGTTCTCAACGCACTGAAAGCAAGCCCGAATAAGCGCCTGGTTGAGGATAATTTAGCTGCCGGGAGTAAGTACCAGGCATCGTACACTTATATTACAGACCCAAAATTTAAACCGATAGGTATTTTAAATTTGCCTTATTATGAAGACAATTCCTTTAATAGCATGGAATTGCGTGAGTTCCTATTCAGACTTGGCGGAGTATACCTTGTCATGTTTTTTATTGCTATTATTCTGGCCTACTTTATTTCGAAATACATAACCCGCTCGCTTGAAACTGTTTCTGAGAAATTGCACAAGACCAACCTTACAAAACGCAATGAAAAGATTTATGTAAAAAACCCTAGTGAAGAAATCAATAAACTCATTGATTCCTACAATAGCATGATTGATCAGTTAGAACAAAGTGCGGCCAAATTAGCGCGAAGTGAACGGGAACAGGCATGGAGGGAAATGGCCAAGCAGGTAGCACATGAGATTAAAAATCCTCTTACGCCATTGCGCCTAACCGTCCAGAGCTTTCAGCGAAAATTTGATCCCTCTCAACCGGATGCCAAAACAAAAATTGAGGAGTTTTCCAAGACCCTTATACAGCAAATCGACACCATGAGTAGTATAGCAGCTGCTTTTTCCAATTTCGCGGAGATGCCTGCCCAGCAGAATGAGACCCTGAATGTAGTGTCAACGGTAAAACTAGCTCTGGATATATTCAATGAGAATTACATCCATTTTATCTCTGAAGAAGAAAAAATAATTGCGAAATTAGACCGGACTCAATTGATAAGGGTGGTTACCAACCTGGTGAAGAATGCCATCCAGGCAGTGCCGGATGTTGAATCGCCCCGAATCCTGGTTTCCGTTACTTCGGATGGAGATTATGTTAAGATCGCGGTGGCTGATAATGGTGTAGGGATCTCAGATGAAGTAAAAGAAAAGGTTTTTGAACCCAAATTTACAACCAAATCCAGTGGAATGGGTCTTGGATTGGGGATGGTAAAAAATATTGTAGAAACGTATAAGGGAACCATTTCACTCACGTCACAACCGGGCAAGGGCTCTGTTTTTACAGTGAGGTTTCCAAAGGCAATTCATAAAACAGAGATATGAGCTATAATAATATTCTCGTTGATATAGAAGACAACACTGCTGTTGTAACAATCAACCGGCCTAAAAAGTTAAATGCACTTAATACTGCAACTATCAAAGAACTCCACCTTGCATTTAAGGCGCTTGAAAAAGACAAAAAAGCAAGGGTTATTATCCTTACAGGTGCCGGGGAGAAGGCATTTGTCGCCGGGGCAGATATTTCGGAATTTTCCCATTTTAATACCAAACAGGGAGGTCAGCTGGCTGCTCAGGGACAGGAATTGTTATTCGACTTTATCGAGAATCTTTCGAAGCCGGTAATTGCCGCAATTAACGGTTTTGCTCTGGGAGGCGGACTTGAACTTGCCATGTCATGTCATTTCAGAATAGCCAGCCACAATGCAAGGATGGGACTGCCTGAAGTGTCATTGGGCGTTATTCCCGGATATGGGGGAACGCAGCGACTTCCACAACTAATTGGGAAAGGCAGGGCAATGGAAATGATCATGACCGGAGGGATGATTGATGTGGAACGAGCTATAGAATTTGGGCTTGTAAACCACATTGCCTCTTTAGAAGAACTGATTGACTATTGTAAAGACATTGCTAAAAAGATCGCAAAAAACTCCCCAATGGCGATCAGGCAGGCAATAAAAGCGATAAATGCGGGTTTTAAGAATGAAGTTCACGGTTTTGATGTGGAAATCGAAGCCTTTGGACAATGTTTTGGTACCGATGATTTTAAGGAAGGTACCTCAGCATTTCTGGAAAAAAGAAAAGCTTCTTTTCCGGGATCCTGAGAGAATTCATTCAAATAAAACCATATGCAAAAACGAATCCTGCTTATCGGACTGCTTTGTGTGGGATGGCTTGTAGGGGCACAAGAATTCCCCGTTGATTATACCTTTGGAGAAAAATATAACGATCGGTACAAGTATTCTAACCTCCTGACCATTGAAGATGATGGGCAGGGCGGGACACTTTTGGTAAGAGCCTATTATTCAGGGATGATTATCAAACCGAAAGGTTTTATAATCGAGCATTACGATGAAAATCTACAGTTAAAATCGGAATACAATTACAAGTTAAAAGGTTCCGAATTCGTCAACGGCTATTTCAGAAACGGACAATTATATTTGCTTTTTCTGGATTATAACTACGAGAAAGAAGAATACGAATACTGGGTTCATAGGAGTCCGGTTGACCCCTTTTCCTTTACGAAGGAAAAACTTTTATCATTCCGTTCTGCCCCGGTAAAGAATCCACTCGACAAAAATTATTACAACAGAAAATTTAATTCAGGCTTTACAACAACAGTTTTGTTTCCGGAGGATAAGAGTTCTTTTGTGATTAGCACACATTATAAAAAAGGTAAGGACAACCGTCACGATATCTACCTTTTTACCTCAGGGCTCAAACAAGCTTTGTATCAGGACTTTTCATCTGAAGTTGAAGAGAAAAATTACGCCTTTGAGCGTGTTGCGGTTTCCAGGGATCTAGATCAGGTCTACATTATTGGGAAGGCCTATTTTAAAAAACGCCGTTTTACGGCTCTGGAACGTAAATTTCAATACGAACTTATTAAGCTTAACAAATCAGGGATATCCACTCAGAATTTTGATTCAACCGGAAAATATTCAGAATCCCTAACGCCCATCCTCCATAAGGGAGAACTGATCTGCGTAGGCTTCTATGCTAATCGTAAGGACAATCGATATAACGGTCTTTCCTATTTCAAGGTCGACCTCATTTCATTACAGGTAAAATCTTCGAAGTACAATCCTTTCTCAGAACAATTTATGTTTGATAAGTTTGGACAGGAATACGATAAGGAAATAAAGAACCTCGTCTTTAAAAATGTGGTAGTTACCCCTGATAACTCAATTCTTTTTAATGCAGAGGAGTATTTTGTAACACAAAGTGTCCAGGCAAATTCAAGTGGCGGAAGGCTGAGAGTAGAACGCTTTCACCACAACGATATAGTAAGTGCCAAAATAGATGACCAGGGTAATATGGTCTGGGCAAGGAATATCAACAAGTCGGAAGTAACCCAGGGTGACGGATCCTATGCTTCCTATAGTTCCCTTACTAAAAATGGCAGGACCTATTTCTTCATCAGTACGGCTGCAGAGAACCCTCAGTTATTGAATAATGAACGGATCATCTTTAAACAGGGTCTGAGCAGGAATCGAAATGTTTTCGTTATCCAACTTGATGAACAAGGGAAGATGAGCTATGAAAAAATCATCGATTCGAAGGACGCACGGCTTCCTCTGATGGTTTCAAATCCCCTGAAAAACGATCTGAAAGGCAAGGTTCTCTTCTATGCGAAAAGAGGCACCAAAAAACAGTTGGTAAATGTTGCCATAGACTAAAACATCTTTATATTATTGGAATAAATCCATATATTTGGATAATATCCAATATAAATGAGTTCCAAACATCTTAAAGGCAGGGGTGCGCAACATAATTCCCATAATAAGTTTGAAGCACTGCATTCCGAATGGCGAGACGATTTCCTAGAATACTGTCTTAAGGAAGGGGAGTTGGCAGATAACAATAAGACAGCATACCTCCCTATATTCCCGAAAACCATAGTCAATAAAGTCACAAGTCCGGATGTCGGAATGTCCTACTCCATGAATCCCTACCAGGGATGTGAACATGGCTGTATTTATTGCTATGCGCGAAATACACATGAATATTGGGGCTACAGTGCCGGTCTCGATTTCGAAAGAAAAATACTGATAAAGGAAAATGCTCCTGCCTTGCTTGAATCAAAACTGAAAAGCAATACCTGGAAGGCAAAAACGATTGTTCTTTCGGGAAATACGGATTGCTATCAGCCTGCGGAAAAGAAATACAGAATTACCAGAGCTTGTTTAGAAGTCTTTTTAAAATACAGGCATCCGGTGGGGATTATAACAAAAAATGCCCTCTTACTGCGAGATCTCGATTTGCTCATTCAATTGAACAAATACGGTCTTATCGGGGTACATATTTCGGTTACTTCACTTTCCGAGGATACAAGGCGACTATTAGAACCCAGGACGGCGACATTGTCGAGACGTCTTAAAACCATCCGGGTATTGTCTGAAAATATGATACCCGTCAATGCAATGCTGGCACCTCTGATCCCCGGGATAAATAGTCATGAATTAATGTCTCTGGCTAAAACCGTTTCGGAATGCGGGGCACGTTCTTTTGTATATACGGTTGTACGTTTAAACGGGGCCATCGGAATTCTTTTTTCTGATTGGATCAGGAGGACCATGCCTGATAAGGCCGAAAAAGTACTCAATCAGATCAGAAGTTGTCACGGGGGTAGCCTAAACGATAGCAGGTTTGGTATCCGTAACAGAGGTGAAGGTCCTCTGGCAAAGAACCTGAAGAATGTGGCCCGAATTGCTAAACAAAAGTATTTTAAGGAAAAGAATTTCCCGGAATTAAATACAGCCTTGCATGAACAATACAAAGAAGGACAGCTGAAGCTATTTTAACTCCCAGCCTTTGCGATAAGATCCCCTGACCCACTCGTTGGCCTTCTCAAAATTCGTCACCTTCATAGCATCACCGTCCCACATGATCTTTCTCCTGCCCGGATACGAGTACGGGTCCCAGTCACCCAATTGTTTACCCTCTTTTAATTCTTTATACTGAAAGGCTTTGATCGCCAGATTTCCCATAAGTACGGCTTCAGTAAGGGGACCTGAACGATCGAAACTGGAAGATGTTTCACTACCAAGCAGACAACCTTCAACCCAATTTCGCTGATGCCCTCCTGTACTGCCCTCAACTCTGGCTAAGCTAGGCGGAGGTGGAGAAAAAAGCCCCATCATTTCAGATGGTAGCAATCGGGCATTTCGCGAATAAACATCACAGACGAGGATACCCTTTGTTCCGTAAAAAACAGTTCCTCCGCCAGTATCACCAATCGACTCTTCATCTTTTAGTTCATCAGGAAGATCCGGCATAATGCCTCCGTCGTACCAGTTGAGGTCTATTTTACCATGATTAGGGGCATTAAACTTAAGTCGGACTATAGAGGAAGCAGGACAGGAAGCACTATAGTCGGCTTCCACAAAATCTCCAACCCAATTGGTGGTACAACTCGCTTCGGCCTCTGTAGGATAACCGAGATCGAGTACACCGAAAGGTGTTTCCATGATATGGCATCCCATATCACCCAATGCCCCGGTACCAAAGTCCCACCAGCCACGCCATTTAAAAGGCAGATAGGCATTGTTATAATCTCTTTTTGCAGCTGGCCCCAGCCACAAGTCCCAATCAAGGCCATCGGGAATTTCATCCTTACCCTTTGGCAGCGGTAAGCCTTGAGGCCATACAGGACGGTTTGTCCAACAATCTACCCGCTCTACCGTACCTATAACTCCCGAATTTATCCACTCTTTTGCCTGTCTGCTGCCATCACTCGATGCTCCCTGGTTTCCCATCTGTGTAACAATGCCATTTTCACGAGCGACGCGTGTCATCATTCGTGCTTCGGCAATATTATGGGTGAGTGGTTTTTCTACGTAAGCATGTTTTTTAGCCCGCATAAATGGTAAGGCAATGGTAGCATGTGTATGGTCGGGTGTGGCAACCATAATTGCATCCATATCCTTGAGCTGCTTATCATAGACCTTGCGAAAATCTTTGTAACGTTTTACATCCGGAAAGAATTCATAGGTTTGAGCTGCTCTCCTCTCATCTACATCACAAAAAGATACAAATTTCACCTTTCCGGTTTCCTGTAATCCTCTTATGACCCCAGAACCTCTTCCTCCAACGCCGAAGGCGCCCACGTACAAGGTGTCGCTGGGCGGAACATGTTGTTTTCCGAGTACATAACTGGGAACTATAGAAAAAACAGCCGAAGATGCCGTTACATTTTTTATAAATTTTCGTCTTTGCATGAATTTTTCGTTTTAAAATACATCGGAAGATACAAAAAAACGCAGGCAATAAAATAATCTGAACAGCCTACTCTGAAGGATAACACTATTGGGATAGGATCCGACCTGTTTTACCTATCTCCATTCCATTCTGCATAGAACTGCTCCAGAAAATTAAGTAGGAAGTCGTGTCGTTGTGCTGCAATTCTTTTTCCAGTTTCAGTATTCATTTTGTCTTTGAGCAACAAAAGTTTTTCGTAGAAATGATTGATGGTAGGACTCTCCGAATTTTTATAAGTCGATTTATTCATATTCAGATTCGGGGGAATATCAGGATCATAGAGCTTTCTATTCTTAAAGCCTCCATAGTGGAATGCTCTCGCAATCCCTATTGCTCCCAGAGCATCCAGGCGGTCTGCATCCTGGACTACCTGAAGTTCCAGAGGGTGCCTGGTATTGTTTTTCTTCCCAATGTTGTTTTTAAAAGAGATATGTTCAATAATATAGCATACCTGCTCTATTGTTTTCTCTTCGATTTCCAAGGAACTGAGAAATTCCCTTGCCAACCGGGGTCCTACAGTTTCGTCTCCCTTATGGAATTTAGAATCGGCGATATCGTGAAGCAGCGCCCCCAAACTCACAACAAGAACATCAACTTTTTCATCTTTAGATATCAGAAGGGCATTCTTAAATACCCTTTGAGTATGAAACCAGTCGTGACCGGCCTCTGCATCAAGTAGTGTTTCCTTAACAAAATCAATAGTTGCCTCTACAAGTTCTGTATTGGTCATTCGCTAATCCTGATATCACTGGTAATTACTTCTTCGGCTTTGGCTATTAGAACATCTGGATCTCCGGTATTTTGTATTGGGGGATGGACTTTGAAGATCAAATGCGACCCAATTCCGTAGGGGAACTTCCCGTAACGAAGCATTTTCCATGAGTTGTTAATACTGATGGGCACTATAAGAGCCGACGGCGCTTGTTTCATAAGCACTTTAAGGCCAGTGGGTTGAAATTTTTTAGGATGTCCTGTTCGGCTACGGGTACCTTCCGGAAAGATCACGGCGCTTCTCTTATGTTTTTCAATGTATTTGCCCAGTTTTGCAATAGCCATCAATGCCTGTTTGCTATCTTTCCGGTCAATCAGAGCAGATCCCCCATGCCTGAGGTTATATGAAACACTAGGAATACCTTTTCCCAATTCAATTTTACTGACAAATTTGGGGTGATACTTTCTCATATACCAGATTATAGGTGGGATATCGTTCATACTCTGGTGATTGGAAACAATGATCAGGGGTATGCCATCAGGGATGTCCTCATTATTTATAAAGGTGTACCGGGTTCCAAGCAGGTAGGTACACAACATCAATACGAGATTGAGATAGCTCACACTTTTTTGATGGGCATGGTAGCCAAACCAGTTAAAGCATATCCACTGGACGGGATGGAATACAAGCAGGCTAATTCCAAAAACAAGGAAGTACAGAGTTGTTAATGGGTAAGCCAAGAGTTTTCGCATAGCACAAAAATAAAAAAACCGCACCTGGTATAGTGCGGTTCAAAAATTAAATCTGAATTGATCTAACAAAATTCATTATAAGCTTCTGTAAGATTCTCTGCTATCATTTCTGCAGGTCTGCCTTCAATATGATGTCTTTCAATCATGTGAACCAGTTCACCATCCTTAAACAAGGCCATACTGGGAGACGAAGGAGGGAAAGGGACCATCAGGTTTCTCGCTGCATCAACTGCTTCAGTGTCTACTCCGGCGAATACTGTGATCAGATGGTCGGGTTTTTTATCATTCCTAAGGCTTAATTTCGCCGCAGGTCTCGCATTGGCCGCTGCACATCCGCAAACGGAGTTTACGACAACCAGGGTAGTTCCATCTTTATCAATCGCCTTTTTAACGGCTTCTGCTGTATATAATTCTTCAAAACCTGCTGATGACAGGTCTTCTCTCATAGGTTTTACTAATTCTGCGGGATACATAGTCTTTATTTTTTATTGGCCACAAAGATAGGGAAAGTGGGGAAATTATAAGCCAAAGCTTTCTTAAGACTGCCGAAGTTATTTGCTGTTAAACCCTATCTTTGCCAAAATTTTTTTTAGCATGATTCGTTGGATCGCAGCTATATTAGGTTATTTTTTATTTCGCCTTCCGGGTGCCATTATTGGATTTCTGGTAGGAAGCTTTATGGATAATTTGGGCTCAGGTCCCAGGGCGAGGTCGATCTTTGAGGACTTTTCCCGCCAAAAAGTTAGTCCGGCCGATTTTGAAATTAACCTCCTCTCTCTGTGTTCAATTGTCATTAAGGCCGACGGACAGGTTAGTCAGCGTGAACTAGACTACGTACGTCAGTATTTTCTCAGCACTTATGGAAAAGAGAAAGCTAATGCAATTTTCAGAACTTTTAATGAAGTAATCAAAAAGCGCGAGATTTCGGCTCAAAGGATCTGTACATTTCTCAACCAGAGGACACGATATGAAGTTCGCCTTCAGCTGCTTCATTTCTTATTTGGTATCGCCAGGTCTGATGGGTCAATCAAGCCACTTGAGATTGACAAGATCCGGGAAATTGCAGGCTATCTGAGAATTGGAAAGTCAGACTACGAAAGTATAAAGGCCATGTTTGTTAAAATGGCAGACAACGCCTATAAAATATTGGAGATCGACAAAACCGCTTCTGATGATGAGGTAAAAAAAGCCTACAGGACGATGGCGAAAAAGTACCATCCAGACAGGGTAAATACAGAAAATGAGGCCATCAAAAAAGGTGCTGAGGAAAAGTTCAAGGAGGTACAGAAGGCTTATGAGCAAATTCAGTCCGAAAGGGGGATGTAACATCTGAAAGCATGTATATTTTTTGGTTTTATATAAAATTGGGACTGGGGCATGTGCTGGACTTGTCTGCCTACGACCATATTTTATTTCTGATGGCCCTGATAATTCCTTTTACCTTCAGAATGTGGAAACAAATTCTGACCCTGGTAACCGTATTTACCCTTGCGCATTGTTTGTCACTGGCCTTATCGGTCTATAAGGTAGTTGAAGTTGAGGCAGCCTGGATCGAATTTCTGATACCGGTAACTATTGTTGTTACTGCACTATTTAACCTGAGGGATAGTTTGAAGAAACGCAATAAGCTGAGTTTTCAACTTCAGGTAATAGCAACCGGATTTTTCGGGCTTATCCACGGCTTTGGATTTTCTAATTACTTTAATATGCTCATGGCCGGGGAAGAGGAAAAGTTAAGTCCGTTACTCGGATTTGCTACAGGAATCGAAATTTCGCAGTTGATTGTAATATTGATGGTTTTGATCGTAGCGGCTATATTGGAAATAGGATTGAAGTTGCCCAGGAAGTATTTTGTTATCGGTACGACTGCAATAGTCATTTTAATTACAATCCCCATGATATTAGATACCTGGCCGGGCTAAGGATCTGTAAAAACGCACCTTATCGGTTTTAATTAAATATTAACCATAATTGGTTGTTGAACTCTTTTAAAGCCGGTATCTTAGTGCCTGTGAGCCCGAGACACTGGAAATAGACCCGTGAAGACGTGACTAAAAAAAAGCAGCTAAAATACGACAAGGCCTATTTGAGAATGGCGCACGAGTGGGGGAAGCTTTCCTATTGTGAAAGGAAGCAAGTTGGGGCCATTATTGTAAAAGACCGGATGATTATCTCAGATGGATACAACGGAACTCCCACGGGATTTGAAAATTTCTGCGAAGATGATGAAGGATATACGAAATGGTATGTCCTGCATGCCGAGGCCAATGCAATTTCAAAGGTAGCCTCCTCTACCCAATCGTGTGAAGGAGCCACTTTATACATCACATTGTCGCCGTGCCGAGAATGCAGTAAGCTCATACATCAGTCTGGCATAAAACGTGTGGTATATCAGATCGCTTACAAGGATGGTTCAGGTTTACAATTTTTGGAGAGGGCCGGAGTGGAACTGGAACATCTGCCGCATATACTAGAAGAAAATGTTTAGGAGAAGATGAAGAAATATCAATACATATGGCCTGCAGTCATAGCACTGGCACTGGCACTGGGTATCTTAATAGGAGGTAAGCTCCATTTTAATGATTCCCCTGAAAAACTCTTTACTACAAATTCAAAGAAAGATAAACTCAACCGACTCATAGACTACATTGATTATGAGTATGTCGATGAGATCAATACCGATAGTATAGTTGACGTTACCGTGAATAACATCCTGGAAAAATTAGATCCGCATTCGGTCTATATCCCCAGGGAAGAGCTCTCCCAGGTATCAGAGAATATGAAAGGAGATTTCGTTGGGATTGGGATTAATTTCTACATGTATCGCGATACTATTACCGTGATAAGGACAGTTGAGAATGGCCCTAGTTTTTTAAAGGGAATAGAGGCCGGAGATCGTATTTTGGTAGCCGATAGTGATACGCTATATGGGAAAAATCTTCCAAGCAGGAAGATAGTGGGAACACTTAAAGGAGAAAGTGGAACAACGGTAAATTTAAAGGTTTACAGGAAAAAAGAGGATCGATTCTTTGATGTTACCCTAAGGAGAGACCGGGTTCCTATTAAAAGTGTTGAATCATACTATATGCTGTCACCCGATATGGGATACATCAAGATCAACAGATTTGCGGAAAGCACTTACAAAGAATTTAAAAACGCCTTGAGGTCTTTACAAAAAAAAGGTGCCAAGAAATTAACCCTCGACCTAAGAGATAATCCCGGGGGCTATCTGGGAATCGCAGAACAGCTGGCTGACGAATTCCTGAAAGACGGGAAGCTTATTCTTTTTACCAAAAATAAAAAAGGGAAGATTGATAGGATGTATGCCACTGAGAAGGGATCTTTTGAGGACAAACCCGTTTATGTACTGATCAATGAGCGATCGGCATCTGCCAGTGAGATCATTGCCGGGGCGTTGCAGGATAATGATGTAGGTACAATCGTGGGTCGCAGGTCATTTGGAAAAGGCTTAGTGCAAAGGGAAATGGCCCTGGGAGATGGCTCGGCTGTTCGCTTAACGGTTTCACGCTACTATACCCCAACCGGCAGGTCGATTCAGCGCGATTATCAAAACGGAAGTGAAGATTATTATGAGCGATTTGAGGAGCGGTATGAAAGCGGAGAATTGGTTTCAGCAGACAGCATAAAGGTGGCCGATTCACTAAAATATACTACCCCTAAAGGAAAAATAGTCTATGGGGGAGGAGGCATCATCCCGGATGTGTTTGTTCCCATTGGCAATATAGAGGAAGAGACAATCAAGAGCATGGAGAGTCTGGGCTTTATTTCCCGATTTATATTCGAACATCTTGAGGAAGACAGGCAGCGGTATAACGACTATACTGAATTCGAATTCGTAAATAACTTCAGAGTGGATGACATCCTGTTTGAAAAGTTTGTGGACTTTGCCCTGTCTAATAACATCAGCATGGATTTTTACCAATACGATCAGCGTATTAAACTGTATTTAAAAGCTGCTTTGGCAGAGCAGTTATATTCTCCTAATATCAGCGCTAAGATCAAAGGGGAGATTGATTATATGCTACAAAAAGTGATTGATCTCGACTCGCCTACCTGGCAAGCCGAAAAGCGTTTTCTAAAGGAGTAAATTAACCTAAGATTGTATTAATAACGGTCTAAGAGATCCTGAAAATCCTTATTGTTTTTAATTTGCCGGAATTCTGCCGTATTTCTAATAAAATCTTTATCGGTCCATCCCAGTTGTAAAACCCTTTCCAAATGATCCAGGGCGGAAGGATTTTTATTCCATGCTGCGTATTTCCGGGCTAATTGGTAGTGTGCATACGGGCTGTCAGGAGCAATTACCAAAAGCAGATCTTCGGTATACTCCTGCTCCTTCACTTTATTTTCGCGTAAAAAGGAGTCCATAGATTCGCCCGCCATGGCGAAGAGTGAACGCTGCAGCCGAAAGGCCATCAGTTGGTATTCTGTTTCTTTATGCGAGCTGTATTTTTCATTTAGTTCCTGTATGGTTTTCTTCCACCATTGAAACTTATCCGGACTATGCCCAAGAGACAATTCAAGAGCAAATTTCTCCTTCATTTTGTGGTTTAAAGTATCTTCCAGCATGGCTACCTTGTTAAGGAGTGCTTTTTCCTTTCGAAAACTCTTAGCGCGATTTATTTTTTTTAATCGCTTTTGAAGACTGTCTGTATCGATCAGATCCGGATAATACTTTATCAACCGGTTTAATTCCCTGGCAGCGTCTACCAGTCGATCTTCCTTTTCAAATTCCATCGCCCTGCTAAGAACCTCGCTAAAATTTTCGTTTCTCTGCAGATTATTTTCTTTCTTGATTCCCTTTCGGATAGCTTCTTCTTCGAGCCAATTAAATGCTCGGAAGATTACCTCAGACGGGGGCCATCGGTGCTCCCCTTCAAATACAATCAGTTCGTTAGAGATCTTAAGTGATTCTAGCCATTCTTTGGTTTTGTGCATTTCACGGTAGTTCATGTCCTTATTTCCAACGATCCCTAGGTAGGAAAAACGGCTGTTTTTGCCCGGGAAATAAAGAGGATACTGAGCAAAGCCTGCGCCACATGCGATAACGCCCTGAATGGCACCGCTCAATACGGCAATCGTCCCGGCCAGACGCGAGCCACCAGAAAATCCGGCGGTATATATACGATCGCTATTTACTTTATATTTTGCAAAAACAGTTTTAAAGAGTCGGTCTGCAATTTCCAGATTAGGGGCGTAGGGGCCGTTTCTGGAATTGTTGGAACAAATAAGGATATATCCGTATTTCTCCGCGATTGAAATAAAGGGCTGAATTCCGGTTTTTCCCCTGCCGGCGGGATCAAAAATAAAAACGATTGGAGAGGGTTGGTTATTTTGATAACCAGTTGGAAGATATACGGCAAAAAACTCATCCGCCGTTCCTGCTACCGGAATCGAATCAATCAATACTCCGGTTTCTTCCTGAAGGGGCTGGGCGTTGCCCCAAAGGCAGGTGCTGAGGATGTAAATGAACAGAATACGTTTCATCCCTGTAAAGTAAGAAAATCAGAGAACAACTTCTGTTAAGGAAAAGTTCCAATTAATCCTCCACCTTTTCCTGGATTTTCTTAGAAGTCAGTAAAATTAGAAGGAGAATAATAGCACAAAGCGAAGCAACAATGCCTATTACCGCTATGATGCTCTGTTCTCCAAGGGGGTCATTAAAATCTACAATGGTGACATTGTAAACAATAAGGGCCAGAGCCAGTATGATCAGAACAATAGTTAGTGTTTTATTCATATGTCGGGATTCTTTTTGTTTTCAAATTTAGTTTGTCTATTGAAACAATTGATTAATGTTTGTGGCAAACAATTTTACAGCAATGGCAAGGAGGATCACCCCAAAGACCTTTCGAATAACACCGAGTCCGCCTTTCCCCAGAATGCGTTCAATCTTTGACGACGACTTTAAGACAAGGTAGACAAAGATGATATTGATGATGATCGCCACTATGATGTTTTCTACGTAAAATTCGGCCCTCAATGCAAGAAGAGCGGTCATAGTTCCCGCTCCTGCTATTAGTGGAAATGCTATAGGTACAACGGATGCTGTCTCGGGCTCATCGTCTCTGTAAAGCGTTATCCCTAGGATCATTTCTATTGCGAGGAAGAATATAATAAAAGCTCCCGCTACAGCAAAGGAGTATACATCTATTCGGATAAGATTGAGTATTTCCTCCCCAACAAATAAGAAAGCAACCATGATGCATGCTGCAATGATGGACGCTTTTTCAGAATGGATATGTCCTACTTTTTTCCGCAGGTTGATAATAATGGGAATACTTCCAACGATGTCTATTACAGCAAAAAGTATGATGCTGGCTGTTGCTATTTCTCTGAAGTTTAAGTGCATGATTTTTACTTTAAAAGTGGTGCAAAAGTACTATATATTTTAGGTACAATAAGAAGGTTATATAGAATATTCTTAAGGAATTTCAGGCTTATTGAGGTATCTTTGCGGCTTATTAGATGAATATGTTTCAGTTAGGGAAAACACTGGTGTCAGAGGAGATCATAGAGAAAGATTTTGTCTGTAATCTTACCGCCTGCAAGGGAGCTTGTTGTGTTGATGGGGATGCAGGGGCACCGCTGGAGGAAAGTGAAACACAAATCCTCAGGGACATCTATCACAAAGTAAAGCCATTTCTTCGGCAGGAAGGGATAGAAGCCATAGAGGAGCAAGGCCATTATGTAATCGGAGAGGACGGGGAGTGGGAAACGCCCCTGATCGGGAAAAAGGAATGTGCCTATACGGTTTTTGATAAGAAAGGTATCGCTAAATGTGGCCTGGAAGAAGCGTATAATGAGGGAGTTACTTCCTGGAAAAAACCGGTTTCATGTCACCTTTATCCCGTTAGGATTACTGAATACACAAATCTTACTGCAGTAAACTATCACAAATGGCAACTCTGTGATCCGGCCTGTGACCTGGGAGAAAGTTTGCAGGTGCCGATTTATAAATTTGTACGGGATGCTCTAGTCCGCAAATTTGGCGAAAACTGGTACGCCGAATTAGTGGAAATTGCTAATGAGCACAAGTCTTCACGAAACAAGTAGGTATTTCATAGATTTTTTAGCACCGTTAAAGGAATATTTTTTCCCTGGGACTCAACTTTGTATAGCTTTCGGGTCCCTAAGGTGATATCCGTATAATACGATTAACCTGAGAGGAAATAGAAATCAACCAATTACCACCATGAGAAAGTGTGTTCTCTTGTTTCTTTTGTTCGTGTTTGTACTCTTCCTTGCGGCTTTATCCGAAAATAATGAACGGGAAGTTGATAGTCAAAAGGTAGCTGTGGAGGAACAACTCCAGGATCCACCCCTGGACAATACTACGGCCCTTAATTCCGACCGTAAGTAAGTCCTCAGACCGATTACTTTAGTACTTTCAAAGTACTACTACAGGATATTCTGTACAACCTCCTTATTTCACTTTTTTCTAAGGCGATAGACGCCTTACTTTCTTTTATGCCCAATGAATACAATTTCCGAAATTCAGAAGCATTCCTGACTAAGGTGAACAAAGCAGAAAAATCCCGGATCTGATTGCCATTGCTGAAATTTCTTCACTAATTATAAATCCGTAACACTCAACAGTATAAAATAAAATACTTTTTGGTCTATTTTAATTTAGACAAAAAGCTAAAATATTTATACAAAATTTCTTCTTGGGTTAAAGGCAGTAAACACCACTATCGAACCTAGATTTCAACATGTTGTGTTAAAAACTTTGACCCCCTTCTCCCCAAACCGACTTTACAATTTAATAACATTTTCCAATCTTTGTTGGTCTCAGCACGAAGCACTTTTACACTCATATAATAATTTTAAAAGAACGGAAAAATGTCAAAAGCCCTAGAGCCCATTTTAGAAGAAAATGAAGATCGATTTGTAATCTTCCCAATAAAACATCACGATCTATGGGAGTGGTATAAGAAATGTGAGGCGTGTTTCTGGACTGCTGAGGAAATTGACCTTCACCAGGACCTGGCTGATTGGAATAATAAACTCAGCGATGATGAAAAATACTTCGTCAAACACATCCTGGCCTTTTTTGCTGCCTCCGACGGAATAGTGAACGAAAATCTTGCCGAAAATTTTGTCAATGAAGTACAGTATACGGAAGCAAAGTTCTTCTATGGTTTCCAGATCATGATGGAGAACATCCATTCTGAGACCTACTCATTACTGATCGACACCTATGTTAAAGATGAGAAGGAAAAAAACATCCTGTTTAAAGCGCTTGAGAATTTTCCGGCAATCAAGAAAAAAGCAGACTGGGCCCTGAAATGGATCGATTCTCCGAGCTTTGCAGAACGTTTGATCGCTTTTGCAGCCGTGGAGGGAATCTTCTTCTCAGGTGCGTTTTGCTCCATTTTCTGGTTAAAGAAGAGAGGTCTTATGCCCGGACTCACATTTTCTAATGAATTGATCTCCAGGGACGAAGGAATGCACTGCGATTATGCTGTACACTTACACAACAAACATCTTGTCAATAAGGTTCCCAAAGAGAGAATTAAAGAGATCATTGTAGACGCACTTAATATCGAAAGAGAATTTATTACAGAATCACTTCCTGTTAGTCTAATTGGGATGAATGCCAAACTCATGACACAGTACCTCGAGTTTGTAACAGATCGTCTTCTCGTCGAGTTGGAATGTGAGAAAGTCTATAACTCCACCAACCCATTTGATTTTATGGATATGATTTCCCTACAGGGGAAAACTAATTTCTTTGAAAAGAGGGTATCCGAATATCAGAAAGCCGGAGTCCTGAACAAGGAGAAAGATACAGACGCACAGAAGATCAGCTTTGATGCCGACTTCTAAATAGATTGTGGTTTAAAAAACCCTGATAATACAGGGTTTTTTATGCTCAATTTTTAAAGTGTTAAATCTTTAATAAATAACTCAGACCAACCTTAATATTTTAATTTAATAAGCGTAGCAAAATGTATGTAGTAAAAAGAGACGGTAGAAAAGAACCAATGATGTTCGACAAGATCACGGCCAGGGTTCGAAAATTGTGTTATGGCCTCAACGATCTTGTAGATCCAGTAAAAGTTGCCATGAGAGTGATAGAAGGACTCTATGACGGGGTAACCACCTCAGAACTCGATAACCTGGCAGCAGAGATAGCCGCAACACTTACAACGGCTCATCCGGATTATGCAAAACTCGCTGCGCGTATTTCAGTATCCAACCTGCATAAAAACACCAAAAAATCATTCTCCGAGACCATGAAGGATCTCTTTGAATACGTAAATCCCAGAACAGGAAAGAAAGCACCCCTGCTCTCAGAGGAGGTATTCAAAGTGATTACAGAAAATGCGGAGAAATTAGACTCTACCATTATTTACAACCGTGATTTTGGCTACGATTATTTCGGTTTTAAAACATTGGAACGATCATACCTTTTAAAACTAAATGGAAAAATAGCTGAACGTCCTCAGCATATGCTGATGAGAGTTGCAGTGGGGATACATCTAAACGACCTTGATTCGGCAATTGAGACCTATGAGCTCATGTCAAAAAAGTTCTTTACCCATGCAACGCCTACGCTCTTTAATTCCGGAACACCAAAACCTCAGATGTCTTCCTGCTTTCTGCTGGCCATGAAGGATGACAGTATTGACGGAATCTATGATACCCTTAAGAATACGGCAAAAATATCCCAATCTGCCGGGGGAATAGGATTGTCTATTCACAACATCAGGGCAACAGGTTCATATATCGCAGGGACTAATGGAACTTCAAACGGTATTGTCCCGATGCTAAGGGTTTTTAACGATACGGCGAGATATGTAGATCAGGGAGGTGGTAAAAGAAAAGGCAGCTTCGCAATCTACGTGGAACCATGGCATGCTGATATCTTCGAGTTCCTGGAATTAAAAAAGAACCACGGAAAAGAAGAAATGCGTGCACGTGATCTGTTCTATGCGATGTGGATTCCGGATTTATTTATGAAACGCGTGGAAACCGATGGGAACTGGACACTGATGTGCCCTAATGAATGTCCAGGCCTTTTCACTCATCACAGTGAGGAATTTGAAGAATTATATCTCCAATATGAAAACGACGGGAAAGGAAGGAAAACCATTCGCGCGAGAGAATTATGGGAAAAGATACTCGAATCTCAAATAGAAACAGGAACACCTTATATGCTCTATAAGGATGCAGCTAATCGCAAGAGTAACCAGAAAAATCTGGGGACCATCAGATCTTCTAATCTGTGTACAGAAATTATGGAGTACACTTCCCCTGATGAGGTGGCCGTATGTAATCTGGCCTCTATAGCCCTGCCAATGTTCATCAAGAATGGAAGCTTTGATCACAAGGAGCTATTCAGGGTAACAAAACGGGTAACTAAAAACCTCAACAGGGTTATTGACAGAAACTATTATCCGATCAAAGAAGCTGAAAATTCCAATATGAGACACAGACCTATTGGTCTGGGTGTTCAGGGCCTTGCAGATACCTTTATTACACTTCGTCTTCCGTTTACCAGTGACGAGGCCAAGAAATTAAATCAGGAAATCTTCGAAACGCTTTATTTCGCTGCAGTTACAGCATCGATGGAAGCAGCCAAGGAAGAAGGGCCTTATTCTACCTATAAAGGTTCTCCAATTTCCAAAGGAGAATTTCAACACAACCTTTGGGGGATTAAGGACGAGGAATTATCTGGTCGCTGGGATTGGGATAAATTGCGCAAAAGTGTGAAAAAACACGGGGTTCGTAATTCACTCCTTGTCGCGCCCATGCCCACAGCCTCTACCTCTCAGATACTTGGAAACAACGAATGTTTTGAGCCTTATACATCAAATATCTATACCAGAAGAGTTCTCTCGGGGGAATTTATCGTAGTGAACAAACACCTTTTGGAAGATTTGGTTGAACTGGGCTTATGGAATGAAAACCTCAAGCAGGAACTGATGCGGGCCAATGGTTCTATTCAGCACATCAAAGGAATCCCAGAAGACATAAAAGAGCTGTATAAAACGGTTTGGGAATTGAGTATGAAGGACATTATTGACATGTCAAGACATCGCGGCTATTTCATCGATCAGAGTCAGTCTCTGAACCTGTTCATGGAAAATGCAAATTATTCAAAACTGACCTCCATGCACTTTTATGCCTGGAAGAGTGGACTGAAAACAGGAATGTATTATCTGAGAACCAAGGCCGCAGTAGACGCCATTAAGTTTACCCTGGATAATACGAAAAAGAAAGAAGTCCCGGTTAGTGTAGCTGCAGAAGCAGAAGTATTGGCAGCCTCAACTCCCGATCCCAAGGCTGCAGATGCTATTCAGGTAAAGACTTCTCCGGTTCAGGGGGCAGAAGCAAATGTAGAACCGATGACCCCAGAAGAAATGAAAGCATTAATCGCACAGGCCAGAGCAGGTGAAGCAGATGATGATTGCCTGATGTGCGGTTCCTGATTGCCTAATTTTTTCAAATCAGACCATGGACGAATAACACTTTTGCCTTAGGTATTAGAATAGTGTTTATTGAATTATACCCTGGATGTCCTTACCCCCATAAAGGCGTCCGGGGTATATTATTTGATCTGGGTTAACTTTTTAATGTTCTATACGGGGTAGAATAACGCTTTTGCCAATGAATAGCAGGGCAATATAAATAAAGAGAAGTAAAATATAGTATTCCATAACGCATCATCTTTCATTTATATATACGGGATAATGCTGTATTTCAGATGTTTATAGTATATCTGAACGGAATTAAGTGAAAAATAAAGAATATTTAAAGGGGATACTCGATTCAGATCAGGAAACCGGATCTACCCTTTTATAGGCATCAATTACGGCCCTCTCGCCGGCCTTTCCCGCCTGTGAATTTCCGTGTTCCATGCCCAGTATTCCTTTATAACCTTTATCGTTAATAAATTTCAGAACATTTTTGTAATTGATTTCACCACTGGTTGGTTCTTTTCTCCCCGGATTATCGCCTAATTGGAAATATGCGATCTCATCCCAGCAGGCCTCGATATTTGGGATTAAATTTCCTTCCTGAATTTGTTGGTGATAGATATCGAAAAGTATCTTACACGATGGCGAATCTACGGCCTTACAGATCTGATAAGCCTGCGGACTGTTTGTTAAAAATAATCCCGGATGATCTCGAAAATTCAGTGGTTCTAAGACCATGATGAGTCCATGTGGTTCCAGGATATCACATGCTTGTTTTAAGGTAGCTATGACATGAGATGTCTGATACCCCATTTGAAGGTTGAGATCCCTGTGTCCGGGAACTACTGTCATCCATTTGGCTCCTACTCGTTTTGCAACTTCAACGGCATTTCGTATCTGCTCTAGAAATTCCTCTCGTTTATCTCTATCACCTGATGCGAGGTTGGGCGAATTCCAATAGATTTTGTGAGCCACAAACACTCCCATGCTTAGCCCCCTATCTTTCATCACTGCGGCCATGGCATTTTGCATACTCACCGAACGCTGAGCCATCTCATTATCCTCAAATGCGGTAAATCCTTCATCTGCCATAAAATGAAGCTGGGCAATGGGGTCTTCACCTGCACTCTCTCTGAACATCCCTATATGTGGCGCGTATTTCAGCTGAAAATGATGTGCAGGGGATTCACTGGATGTATTCCCAAAGACAGAAAACCCTGTCATGGACAGGGTTCCGGTAGCTAAAGCCGTTTTTTGTATAAAATACCTTCTTTTCAAACGGGATTATTTAAAGTGACCAGTCCTTCCCTCCTGTGAGTTCGTCAAGGTCTCCACAACCAATATATTCTCCCGGAACGGGAAGATAGGCCAGAACATTTTCACCTACATACTCCGAGGTTTTATATCCCCAGATGGTCATGTCCCTAAGGTTCTTAGAAAAGGAATATCTCATTACCTCATCAGGTACTGCCTCATTTTCGCCTTTTGCAGCGGCAGATGTATTCTTGATCATCAGTTCCTCGTTTTCAATCATCTCTTCTTCTGAAATCTGTAGTGTTTTTGCAAAGACAGGTTCCAGATCTTCAGTAGTTAAATCTGCTGCTTTTTCCTTCCCTGCTTCCGTCAACGCTTTCTGTATAAATTTATTCAGGGATAACTGCGTCATATCTTGCTGCAATTCTTCCATGATCTCATTTGTAAACCTGTCAATAAAGACATGTACATTGACTTCTGAAGCCGAAGGGGTATCGGTTTTAGGTAAAATTATATCCACCAGCTTGATCAGAACCTCTCCTTCTTCCTTTGTGAAAAAGTCGGGTGTCCAATCCACTGTTTTAACTTCGTTACAGCCTTGAACAAGGGATAACAATGTTGGGGTGGCAATGGTGTACCCTAATGCCAACCCCATATTTTTTAATGCAATTCTTCTATCCATTATAAGAGTCCTTTTTTAAGTTGTTCCGCTGCGTGATTCGCAGCACGGGCCGTAAAGGCCATATAAGTTAATGAAGGGTTGACACAGGCGGCTGAGGTCATAAAGGCCCCATCAGTGACATAAACATTCTTTACATCATGTACCTGGTTGTATCCGTTTAGAACAGAAGTTTTGCGATCGCGTCCCATTCTTGCAGTTCCCATTTCATGGATTCCCAGACCAAGAGCACCTGGCCTGTCAAAAGTCTGAACATCCCTCAACCCTGCCTTGGTGAGCATTTCATAGGCCTGCTCTTTCATATCCTCACGCATATTCCATTCATTTTCCTGAAATTCAGCATCAAAAGTTACCGTAGGGAGTCCCCATTGATCTAACTTGTCGTAATCCATGGTCATTCGGTTCTCTTCATAAGGCAGGACTTCTCCAAAGCCTCCCATTCCGAATGTCCACCCTCCCGGTTTTAGGATGGCCTCTTTCAGGTCTTTCCCATGTGATAGCTCAGATACTACTTCGTCCCAGTTACCCCTGCTTCCACTGCCCTGGTAGCCGTATCCTCTTTTAAAGGATTTCATGTTGGAACTGCCACCGAGATTTCGGAATCGGGGAACGTAAATACCATTGGGTTTCCTCCCTTTGTAAAATTTGTCCTCAAATCCGTCATATTTGCCGGCAGCACCAACACCGAGATGGTGGTCCATGATATTTCTGCCAAGCTGATCGGAGTCATTCCCCATTCCATTGGGAAAACGATCCGACCTGGATTGTAGAAGAATAGCTGTAGAAGCAATTGAGGAGGCGCAGAGGAAGATCACCTTTGCCTTAAATTCAAATGTTTCTTTGGTTACTCTATCGATGACTTTTACTCCTGTTGCTTTTTTAGTGTCAGGGTCATACATGACCTCATGAACAATAGAATCAGGTCTTAAAGTCATATTTCCGGTTGCCTCGGCCGCAGGAAGAGTAGATGAATTACTGCTAAAATAAGCCCCGAAAGGACAGCCTCTGATACAGCGATTTCTGTATTGACATTTGCTCCTTCCGTCTCCTTCAAATTTCTTACTGCTGTTGATATGTGCCACTCGTCCGGCGGTGATAACTCTGCCATCGAAATTCTCTGCTACTTTTTCTCTAACGTGTTGTTCCACACAGTTGAGTTCCATCATGGGCTCAAAAACACTGTCGGGTAACTGGGGAAGTCCTAAGGCTTCACCTGATATTCCCACATAAGTCTCTACCTTGGTGTACCATGGGGCAATGTCTTTATAGCGAACGGGCCAGTCAACGGCAATCCCATCTTTCTTGTTGGCCTCAAAGTCGAGATCACTCCACCGATAGCTGTGTCGACCCCAGAGTAGCGACCGTCCTCCGACGTGATAACCTCGCATCCAATCAAATCGCTTTGTCTCGTTATAAGGGTGCTCAAGATCATTTACAAACCAAAAATTATGAGGAGCTTTTACCGTATACCCTGTTCGTGCCTGTTTAAACTGTTTGGCGACTTCCTCAGGGGGTAACTCACCATTATTGGGAAAGTCCCAGGTATCCATGTTGGCGGTGGGGTAATCCTCCCGGTGCTTTACCATGCGCCCGCGTTCTAATACAAGCGTCTTTAATCCATTCTCACATAATTCCTTGGCGGCCCAGCCTCCGCTTATTCCAGTTCCAACTACTATGGCATCATAGGAATCCTGTTCCTCATTGTAATAAAATTTACTCATCTAATTCTATAGTTTGAAGGCTAAATGTATTAAATATTAAATTAATTTTCTACATTTAAACGGCCTTATTATTGAGGAATCCGTGTTAAAAAACAGGATTAGTTATCATAAATAAGAATTATCAATTATTTCGATACAGGAGTTTTATCCGTCCTGTGCAGAATCGAAATGATTGGTTGGAAATTATTATCCGGCTTAATTTGCTTTTAACCCTTTAGTACTACAATCATGAAAAGAAGAAAATTCGTAACGAAAACAGCCTTTGCAGGTCTGGGCTTGTCAGTTATTGGCGTTTATAGTTGCAAGGAAGCAAAAAAAGAGGCTTCTGAAGCCATGCAGGAGATCAAAGAAATAGAGGGCCCGTTTTTTAAACTGTCCCTGGCCCAATGGTCTGTTCACAGAATGATATGGGATGGGAAATTAGACCCCTATGATTTTGCTGCCAAAGCAAAGGAATGGGGCTTTGCAGGGCTTGAATATGTGAGTCAATTATACGATAAGGAACTCAGTGCAGCAAATTACAGTGCCGAAGCAATGGCTGCCTTTGTTGACCGTTCTAATTCAGAAGCGGAAAAACACGGTCTCGAAAATGTGCTGATCATGATAGACGGGCAGGGCGATCTCGCTACTTCGGATGCAGCCGAACGAAAAAAGGCCGTTGAGAATCACCACAAATGGGTAGATGCGGCAAATGCCATGGGATGCCATGCTATTCGGGTAAATCTGGCAGGCAGCACCGAACCTGAAACCTGGATGGCAAATTCTGTTGACGGCTTATCGCAATTAGCGAGCTATGCCAAGGATAAAAATATAAATATACTTGTGGAAAATCACGGAGGATTATCTTCCAATGCTGCGATGCTTGCTGAAGTTATGACGAAAGTAAATATGGACAATTGCGGTACCCTTCCCGATTTTGGAAATTTCTGTATCCGAAGGAATGATCCGGCAGATTATGGCAGTGGCTGTGCAGAAATGTACGACCTCTACAAGGGAGTAAGTGAACTGATGCCTTTCGCCAAAGCCGTGAGCGCAAAATCACACAATTTTGACGAGGGGGGGAATGAAACCGAGATTGATTATACTAAAATGCTACAGATTGTCAAAGATGCCGGATATACGGGTTATATTGGCGTGGAGTACGAAGGGAACGAACTGGGCGAAATGGAAGGAATAATGGCTACCAAAGCTCTGATGCTGAAATCGGCATCCGAATTATCATAATATCGAGAAATACCTATGGAGGAATTCTTTAATGAGCTTTTTGATTACAATTTTTTCTGTAATAAACAACTTATCGAGGCCTGCAGTGATCTGAAGGAAGTACCAAAGGAAAGCATGAGGCTATTCAGTCATATTCTCAATGCGCATCAAATTTGGAATGCCAGGATTAATGGATTGGAATCTGAATTTGGAGCCTGGGATGAACACCCGCTTAAATCTTGGGAGGAAATTCACTACGAAAATCAACGCAATACTTTTGAAATCATCACGAACACAGATGATTATGAAACCAGGATTGATTACCAAAACATAGAAGGCCGTCTGTTTACAAACACAATACAGGATATGCTTTTCCATATAATAAACCACTCAACACACCATCGTGCTCAGATACTGGCAGATTTCAGGGCGAATGGCCTTGAACCGGTTTCTCTGGATTACGTATTTTACAAACGATAATCATCTAAACTAAACCGAATGAACACCAAAATCAAAATACAATTGTCTTTTATGATGTTCCTGGAATTCTTTATCTGGGGCGGATGGTTTGTTACCCTGGGTACATTCCTGGGAGATAACTTAAAAGCAAGTGGGGGAGAGATAGCCATGGCATTCTCTACGCAATCCTGGGGAGCTATCATTGCACCCTTTATAATAGGCCTTATCGCCGATCGGTATTTCAATGCAGAACGAATTCTCGGGGTCTTACACCTCCTGGGGGCTTTGTTGATGTATCAGATGTACACCGCCGGGGATTTTGCGGTTTTTTACCCCTATGTCCTGGGATATATGATTATCTATATGCCTACCCTGGCCTTAGTGAATTCCATTTCGTTTAATCAGATGAAAGATCCGGCCAAAGAGTTTGCTTTTGTAAGAGTTTTTGGAACTATAGGATGGATCGTGGCCGGACTTATTATAAGCTATGTTTTCCTTTGGGATTCTGCCGAGGCAAGAGCCGATGGGATGTTGAAAAATACCTTCCTGATGGTTGCCATTGCTTCTGCCCTCTTGGGATTATTTAGTTTTACCCTGCCAAAAACACCTCCAACTTCTATTAAAGAAGGCAATGTAAATATTTCTACCATCCTTGGTCTCGATGCCCTTAAATTACTTAAAGATCGAAATTTCCTGATCTTTTTTATCTCTTCAGTATTGATCTGTATCCCACTGGCCTTTTACTACCAGAATGCGAATCCATTCCTGGCCGAGATCGGGATGGAAAATCCTACGGGTAAAATGACTCTGGGGCAGGCTTCGGAGGTATTATTTATGTTACTCCTGCCTTTCTTTTTTAAACGATTCGGATTTAAGATGACCATTATCGCCGGAATGCTGGCATGGACCATTCGTTATTTTCTCTTTGCCTACGGCAATGCAGGCGACCTCGCATTTATGCTTATCCTCGGAATAGCCTTGCACGGAATATGTTATGATTTCTTCTTTGTCTCCGGTCAGATATATACGGATTCCAAGGCGGGTGAGAAATTTAAAAGTGCAGCACAAGGGTTGATTACCCTGGCAACATACGGCTTCGGGATGCTCATTGGATTCTGGGTGGCAGGTAAGATTTCCGACATGTATCTGGTCTCCGAGAATGTCCACGACTGGACAAATATCTGGACTTTCCCCGCGATCTTTGCCTTTGTGGTTATGGCCCTGTTTGCCATATTTTTTAAGAACGAAATCATCGAATACAAAAAATAGAAACTGAAATGCCAAAAAAAATAAGATTAGGAATATTAGGAGGAGGGGGCGATTCCCTGATTGGAGTTTTGCACAGAGTTGCTTCCTTTATTAATGATAACTATGCAATCACCGGCGCAGTATTTAATGCCAATTTTGAAGAGAATCTGGCTTTTGCTAAAGAGATAGATGTACCCACAAACCGTATCTATAAGGACTTTGATACCCTTGTGGAAGAAGAGTTAAAACTTCCCCAAGAGGAACGGATCCAGGTCTGCGCCATCCTCACTCCCAACTTTTTGCATTTCCCGATGGCTAAAAAACTGCTCGACAACGGATTTCATGTCATTTGTGAAAAACCTATGACGACCACTTACGAGGAAGCCAAGATTCTCAGAGAAGCTCACAAGAAAGCAGGTACGGTGTTCGCAGTAACCCACACTTATACCGGTTACCCAATGGTAAGGCAAATGAGGGAGATGATCAAAGCCGGGGAATTGGGAAAAATTCACAAAGTTGATGCGCGATATTACCAGGGGTGGATCAATCCCATTATTCATGATAAGGCCAAACGCACTACGGTATGGCGACTCGATCCAAAGAAAGCTGGTATCAGCTCCTGTATGGGAGATATAGGTGTACATGCCTTTAATCTTGTTGAATACACTACCGGACTAAAGATCAAGTCGCTGCTATGCGATTTTAACTATCTCTACAGCGACAACCAAATGGATGTCGACGGCACGGCCCTGATTCGGATCGGGGAGCATGTTAAAGGGGTGATAAGGGCGAGTCAGGTGGCAACAGGAGAAGAGAACGGTCTGGCTATCCGGATTTACGGAGATAAGTTCGGGCTGCTGTGGGAACAGGAAAACCCTAACTTTTTATATAAGATCAGCGACACAGAACCCATAGCGGTGTATAAACCCGGCCATGCGTACAATAGCAAATTATCCCTCGATGGCACCAAACTACCTCCCGGGCATCCGGAAGGAATCTTCGATTCCATGGCCAATATTTATCTGGGGGTTGCCAGGGCAATCAGAGGAGAGAAATACAACGATGGGGAATTCCCTACGATGACCGACGGGGTACGCGGGCTGAATTTTATAGAGGCTACAGTAGAGTCTCACAAAGGTGGAAACGTCTGGGTAGAGCTGGATTAATTACTCCAATTACTTGCGTTCGAAGACTTTTTCAAAGATCTCACAGACCACAATCATACTCTCACGGGGAACTCGACCAAAGGGCTCCAGTTCCCTGGTGTAGTAGTCCCAGTGGGTTTTCTTCCAGTAATCCAGGGATTTGTCACCTTCGCCCTCCAGTTTGGCGTAAGATTCCCTTATACTGAAAAAGGGTTTTAGCTTTACGGCTACCGTCCTTACAATACAGCGGGCATTTCCGTCCCAGTCAGTAATAATGGTAAAATCTCCGATTTTTGGCAGGGGTTCTTTTCGGTATTGCAAGCCTAAAAGGGAGTGAGAAGTTGCGCGTTTTACACCCTTCAGTACAAGTTTTAAACACGTATTGGCGTCTTTTTCGTTATCACAAAAATGGGTGACTACAGGGTCCTCAGCAAAGGCGTATTCCAGATGCTTGTCTAAAAAATCGCCCCAAAGGTTTCTCGCTGATGCATTCTTCATATTATCGTAGGTTAGGAGAACATTCCTTTATTAAATTGCTCAACGGCATGATTAGCTGCTCTTGCCGTGAATGCCATATAGGTCAGGGATGGATTTACACAGCTTGCGGAGGTCATAAAAGCCCCGTCGGTAATATAGACATTAGGTACGGCGTGTACCTGATTGTGCTTGTTCACAACTGAAGTACGCGGATTCCATCCCATTCTTGCGCCACCCATTTCATGAATCCCAAGACCCGGACCGGTTTCATTTTCGTAGGATTTTATATTTTTAAATCCGGCTGCCTCAAACATCAGCACAACTTGCCTGATGATATCCTCCCTCATCTTGTATTCATTATCCTTGAATTCCACATCAAAATCGAGTTGCGGAAGACCCCATTGATCTTTTTCCGTTGCACTTAGAGTAACCCGGTTATCGTGATAGGGCAGCATCTCCCCAAATCCGGTAACGCCAATTTGCCAGGGTCCCGGTTTAAGGATATTTTCCTTGAGTTCTTTTCCGTATTGCATCTCAGCAACCGAAACCTGCCAGTCGGTCCTGCTGGCTCCTCCCTGATATCCAAAACCACGCAGGTAATCTCTTTTTCTCGATTTGTTATTCAGATTTACAAAGCGGGGAATATAAAAGCCATTGGGCCTTCTTCCCTTGTAAAATTTATCGAGGTAACCTTCAACAGATGCGGTAGCCCCGAGCTGGTAATGATGGTCCATGATATTTCGTCCTACCTGGTCGTAATCATTTCCTATTCCCTTGGGAAAACTATCAGATTTAGACTGTAGAAGAATGCCCACACTAGCCATGGCGGAGGCACATAAAAAGACCACTTTGGCGTGAAATTCTAATTTCTCATGTGTTTCTGTATCCACAATTCGCACGCCAGTCGCCTTTTTACTTTGGTCATCATAGATGATTTCATAGACGATCGAATTAGGTCTTAGCGTCATGTTCCCGGTCTTTTCAGCGGCTGGAAGCGTAGTGGAATTACTGCTGAAATAGCCTCCGAAAGGACAACCTCTCGAGCATCGGTTGCGATACTGGCAGGGATTCCTGCCTTCCTTTTGCGAATCTTTATCAGTGATATGAGCTACCCGCCCTATGGTGAGTACCCTCTCATCTTCAAACTTTTCTGCCATGGCCTTTTTTAAATCTTCCTCTGGACAAGTGAGGTCCATCGGAGGTTGAAACCGGCCATCCGGCAAATGCTTTAGTCCCAGGGCTTCTCCGCTGACTCCTATATAGGATTCTACCTTGTCGTACCATGGACTGATATCGGCGTAACGCACCGGCCAGTCTACGGCAATCCCTTCTTTTAGGTTGGCTTCAAAATCCAGATTACTCCATCGATAACTCTGGCGCCCCCATGTAATGGAACGTCCTCCAACATGGTACCCCCTTATCCAGTCGAATCGCTTGGTTTCCTGATAGGGGTGTTCGAGATCATTGACAAAGAAGTGCTTGTTGTCTTCCTTTGGTGCCCAGCCAACACGATTTTGCTTGTTGTATTTTTTTTTGTCTTCCCGGGAAAGTTCATTGTTGTTGGGCAGATCCCAGGGATCCATGTTCATTGTAGGAAAGTCCTTGATATGCTCTACCATCCGGCCCCTTTCCAGCACCAGGGTTTTTAGTCCACCTTCACAAAGTTCTTTAGCAGCCCATCCTCCGGTGATCCCGGTTCCAACCACTATGGCGTCAAATTGGTTTTGTGGATTCTGAGGTGTATTATCCATTTAATTCTGAGGTATTTCCTATATTTAGAACAAAAGCTCTTAGGAGATTATTCTAAGTTTTATCAAATAAATATAGGGCTAAAATCCGAAAGGGACTAAACCCGATTTTTCAATATTCAAATAAAAACCTAACAATGAAAACGATAAAAGGACCGGCAGTATTCCTCGCCCAGTTTGTAGACAGTAAGCCACCATTTAATACCCTTGACGGGATGTGCAAATGGGCAGCAGATCTGGGATATAAAGGAATACAAATTCCAACCTGGGAACATTTTTTAATTGATCTCGACAAGGCAGCCTCAAGTCAGGATTATTGTGACGAACTAAAGGGGAAAATCAATTCATACGGTCTTGAGATTACAGAGCTTTCAACCCATCTTCAGGGTCAGTTGGTAGCCGTTCACCCTGCCTATGACCTCATGTTTGATAATTTTGCGCCGGACGAGGTGAAGAATAACCCGAAAGCCAGAACAGAATGGGCTGTTGATGTAGTAAAAAAAGCGGCTACGGCTAGCAGGCGACTTGGCATCAAGGCCCACGCAACATTTTCAGGGGCCTTGTTATGGCATACCTGGCATCCCTGGCCTCAGCGTCCCCAGGGATTGGTGGAACTGGGCTTTGAGGAACTGGCCAAGCGCTGGCTCCCCATCCTTGATCATTTTGAAGAAGAAGGGGTTGATGTGTGCTATGAGATCCATCCAGGCGAGGACCTCCATGACGGGGATACTTTTGAACGCTTTCTTAAAGCAACGGGCAATCACAAAAGGGTGAATATCCTTTATGATCCCAGCCATTTTGTGCTACAGCAGCTAGACTATCTGACTTATATTGACCACTATCACGAATTTATAAGGTCGTTTCACGTAAAGGATTCTGAATTCAACCCCACGGGAAAGAAAGGTGCATTTGGAGGGTATAACGACTGGGGCGATCGAGCAGGGCGATATCGCTCTCTGGGAGATGGCCAGATTGATTTTAAGACGATCTTTTCCAAACTCACACAGTACGGCTGCGATGTCTGGGCTGTAATGGAATGGGAGTGTTGTATCAAAAGTCCGGAACAAGGGGCAAGAGAAGGTGCAATTTTTATCCGGGACCATATAATTGAGGCAACGCAAAAGACTTTTGATGACTTTGCAGGAGGGGAGACAGACAAAGCCATGCTCCGGAAAATATTAGGAATTTAAAATCGAAAAAATGAAAATTCAATACGTATTGCTGGCGATCGCCAGTCTAAGCCTTGTCCAGTGTAAGGAAAAAGCAAAATCGGATAAGCAAAACAGTGAAGAAAGTATGGAACTGGCCACGAATGAAACAAAAGGGGAAGAGGAATGGGAGGTATTGTTTGATGGGACCTCCTTTGATGCATGGAAGGCATACCTGAAAGATGGTATGGCCGAGCACTGGAAAATAGAAGAAGGCGCCATGGTGTTTTATCCCCCGGCGGACCGACCTGATGGGGAAAGTTATAATATCGTTACTAAAGAAGACTATACCGATTTTGTTTTATCCCTTGAATGGCGCGTTAATGAAGGAGCCAACAGTGGGATCTTCTGGGGTATAAAGGAAGATGCGGCCTACGGACAACCTTATGAAACAGGGCCCGAGATCCAGGTATTGGACAATCAAAGGCATCCGGATGCTAAAAATGGGGATACCCACCAGGCCGGGGCATTGTACGATATGGTAGCCCCATCGGAGGATGTGACCAAACCTGCAGGCGAATGGAATAGCTGTGTGATCACAGTGAATTACAAATCGAATAAAGGGAGTGTAAAACTAAATGGGGTTGATGTGGTGACATTTCCGCTGGATAATCAGGAATGGGATGCAATGGTTTCAGCATCAAAATTTGCAGGCTGGCCGGGCTTTGGAAAATTCCATACCGGAAAGATCGGACTCCAGGATCATGGCGATGTAGTGGCCTACAGAAACATCAAAATAAAAAAGCTTTAAGATGAGGATATATAGCCTGGTAGTGCTGATTTTGATAGTAGTAATTTCATGTAAAAATAATACTCCAATTAACCGGGACTTAGGTGAAGGAGAGGGGATCGAATATGAAGAATATTCGGGAGAAGAACCCACAACACCTGAAGAAACAGAGGTATATCAGCCGGTTCCACCCAAAGTGATTCCTTTTGCAGAAAATGGAGTCCCGAGCGATGCGGTCGTTTTATTCGATGGGAGTTCTTTTGAAGAGTGGATGATGGTCAATGACAGCTCGGAAGTGGTTTGGCACCTCAACGAAGATGGGAGTATGACCGTGAAGGATAAAACCGGCGATATCATGACCCGGAAGAACTTTGGGGACGTCCAATTGCATCTCGAGTGGCGTTCGCCGGCCGAAGTTCAGCGCGAAGGACAGAATAGGGCAAATAGCGGGGTTTTCTTACAGGGTCTTTACGAAGTTCAGGTGCTCGATAATAATGACAATGACACCTATGTGAACGGACAGGTAGCTTCCATATACAAACAGCATATTCCTTTGGCCATGGCTTCTGTACCAAGTGGAGAATGGAACACTTACGATATCATTTACCGAGCGCCTGAATTCAACGAAAAGGGATTAAAGATCAAGTCGGGTACCATAACAGTATTACACAATGGAGTACTGGTCCAGGATCATGTGGAGATCAAGGGAACCACACCCTATATTGGATGGCCAAAAAATCCACCTCATGGCAAAGGACCAATCAAATTGCAGGATCACGGGGACAATAGCCGGGTGAGTTACCGCAATATCTGGGTACGGGAATTATAGGAATAGGGGAATAGGCTGTTATTCGGACGTTGGAAATTAATTACCTTAGCCGAAATATTTTAAAGTATGATCCAATCCATGACAGGATTCGGGAAGCATGTTTTACAGCTACCCACGAAGAAAATTACCGTTGAGCTAAAATCGCTCAATAGCAAATCCCTCGATTTGAATGCGAGAATGCCCCAGGCTTACAGGGAAAAAGAACTTGAATTACGCAAGTTGATTGCTTCAGCATTGGGAAGGGGAAAGATAGATTTTAACCTTTATGTGGAAATCACCGGGGATGAGACTTCTTCAGAGGTCAATGAGGCTGTGGTAAAGCAATATATAAAACAGCTAAGGGCGATAGCCGATGGGGATGACCTAAGGCTGATGGAGATGGCGCTAAGATTACCTGACACCCTTAAAACAGAGAGGGATGATATAGACCCTAAGGAGTACCAGGCTATTGTGGAGTCTTTAAAAATGGCTCTTAAGGAGATTGAAAAGTTTCGCAGCGAGGAGGGCAAGATACTGGAGGGTGATTTTGCATCTCGACTAAAGAAGTTGCACCAGCTGTTAAAGGAAGTAAATGGCCTTGATGAGGAGCGACTAAATGCGATTCGCAGCCGGTTGGAAAAAGCGGTAACCGATATGAAAGCGGAGGTTGATGCCAACAGGTTTGAGCAGGAACTGATATACTACCTTGAAAAACTGGATATCACAGAAGAAAAAGTAAGGCTGGAAAACCACCTTAATTATTTTGAGGAGACCATGGCGTCTGCCGACTCCAATGGGAAGAAGCTGGGATTTATCAGTCAGGAGATTGGGCGGGAGATCAATACCATTGGTTCTAAAGCCAATTATGCTCCCATGCAGCAGCTCGTTGTACAGATGAAAGATGAGTTGGAAAAAATTAAGGAACAAATGCTTAACGTCTTATGAGTAGCGGGGGTAAGCTCATCATTTTTTCTGCGCCTTCGGGGAGCGGTAAAACAACTATTGTCAGGCACTTACTGGCCCAGCCTGAACTCAACCTGGCATTTTCCGTTTCGGCTACCTCACGAGCGCGAAGGGGAAAAGAAAAAAACGGGGAACACTACTATTTTATGACCCTTTCAGAGTTTAAAAAGCACATTAAGAACGATGATTTTCTGGAATGGGAAGAAGTATACCGGGATAATTTTTACGGGACACTCAAAAGTGAAGTGGAACGATTATGGGCCGAAGGTAAAAATGTCATTTTTGATATCGATGTTGCGGGAGGATTGCGTATAAAGAAAAAATATCCAAAGGAAACCCTGGCGGTTTTTGTGAAACCTCCCAGTGTAGATGAGCTTAAAATAAGGCTGAAAAAACGCAGTACAGAGTCTGATGAAAAGATCAATATGAGGATAGCCAAGGCATCAGTAGAATTGGCAACGGCCCCTCAATTCGACAGGGTCATCAAAAATTACGACCTCGATATCGCCCTTGATGAAGCCCATAAAATGGTAGCTGAATACCTGGGCGTTGAACCGTCAATTGAACAGAAAAAGGAGAAATCATAAGTGACGGACCTATGAAGAAAGTCGGACTATATTTTGGCACTTTTAACCCCATCCATATTGGTCACCTGGTGATCGCCAATCATATGGTGGAGTTTTCAGATCTGGAAGAAGTCTGGTTTGTCATCACGCCTCAAAGTCCGTTTAAAGTAAAGCAGAGTCTGCTGGCTGATCACCACCGGTATCAAATGGTGCAGGAAGCGGTGGCAGAGTATCCGAAATTAAAGGCGAGTACTATTGAATTTGATTTGCCACAACCCAATTACACCATTGACACCCTGGTGTATCTTCAGGAAAAATTCGGGGAGCAGTACTCCTTTTCCCTGCTGATGGGCGAAGACAACCTTAAGAATTTCCACAAATGGAAGAATTACGAGGCAATTCTGGAGGGGCACCATCTATATGTTTACCCGCGAATTTCGGGAGGCGTCACTCCTTCAGAATTTAAGAATCACAAAAAGATACACAAGGTTGACGCTCCAGTAATGGAGATCTCCTCAACCTTTATCAGGAAAAACCATAAAGCGGGAAAAAATATAAGACCTCTGTTGCCTGAGGCCGTCTGGAAGTATCTGGATGAAATGAATTTTTACCGTTGATACTGGTCTTCACAAATAAAAGGCCCTGCCTTTTAATGGCAGGGCCTTTTTCCTCGTTTTTATAATTACTAAATAAAGTCAGGATGGTTATGATGTACTAAAGGAATGTACCTTTGTCGTCCATTTTCACCTTCATTTTTTTGTCCCCGTTCTTAAGCGTAAGCTTATAAACTTTTTTAGCACCTTTATTCTCGCTATAAGTAACGCGGTACACATTGTCAGTTACAGTCCAGTTGGGGAACCTCTCCAGGAGGGCAGTTTTAATTCCGTCAGAAAGGGCTATATCTTTAAATTTTTCAATAGTTCTGGTAAGAGTACCATCATCATCATATACGGCTACGATTTTCCCATCAGGGATAAAGAAAGAAACCGTATAAAAATCAAAATCGTCCTGATAGAAATCGGCTTCCGTTACATCATAACGGGCGACCTCACGCTCCAGCATTTTTACTGGTACGGCAGCACTCTTAGAATCGGCTGCATTCAGGTATTTATAGTTCATGGGCTTGACGACCACTTCAGAGAGCTCAACAACCTTTACGTCCTGGGTATAGGCTGGGATGGTTAATCCAAGAGCTAGTAAACCAAGGATTATTTTTTTCATGGCATTAATGATTTAGATGTTTAAATACCCTATTTAGTACTCAAGGAAAATAAAGGTAGCTGAGGAATAAAGAATATCAAATGATCTATGTCAGTCTGCCAACAGGGAAAAGAGATGCTATTCGGAATTTTGACTAGCCCGGGTAAGGATATCTGTACCCAATAGTCGGTCTTCTTTATTGGTGTACCAGCTTCTCTTTTTAGGAATTTTAATCCCGTTTATAGTTTCAAAATTATCTGTTTCTAACATGATATATTCCCCGTCGTTGGTCGCTTCGTCGTGGAAGAATTGATACGCTTCCAAAGCGTAATTGTCAGGGTTAAAATAAAAGTACCAGGTATCTTTCCCTACTTCCTCTTCGTACTTAACCTTAAGGGTGAGATATTCTTTCCCTTTAAAAGTTTTTTTAACAACAGCAGGGTCTATTATGGTTCCCTTATCCCTTAATTTCATTGGGAGGCCGTAGAGATAGGTGTAATAATTTCTCATCATCTCTGTCTGCCCGCAAGACCCTCCGTTATTGGTGGAATCTTCAGCTTGCTTTTTTATTTTTTTTCCATTTACAACAAGGCCGCATACTCCTTTATCAATAACTTCTTCTGTCGTAGTATCATCTTTTCTCACCAACAATTTAAAGTAGTCAGCAGGAAAATTAAGCGTAACCTCGCTTTTTCGCTCACTATTATTAGGTGTTTCCATGGTAATGAACAAAGTGCCGGAGAATGTCGACCAGGCATTATCAGGGTCGTGATAGGCAATAGCTCTTGACAGCAATTCTTTGCCTGTAATATTTTGAGCCGATAGCCCGGGGGATGAAAAAAGGATGATCAAAAATAAAGGGAGCAGAAGTATTCGTATCATTATAGTAGGATTCTAAGAAACACTAAGTTCTAAAATTATTTTAAATTAAACACGGATATTTATGTTTAAGCATCATTGATATATGGAATTTGGTCTTGTTGAGACATTACAATTATTAGGTTCACTCGGCCTTTTCCTTTTTGGGATGAAGGTGATGAGCGATGCGCTTCTGCTCCTTGCGGGAAATAGGATGCGCAACATCCTGGCTACCATGACCTCTAATCGATTTCTGGGGATCACCACAGGGTTTTTAATTACATCCGTCATACAGTCTTCCTCTGCAACCACTTTGATGGTGGTGAGCTTCTCCAATGCTTCTCTCTTAACGCTAACAGAGTCTATAAGTGTGATCATGGGTGCAAATATTGGTACGACCATCACAGCCTGGCTTATTACCCTTCTGGGCTTTAAAGTGAGTATGAGTGCCATAGCCCTGCCTCTTGTTGGATTTGGCTTCCTTTTTATGTTCTCGAAAAAAGAAAAACTAAAAAACTGGGGAGGATTTATCATAGGTTTTGCCGTTCTTTTTATCGGGCTGCAGTTTTTAAAGGAGAACATGCCCGACATCAATCAGAATCCGGGGATACTTGAGTTTCTCAACAACTATACAGAACTGGGATTTGGTTCTGTGCTCCTGTTCTTATTTATAGGCACCTTACTAACTATTGTAGTTCAGTCTTCAAGTGCTACCATGGCGCTGACCTTATTGATGACAGCTGAGGGCTGGATCCCTTTTGATTTGGCTGCTGCCATGGTTTTAGGAGAAAATATAGGAACAACCATTACCGCAAATCTGGCAGCTATTGTTGGTAATTTCCATGCGAAAAGGACGGCCAGGGCCCACCTGATTTTTAATTTGCTGGGTGTTTTATGGATGCTGATTCTGTTTTATCCTTTTTTAAACCTTATCAGCTGGGTTTCCCAGAGATTAGGTAGTGAATCACCCTATGCTAGTGCTGCAGCCATTCCTGTGGCAATTTCCCTTTTCCACACATTTTTTAATGTATTAAACACCTTTTTCCTGGTTTGGTTTATCAATCCGATTTCAAAAATTGTAATGTGGTCCGTCCCGGAGAAAGCAGAACCTGAAAGGGAAATAGATGAACCAAAGTTTTTGGATGAGAAGATGTTAAAATACCCTGAAACGGCCATAGCCTCCCTTCTCAAAGAGTCTCAATACTTGTTTCAAAATGCCATATTTCAAATTGTGACCCACGCTTTAAACATCCACAGAGAAGACGTCAAATCGGATTTAAAAGCGAAGAAAGTGGTTAAAAAATCTATTGAAGATTTTAAGACAGATGTTAGAGCATTATATCTGAGCAAGGTTAAGAATATCTATGGAGAAATTATCCGTTATGCCACCAATGCCCAAAGCACTTTACAGCTTACTAAGGTTCAAAACAACAGGATTCTGGAAATAAAGGTAGCCAACAGGAAGATGGTAGAGATTTTAAGGGATGTAAAGGAATTGAATAGAAATGTGAGTACTTACTTCGTCTCCGAAAACAAGTATATGAAAAAGGAGTATAATCTCTATAGAAAACTGGCAGTTCAGATCCTTAGGATGATTTATGATATCCCAGGCGATGATGGAGAGGATCTACAGAAGAAACTAATGGTCCTCAGAAAAAATACCAACGAGAAACTTTCAGAGCACAATGTTCAAATTGATCAACTGATACGCAAGAACTTGATCACTACTGATATGGCTTCTTCTTTGGTCAATGACAATGACAATGTCCGGGATGTTCTGAATAACCTGATCACCGTTGCTGAATTGTTGTATTGCAGAAGGGACAGCCTGTTTTTGCCAGTTGACGACCATCAGGAAACTCTAAAAGAGTTCTCCTAGAAGACTACATCTATCAGCATAAACATCAGAAAATATACCGAGAAGAAAAAGTCCGGATAGCAATTGATCTCTATTGCTCTATTTTCGCTGGTTCAACCGAGTCGTCATAGTTGGAATAATACAGCTCCAATAGTTTCATTGTAGCCTCTATCAAATCCTTGGTTTCTAATAATAAAGAGAAATAAAGAGTGGTATTCTTAGGACTCGATTCTTCAGATCTTGTTCTTGTGATCTGTTTTTCGATTTTTTCTTTGACCAAATCATACAATCGTTGCTTGCTTTGGAGTATCTGTCCAATTTCTTCATAAGACTCATTGTCAAAGGCTTGCTTGGTACTACTGAATAAAGTTTCGAGTTCGTTATTAATTTCGGTTAACTCTTTTATCTGGTTAAACTTTAATTTCTTGTGATTGTTATTCACATGCTTATGACTGATCTTGGTAATAAATTCAAGAGATTGTGAGATATCGGTTAAATAGCTCAATATATTGATATAGAAATTACTGGCCTCAACACTTGAATCGTCCAAATTCTTGATAAAGTAGAACAGGTGGTTGCGCAGATCGTCAATCTCCGATGAAAGTTTAACAACATTGCTTTTATTCTTTTTAAGTCTTTCCAGGTCCTGTTTCGCAAGTCCTTCAATACTTATCCGGTATAATTTGCTACTCCTTTTCATCGCATTGGAAATGTTCTTTGAACTCTCCACGATTACTCCTTGAATAGACTTACTTTCAGTTCTTATCAGTCTGTCTTCAGCAAGAATTTCCTTGGATTTCCTATTATAAGAAATGTAGTTTCTCGCCAGTAAAAGGATGGCAACAAATAACAAAATACCAATTGCCGCTCCTTTTCCAAAGCTAATCAGGGCCAATATAATCCCGGCGGCAACAAAAGCGATTATAGCCGTTAAGAACCAGCCACCTATTACATTTAATACTCCGGCAACCCGGTATACAGCACTCTCACTTCCCCAGGCACGGTCTGCCAACGATGTTCCCATGGCCACCATAAAGGTAACATAAGTTGTGGAAAGGGGTAGTTTATAAGAAGTGGCAATGGAAATAAGGATTCCAGCTACCATTAAATTGACGGCAGCCCTTACCATGTCAAAGGCAGGAAGTTCATGAACCTTCCCTGACGGTAGTGCAATTGCGGGTTTTTTAAATCGGGAATCGACTTTATCCAGAAAAGATTTCGGGAGTACGGTAGCTGTATAATCTGTTACCATTATGGTGAATCGAACCAGCATTCTCGAGATATAATTTGGTTCAAAACGTTCTTTTGTATCACTTTGTCTTGCCAGATTAATTTCGGTATCAGCTACATATCTTGCCTTTTTGGAAAACCAAAGTGTAACAACCATGACCATTCCGGATAAAAACAGCAATACTGTTGGCGTTGGTACTTTTGTAGCCAGGATATTCATACTGAATTCACTTGCCGGAATTCCTGATACACTCCATGCTTCATAGGACTGGTAGGCTGCAATGGGTACACCAATAAAATTAACCAGATCGTTACCTGCGAATGCCAGAGCCAATGCAAAAGTTCCAACTCCGATGATCAACTTATAGATATTGGTATTAAATAAAATAATAAGGAAATAAGATAACAAAGACCAGAGGACCAAACTAATGGCTATAATGGCATATACCTGGCTTTCCAGGAAATTACTGATGGTCATTCCACCAATCAATTCATAGGTTTCACCGGCAAAAGGTGTACCCTTTATCCCTTTCATAAATATAAAATAAGTGATGGCAGACAAGGCAACTCCCCCAAATACGGCCCCAACCCATTTCGCTTTTCTTTCAAAATTATATGAAAGCAGGATACGAGATATCCATTGTACAATAGCCCCGATTGAAAACGCAACTACAACGGAAAGTAGTATTCCGGAGATGATCTGAAGTGCTTTTGAAGTATTGATATAAGTGATAATATCACTAAAACTACCACCGTCAGCTCCAATTTTTAATATGGACATAGCCACCGCTGCTCCCAGTAACTCAAATACGATGGAGACTGTAGTTGAGGTAGGCATCCCAAGAGTGTTAAAAAAGTCAAGCAGAAGGATATCCGTAATCATGACAGCCATAAAAATGAACATGATCTCATCGAAGTAAAACTCTCCGGGATTAAAAATTCCCTTCCTGGCAACCTCCATCATCCCGCTTGAAAAGATGGCACCAAAAGCAATTCCCAAACTGGCTACGATCATTATGGTCCTGAAAGAAATAGCTTTAGAACCAATGGCAGAATTGAGAAAATTCACGGCATCATTACTGACTCCGACAACCAGATCTGCTACAGCCAGAGCGGCCAGAGCGATGATCATTATAAAATAAATATTTTCCATTATGGCTTAAAAATAAGGATGCAAATATCTAAAGTAAGCTTCTTAGCTGTGTTATGTAATCGTTATTTCTAAATTTAGAAATGAACATCAAGTTGTAATCTGAACATTAATTCATTTGTTCCATTATCTACTGAGAGATAACTTAAATCTGTCTGTACCTTCAGTTTGTGTCCGACAATATACTTAGATAATCCCAAAGTATACTGAGATTCAGGACTTCTACCAGTAATACCTTCATCTAATTTTATATTAGTATACCTTCCTGAAACTTCCCAGTTACTCGGAAGTAAATATCCTCCCTGTAGATTGATACCGTCTCCAACCCAAACTACATCACCGGTTTCTGTACCGTCTGAGTTCTTGGCAATCGGATCTTCAGCGTCTCTGTTGGCATATTCCCACATAAAGGAAAAGCCATTGTATTTAAACATCCCGTCAAAGAAAAAAGTATTGATGGTAGTCTCGTACAAACCTGTGTCATTTAACATATAAGAACCCAGGTTACTCCTGTTTTTTACAGCATTCTGATTGATGTCGTAATTAACCGCGAACATCAGCTTTGGTGTAGCTTCCCGTTTGAGGTCACTCCCGCTGTAATCGCCCTTGCTTATGAATTCACCAAAGGGAAGGAATTCCAAACGTCCTGTATATTGGTATCCCCCAAGATTACCGTCAGTAATATTACGTCCTTCACCCTGAGAAAAGGCTATTTTTTCCCTGATTACAAACCTATCTGTTAAGTCGAAATGATGCCTTAGTTGAAAGCCCATATCCCGATCTATGTTAAACCTGCTGTTTACCAGTGACCTGTCAACCTGCTGCAGATTTCCAGAAGAAATTACCCTTTCGATATTCCCAGGTAATTTCGTCTGTCCAAACCAAAGTTCAAAATTTTCATAAAAATTCCACATTACAACGGCATCCAGAATATATCGGGGAGTGTTGCGGGTAAATTCTGATACCCCTGAAATATCACGGTTAGATAGTCCTAACTCCAGTTTATATCTAAGTTTTGGTGAATATGCGTAGCCATCAAATTTTAAACGTGCCCGCCGAACTAAAAAATTGGTTTCATTGTCTGAAAGGAAGCCATCTGAACCATCCTGCCCTTGTGAAATGGCAAGGATTTGCATTCGAGCACCGATTTTCATCGTAAATGAACTGTCTTTTCCAACTAAATTAAAAAGACCCTTACCAAAGGCCGGGGCGTTGGAATCCTGGGCATGTAAAGAAAAAATAAAAAAAATGAGAGAGCCTGTTAAAAGTAGCTTAGCCTTCATGAACGTAATAGTTTTTGTCGAAGGCAAATAAACGGCTTACATGTTAACTGAATGTTAATCTAAGTTTATAAAAAAACTGCCTTGGCCAAAGGCAGTTCATAGCATTCATAATACTCAGTCGACAAAAACTATACGTATATATGAATTAACTAAGGATGTAATTAATTACGAATCAAAGAACATACTTAAGTATGATGTAATTGTAATTCAAAGATTAAATTATCATTAAAAGTATTTATTATTACGCTTTATAACATACTAATATTCAGCTCACAACGTTTTTAATGTAAAATAAATGTTAGCTAAAAGTTGAATTAAAGTTAATTTCGAATTATCTTTAAAATCGGTTATAATCTAAAAGCATGAGAAAAATAAATCTACTACTGGTTGTATTCACAATAACTTCTATTGTGTACAGTCAAAATGAGAGAGAACTTAAATTGAACAAGGAGACTAACCTGATAGAAGTAAAGGAGTACCACGACAATGGCTTGGTAAGTCAGGAAGGTACTTTTAATTTAGAAGGTGAGCTGCATGGGGAATGGGTGAGTTACAATGATCAGGGAGAAAAAATTTCCAGAGGTTCATATTTAAATGGTCAAAGGACAGGTAAATGGTATTTTTGGATGGGAGATTCCGTAAAGGAAGTGGAATATAGTAAAAATGCAATTGCCAGTATTGATGGAGTAAAAAACAAAAATCGCTTAGCCGACAATCACTAACAATATCAATTTGTATTAAAACAAAACATCCCGCCAATTGCGGGATGTTTTGTTTACTTCTGTTACTTCAAATTACTCCCTGCCCTGTCTTAAGTTGGCAGTTATCTTTATACCAGGCTCTTCTTTTGATGTCTCTTCCGAGACTAAGTCGCTTAGGTTAATCTTCATCGCAGAGAGCTCTCGTTGGATTCTGGTTATCTGATTTGGTCTAACAAGAAGAGGTAATTCAAGGGATTCGTAACCGGGATAGCGCACTATTAAGGTATACGAACCTGGTGTTATTCCTTCTATTTCGAAATTTCCCCTAAAGTTGGTTTGAGTTTGAAATGTAGTGTTTTTCAATTCAATATTTGCGAACACAAGAGGTTCGTTATAAATCTCATTATCTATTATGTTGCCTGCAATACTACCGTGTTCTTGGGCAAAAAGGCCTACGGTAAAAAGAAACAGACTCAGTAAAAAGGCATTTTTCATTAGATATCATTTTACAGTTGCAAAGGAAAGCAGGGAATGTAAAACTAACGTTACCTTCAGATTAAAATTCGGTAATTATAAAAACGGAAAAAGCCCTCGCAAGAAGGGCTTTTTTATACAATGACTTTTATAGTTAATCTCTTTTAATTGATGCCTACCGTCCAGCCGGTACCCCAGCTTGCAATGTCGGTTCCTGTGCCATTGCCATCTCCACTAATAAAATCACCTTCCGTGAAAGTAAATCCGGTATCGTTTTTTAGTTTTGTGATGACATTGTTAAAAGTTACGTCAGAGACGTTGAGTAAGCCATCGATAACCCCCTGTCCGGTTGGATTATCTCCCGCGTCGCCATCGAGGTCAAAGGCTTCATCAAAATCGGTAATTACCAAATTAGTGAATAGGCCCTGGGTTCCTGCTCTCAGTCTAATTGCTTCACTTCCGTCATTGGCACCTACTATAGTCACATTGGCGACATTAGGAGCTGAGAAATAACCACCTTCGTTGCTGAAGTCAGTATTGTATCCATCACATTCAAAGGCTTTGTCATGTGAAACTCCATGCTGTACATAAACATCTGTCAGCGTTCCTATAAAA
Organism: Muriicola sp. E247; assembly: GCF_041358175.1. Taxonomy (NCBI): domain Bacteria; kingdom Pseudomonadati; phylum Bacteroidota; class Flavobacteriia; order Flavobacteriales; family Flavobacteriaceae; genus Muriicola; species Muriicola sp. E247. Next base: position 648,426 of record NZ_JBGKBE010000001.1, read on the forward strand.
CCCTCTGTCCAGTCTATTGAGTCATCTTCAGCATTGACAACTGCTATATGGCTGGCATTTACGGTACCTCCAAAAAATTCAATACCATCGTCTGATCCTTCAAAGACTTGTACATAATCTATAGTTGTTCCGTTGCCAACTGCATACAAAGAGAGGCCGTTCAACTCCGCATTTCCATCAATGGCTCCACCTGCATATTCGATACGCATGTATTGAATAGATCCAGAATCATCGGCAGGAATATTACCTCCGTAAGATAGTCCGCCTATTTCAGAAGTAGACGTGTCTGATGAGCCATCCGCAGTTGAATTGATTGGTGCAGAACCGCAAATGACCAATCCTCCCCAGTCACCCGAGGCCGGACTACTTGCATTGGAAGTCAAAACAATAGGACTTGATGCTGAACCAACTGCACTGATCATCGCTCCTTGTTGTATGGCTATATACGCATTAACGCCAACTGGTTGTGCTTTAATGGTCATTCCTGCAGGAATTGTCAAGGTAGTTCCTGAAGCCATTAATACAGGTCCGGTAATTACGTAATCAACCTCAGCATCCAATGTAAGATCTTCGGTGTAGACTCCACTCAGATTTTCCGTTGTAGAACCAGGTTCATTACCACCTGAATTCGTGATATTGTTAGTTACACTATTATCTGTAATAATAATATCGGCAGTATCATCACTTTCGCATGCAATTAGAAGGGAAGCAACGATTCCTAAGAATAATAATTTGTTTTTCATTGTTTATAGTTTAAAAAATAATTAGAATTTATATTTAAGGGTGAGTCCAATATTTACTCCTCGTTTAAACTCGCGTAAAATGACATTTCCATCTTTCACAAAGCCCTGAATCAAAGGGTTGTTATCTTCAACACCCGTGTTTTCCCTTATAAGGGATATATTCGGATTGAGTAGATTAAGGGCACTGATGTTTGCCTCAAAATGTTCACCTATCTCATTTTGCCAGACAAAATTGAGTGTTGGAACAGATTTTTCCACCATATTCCCAAGGTTTCCACTCCCAATGGCAAAAATGCGGTCTGCGAAATATGAGAATGCCAGAGAAGCCGAAGGCTTGTACTTGCCAATCACAGGACTATAATTAATATCTGCATTCACAATAACAGGAGAGGCTCCTTCCAGTTCTTCGCTGGTTCTGTCAGCAAATGAGGTGCCAAATGTAAATCCCTCTGTTGTTGAAACGGTTTTTAAATCCTGTTCGGTGAAGGTATATGCAGCATTTGCACCAAAGGATAAGATGGCATTTTCATTCGAATCGTTAATGATGTTCTTTCTCACCTCCAATTCAAGCCCGAACACTTTAGCCTGATCTCCTGTTCTGAAGTAGCGCTGATTACCCGTAGCATCTGTTGCAACTACCCGGTTTACAGGATCATTGATAGTCTTTGCAAAGGCAGCGACAGAAATAAGTTCACCTCTGTTGGGGAACCATTCGTATTTGAGATCATAATTGTAGATTTCAGAAAAAATAGGACCGGTTCCATCTGGTTTTCCCAGCAGGTCGGGGTTTCCACCTACTCTTTGCACCACACCTTCGTAAACAAAATTGGCAGCTTCCTTAAATTCGGGGAAGGATGCAGTCTTGCTAAAGGAGAAGCGCAGATTGGTATCTTCATTAAGGGCGTAACGCAGGTTTAAACTCGGGAGATATATGTTTTCATAAGCATTCCTGACTCCGGGATCTGTAGGAACCGGGTTAATCACGTCATACACGATCCCCTGCTTGTAAGATTCCACGCGGAAGCCGGGGATTAGTAACCATTTGTCACTGAGATTTAATTCGGCCGTGGCATAAACGGCATGAATATCTAAATTTCCTTTGTAGGTATTCTCATAAATCTGTGGCCGGTTTAAACGGCCGATATCCACATTCTGAGGATTCCTAACTATAAAGAGATCCCATAACCCACTGCCCTGGGGAATGTTGATGTTTAATACATCGAAGAAATCATTCAGGTTATTCACGTCGGTCACCGGATTGGCATTTTTATCTGCAATGAGATATCCGTAGCGCCAGTTGTTAAACCTTCTTTCTTTTCGTCTCCCATTGTAGCCGAAGTTCAGGGATACCTTTTCAGATACTTTTTTGGATAGGTTAATGTAACTACTCATTTCATCGTCTTCAATGCTTTGGAAAAACCGCTGGTTGTCAAAGGCGATGTTGTCATAAAATATTGGGTTGGTGTTAGGATCATCATCCAGGGCAAACTGGAAATCCTCAAGAGAGATCCGTTTCCTGTCTGGTTCATCTGAAAAGACTTTATTAAATCCAATTCCCCAGTCCAATTCCCAGTCGTCCTGGAAAGTGTGGTTCCCGTTTAATTGATTGACAAAAATCATGTCCTGATTAAACTGCACGTTTAACTGAAAGTATCCGCCATCCCCATTATTACTAAAGCCATCTCGGTTAAAACCGTTCCCACCGATTCCATAGTAGCCTACGGCATCTCTTGCACTGTTGACAAATAGGGAGCTGAATTTTAATTTGTGATCATTATCAATTCTGTAAGTAATATTTCCCATAGCCGTTGTGGTGGTACTATACGTGTATTCGTTTACCAAGGGAAACCGGACTTTAATATCGTTTGTAAAATCCAGTGCCGGACCTTCCAGAAATTCAAATCCATTGCCAAAACTTGCCATCCCAAAAAAGCTAAGTCTTGATTCCTCGTTGAGGTTGAAGGAATAACCTCCTTCGACAGCGCCTGAAATATTAATGGGATTATAGTCGGATTCTGGATCTACGCCATGCGAAAGAACAACAGCAAAGGGATCGTTGTCATACCGATTGTAAAAGCCAAAGAAACTAGTTCCTTCACTGGTTACAAAATCGGTTCCCAGGGCATTCGAATTTATTCCCGAACCCAGGGAGACTTCCAGGTATCCATCACCGGTATATTCTTTGGAATCGATGTTTACATTCCCTGCGGAAAAGTCGCCGTAGAAGGAAGGAGTATATGCCTTACTTACAGAAATATTTTCAATAATACTTGAGGAAAATATGTCGAGGTCTATATTCTTTTTATTTACATTGTTTGACGGGAGGGCCAATCCATTCATAGTAGTATTCTGATACCGGTCCCCCAACCCCCTTACATAAACATCGCTTGATCCCTGTTGTTTTGAAATCCCGGCAATCTGAGCCACCGCGGCAGCCGCATCATCGATCCCTTTTTTAGTAAGGGCTTCGGCGCCGATTGCTTCCCTTATTTCAACTGCCTTTTTCTGGTCTAATAGCAGAGCAACCTCAGAATCCTTAGAAGCCGTTGTGATCAGGACCACTTCATTTAGTGAAACGCTGCCTGCACCAAGTTCAGTATTAACCTCAGTTACCTTCCCGGCTTCTACCAATACGTCTGGCACTTCTACCGTTTCGTAACCAAGGAATGTAAAAACCAGGGTGTATATCCCCGGTTCCAGATTAGATATTTCGTATAGGCCATCAAAATCGGAGGTGGTTCCCTTGGTGGTTCCCTTAACTAAAACATTAGCAAAAGCCAGGGGTTCATTGTTCATTTCCTTATCACCAAGCTTCCCAGCAATGCTTCCTGTTCTCTGAGCATATACCGATGCTGTAAATAAAAGAATGAAGGCTATAAATAATTGTTTCATTAATCTTTTTTTCAAATCACGGTGCAAAGAACGGGGGAGTGGGTAAAGGCCATGTTATTCCAGAGTTAAAGATTTATTTATTAAAGGTTACTTTAATGTTAGCACATTAAGTAAAGGTTATGACTGATGATAAATCCCTCCCTTTGGGATAAATGAAAGTAGTATCTTGCGGGAAATTTGAAGGATGAACTGGGAACATCTCCTCTCTTTACGCCGCTTTGGCGATACTCATAAACGACTTCGGAAGGAACAGGACGAGACCCGTCTCGGCTTCGAAGTAGACTATGACAGGATAATATTTTCTTCTGCTTTCAGAAGCTTGCAGGATAAAACCCAGGTCATCCCCTTATCAAAAACAGACTTTGTTCATACCCGCCTTACCCATAGTCTTGAGGTTTCTGTGGTAGGACGTAGCCTTGGAAGGAGTGCCGGGAAAGAAATAATTTCTCGCTATCCTCATTTAAATCAGGTTCACGGATACCAATTCAATGATTTTGGCGCTATTGTAGCGGCCGCAGCACTGGCCCACGATATAGGGAACCCACCCTTCGGACACAGCGGTGAAAAGGCTATCGGGGAATTCTTTCAGGCCGGCCCCGGAGTGGCCTATAAAAAAGACCTCAGTGAAAAGGAGTACCAGGACCTGGTCGACTTTGAGGGAAATGCCAATGGGTTTAAGATACTTACAGAATCCCGGAAAGGGGTAGAAGGAGGACTCAGGCTTAGCTATGCTACCCTGGGAGCTTTTTTAAAGTATCCCAAAGAATCCCTGCCCAAAAAACCAACAGCGCATATTGCTGACAAGAAGTACGCATGTTTTCAGGCGAACACTGAATTTTTCCGGGAGGTCGCAGATGAGCTAGGCCTGCTCAGCAGGGAGCATCCAGGTAGTTTTTCAAGACATCCCCTCACATTCCTGGTGGAAGCGGCAGATGATATTTGCTATACCATTATCGACTTTGAGGATGGGATTAATCTGGGACTGATCCCCGAGGACTACGCCCTGGAATACCTTATCAAACTGGTAAAGGACAGGATAGACACCAAGAAGTATCACCGACTGGCCCATATGGAAGATCGGCTGAGTTATCTCAGGGCACTGGCGATCAGTACGCTTATCCAAGATGCAACCCGGGTCTTTATGGAACATGAAACTGAAATTATTAAAGGGTCATTCAGTACGGTATTATTGGAGAAAAGCAAGTACAAAGCCCAGGTTGAAGACATCCTTTCCCTCAGTGCAGAACGGGTTTACCGTTCCCAGGAGGTAATCGAAAAAGAAATAGCCGGGTACAGGATTATTTCAGATATCCTTGAGGCGTATTCAGGGGCCCTGGTGCGGACTAAAAAAGGGAAAGCCACTAACTATGACAAACTGATCCTGACCACCCTCCCCGAAAGGTTCAGGGATACTTCAGGATCCCTTTACACCCTTTTACTTCAATGTTCCTGCTATGTAGCCAGCCTGTCAGATAGTAGCGCAGTACATATCCACAATAAGATTACCGGGAAACAACTTTAAAAATTGTAGCTGAGGCCAATGGCGAGTAGCTGCCTGAATTGTATTCGGGGTACGCCGGGATCAATGACCGTTCCGTCGTCTGCAATGTTGGCATTAAAACGGATGTCATCGTCATAGATGATCTGGGTGCCAAAATTCGCTTTGAGAAATTCATTTACGGTAAATTCAAAGTTGAGTTCCCAATCGATATCCACATTTCCAAACGAGCGTAAATAGTCTGTATAAAGGCTCAATCGGTGATCCAGGGTGACATTTTCCCATACGGGTGTCTTCCACTCGTTGGTTACCGAAATTCCCACTTCAATAAATTTGTTTTCTCCCTCCGTCAGGATATTTCCTGTAGAATCCCGTACAGCTTTTTGCACCCCAAAGGCACCTTCATTGGCCAGCTCCTGATCAAGAACAAAAGTTGCTTTTTGGGTTAAGGGAGAAAGGTAGAGGTTGAAATTCTTTCCCTCAGGGATATAGGAGATACCCGCCCCTACAAAAAGATATCCCGGAGACATAAATCGGGATATGGGGGCAGAGCGGTCCGGATATTTATACCCGTTAGAAAACTGGGTATTGAACTTAACCTTGGCAGAATAGTACCAGCTGGTTAAGGTATCTTTTCGATAGCCAAAACTTGATGAAAAACGAATCGCATCCTCGGTTTTTCGCAATTTTTGTCCTTCCTGTACATTCACCCCGTACCGCAGTACCAAATCGTTGTTCCATTGTACATATCTGAACTTGTAATTTCGTACAAATTTGGCGTTTGCAAGGGCCGAGAAAGCGTTGTCTCCCCCTGCGTTCCAGTTGACGAAGGCAACTTCGGAAAGATTGAGTCCAAGATTGTTTTCCACTTCCCAAAAAGATGGGATTTTAAAACGGTTAAACTTCCTGGTGCGGGGTTTTGTTCTTTTAAAGGAGATCACCGGGTTGGTAAGATTTACTCCCCTGGGAATATATCTTATTTTTTCTGGCGTAGCGCGAATCACAATGGTGTCTATCACCGTGGTATCGGGCTCCTGAGAAGGCGGAATAGTATCCTGGGCAGCTACTTTGGATTGAAGACCAAAGACGAAGAGAGATAAGATAAACAGCTTAGCGAACTTCATGCAGTAATTTAATTAGGCATCGGGTAATAGCTTCCTCATCGATATGGCTCAGCTCGAGCAACTCTTCTACTGTTCCCTGTTCAATAAAGGTATCCGGTAGTCCAAGTCGTTCCACCTTTTGGGAATAGCCATGCTCATTTGCAAATTCCAGAACTGCACTTCCAAAGCCCCCTGCCAGGCATCCGTCTTCCAGGGTTACAACTGAGTTATACCTTTTAAATACACCATGCAGTTGTTGCTCGTCTAAGGGCTTTACAAAACGCATATCATAATGACCAATTTCTTTGGGATGCCCCAGTCTTTTTAATACTTCTGTGACTTTATTTCCCAGGTGGCCTACAGATAAAACTGCTATGGACGTCCCTTTGGCAAGTTCTCTTGAAGACCCAATTGGTATCCTCTCAAAGGAGGATTGCCAGGATTCCGTATTACCTCTTCCTCGGGGGTATCTTATGGCGAGGGGCCGGTCAATGCCCAACTGGGCGGTAAACATAATATTCCTCAACTCCATTTCATTCATGGGGGCAAAAATGGTCATATTCGGGATACAGCGCAAGTAAGCCAGATCGTAGGCACCATGGTGGGTAGCCCCATCCTGACCTACCAATCCGGCCCGGTCAATACAGAAGATAACGGGGAGACTTTGAATGGCAACATCATGGATCACCTGATCATAGGCCCTTTGCAGAAAGGTGGAATAAATAGCGCAAAAGGGAACCAGTCCTTCTGCTGCCATCCCAGCAGCCATGGTAACGGCGTGTTGCTCGGCAATACCTACGTCGAAGGCCCGGTCGGGAAATGCTTCCATCATGTATTTCAGGGAACTGCCTGTGGGCATGGCAGGAGTGATCCCTACTATATTTTTATTTTGTTTTGCAAGTTCCACCAGACTATGCCCAAAAACGTCCTGATATTTTGGAGGCTGTTCTGAAGCAGTTTGCTTTGCCAGTTCTCCGGTATTCCTGTCGAATTTACCTGGGGCGTGGTATACGATCTGGTTTTCCTCTGCTTTTTTCAGTCCTTTCCCCTTGGTTGTGATCAGGTGCAGGAGTCTTGGACCTTTCAACTTCCTCATTTCCCGGAGTGCATTGATTACCGCTTTGAGGTCATGACCATCAACAGGACCGGTATAAGTGAAATTGAGGCATTCAAAAATATTCTCTTCTTTGGCCGTACCCTTTTTAACGTTGGTAAGGTATTTCTTTAAGGCCCCCACGCTAGGATCGATACCAATGGCATTGTCATTTAGAACTATGAGTACATTTGCGTCGAGAACTCCCAGATGGTTCAGGCCTTCGAAAGCCATTCCGCTTGCGATGGAGGCATCTCCAATTACGGCGATATGTTGTCTCTCCTTATCGCCTTTGAGTTTGGCTGCCAGGGCCATCCCAACAATAGCGGAAATGGAAGTGGAGCTGTGGCCGGTGCCAAAAGCGTCAAATTCACTTTCGTCTCTTTTAGGAAAGCCACTCAGCCCCCCCAATTGGCGGTTGGTATTAAATTGTGATCTTCTTCCTGTCAAAATCTTGTGTCCATAGGCCTGATGCCCTACATCCCAGATCAACTTATCCTCAGGAGTGTTAAAGACATAGTGCAGGGCAATGGTTAGTTCAACAACGCCCAGACTAGCCCCCAGGTGACCTTCTTTAGCAGCAACAATATCGATGATAAATTCCCTGAGTTCCCTGGTTAGTTGCGGCAACTGTTCCTCAGCGAGCTCCCTCAGGTCTATGGGATATTGTATGTTATCTAAGAGATTCATGGAAGGAACAAAGGTACATTAATTCGCATTTGAAGTGGGATGATGCTTGGATGAAAATTGTATTTTTGACGCTGTGGATCTCATTCTCGACGATACGTATTTTATGAAAAAAGCCCTGCAGGAGGCTGAGGTGGCTTTTGAGCAAGGGGAAGTCCCTGTTGGTGCGGTTATTGCCGTGCAGGGAAGGATCATCGCCCGTGCCTACAATCAGACAGAAAAACTCAATGATGTAACTGCCCATGCCGAGATGCTGGCCATAACAGCAGCCGCGAATTTCCTGGGCGGGAAGTATTTATACGATTGTACCATGTACGTCACTCTGGAACCCTGCCTGATGTGTGCAGGTGCCTTGTACTGGAGTCAGATACCGAGAATTGTATACGGGGCTCCGGATCCCAAAAGGGGATTTTCCGTTTCCGGCGGTATACTGCATCCAAAGACGATCCTTACCGGCGGTATTCTGGAGAAAGAGTCGAACGCCCTTTTAAAAAGATTTTTTATCCAGAAGCGAAATCTCAATTAGACACAAAAAAAACACCCGTTTTATACGGGTGTTCTGTTTCTTTCAAAATAAAATATATCAGTTGACCACCTGTACCTGGGCGGCAACCATTCCTTTTCTCCCTTCTTCTTCCTCGTATTCTACTTTGTCTCCTTCGTTCAGTTCCACTCCGTTAAGGGCGGTAGCGTGAACAAAGATGTCCTTTCCGGTTTCGTCGTTCGTAATGAATCCATAACCTTTAGATTCATTGAAAAATTTTACTGTTCCAGTCATCCAATTAAGATTAATAAATAATATGTGTAATACTAAAATATGGAATTTTGGGCAGAAGCCGTAATGGAATGAGGAGAAATTGCCTGATTATTAGCGTTTTTTGGTCTTTTTTTCTTCAATATCTCGCATTTTTCTGATGTTCTCTTCGTTCAGCATATAATCCTTTACATTCTTCCCCTTGCTTTCTTTCAGAAGGAAGAGTGGCATGGCGATAAGGAACAAACCAACCGTCCCAAAGCCTATATATTTGTTGCCTGTTGCAGGTTGTTCTCCCACGATGATAAAACCGTAGATGATGGCTCCCAGGGAGAGAAGAACAATGGCTGTGATGATATATTTAGTCTTTATAAGCATCCTATTTTGTAAAATTAATCAGTTTGCGTCTGTATGCCGTCAAAAGTTTAGATTTTGAGACAAAACCGTAATATTTTCCATCTTTGATAACGGGTAAATTCCATGCGCTACTGTCCTGAAATTTTTTCATGACCGCCTGCATAGTGTCGGTTTCATAAAAAATATGTTCCGGGGCTTTGTGCATTAGTGTTTCAACAAAAAGTTTGTCGTAAAGACTGGTATCAAACATAAAATCACGAACATCATCCAGCAAAACAATCCCTACCAGTATACCTCCTTTGTTGACTACGGGGAAAATATTCCGTGTTGATTTAGCGACCGACTGATGCAACATTTCCCCAAGGGTCATATCCTGATTGACGGTTTTAAATCCTTTTTCAATCACATCGTCTAAATGCATCAGGGTAAGAACGGTCTGGTCTTTATCATGAGTGATCAATGCTCCGGCTTTTGCAAGTTCACGGGTGTAAATGGTATGGTCCATAGCATTCTTTGTTATGAGATATGAGATGGCCGAGGTGATCATCAGGGGAACAAAAAGCTCATATCCACCTGTAATCTCAGCGATAAGAAAAATGGCTGTCAGGGGTGCGTGTAATACCCCTGCGATCAGGCCGGCCATGCCTATCAACGTAAAATTACTCTCACTTACCGTAAATCCGATGCCAATATTGTTGATCACTTTTGCGACTACATTTCCCAGGGCACTTCCCATCACCATAGTTGGGATAAATATCCCTCCTGCACCTCCTGCGGCAAAAGTAGTGGTCATAGCCACCGCTTTAAAGATGGTGATCCCAAAAAGCAGGGCAATGACAACCCATATGTTGGAAGTATATTTATCAAATGGGGTTTTACCAAGTGCTTCCAGTGAATTACCATCCAGTAAATGGTTGATAAACCCGAATCCTTCCCCGTAAAGAGGAGGGATGAAATATAACATGATCCCAATTGCGATACCCCCAACCAACAACTTGTATTTTGGACTTTTAAATCGTTTAAAGAATTCAAGGATGCCGAAGTACATCCTCGTAAAGTAAATGGAGGCAAAGGCCGTTCCCACGCCCAGTAGAATATAAAAAAGCGTATCCCTGATCTCAAATTTTTCGGTGACATTAAAATTGAAAAGGGTTTCGTCACCCAGGAAGAAATAAGAGGTGAGTACGCCAGAAATGGAAGCAAAGAGCAAAGGCAGCAAAGAGAGCATGGTAAGGTCGAGGCTAAATACCTCCACTGCAAAGATAATTGCCGCAATGGGGGACTGAAAAATGGAGGCTATGGCTCCGGCTGAAGCGCAGGCTATAAGCAAGGAGCGCGTTTTGGCATTGATATGCAGGAATCTGGATAGATTTGAACTCAGGGCAGAACCCGATGCCACGGCAGGACCTAAAAGTCCGACAGAACCCCCGAAGCCAACTGTGAGAGGGGCCGTTATCAGGGGAGTGTAGATTTTTTTTATGGTGATAATGCCCTTCTTCTTTGACATTGCCAGAAGGATAGAAGAAATAGCATGTTCGAGTTTCTCTCTATGCACATATTTTACATAGAGATATACGAGGGTAAGGCCAATAATGGGGCTTATAAAATAGAGCTGAGTACTGGTAAAGGTGATGCCTTCCTCTACGAGTGATTCGATAAAGTAGGTGGTATTTTTAAGGGTCACTGCAGCCAATCCGGCTAACAGACCAACCACTACACTCATGATATGGATAAAGGTCTTATTGGAGATATTTTTATACCTCCAGCGATAAAACCTGGCGAACAGAATTTTGATCTGTCTTTGCATTATGGAAATTAAACATCAAATGTATGACAATTCACAGCCTCGTTACACCAACCCTGCCCATTAGAGCTTTTTAAACTAAAAAAGCAATTTTTACTCCTCTCTCAGACGCAGGTTCAATTCGATCAGCTGTGCATTATCAATAGGTGCGGGGGCGTCAATCATGACATCCCTGCCACTATTGTTCTTGGGGAAGGCGATAAAATCCCGGATCGTTTCCTGCCCTCCGAGAATAGCCACCAGCCTGTCAAGACCAAAGGCAATACCCCCATGGGGAGGCGCACCGTACTGGAAAGCTTCCATTAAAAATCCAAACTGTGCTTTCGCTTCCTCCTCTGAAAATCCGAGGTGCCTGAACATGATACTCTGCACTTTTTTATCGTGGATCCTGATAGACCCACCGCCAATTTCATTTCCGTTAAGGACCAGGTCATAAGCGTTGGCCCTTACCGCATCAGGATCGGTATCGAGCAATTCGAGCTGTCCTGGTTTAGGGGAGGTGAAGGGATGGTGCATGGCGTGATAATCCCCTGTTTCCTCATCTTTTTCCAACAAGGGGAAATCAATAACCCATAAGGGAGCAAATTCGGATGGATTTCTCAAACCCAGCCTTTCTGCCATTTCCATTCGCAGGGCACTGAGCTGGGTACGTGTAGTATCGATGTCGCCGGAAAGTACGCAAATAAGGTCTCCGGCCTTAGCGCCTGTTGCCTCTGCCCATTTTTGAAGATCTGATTGTTCGTAGAATTTGTCTACTGACGACTTAAAGCTTCCATCTTCATTGCACTTAACGTAAACCATGCCTTTCGCTCCCACCTGAGGACGTTTAAGCCAGTCGATGATACCATCAATTTCTTTTCTGGTAAAGGAGGCCCCTCCGGGAACTGCAATTCCAACGACTAATTCTGCTGAATTAAATACGTTGAATTCCCTGTGTTGCGCGAGGGTATTCAGTTCTGCAAATCGCATATCAAACCTGATATCCGGTTTGTCATTACCATATGTTTTCATGGCCTCATCATAGGTCATCCGGGGAAAGGTATCTACTTCCACCCCTCTTATCTCTTTGAGCAAATGGCGAGTGAGACCTTCAAAGGCATTAAGGATATCTTCCTGTTCCACAAAGGCCATTTCGCAATCGATCTGCGTAAATTCAGGCTGTCTGTCGGCTCTCAGATCTTCATCCCGGAAACACTTCACTATCTGGAAATATTTGTCGAGCCCTCCAACCATCAGCAGTTGCTTAAAGGTTTGAGGGGATTGGGGTAAGGCATAGAATTCACCTTGGTTCATTCTGCTGGGGACTACAAAATCGCGTGCCCCCTCCGGGGTTGATTTGATCAGATAAGGTGTCTCCACCTCGATAAATCCATGTTCAGAAAGGTATTTCCTCACCTCCATGGTAACCTTACTCCGGAAAATAAGCTTGTCTTTTACAGGATTTCTACGAATGTCGAGATATCTGTATTTCATCCTGAGATCTGTACCGCCATCGGTTTCATCTTCAATCGTAAAAGGAGGGAGTAATGCGGGATTAAGTACAGATAATTCCTTAACTAGGATTTCTATATCGCCTGTTCCGAGTTGCGGGTTTTTAGAGGTCCTCTCAATGACCTCTCCCTTTACCTGGATGACAAATTCGCGGCCCAGTTTCCTGGCTTCGGCCAGTAGTTTTGCCGGTGTCCTTTCTTCATCAAAGACCAATTGGGTAATGCCGTATCGGTCTCTTAGATCAACCCAGACCACAAATCCTTTATCCCGTACTTTTTGTACCCATCCGCTCAGGACAACATCAGTCTTAACATCCTTTCCTCTTAACTCTCCGCAAGTATGAGTTCTATACATTGAAAATCTGAATTTTAGCTGCGGCAAATGTAAGAAGTAATGCGTTGAACCCCCAATTTATGATTGTATTTTAGGGATAATTTTATCCCCTGAATTCAAAAGAAATTATTATAAGATTTTGTAATTATAATATCTTCCTTACCTTGGAATATCAATAATCTAACTCAAAACTTAATTAACATGAAACAAAAATCACTTGGAAAGACATTCCTATGGTTGTTTCTCGCCTTACCCATATTAGGGTTTTCGCAGGGGACGGTTAGCGGGAATATTACAGATTCCAATTACGGAGACCCTCTGGCGGGGGTAAATGTCGTAGTCAAAGGAACCTCTCAGGGGGCTATTTCCGACTTCGACGGGAACTACTCAATCAGCGTAGCCAATTTTCCTGCTACCCTGGTTTTTTCATCTCTAGGGTATGAGACCAAGGAGGTGACAGTAGAAGGACCTACTACTTTAAATGTATCGCTCGGAGAATCCGCAACCGGACTTGATGAAGTGGTCGTTACTGGTCTGGGAACTTCCATCAAACGTAGTAATCTGGCGAATGCCGTGGCTACTGTGTCTAATGAAGAACTTGTAGGGACTACTGCACAGACCACCTTAGATGGGGCACTTTACGGGAAACTTACCGGGGTGAATATTACCTCTTCTTCAGGGGCTCCCGGTGGGGGATTTGCCTTGAGACTCAGGGGAATCTCATCCATCAACGGAAATAACCAACCTCTCTATATCGTAGACGGGGTGTATGTGAATAATGCGGAAATTCCTTCCGGACTGCGTTTTGCCTCCGGTGCCAACAGGGGAAATGAAGAAAACTCAGCCAACCGTATAGCCGACCTGGATCCTAATGACATCCAGAACATAGAAGTACTTAAAGGTGCTTCTGCGGCTGCCATCTACGGAACTCGGGCGAATGCCGGGGTTGTGATTATCACCACCAAAAGGGGAAGCCAGGGAAAAACTGAAGTTAAGTTTAGCCAGGACACTGGGTTTAATACTATTATAAATAAACTGGGACTAAGGCCCTGGACTGCCCAAAGTGTAGAAGATACATTCGGTGCAGCTGAGGTTGACCTGTACAACCAGGCCATTGCTAGTGGCGGACTTTTTGATTATGAAGACATCATTTACGGAGAAACAGGATTAATTACCGATACGCGTATTAGCGCAAGTGGAGGTGATGAAAAAACCAAGTTCTATGTGGGCGCTTCTTACAGGGATGAGGAAGGTATTATTAAAAACACCGGCTTTAATCGTTTTTCTCTAAGAGCTAATGTTGACCATACAATTTCAAATACGTTTAGCTTTTCGGCTTCTTCCAATTATGTGAGGAGTAGCTCAAGCAGGAGTTTTACAGGAAATGAGAATGAGGGAGGTCTGAGTTATGGGTATACCCTGGCATTCACCAGACCATGGATCAATTTGTTCCCGGATGATACTGGGGCTTATCCGGATAACCCTAACTATTCAGGAAATCCCATTTTCGTGAGGGATCAGGCCGTGAATGAAGATAAAAACAACCGTTTTATACAGGGGATTAAGTTAACCACCAATCTTTTAAATACAGGAGATGACGCTGTTAAACTGATCTTCAATGGAGGGGCTGATTTTCTGGCAAACGAAACCTTTGTGTACGTTCCTGAGACTCATCAGGCACAAAGAGGAAATCAAAATGGATTTATCGGAGTAGGGAAGAATAACTTTACCAATTTCAACTATCAGGGAATTGCGGTCTGGAATCGCAATGCGATGGGAGGTGATCTGGCCCTTACTTCCCAGGCAGGTATTTCCTATCTGGAACAACAGGCCGATCTGATCTTTAACCAGTCGACACAATTAATTCCAGGTCAGACCAACCTAAGTCAGGGTTCTGCTCAAGCCATCACCCAGACCACTTCAACGGTTAAGGAATTTGGGTATTTTGCTCAGGTTGAAGGAAATTATCAGGATCAGTTGATCGGTACCGTAGGGTACAGGTTTGACAAGTCGACCCTCAACGGAGACCCCAACAAGTTTTACGGTTTCCCAAAGGCATCGCTGGCGGTGAACCTACATAACTTCGATTTTTGGTCGGATGGAGTTTTCCAAAGATTAAAAATTAGAGCAGCATACGGAGAAACAGGATCTTCAGGAGCTTTTGGTTCTGCATTTACAGGGCTAAATCAGGTTTCTGTAGGTGGAATTGGAGGTTCTTCAATCTCTGCATTAAAAGGGGATCCGGATATAGAACCAGAAACTTCCTCAGAATTTGAGGTAGGTTTTGATGCCGGACTTTTTAATAAGGTAAATCTGGAAGTTTCTTATTACAACAGGGTTGTAAGTGATCTTCTTTTGAGTAGGGTTCTGCCCACTTCAACAGGCTTTGGTTCGGAAACGACAAATCTAGCCGACTTAAAGAACGAAGGGTTAGAAGTAGGTATAACTGTTAACCCTGTTCAGAATGAGAATTTCTTCTGGAGTTCAAATATCAACTGGTGGTTTAACCGTTCTGAAGTGACAAGGTTGGATGTACCTGCCTTTCCTCAACCAGGAGCAGGATTTGGTCTGGGCCTTGGAACCTTCTACATTGAAGAAGGAAAGCCGGTTACTCAGTTGGCAGGTAATGTTAATGGAGTACCTACCCAGATAGGAAATGTTGAACCCGACTTTCAGATGGGATTTTTCAATAATTTTACCATCGCCAAGCAGTTTGATGTATCCTTCCTTTTACAATGGAAAAAAGGTGGAGATAACCTCAATCTGTCCAGACTACTTACAGACCTTGGGGGCACTACTCCGGATCTAGATACCCCTGAGGGTATAGCTCGAAATGCTTCTCCTATTGCTGCGGTAAGGTTTGTAGAACCGGCAGGATACTTAAGACTAAGGGAAGCGGCAGTTTATTACAGATTGCCTTCAAGCGCCCTTGCCTTCTTCGGAGATGCGGTTACAGGAATAAAGCTGGGAGTATCGGGTAGAAATATATTCACCATTACAGATTACAGCAGCTACGACCCGGAAACTTCCACCAATGGAGGTGCCGGCTTGTCTTCAGGGATAGAGGTTACACCATTCCCAAGTACCAAGCAGTTTTACTTTCATTTAAATGTTAACTTCTAAAAAAATAGCAATGAAAATCATACATAAATATAAAGCAATAGGAGGTTTAGCACTTTTGATACTCTTTGGTGCTGTAATCACCGCTTGTTCTTTTGATGAACAAGTAGATCCCAACAGACCCAGTCTGGCCGGGGTCCTTACCGATGCTTCTCAAAACCAGCTCAATAACCTTGTTGTAGGGGTAGAATCGGCTATGCGTAATTCGCTGGCTATCCAGACAACGGGTTCGGGAACTATGGCAAGAGAATTGTATCTCTTTGATGCAGATCCCAGAAACACCCAGGATTTACTTGGCGCAAATGGGATTTCCCTGGATAATAACTCCTTTTATTCTACTGCTCCCTGGGGTGGGCGTTACGTTTCTATCAAGAATGCAAATATTCTTTTGGAATCTGTAGAGAATACAGAGCAGGTAACCGACACTCAGAAAGCGGGATATAGAGGGTATGCCAAGACCATAATAGCCTTTGAGCTTATCGAAGTATTAAAGTCGTACAACCGCGCACGTATCGACGTGGCCGATCCGGACAATCTTGGACCTATTCTGGAATTTGATGCGGCCCTGACGGCCGTAAGAGCCTTGCTGGATGAAGCATTGACCGACCTGAATGGAGCGGGGGCAGAATTCGCTTTTCCCCTTGCAGGCTTCTCAGGGTTTGATACTCCCAGTGGCTTCGCAGAATTCAACAGAGCAGTAGCTGCTGTTGCCGCTGTGTATGCCGGGGACGGAAATGCAGCCTTAACGGCTCTTTCTAATTCCTATTTTGATCTAGCTGGCGACCTGACTATCGGACCCAAGCATGTTTATAGTCTGGATAGTGGGGACTTTACCAATGGGCTCTTTAAGATTCCGGATAATAACGGAGACCAGATCATTGTACATCCTTCGTTTATTGCCGATGCTGAAGCTGGTGATACCCGAGTTGATAGCAAAACGCTGATTCGAGCTAATCCTACAACTCAGGACGGACTTTCAGGAGATTACCAAACGGCCTTGTACGCATCAAATATTTCTCCTATAGATATGTTGCGGAATGAGGAATTGGTTCTTGTATATGCCGAGGCTAATATTTTGGCCAACGATCTGTTTGAAGCGGAAGATGCGATTAATGTCATCAGAAACTCTGCTTCTTTACCCGTTTATACCGGGGCATTGACTGCAGAGGCATTAACCACAGAGATGTTGAATCAGAGACGCTATTCTCTCTGGTGCGAAAATCACAGGATGTTTGATCTGAGAAGGTATAACCTTTCCAATACCTTGCCTATCGACAGAGCAGGAGATCAAGTATTTAATACCTTACCGGTGCCTTTATCGGAAAATGAATAAACTGATCTGATTATCAATGAAAAGGCCGCCCCGATGGGCGGCCTTTTTTATTTGATCAGGCGGCGATATCAGCATCGATCTTTTTCAGATCGGCCTTCTTGTCTTTCTGAAAAAATAATTTAATCCGATAGGTGATATTAAACAATACCGGGACAATGATCAACGTAAGGAAGGTAGCGATGATCAGACCGAATATAACGGTCCAGGCCAATGGCCCCCAGAAAATCACATTATCACCTCCTACATATATTCTGGGATCTCCGGTGGAAAATAAGGAGAAGAAATCGATATTTAATCCCACAGCAAGCGGTATCAAACCAAGAACGGTAGTAACTGCCGTAAGGATTACAGGTCGTAACCTGGCTTTCCCTCCTTTTACAATGGCCTCTGTTACATGTTCGAGCGGAAGCAGGTTGTAATCATCTATACCCAGGGCAACTTTTTTACGATCGATAAGTATCTGGGTATAATCTAAGAGAACCACTCCATTATTCACCACAATTCCTGCCAGCGCGATAATTCCCATCATGGTCATCATAATCACAAAAGGCCATCCTGTGAGCATCAACCCTCCAAAAACCCCGATAAAACTCAGGAAAATAGCCGTCATAATGATGGCTGGTTTGGAAATTCCTCCAAACTGGAAAATCAGGATCAGCATGATAAGACCCAGTCCCGAAAAGAAAGCACCCACCAGAAATTGCATCTGCTTATTCTGCTCTTCGATCTGACCGGTAAAGTCGAGTTGTACATCTGCAGGCAGATCTTCAAAATTTTCCATTTCTTTCTGAATTTCCGCTACTATGGCTCCTGCGTCGGAAAAGCCGGGTTTTAATCCGGAATAAACTGTTACCACCCGTTTATTATCCCTGTGTTTGATAGCACTAAAGGAGGAAGTATTTTTCTGACTAGCCACGGCAGAAACAGGAATCTCCCTGATCTGGCCTGTAGCCTGATCCCTGAAGATGATATTCTGATTAAACAGGGCACTTTTATCATATCTCAGGTCTTCTTTAAAGCGGACATTGATATCGTAATCTTCCCCATTCAGTTTATATACCCCGGCCTTTTCACCGAAGAGAGATCTTCGTAATTGCTGTCCTACCTGACCAACACTGACGCCGAGCTCCCCGGCTTTTTCCCTGTCGACTTCAACGTTCATAGAGGGCTTACCCTTATTGACATCAATCTTTAGTTCTTCTATTCCTGCAATATTTTTCCGATTGATAAAATTTCGGATGTTTTCAGCAGTATTGATGAGCACATCGTAGTCTTTTCCTTCCAATTCTATATTGATGGGATAGCCCGATGGGGGTCCTACCGCATCTTTTTCAACGGAAATAGATACGCCCGGATAAATCCCAATGAGGTTGTCCTGGATGTCTTTTCTAAGTCCTTCGGAATCGATCCCATTCCGATATTTAAATTCCCTCATAGACAGGGTAATTTTACCCCTGTGGGGCATTTCTGCGGAAGAGCCACCATCTGTATATGGATTTCCTGCTCCTTCGCCTACCTGTGAAACTCCTGAGGATATGAGAAAATTATAATCTCCATCGGTGTATTTGGGCTTGTTGGCAATGGCGTAAACCCGGTCCTCAATGGCTTTGGTTAGTTCATTGGTCTTTTCAATCGCCGTTCCCTGAGGGTACTCTATGTATACATTAACCTCGTTTGGGGTATTGTCTGGAAAGAACTCTACCTTCGTACGGCCACTCCCCAGGGACAGTCCGAAGAGCATGATGGTGCCGATAAGCAACAATACAGTTATTACTGAAAACCAATAGACATTTTTCCCCCTTAGCGAAAACTTAATTTGCCGCTCGTAGAAATTTTCAAACCTAACCAAGGCCGTACTCTGAAACTTTTTTGACCATTTTTTTATGCCGTATTTGTACGCCCAGAATAGTATGGCCGTTAAGATCATAACACTGCCAAGGCCTCGCAAACTACCTCCGAAGATGAGGATAAAAACACCAATTCCCGTAAGGATTGAACTGGTCCTGATCAGTTGCTTTCGGGTAAGTTCTTTTTCCCCTACTTCCATAAAGCGCGAAACCAGCATGGAATTCATAAATATGGCGACAAAGAGCGACGACCCCAGAACCACAGAGAGGGTAATCGGGAAGTAAATCATAAACTGCCCGAATATTCCTGGCCATAATCCGAGGGGGACAAAGGCCGCTACTGTAGTAAGGGTAGAAACAATAATGGGGAAGGCGATTTCTCCTATTCCTTTCTTGGCAGCTTCAATTCTCGACATGCCCTCCTGTTCCATAAGGCGGTAGACATTCTCTACGACGACAACCCCGTTATCCACCAGCATACCCAGTCCCATAATAAGACCGAAGAGGATCATCGTATTGAGGGTATAGCCCAGGAATGACAGGATCACAAAGGACATAAACATGGACATGGGAATTGCAAAGCCAACGAATAGTGCATTTCTGAATCCCAGGAAGAACATCAGCACTGTCACTACGAGAATAATCCCGAATATGATGTTATTTACAAGGTCGTCTACCTGTCCCAGCGTTCTGCTCGAGGAATCGTTAGCCAGGGTAAGGGTAAGGTCTTTTGGATAATAATTATCCTCAGCTTCTCTTACGAGTTGCTTAATATCGTTGATCGCTTCAATGGTATTCCGCCCGGATCTCTTTTTTACATCCAACATTACCACATTATCGCCGAATTCCCTTGCAAAGGTGGTTTTGTCCTTTTCATCAAATGAAACTTTAGCGATGTCCTTGAGGTAAATGGCACCATTTTCAGATTTAACCACAAAGTTGTTCAGATCTGATGGATTTTCTATTTCCCCGAGAATTCGGATCGTCCTTCTTTGATTAGTGGTTTTGAGGTTGCCGGCAGACATGGTCATATTTCCATTGGAAATAGCCTGTAGTACATCCTGGAAACTCACTTTGGCAGCCATCATTTTATAGACATCCACGGCCACCTCCACTTCTTTTTCCTGTGCGCCCCGAATATCGACTTCTTTGACCTGAGGGAGGTCTTCTATTTTCTCTTCCAGATATTCGGCATATTCCTTCAATTTTTCAACCGGATAATCCCCGGTGAAGTTGATATTGATTATGGGGATTTGTTCAGCGAGATTCAGGTCGAAAATATTGGGTTCTACCTTTGCTCCGTTAAACAATGGCCAGTCCTCGCTGGCTTTTTCCACATCTACTTCATCCTTTACCTTTTGTTTGGCTTCCTCAACTGAAATATCCTCATCAAATTCAGCAGTGATAATACTGTAATCCTCTTGAGATGTTGATGTGAGTTCAACCAGATTACTCACATTTTTAATGCGGTCTTCAAGGGGATCGGTGATTAATCTTTCTACATCCTCAGCGGTATTCCCTGGATAAGGAGTACTGATATAAACCTTGGTCTCTACTACTTCAGGAAAATCTTCCCTGGGAAGCTCCATATAGGACGTATACCCTAAATAGAGAAAGATTGCAATCATCACATAGACCACAGATGGGTTGTCAATTGCCCAGGAAGAGAACCTGAATTCCTTATCGGCGTTCTTTTTTTGTCTGCTCATTGTAATTCCTACTTAATGATTTGAACGTCTTGGTTATCCTTTACGCTTCTGGCTCCCTCCTGAATAATCAGATTTCCCTGCTGAAGTCCACTCAGGATTTCTACATACCTGCCTTGAGTTTTCCCGGTAGTGACTACTCTCTTTTTGGCAGTACCCTTCATTTCTTCGTCGGGATTATCCACTATAAAAACATATTGTTCTCCTTCTGCATTTTCGGAGATGACACTTTGTGGAACCAGCAGGGCATCCGCATTGCTGTAGTCGTTGATCATTACCCTTGCCGTTAAATTGGGTTTTATTCTGCCTTTGGTGTTTGGAACCGGGATCTCTACACTAAAAGAGCGGTTGTTTGGATTTATAAAATTACCAGCCTGCCTGATGCTGGTCTGAACAGAATCTCCCAGGACGGGGAAGTAAACCTGAGCTTTAGTGCCTTCTGCCACACTGCCCACATAGGTTTCGGGTACATCTACGTTGATATACATGTTGCTGAGGTTCACAATTCTGAAAATTTCAGAGCCCGGTCCTGGCGAAACCACGGTACCCTGATCTTTGATCACATCGTCAATAATCCCGGAAAAAGGAGCTCTGATAGATGATTTTCCCAATTGTTGTTCAACCTGTTGCACATTATTTGCGATGGCTTCGTAGGAGGTTTTTGCCTGGAGGTATTGTATTTCTGAACCGATATTCTGCTCCCAAAGTCTTTTCTGACGTTGGTAGGTGGTCTCTGCAAGTGCCGCCTGGGCTCTCAACTGTTCCAGCTGATTGGCCAATCCTCCATCATTTATTTTTCCGAGTAACTGTCCTTTTACAACTCTGTCACCTTCTTTGACATAAACCCTTTCCAGACTTCCCGCCATCTCTGGATAAATCAAAACATTTTGCTTGGTGGCTACATTTCCCTGCAAGTCTAAATAATGTTCAAAATTCTGTGGATTAACCTCATAGGTATTTACCAGGGGAAACCTGGTGTCAGCATCCAGAATTGCTATTACGGAGTCGAGTTTACTGACCTGTTCGTTCAACGACTTCACTTCTTCTGAAAGGCTCAATTTTCTCGATCGTATTTGTTCCAGATCTCCACTGCTGATAAGGGAATCAAGAGAGTCATTCTGGCTTTCCCCGCACGACAGGAGCAGGAAAAAGAGTGTCAGGATTGATATACTAGTTTTCATTTTGGTTATGGATTAAAGATCTGTTCTTAGTTGTTTGCGATTACTTCTAATTCGGTTTTGGCATTGATTACATCTACCATTGATTGCAGATATTCTTGTTGCGCACTGTATAGCTGAGTCTGGGCTTGCCTGAGTTCAAAACTACTGGCGATCCCTTCTTTGTATTTAATTTGATTTTTTCTTTCAATGCGCTCAGCCAGATTCAGGTTTTCCTGAGTGGTATTGTATTGTTCAACAGCCAGCTGATAATCGCTTTTTGCTTTTTCCAGCTGTAGTCTGATTTGTTCCTGTGTTTCTTTGAGTTGGGTCTTAGCTTTTTCCAGGGCTATTTTTGCGCGCTGTGTACTGGCACTACGTTTCAGAGAACTAAAAATCGGGATACTTAAGTCGAATCCTAAAATAGAGGAATCGAACCATTGTTGTTCACTGTCAAAAAAAGTGAAGGAATCGCTGAAGGCAGTGGAACCGTAATTTAAAAAGGCATTTAAAGTAGGCAATGCCCTGCTTTTAGCGAGCTTCAACTCGTAATAACGCTGCTCATTGAGATTATTCACAAGTTTAAAATCTACATTATTTTCCATGATAAACGGGGCATCTAAAATGGTGGGGTCTACATAGGCCTGTGCGAGGTCATTGAGATCTTCGGACAATTGTGTGGGTGCATCCAGGGGAAGACCCATGACCAGATTCAGCATCTGAAGTGTAATTTTTTCCAGGCGCATGGCATTATTCAACTGACTCTCAACCGTGGAAAATGTGATCTGTAGCTGTTCTACACTTTCTTCCTCTGCCAATCCGTTCTCATATAGTTTCTGTGTTTCGTACAAGTTGTCGTTTAGTGCATCCAGATTATTTCTAAGGATACCCACTGATTCCTTGGCCAGTAATACGTTCCCATAGGCTTCAACCACGGCCTTGCGCACTTCCTGTGCTGTTTTTTCCTTGTTGTTTTGGCTGTAACTCAAAAAGGCCTTTGTAGCCTGAACTCCTACAATATAGGAACCATCAAATACCTGCTGCCTAAGTGTGGCAGTCGCCGTCGCCTGTTGGGGTTGTCCAAATACAATGGGCACAAAATCACCTGGATCACCCCCGACAAACTCGGCGGGGATCAGAGAAACAGGTTGTTTTAGAAAATTCTGATAGCTTACATCTCCTGTAATCTGAGGTAGTCCTGACGCTATGGTTTCCCATTTTTGTTTACGGGCGTCTACAATATCCCTGTCGGCATTGAGCGCACTGTAATTGTTTTCTAAGGCAAAAGCAATGGCTTCGCTCAGAGTAAAGGAAGTGGGTTCATCCTGGGAGAATCCCGAGTAGGACAAGACTATCAGCATTATAAATAAACGAGTGAGTTTCATTTATTTTTGATTTGAGTGAATAATTTCATTTAATATTTTTCTTCCCTGGGGGGTAACGATTCCCCTGAGGTGGTATTCCAGATAGTCGTCCATCAGCTGCGATTGAGGGAATTCATCTTCAGGGAAAAGGGTGTGATCTTTTATACTGGTTACTCCTGAAAAATAAATTCTCGCAATAAAATTAATATTCAATGACGAACGATAAATTCCCATGTCTATCCCTCTTTTTACATTATCCACGACACAGTTTTGCATAAGCTCAAATTGCTTCATTCTGAGCGTTTTATGAATTTTAGGATAGTATTTTTGCAATTGGAATTGGGGAGAGGCCTTTTCATCTTTAAGGTGCTTCATTGCAAATTTCTTGATCTCATAGAGTTCTTCAATCGGATTCTTCTGCAGGCTGCAGATGCCGTCTATCCCTTGTGAAACAGTATTGAATAGTTCAAGTGTACAGGCCTCAACCAACTTGGTTTTATTGTCAAAATGAGAATAAATAGTCTTTTTAGAGATGCCCATTTCATGAGCCAGGTCGTCCATAGTGACGCTTTTAAACCCCAGGGACAGGAACAGGTCGGTTGCTTTATTTAATATTTTTTCTCTCATGAGGGGGCAAATATAAATTTGGAAACTTTAAAAACAATAAAAGTTTCCAAAGTTTTACAATAATTTAACACAAACCGTCAATTTGAAATTAATTTCGTTTTTCAGCACAAGGGAGGCAGGCATGTTCTGATTTCTTCTATTTTTGAAAAAAATTGACTATGCAATCTGTAGCATTCTACAGGGATCAGTTTGAGGAATACCTCAGTTCGAGTATTGGGGATCGGGAACCCAGATCCTTGTACGATCCGATGTTTTATATTCTGAAGCTTGGCGGAAAACGATTGAGACCAGTGCTTACCTTACTTTCTGCCGATCTCTTTGGGGGAGAGACAAAGGATGCTTTTAAAGCTGCCATGGCTGTAGAGTATTTCCACAATTTCTCCTTGATTCACGACGATATAATGGATGCGGCTCCACTGAGGCGCGGTAAAATTACGGTACATAAGAAATGGGATATCAACACCGGGATCCTTTCCGGAGATGCCATGCTGATTGAGGCTTATCGCTTCCTTGAAACGTATCCCCCTGAAGTATTTAAGGAATTGACGGTGCTTTTTAGTAAGACAGCCATGGAGGTCTGTGAAGGGCAGCAATATGATATTGATTTCGAGACCCTGGAAGAAGTAAGTGTATCAGATTATTTAAAAATGATCAGGTTTAAAACCGCGGTTCTGGTAGGAACGGCCATGAAAATGGGAGCGATTACCTCAGGGGCTTCAGAAGCTGATCAGGATAAGATCTATAATTTTGGTCTTTATCTGGGAATAGCTTTTCAGTTACAGGATGATTACCTCGATGTATTCGGAGATCCTAAGACCTTTGGAAAGCAAACAGGAGGGGATATAATTGAAAATAAAAAGACCTACCTCTACCTCAAAGCACTTGAAAAAGGAGATACAAATCAGGTACGCGAGTTAAAAGACCTGTTTTCAATTCAACCCAGGAATACAGAGAAGAAGATCAGGCGGGTCATGGAAATCTATGATGAATCCGGAGCGTCAGAGGAAACAAAGCAGGCAATTGCGCATTACACAAACAAGGCGTTCGAGTTCCTGAATCAGCTGGATATTAGTCAGGAAAAAAAAGATATACTCCTGAGTTTTGGTCGTGATCTGATGGGCAGAAAGGTGTAGAGAAAACAACTACCACCATTTCTTTTTTCCACTAATGGCCCAGAAAATATGCCTTCCCAGTGATTTGACAAATGGAATGGGATTTGGAGCCATCATGATATAGATATCCTCATACCACTTAGTTTCTTCATCTAGGAATTTAAAGATGAGCTGAGGTCTCCGTTTTTTAAAAAGGGATTCGAATATAGAATGTCCCAATTCATTATTTCTGTACAATATATTGAGCAGAAACAGGTCGTAGTACCAAAAGCGATTTTTCTTCTGAAAGTTTTCCAGAGAATTCCCGGTTTTGAGATATGCAATCAGTTCTTCAGTTTTTTTGGCAGTATTATTAAAGGTATATCCCGTACTAGGTTTGCTCCATCCACCTGCCGTTCCGATATGGAAAACCCTTTGGGTGTTGTGTTGTGTAAAATCATAGCAGGTCATTGGAATACTTCCTTTTTCTTTTTCAATGATCCTGAAATCTGAACATTTAAATTCATTTACCATATATTCCTTAATAGCCCCTTCATATTCCTTATCCTCCAGAAGATGTGAAGAAAACATGGTGTATTCAACAAGTGCTTCTTTCTCACTGAACGGCAAGACATACATAAATCGTGTATTGCCCTTTTGTGCAACCGAAAAGTCCATAAATGTAGCCTGGTCGGAATTAAATACGGCTTGCTCCGTCTGAACAAACCAGCCTATAAAATGTTGTTGTAGGATAGGATATTTTGCATTTTCCCTGAAGTTGTCATAACTAAACCAACTGTTGAATATTTGTGCTGTACTGAAATTTTCCTGGTCCGTTTTAACCACAACCCTTCCATCTGAATTCTCTTCTATATCTAATACCCTTGCCTGTGTAAAGGTGATGTTGGAATATGACTTTATTCGTGCTAAGTAATGCGAATAAAAATCTATCCCTTTGATCATCTTGTAAGAATATGGTGCGATGTGGTACGACTCTTTGTGTTTTTTTCCTGCAAAGTAAATCTTCTTCCATTCCTTATGAATAAATTCATCAAATGGACCAGTTCCTTTTTCCCAAATACACCAGGTGCGATCGTTTCGGGTTTTATGGTCTTTATCTAATAGGAGAATTGATTTGTCTTTAAAGGCGGGGTCTTTTCCCAATCCATCTGCCAGCATAAGGCCGGCTGCCCCGGCTCCAATGATGATGAAGTCGTATTCTGTCATAGATTACTGAAGAATTGCTAAGGTACGAATATTGGAAGTATTGATCTGGCCTCGATTATTACAGGCGGTATCGCAATCCGGCAAAGGCACGGATTCCCTGGTTGGGCCCATAGACATAGGTAGGATCGAAGGTAAGGGCATAAGGGTTATCAGGCGTGGCTACCACGTTTCCATTGGAGTCATATGTCACATTTTTATCAAATGGATCATTTGCTCTGGCGATTATAAACGGTGCACTTTTAGCAGGCGTCCAGTCGAGTATATTTTTAATGCCACCATATATCTCAAATCCCTTTAGTCCCGAGTAAGTGAATTGGATATTCTGAATACTCCAGCTAGGGGAATATTCACTCCGCGGATCCAACTCTCCCAGAAGGGGGAGACGCATGGGGCCATAGAGGTTGCCGGTATAATCCAGTGCCAGGTCGATGGATCTAATGTTGTATGAAACACTCCAGGTACCTGTAAATTGTTCGGTAAGGAGCTGCCTGGTTTTTATCCCGTTTTCAGTGCTGGTCACATCCATAAGTGTTCCTCCTACTAAAAATTTTAGTCCGTTGGGTAGTGCCAGGTCGATATTCGCACTTATTCCCCTGGATATAGAATTACCATCGAGATTGTCATAAATGATCTGATCTGTATTCGTTTCGTAATCCGGGATGATCCTGTTTGTAAAATAAGTGTAAAACGCTGAGGTATCCAGATTGAGGTACAGTCCGTTAAAACTGTATATTTTTTTTGAATAATTCAGATTTACATTGTAAGATCGTTCAGGATCAAGCGCTTCGGCAATTACCACCTCTCTGGCACCGGTTAATGCCGCGTGGTCTTCGGTAAATAAATTAACTACCCTGAATCCTGTACCGGCATTTAATCTGAACATATCAGAATCTGAAAGTTTCCATTTGTAGGCTAGCCTGGGGGTAAAAATAACGCCATGCCTTTGGTCGAAATCAAGTCTTGATCCTAATAGCAATGAATGATCTTCTCCAAGGCTTATCTGATCCTGTGCAAACAAGCTGGGAATCCATACCTTATCAGGCTCAGTCTGATTTACATTTGACGTGGCAGGAGTATTGTCATCGTAATAATTGTAACGAAGGGAGGTGCCTAATAGCAAGTCGTGTGATTTGAATGTCGGTCCCCAGGTAAGTTGACCAAATCCGATTCGCTGATCAGCCAGATATGTGGTAGTACCGTATACCGAATTCTGATTGTGATTCGTATAGGAGAAGGAGAGCATCAGGGGTTCATCAAACGGTAACTGGTATTTTCCCAGTACTTCCCATCTGTTGGTGTAGATACTTTCCCCATAGATCTGATCTCCTCCTCTGAACTCAGGGGTCCACTGCATTTCACCTCCCCATCTATCTTCGTACAGGTACCTTCCCGCAAGGGAAAACATCCGTTGGTTAGAACGCTGGAAATTCCATTTTTGAAATAGGGAAATCCGGTTTTGAAGGGTGACGTCTGTAAAATTGTCGTTATTGTTATCAATAGGGATGTTGTAATTGAAATAGTTTAATCCCAACAACAGGGTAGTCTTATCTCCAAGGGCAATTTTAGAGCCTACATCCAGGTTGTATTCTCCCCAGCCGGTCATAAATCCATCTGCTTCCAGTTCAGGCGCTTCCGGAGGATGTTTTGTGATTACATTGATGAGTCCGCCTACCGCCTCACTTCCATATAGAGAAGAGGCGGGACCTTTAACTACTTCAACCTGGGAAATCAGGGAGTTAGGAATACCCGACAAGCCGTAAACGGTTCCCAGGCCACTGATAATGGGCATGCCGTCAATAAGGACTAAGGTATAAGGCCCTTCTAAACCATTGATGTGTATATCTCCGGTATTACATACATTGCAATTTACCTGAGGCCTTACCCCGTTGACATTGGCCAGGGCTTCAAAGACATTCGGGGTTGGATTTTTACTGAGAAAAGCGGGGGAATAAACTTCTACAGGAACCGGACTTGCCAGTCGGCGCACCGGTTTTAAAGTGCCACTCACTACAATATCATCGAGATTTTCTACAGAGGGAATGAGTTCAATATCGAGCTTGAGATTCTCGTTCTCTGATAAGATTACTTCTGTTCTAAACCCTTCAAAACCTATTGCTGAGGCCATGAGTTGATATTTTCCGGGCTGCAAATTCTCAAGTATATAAGTGCCATCCGCCGTACCTGAGGTCCCGATATTTGTATTTTTTAATCGAATATTTACAAAGGGAACAGGCTCATTCTCAGCGTATATAGTACCGTAGATACTCGATTCCTGACTATGTCCCTGAAAATATATGCAGAGCAGAAAGGAAAAGAGGAACAAATACTTTGATGGCCAATGGTACCTCATGGGAGTATCTAAAATTTAGACAAATCTAAAAATATGTTTTTACAAATAAAAATGTATTTTTGTTCGAGGACAAAAGAAATGACCCAATCTGAAGAAAATTACTTAAAGGCCATTTATCATCTTGGAAAATCCAAAACCGGGGTGATATCTACCAATGCAATTGCTGAAGAGATGCAGACCAAGCCTTCTTCAGTAACAGATATGGTAAAGAAATTGGCTGATAAGGGTCTGTTGAACTACAAGAGATACCAGGGTGTATCGCTTACCTCAGATGGAAAGCAGAAAGCCCTTTCCGTAATTAGAAAGCACCGGCTGTGGGAAACATTTCTTGTGGAAAAACTGAATTTTAACTGGGATGAGGTACATGAGATCGCAGAACAGCTCGAGCATATCCAAAGTGAAAAACTGATCGATGAACTCGATCGATTTCTCGCTTTTCCCAAAGTAGATCCTCATGGAGATCCGATTCCTGACAAGAATGGAGAACTGGAACCACGCCAGTCTAAACTCCTGAGTAATCTGGACACCGACAGTAGTTGTATCTGTATAGGCGTGAAGGATTCTTCCTCATCCTTCTTGCGATATCTGGATAAGAACCAGATTGCTCTGGGAGATAAAATACGTATCCTGGAAAAGGAAGATTTTGACAATTCGGTACACGTACAAATAGGGAACCGGAAACTTCATCTTTCCCATGTGATAGCTTCTAATTTAATTGTCACTTAACTGGAATTATAATGGAACAGGTAATTTCTTATTTCGAATCAATTAATCCCGTTTTGGCTGCGTTCTATGCCACTTTGTTTACCTGGGGGCTTACTGCCCTGGGGGCTTCCCTTGTTTTTTTATTTAAATCGATGAACAGGGCTCTTTTAGACGGAATGCTGGGATTCACCGGGGGTGTGATGGTCGCTGCAAGTTTCTGGAGTCTTCTGGCGCCCGGAATAGAAATGAGTCCCGGGGAAGGATTTGAAAAGGTCATTCCTGCAGCTGTAGGATTTTTGTTAGGTGCGGCTTTTATATACGGACTCGATAAAATATTGCCTCATGTTCATATTAACTTTAAGAAACCGGAAGGGATTAAAACTCCCTGGCACAGGACGACCTTGCTCACCCTGGCAATAACCTTACATAATATTCCGGAAGGTTTGGCGGTTGGGGTATTATTCGGAGGAGTTGCAGCAGGATTTGAAGGTGCCAATATTGGCGGGGCAGTAGCTCTTGCTCTGGGGATTGGTCTTCAAAATTTCCCTGAAGGTTTTGCGGTTGCAATGCCCCTTCGAAGACAGGGCCTGAGCAGGTTTAAGAGTTTCGCCTACGGGCAGGCATCCGCCATTGTGGAGCCTATAGCTGCTGTTCTGGGAGCATGGGCTGTACTAACATTTCAACCGATATTACCTTATGCCCTTTCCTTTGCCGCAGGCGCAATGATCTTTGTAGTTGTTGAGGAAGTGATCCCTGAAACTCAGCTCGACAAATACACCGATATCGCTACCATGGGGTTTATAGGCGGTTTTATTATCATGATGGCTTTAGATGTTGGCCTCGGCTAACCCCTAGTTAAAATTCGGAAGCGATAAGCGAAAACGCCCCTTTCACCAAAAAAGTAGCTTCTTTATCTTTTGCTGCGGTAAGTTCAACTGCCGAATAACCTTCGTGACGATACTCGCTTTCTACCCTTAGCTGCTCAAATACATACTTGTCCTGATCCTCCGAAATCAATTTCAATGCATAAACTACATTGTCAATTTCAGCCAGAGCTTCGGTAGGTAATGCAGGTTTTTGTGCCTCAGAGGTTTCTATCTTAGCCTCCACGAACATCCCGGTAAGAAATCGATGGTCTTCTTCATCTTTTAAATGTGCGTGGACCCGTACTGTTCTGTTTTCCTCAATATGTGTGCCGATCAGATATACTTCAGCTCCAAAGTTGTCACTAGATGCCTCAGGGATAGTAAATACTATATTCTGCCCTATTTTTAAGGCCATGATGTCTTTTTCAAAAACCTGTAATTCGAGGTGGATATGGTCATTATCTGTGATTTCCAGAATTTCATCTGCCGGAGAGACATACATTCCTTTTGAAACATGCATCTTGGTTACGCTGCCCGAAATAGGAGCATAAATGTTTAGAACCGACCTTATGTTTCCTGCTTCAACCTGGGAAATAGGAATATTGAGCATGATCAATTTTTGCCTCAGGCCATTGTAAAGGGCCAGTTTTCCTTTGTAATCGCTTT
Organism: Muriicola sp. E247; assembly: GCF_041358175.1. Classification (NCBI taxonomy): domain Bacteria; kingdom Pseudomonadati; phylum Bacteroidota; class Flavobacteriia; order Flavobacteriales; family Flavobacteriaceae; genus Muriicola; species Muriicola sp. E247. Next base: position 679,240 of record NZ_JBGKBE010000001.1, read on the forward strand.
CTGCTTTCAGGAAATTCTTTTGCGAAGTGATGTTTTCTTCCATTAATTGTTTCTGGCGTTGAAATTCGGCCTGCAAAAATCCGAGTTGTTGTTTGGCTTCCAGATAATTCTGCTGGAGGGTAATAAACTCAGGATTTTCAAGTGTAAGCAATACTTGTCCTTTCTTAACCATATCTCCTATAAGCAAGGGCGTCTCTTTGATATACCCACCCATAAGAGCACTGACTACAGCTTTGTTCTGTGGAGGGACTTCAATCATACCTGTTGCCTGTATAAGGGCAGGGAAAGGCTTGATCTCTATTTGGCCAAGTGCCATTTCTGAAGCCTGAAACTGTTCTTTTGAGACTGTGATAGTCAAATCTTCTTTTGTATCACTCGATTCTTTTTCCTCTGTATTATTTCTGCATGCGAACAGGAATAAAAGGATCAACAGGGGGGTAATTTTATATACTTTAAGTACCATAGTCTTGAATTATAGGGTTAAATAATTGATCTCGATGATGGTTTGATTATACTCATTAAGGCTATCGAGATAGTTAATCATTATTTCATATGCGTTTTCGATACTTTGTATGTATTGGAAAAAATCGATCTCCCCGCTTCTGTAGCTTTTCGAAGCGGTTTTAAGAATTTCTTCTGAAAGGGCCTTACCCTCCTCTTCGTAATACAATAAAGCTTTTTTGTTCTGATTAAAATTTCCCTGCAGTACTTTTAAACGGGTACTCAACTGAAGCTCGTATTCCCTGCTCTGTGCAGCGAAAGCCTCCTTTTCAAGAGTTGAAGCTTTTATTTTTGAGGCCTGTCCGCCAAATAATAAAGGTATTTTCAATCCGATGAGATACCCGGTAAGATTATCATCCAGGGTGGCGTTTGAACCCTGAAAATACGTCAGGCCAATATCCGGCAATAGCTTTTGCCGCTCCAATCGATTTTCTGCTTTTAAAAGCTGAGCCTTATCGCGGTAGAATGCCAGTTCTGGCAGTTCTTCCAGGCTTGGATTTGCAAGTATCATTTTCTTTTCGGGTTCTTCCAGGATAAGTACACTGTCTGGTATTTGAAGGGTCTGTTGCAACCTTCTATAGGCTTGCCTGACATCTTCTTCAGCCTTGTTCTTCCGTATGATGATCTGTCGTTGTTTGGCTGTTGCCGTCACCTTTTCAAGGTAATTAGTTTCTCCTAGTTCAAAACGTCGTTTAGCCGCATAGCCAAAATCCCTGTACAAGCTATCGAGTTGATCGTAAATGATTTCCTTTTGTCTTTTGATCTGATAATCATAATAGGCCTTGGTAAGATCCCGGATGACCTTTTTCCTCCCAATTTCATAGGAATCCTGTTCTAGGTTAAAGGCCCTGTTTCTGACATTTCTTTGAGCTCCGTAAACCGTGGGAAATTGAAAATCCTGTTTAATTCCAAAGACGTCAATAGGGAAACCATTTTCTGCTATATTATTTTGATCGTAAGAATAATAGATCTCGGTTTTATCAAAACTAAAGGCAGTGCCTCTTAGTGCCTCAGACTTTTCAAGTTGCAGAAAGGAAGCCTGCAGACCTGCATTGTTCTCCAGGGCAAGCGGGATTAAACTTTCCAAATTCATGGGGCTCGACTGCCCATGACCGTTGAATGCCATTAAAACAAAAATTAACCCCAGGAATTTTGAAGCAGATACTTTGCCATTTTTCTTCCCCTTTGTTTTAACTCTGCTGTAAATTGAATACAAGACAGGGAGGACCACCAGGGTGAGCAGGGTAGCAGAAACAAGTCCGCCAATTACAACGGTAGCCAGAGGTCTTTGAACTTCAGCCCCCGCATTGGTAGAGATGGCCATAGGCAAGAATCCAAGAGCAGCGGCAGAAGCAGTAAGCAACACAGGACGGAGCCTGTCTTTTGTTCCTTGTTTTATTAGTGTTTCCATATCCCTGAAATCTTGATTTTTTAATTCTTTAAAATGTTCGATCAGGACTATTCCATTTAGGACGGCAATACCGAAGAGGGCAATAAAACCGATTCCTGCTGAAATACTGAAAGGCATATCCCTGAGCCATAACAAAAAGACGCCCCCTATGGCCGCCAGCGGAATCGCAGAATAGATCAACAGGGCTTCTTTGAAAGATCGAAAAGTAAAGTAGAGCAGGATAAAAATCAGCATTAGAGCAATGGGGACTGCCACTAATAGTCGAGCCTTGGCACTTTGTAAATTCTCAAATTGACCCCCATAACTGATGGTATACCCTACCGGTAGAGATATATTTGTTTCTATCAATTCCCGAACATCATCCACTACAGATTGCAGGTCGCGGTTCCTTACGTTGATCCCTACTACAATCCTTCGCTGACTATTGTCTCTTGAGATTTTCGCTGCTTCCTTCTGATAAGAAATATCGGCTAGCTGAGAAAGGGGGATTTTCCCTCCATTGGGAAGATCCACATATAGGTTCCGCAGGTCTTCAATCCCACTTCTTTGCTCCTGCCTGAGACGAACTACCAAATCAAATTTCTTTTCCCCTTCAAATACACTGCCAACGATATTGCCTGAGAAACCCGTGGAGATCATTTTATTCAAATCGTCAATATTCAGGCCGAAACGGGCTATTTTCGAACGGTCGTAGGCAACATTCATTTGAGGGAGTCCGGCGATCTTTTCCACAGTGATGTCGGCCGCGCCTTCAACGTCAGAGATAAGGGATTTGATCTCTTCTCCCTTTTTACTGAGCACGTTGAGGTCTTCACCAAATATTTTAATGGCAATATCGGCCCTAACCCCGGTGATCAGTTCATTAAAACGCATTTCAATAGGCTGGGTAAATTCGATCTGCATCCCAGGGATGATAGACAAGGCTTCTTTAAACTTTTCCGCCAGTTCATCCTTGGTTTTTGCAACTTTCCAGGTACGGATAGGATGAAGGACGATGATCACATCACTTTCTTCCATTGACATTGGATCTGTGGGCACCTCTGCGGCTCCAATACGTGTTACTACTTGTTTTACTTCGGAAAATTGTTCGAGTAAAATCTTTTCTATGCGGGTGGTGATTTCCACAGTCTCACTTAAGGAAGTCCCGGTTTTAAGAACAGGCTGAATCACAAAATCTCCTTCGTCTAAAGTGGGCACAAATTCAGCACCCATCCTGGAAAAAAGAAATACGGTCAATATCAACAGTCCGACTGCAATACTCAGGACAAGTTTTTTCTTTTGAAGGGCCCAGTGCAGAACCGGGTTATAATAGGACTGCAAGCTATCCATGAGGCGGGTGGAAATATTTTTTTTACTTGCCTTTGAGGGTTTCAGAAACAAAGAAGACACTACGGGGACATAAGTAAGACACAGGATAATGGCTCCAATGAGGGCGAAGCTAAAGGTGAGTGCCATCGGTTTAAACATCTTACCTTCCACTCCGCTTAAAGAAAGGATAGGGATAAAGACGATCAGAATGATCAATTGACCGAAAATAGCAGAATTCATCATCCTGCTGGCTCCATCCTTCACAATGTCATCTTTTAAATGCTGTTGACCTTCCCTGGGTAAACTCTGGAATTGCGAATGTTTTTTAGTGATTTGAAAAGCGATGAATTCAACGATGATTACTGCGCCGTCGATGATGATTCCAAAATCGATGGCTCCAAGACTCATCAGGTTGGCATCAACACCAAACAGATACATCATGGATAATGCAAATAAGAGGCTGAGGGGAATAATAGAAGCAACAACCAACCCGGATCGGAAATTTCCCAGGAGCAGGACGACGACAAAAATAACGATCAGACATCCGAAGATCAGATTTTCAGTAACCGTTGCGGTGGTTCTGCTAATCAGTTCGCTGCGATCAAGAAAAGCATTGATATAAACTCCTTCAGGGAGAGAGCCGGAAATACTTGCAACCCGGGCCTTAACGGCTTCTATGACCTTTTTGGAATTGGCGTTTTTCAGCATCATTACCTGCCCGAGAACTTTTTCTCCTTCTCCATTACCGGTAATAGCCCCAAAACGCAAGGCATTCCCGAAACCTACTTCAGCTATATCTTTGATCAGTATCGGGATTCCATCTTTGTTATCTACTACCACAGACTCAAGATCTTCAAGAGAGCCTATCAGTCCTTCTCCCCTGATGAAGTAGGCCTGGTTTTCTCTTTCGATATATCCTCCCCCGGTAACACTGTTGTTTTTCTCTAAGGCTTCAAAAACGTCAGCCGCAGAAATATCCATCGCATTCAGCTTCCGGGTGTTAATCGCGATTTCATATTGTTTTAGTTTGCCACCCCAGGTATTTACTTCAACCACTCCCGGGATTCCGGAGAGTTTTCGTTTTACGATCCAGTCCTGAATAGTTCGCAAATCGGTAGGGGAGTAGCGGCCTTTATAAGCGGGCTCAACCTCAAGGGTATATTGAAAAATCTCTCCTAATCCGGTAGAAATGGGTCCCATTTCGGGGCTTCCAAACCCTTTGGGAATTTTTTCTGAAGCCGATTTTATCTTTTCTGCGATCAATTGCCTGGGTAAGTAGGTCCCCATTGCATCTTCAAACACTATGGTCACCACAGATAAGCCAAATTTAGATACAGACCTGATCTCTTTTACCCCGGGGAGGTTGACCATCTCAAGTTCTACAGGATAGGTGATAAACTTTTCCATTTCCCGTGTAGACAAACTGGTGGAGGTTGTGATGACCTGTACCTGATTATTCGTCACGTCGGGGACAGCGCCAATCGGGATCTGTGTCAGGGAAAATAAACCGTAGCCAATATTTAACAATACCAGGAGAAGGATAAGGTACTTGTTGCGGATACTAAAATTAATTATAGAGGATAGCATGATGAGCTGATATATTGACAAACGCATTAAATACTATGACGCATTTAATGATCTGATTTAAATTGACATAAAAGTTAGATAGCTCTGAAGGAAATGTCGGGCAAAAGATAAAGATCAGATGTGTCTCGGTGGCTGAAATATCCCGGAAGCAAAACCAGAAGAATCACTTTGCAGATAATAAAAGTTCTCTGCTTTTTCAGTGCTTACTTCTATTTTTTCGTCGGGAAGAAAGTTGGTAACAATGACAAAGGCATTTACGAGATGATGTGTGCACGAATGATTCTGAAAAGGAAGATTTTCGTGTTCCTTTTGCTCCTCCTGATGGTTCTTTTCGTGTTCTCCCTTGAGTTCTCCGTAGTGTTTTGAGATAAAGACTAATAGCGAGTCGCCGTATTGTTCTTTATGGAAGCTGGCGTGCTCCAGGAATTCGTCTAATTGTGCCAGTTCCCCCAGGCTAATATTAAAGCTCTGGAATAAAATCAAAAAAGCCGATACAATCGAGAAGAATTTCATGGCTACCACACTCTTCTCAAAGATACCAAATTTACAGTAATCTCCCGCTAGTCTTCATCATCTTCACTTCCCTCTTGAAGTGCTTTGTAGGGAATATTGTTTATGATATACTCAAGGGCCTGAATTCTGGCTTCCGTTTTCCGGTTGGCTTCTATGACAATCCATGGAGACTGTTTGAGGTCGGTATGCTCAAACATCTTTAATTTAAATTCGGTATAGGTATCCCATAATTCCTGCGCTTTGCGGTCAACGGGAGTCAGTTTCCAGCGTTTTAACGGACTAGACTGAATTTCTTTAAATCGCCTTGCCTGTTCTTCTTTGGTAATGGAAAAGTAAAATTTGATAAGGTGGATTCCCGAGTCCATGATCATGTGTTCAAAGCTGTTTACCTGCTCCATAAAGCTGCGGTATTGCGACTTTGTACAAAATCCGTTAACAGGTTCAACAACGGCGCGGTTGTACCAACTCCTGTCAAAAAAGACCATTTCACCTGGTTTGGGGAGTTGATTTACATAGCGTTGAAAATACCACTGTCCCTGTTCCTCGATTGTTGGCTTCGGAAGGGCAACTATCCTGAAATGACGGGGATTAATATGTTCGGTGATTCTCCTGATAGCACCGCCTTTTCCGGCGGCATCACGGCCTTCAAAGATAACCACTACCTTCTTGTTTTTCTCAATTACCCAATTTTGTAATTTGATGACCTCAGCCTGGAGTTCATGGAATTTTAATTCATTTTTAACCAATCGAAGCGCTTTGTCAATATTGGGTTTTTTATCTGCAAGTAATAATTGCAACCCCATAGGGCTATTAAGCAATTGCAAATCTTCCTCACTCAGATCAATCTTCCTGGCAGTTCCTTTCCTCATGGTTTAAATATCAATTTGTTCTATCTGCCTGAAGTAACGTTGTACTACGTTGGGATCGGGCAGAATTGTGGTTTGGGAATTTTGAGCAGAAGAATAATCAAACTGGGATAAAACATATCGCATACTCTCCAGCCTTGCTGTTTTCTTACTATTGGCTTTTACAATGATCCAGGGACTGAAGGTAGAATGTGTTTTGGAAAACATATGCTCTTTGTAATAAGTATACTTGTCCCAGAGCTCCTGTCCTTTTTGATCTACCGGACTGAATTTCCATTTTTTCAGGGGATTAAGCAGTCGTGATTCCATTCTCTTCTTTTGTTCTTTTTTGGATATGGAAAACCAGAATTTAATGATTTTCACCCCATCCTCATAGAGCATGTGCTCAAATCCCGGAACCTGAACCATAAATTGATTGTATTCCTGTTGATTGCAGAATCCCATAACTGGTTCCACAACCGCCCTGTTATACCAGCTCCTGTCAAAGAGTACTATTTCTCCAGGATTGGGAAGTTCCTTGATATATCTTCGAAAATACCATTGTCCTCTCTCAACATCAGTCGGTTTTGATAGGGCGACAACACGCGTAGATCTGGGATTGAGATGTTGTTTAAATCTTTTGATTGCTCCGCCCTTCCCGGCTGCGTCTCGACCTTCAAAAATGATGGCTACTCTGATTCCCTCTTTCTTAACCCATTGCTGAAAATTTACCATTTCGATCTGCAACAATCGCAACTCTTCTTCATATCTCAGATTTCGAAGCGCTTTCTGGACGGGCATCTCTTTTTTCAAGGCAATTCCAATAAGGTCTTTTCTCTTCTTCGCCTCTGTCAGGTCTTCTATGGTGTACATAAATTGGGTAGGAGATTAAAATTAATGGGATTATTTCAGGCTCAACCTCAATTTTGGACCTGCTCTCGACCCTAAAGATACTGTTTTTGAGTTTTTTTCAAAGGTAGCGTCTCTGATTTGTATTACACCAAAACAGCCCTCTTAGCCTAAACCTTCTTCTTGCTTTACTGGTACCTATTGATTATGTTTAACGGTCAATTCTACCCTTATGAAAAATTCTGCCATTATCTTTTGTTTCCTTTTGATTTGCCTGGATGTGACAACGGGCTATTCCCAGAAAAAACCATTTGACTATCTCGATGTTTTCGATCTGCAGTATGTCTCCGATCCTCAGATTTCACCTGATGGAAACTGGATTGTATACAGGCGGATGGGGTTCGATATTATGACCGATCGCGCGAAGGGGAACCTTTGGATGATCAGAAAAGATGGTAGCGGGCACCAGAAACTCACCTCCAGAGAAGTGTCTGAAACCAGCCCGAGGTGGTCTCCGAACGGAGACCGGATCGCTTTTGTAAGTAGTACCGATGAGGGATCCGAAATATATATGTACTGGATAAGTACAGGTAAATTTGCCCGAATCTCCCAACTGCCAGCCAGCCCTTCTTCCCTAGCTTGGTCGCCAAAGGGGGATCAATTGGCCTTTTCGATGAACATTCCAAAAAAACCTCCTGTGCTCGCGAAGATGCCGGAGAAGCCCAAAGGGGCCAAATGGGCAGAATCGCCCAGAATCACAGACCGGGTTTATCACGAAGCAGACGGGAGGGGATACATTGAACCTGGATTCAATCATTTATTTGTAATTCCTGCAAGCGGCGGTTCTCCCAGACAATTGACGGAAGGAGATTATCAGCACCGAGGGACACTTTCCTGGTCTGCCGAAGGAGAAGAACTCTTTTTCTCTGCAAACAGGAGTGAAAACTGGGAGTATGATTTCAGAAACAGTGAAATCTATTCCGTAAATATTCAGAATGGAAAGATCAGACAACTTACAACAAGGCAGGGTCCCGACCGAGGTCCTGCTGTATCACCAGACGGAAACACCCTAGCCTTTTCCGGTTATGAAGACCAGGTACAGGCATACCAGGTAAGTCGGTTGCAACTAATGAACTTCAATGGGGAAAATAAAAGGAGTATTTCTCAAAACCTCGACAGGGATATTGATGACTATATATGGGATTCAAAAGGAAATGGACTTTACGTTATGTATGACGACAAAGGAAACACAAAAATTGGCCATATGTCCCCCAACGGAACTCTAAAGCAGCTGGTGGGAGATGTAGGTGGAACCTCTATCGGAAGACCCTATGGGGGTGGTTCTTTTAGTGTTTCCGGGAACGGGACCATCGCATTTACCCAGACCCGACCTGAATACCCGGCAGAATTAGCGGTTTATGATCCGAAGAAGGGAACTACTACAAAAATAACAGACCTCAATGGACCCTTATTCGATTTTAGAGAACTGGGCAAGGTGGAGGAAATCTGGTACAAATCATCTTATGACCAGCGCGACCTGCAGGGATGGGTAGTTTACCCTCCCGCTTATGATCCTGGTAAAAAATATCCCTTCCTGGTTGAAAATCACGGTGGCCCGATCTCGAATTATGGCGACAGGTTTACTGCCGAGATTCAACTTTACGCTGCTGACGGATATATAGTCTTTTATCCAAATGCCAGGGGGAGTACCAGTTACGGAGAGGAATTTGGGAATCTGCTCTACAACAATTACCCGGGCCAGGATTATGACGATGTTATGGACGGGGTAAATTATTGTATTGCCAAAGGAATTGCCCATGAGGATCAGTTATTTGTTACCGGAGGAAGTGCGGGGGGAATTATGACCGCTTGGATTATTGGGAAGAACAACAGATTTGAAGCAGCCGTGGTAGCCAAGCCGGTTATGAACTGGATCAGTAAGACCCTTGTTGCAGACAATTATTTTGGCTATGCAAATTCTCGCTATCCCGGGCAGCCCTGGGAAAATTTTGAAGGATATTGGAAGTTTTCTCCACTTTCTCTCGTAGGTCAGGTTGAAACCCCAACTATGGTACTGGTGGGGATGGATGACCTGCGGACCCCTCCAAGTGAAGCCAAGCAATTATACCACGCCCTGAAATTGAGAAAAATTGAGACGGTACTGGTGGAAATCCCCGGAGCAAGTCATGGTATCGCAAACAAACCCAGCAATCTTATCACCAAGGTTGCACATACTCTGGCCTGGCTCAATAAATACCGAACCTCTGAGAAAGAATAAATGGCTATTCGGAAAAGACACTGGCTCTGGAACACGCTTATCGCTCTTACCATAGTGATATGTCTGGCTGCCTTTATCTTGCATTCCAAAAATTGGATAAGGCAGGAAGAAGGCGGATTTACCCTTATTTCCGGATTCTACTACTCTGAGATACGCTATGACAGTATCGAAAAAGTCAGTATGGTCCCCAGGATACCTGAGATGAAAAGAGAGAGCGGCTTTTCTGCCTGGGCGATAGAAAAAGGAATCTTCAGGGATACAGTACAAGGTCTGGAGGGCATCAGGGTGTACGTAGATAACTTAAAAAATCCTAAGATTATCTTAGAACAGGGAGGATCACCTCCGATTTACTTTAATTTTAAAGACTCTCTTGAAACGGTATTGTTTTATGATAAGCTAATAGAAGATCTTAAAAAAAAGGAGGCGGAAAATTGAGATTTGATCCTGCATAATAGATAAGGGATTACTTTTTTGTTTTTAAATAAAAAATTTCCTGGTTTTAAAATACTTTTGCAGACCATAATCAGTTTAGAATAGAGAAATTTAGAATCTATGGTAAAATTATTGAGACTCGGTTTTTTCCTGCTTCCCTTTCTGGGCATGTCGCAAAATGAACTTATCATAGATGTGCAGGGGGTACAGTCTTCCAATGGCAATATAAATGTTGCTGTGTATAATCATGCGGATGGATTTCTCAAATTTGAAGGTGTTTACATCTCAGACAGCACTCGTGCTACGGCAGGTCACACTCAGATAAAAATCAACAATCTGCCGAGTGGAGAATATGCGCTGGCCGTTTTCCACGACGAAAATGGAAATAATATCCTCGATACGAACTGGTTGGGAATCCCCAAGGAACCTGTAGGTTTTTCTAACTCCCGGATGAAGACTTTCGGTCCTCCGAGCTTTAAAGAATGTTCTTTCAGGCTTTCCTCAAATCAGGAGGTCAAAATCAGTTTATAATTCCTAATTTTTGCTCTTCTCATATCCCGGAGGACGCATCCACCTCACCGGAGCTTCCGGCTCTGGCATCATTTTAAATTCCTGAGTTTTGAGTAGTCTCATTGCTTCTTCAATGCTTTTTTCCAGTTGTGGATCATGCCCTTCCAACACCATTTTTGGATCCTGAATGACTTCAATATCCGGTGCAATTCCTTCACCTTCAACGGCCCATTCCCCGTTCGCATCATAGAATCCCCCACGAGGGGCCACCATACGGCCACCATCTATAAATCTCGGGGTATCCCAGGTGCCTACCAGGCCTCCCCATGTCCTTGTACCTATAAGGGGTCCTAAATTCTTTACTTTAAACATATAGGGCAAAAGATCTCCTCCTGAACCAGCCCTTTCATTGATGATCATTACCTTGGGGCCCCAAATTCCTGCAATGGGGGTTGTCCAGGGTCTGTTGTCATTGGTTTTACTATTGAAATAACCCACTAAGGTACGGTCCATAATATCAATCATATAGTCGGCTGCAGAGCCTCCCCCGTTATTGCGTTCGTCAATGATTACGCCTTTCTTGTCTTGCTGGGCGAAATAGTAGCGGTTAAAATATTCAAATCCCCTTCCCCCCGTATTTGGAACATATACATAAGCCAGTTTTCCTTCTGACAAGGCATCAACTTTTTTGCGATTTCCTTCGATCCAATCCATAGTCCTCAACATATATTCATTGCTTACAGGTTTAATCAAGATCTCTTTTGCATCTTTCAATTCGGTACCCGAAGCAACGCTCAGGAGAGTTTCCCTTCCTGCCGTTTGTTCTAATAAACTATATGGATTTACATCTGATGTGAGGGGTTTGCCGTTTATGGCCAGAATATAATCCCCAACTTTTACATCAATACCGGGCAAGTGTAAGGGAGCATTCAGTCCGGGATTATACAATTCTCCGGAATATATCTTAGTGATACGATAGTGCCCTCCAGAAATTTCCAGGTCGCATCCTAATAAACCAACTGGTACATCGTCTATATCAGGGAGGTCACCTCCGGAAACATAAGAGTGGCCAATGGCGACTTCCCCGCTCATGATATCAACCACGTAGTTAAGATCGGTACGGTGACGCACATGATTTATCCAGGGGGAATACCATTCGTAGATAAGGTTCCATGGAGCACCGTGCACATTGTCCACATAGAGGAAATCGCGCATAAAGCGCCATCCTTCTTTAAAGATCTGATGATATTCTGCCCTGGGATCAACCTGTACTTTGATGTTGGTATCGAGCTTGCCCTCGCTGTTTTTAAAATCTCCCTTGGTTTCCGAAATATACCAGGAGCCATTTTGTTTCACCAATACGCTCTTCCTGTCTGAGGACGAGACGAGGTCGGATATATTCGTCCCAAAATCCTCCGCCTTCATTTCCTTCACATCGTATGTATGGATTTTTAGGTTGGGTTGATTAGGTACGTTTTCGGCTATGAACACCTTATGTTCAGGCCCTGTTTCCATGAACACATAGTTTCGATCCTCCAATTTGAGCGGGATAATTCGGGAGTAGATTCCCTCGGCATCTATCCGGACATTGACTTTTTTTTCCACATCTTCCTCCTTGCCCTTCTTTTTGTCGCCGTCCTTTTTTGCGGGTGGTAAGGAAGTATTCACTTCTTCTTCATCAGAAGTAGGAAGGTTTGGAGCCTTGCCGTCTGATGCAAGTACCAAAGCATATAAACTTCGGGTCACTTGTGGATCGTATGAACTCATGTCTAACCAACCCGATTGCAAACCGTAATTGGTACTTGCCAGAAAATAGAGGTATTCCCCTCCTTCATCCCAGACCGGACTTATCGCATCTGCCATGCCGTCGGTGAGCTGGATTTCTTTTTTCTCCTGCACATCATAGGCAAAAATCGCCTTAAAATGGCTATTCAATTGCTTGGAATAGGCTATCCAGCGACTATCCGGTGACCATAAGGGATTCATGGTTCGGTTAGGGTGGGCGTATCGGTCTGTAGCTACTTTCTGGACATTGCCTGAGTTCAGGGATATAACCCAGACATTGTAATCCGTATCAGAATAGGCGATATAATTCCCATCAGGTGACCAATCAGGTTCAAAGTAGAAAGTAGGATTGGGAAGGGGGTAGCTCCTTGGATTACTTCCCTCCTGATCTGAGACGACCAATTGATATTCCCCGCTCTCATCTGAGAACCAGGCGATCTTATCCCCTTTGGGAGACCAAACCGGATAACGGTCGGCCACTCCGGGGGAATTTGTGAGATTTCGGTAGGTGCCCTTCTCCTTTGGGACACTGATAATCTCCCCACGATATTCAAAAAGAGCCCTTTTCCCTGTAGGAGACAGGTTTGCATGGCTGAGGTCATTCCCTTTGACTTCCTCCCATCTGGGGCGGGCAAAGTTCATATCTCCTTTAACCTCGATAATCAATTGTTGGGTGGAATTGTCTGAAGGATTCAGCAAATGAAGATATCCACCCTGGTCATAGACGATTCGGCCTGGTCCGGCATCCAGGCTTTTTACGTCAAATTTTTTGTGAAAGGTATGCTGTTTTTCTTCCCCGGACGCAGGGTCATAAGACCAGATATTGCTGGCCAGATCGCGCTCGGAAAGGTAGAAAACCTTGTTTTGAAACCAAACAGGATCAAGGTGACGTTCCTTTGTGGGTTGAGGTGTCCTTTGGAGCTCTCCTGTAGCCAGTTCAACTATCCAGACAGGCATGGCCTGCCCACCGCGGTAATTCCTCCATTCAGGATCCCAGAAAGTGATAGGTGTATAGGCAGCATATTTGCCATCGGGGGAAATCTCCCCGTAGGCCGCTCTCGGGATATTTATAGCTGTTGGAAATCCGCCATCAGGAGATACTTTGTATAGTTTGTTGGTTTGGGTAGGCCTGGCTTCTCTGGCCGATCGGAATAAGATCTCACCATCCGGGGTCCAGCCCTGAACAACATCCGCTCCCGGATGCCAGGTAAGCCTTTTTGGTTCCCCTCCCGAAACGGGTATGATATAGACATCGCTATTACCATCGTATTCTGCAGTAAAAGCGATCCGGGAACCATCATTGGAAAAATGTGGTGAGAATTCATATCCCTCATTGCTGGTCAGCCGTTGGGCATGCCCCCCATTGGCAGATACTTTCCACAGATCGTTTGCGTACACAAAAACAATATCCGAGCCTGATAGTGTCGGTTGCCTCAGGAGTTGTGTTCCCTGAGCTGAAATAGTTGTAGAAATGAGGAAGAACAGAAGCAGATTTAGTGTTTTCATGGGATATGATTTATCCTATGAAAGTAGAGAAAAAAGACGAGCTAATCAATCCCTATTGATCATCATCAGATCTGCATAATGCTCAATAAATGTGAAGAAGAATAATATGATTTTAAAATCTATTTCGTAGTGATCCTGATAACCCCATTCGCTCCTCTTGCGCCATATTCAGAAGCATCGGCACCGTAAAGGGCTTCTATTTCTGCAACGTTGACGTTGTCGACAATTTGATCAATGCTCTTAAAAGAAGTGCCCACAATATATCCGTTAAGGACATAAAGAGGTTCCTGAGAACCTTCCAAAAGCATAGAATTATTGGCTTTATTAAAGAATGGAATACCCCCTTTAACAACAACTCCTGGTAAACGTCTAATTTGGTTTAGTAAAGAGATGGTAACCCTGTTTTTATCGTCTAATGATTTTTCCAGAGAAACGCCGGAATCCCCGGTCTTCTTAGCGGGTCCGCAAGCAGTGAAGGCAAACAGGCCTAAACAGAATAATAAGATAAATTGTTTCATAAAATCAGCGTAATTCAGAGCCATGAAGATATGGTATTCCTTAGAGCTGTCCTATTTTTTGATCAAATGTCCTCAGAAACGAATGATTATATTTGGCAAAAATAACACACATGATATTACTGGTACAGGTAACAGGAGCCTTGCTTGGATTGTTGGCCGTTTTATTTGGAGCTTTCGGGGCCCATGTTCTGAAAAAATCCCTTTCGGAAGAATTATTGAAGAGCTTCGAAACCGGAGTGAATTACCAGATGTACCACGCCATTTTACTGGTAGTACTGGGATTTAATCTCGGATTCACCACGCCTTTGGAAACCTATATGGCCTATTGTTTTATTTTTGGAACCCTCCTTTTTTCTTTTAGCATTTACGGACTTTGTCTATCAGGTGCAAAGGGGAGGAAATGGAAATTTTTGGGTCCCGTCACCCCTATTGGTGGCTTGCTTTTACTGGCCGGATGGGCAATGCTTTTCTATTCCTTTATCGCGCACATTGTGTAGGGTCAATGACAGCCACAATCATCTTCCCCGCATGGAGAAGACGACTTCTTCCCAGACCACAGCTTTTTTGGCAACAGAAATTTGTTGACCAGATAAGCCAGGGCGATAAAAAGTACCAGGTAAACCAGAACTGATTGAATACTCATATTTTACTTCAATATTTGATAAGCCAGTAAGGCTACAAGATACGCAAAAACGCTCATAAAAACGAGCTGTGCCAGGGGCCATTTCCAGCTATTGGTCTCCCGTTGTACAATCGCCAATGTGCTCATGCATTGCATGGCAAAGGCGTAAAATAGAAGAAGTGAAATACCCGAAGCCAGGTTGAATAAAGGTTGGTCTGTCTCAGAATTTACTTCTGCTGCCATCCTATTCTTGATGGTTTCTTCTTCGTCATTACCAACACTGTAAATGGTTGCAAGTGTCCCCACAAACACTTCTCTTGCCGCAAAAGAAGTAAGTACAGCAATGCCGATCTTCCAGTCGTATCCCAAAGGCCTTACGATGGGTTCAATGGCTTTACCGATATTACCGATGTACGAATTCTCGAGTTTAAAACTGGCGATCTCCTGCTTAACAGCTCTCTCTTCAAATACTTTTTGCCGGGCTATGAGGGAATCCTGAATTTGTGCGGGACTAATCGTGGACAGGGAATCAAGGGAAGCTTTATAGGCCGCAATCTTCTGTTGCATCGCGGCTTTATTATAGGGGGTATAGCCCTCTTCAGAGATCCGTTTTTGCACGAGGGTATCAGCCTCTGAAAAACGATCTGAAATACCATTAGACCCCAGAAACCATAGTACTATGGAGATGGCAAGAATAATTTTCCCTGCTCCATAAACAAAACTCTTTGTCTTCTCAATTACCGTTATCGCCACATTTTTTAGCAATGGCAATTTATAGTTGGGCATTTCTATCACGAAGAAAGTCCGACTTTTAATCTTCAGTACTTTATGCAGAATCATGGCAGAAAATATGGCTGCCATAAATCCAAGGGCGTATAAAAGCATCAGGGTGAGGGCCTGATAACTGAGGCCAATAAACCTGCCTTCAGGGATCACCAGGGCGATAATGATAAGGTAAACGGGCAGTCGGGCTGAACAAGTAGTAAAAGGCGTGACCAGTATAGTAATCAGGCGTTCCTTCCAATTCTCGATATTTCGCGTTGCCATAACAGCCGGTATTGCACAAGCCGTTCCTGAAATAAGGGGAACCACACTTTTTCCGCTTAGTCCGAAGGGCCGCATTACCCTGTCCATGAGAAAAACAACCCTGCTCATATAACCCGATTCCTCCAGAAGAGCTATAAACAGGAATAAAAATGCGATTTGAGGGATAAAAATCACGATACCCCCAATCCCGGCCAGGATACCTTCCGCAAGCAAATCGGTAAAGACCCCCGGGGGCAGCGTATCTTTAATCCACTCACTTCCAGCGGCAAATTGCTCATCAATAAAATCCATAGGATAGCTACTCCAGTCGTAAATGGCCTGGAAGATGGTAAGAAGGATCAGAAAGAAGATCAGATAGCCGTAAACCTTATGTGTAAGAATCTTATCTAATGTTGCCCTGAATCCCTTGGCCGCCTTCAGGTCAACCTTATAGGCTTCCTTTAAAATCCCATTGATAAACTGGTACCTTAGGATGGTTTCTTTTTGCTGAAGTCGTTTTAGCTCGGATTTTGATTTTGTGCTGAAGTTACTTCGGTCCTGAATGCGTTTTTTTTCAATCGGCATAAAGTTGACATCCTGGGTGATTACAAGCCAAAGTTTATACAGATCCTCGTTGGGGAAGGTCTTTTTTAGACGATCAAAATAATCCGGGGCAATTACCGTGGTGTCAACATTAGGTTTGCTCGATAAGTTTTTATAATCGGCAATCAATTCCTTGATCTTATCAATCCCGGTATTTTTTCGCATACTTACCAGGGCAACTTTTGTATCCAGTTTCTCTTCCAGTAAAGAAACGTCGAGGGATATCCCTTTTCTCGACATTCGGTCTGCCATATTGATCACAAGGATAGTAGGTATTCTCAGGTCCTTGATCTGTGTAAAGAGTAGGAGGTTTCGTTTGAGGTTTTCCACATCGCTGATCACTACAGCGACATCGGGAAAGTCTTTGTCATTGCGGTTCAGCAGTAATTCAACGACTACGCTTTCATCCAGGGAAGTCGTGTTAAGGCTATAGGTTCCCGGGAGGTCTAATATGTGGGCTTTTACTCCCCTGGGTAGTTTACAAACCCCTTCTTTTTTTTCTACTGTGATCCCCGGGTAATTTCCAACCTTTTGTTTCAGTCCGGTAAGCTGATTAAACACAGAGGTTTTCCCGGTGTTTGGATTTCCAATAAGTGCAACGTTGATACTCTTGCTCATGAGGGATTAGGCGTCTTCAATGATGTCGAGGGATATCAGGCGGGCGGTAGACCTCCTGATGGCAATATGTGAACCATTGACGTTGATATAGATGGGATCTTTAAAAGGGGCTATCTGAACCATTTCAATTTCATTGCCCGGAAGGCAGCCCAGTTCAAGGAGTTTTATAGGAAGGACATCATCGGCAAATTCCTTGATAATTCCACGTTGTCCCCTTTTTAAATCTACAACGGTATGGTCCAATTTTTATTTAGATTGATTTTAAGTAAGCACAAAAATAGTGGAAAAAAATAGAATAAGGAGGGTGAATTAACGGAACTTTTTTATTCTGCGTAAGATGCTTTCAGGATGTTTAGATCGTTAAGCAATTTTTCTATTTCCTCAGGGTTTGTGCCATCATAAGTTCCCCGGATTCTTTTTTCCTTGTCTACCAGGATGAAATTTTCTGTATGTATCATGTCATAGGGCCCTCCGTCTCCATCAGACTTTACAGCCAGATAGGACTTCCTCGCGAGGTTGTAGATCTGTTTTTTATCTCCCGTTACCAGGTTCCATTTTTTGTCAATGACCCCTTTTTCCAGGGCGTATTTTTTAAGTTGGGGTACGGAATCGATTACAGGTGTTACCGAATGACTTAAAAGCAGCACTTCATCATCTTCGAGAATCTCATTTTGGATGGTAACCATATTTTCTGTCATAATTGGGCATATGGTTGGGCAAGTAGTGAAAAAGAAATCTGCCACATAGATTTTGTCCCTGTAGTTTTCCTGAGTGATGGTGTCTCCATTTTGATTAACCAGAGAAAAGTCGGCAATAGTATGGTACTTCCTGACAAATTGAACCGAGTCGTCTACCAGTTCGGGATTAAAATCGGCAGGCTGGTACACCGGCAGTGCTTTCTGTGGCTTAAGGGCGTTGTAAAAAAGATAGACTATAACCGCAGAAATACCCAATAAAACAATGCCCAGAAATCTGAATTTTTTAAAGAACTGCCGCATTATAGTTTTTTACAAAGGTACTGCAGCGAAAACTGTCAATCAATAATCGTGAACTCCTGCGCTGCTAAAACTTTCTTAAAAATTTCCGGGCTGTTGGAGTTTCTTTTTTTTAGACCCCCTAAAAGCGTACTTTTGTCCACCAAAATAAGATTTCTTCAATGAATCCGATCGTTATACAGACTATTCAATTCTTTATGAGCCTTTCCCTGCTGATTGTTCTGCATGAGTTGGGACACTTTATTCCCGCGAAGCTCTTTAAGACCAGGGTGGAGAAATTTTACCTCTTTTTTGATATCAAATATTCTCTGTTTAAAAAGAAAATCGGGGAGACCGTTTACGGGATTGGATGGTTACCGCTGGGCGGATATGTAAAAATCGCCGGGATGATCGATGAGAGCATGGACAAGGAGCAGATGCAGGAGCCTCCCAAACCCTGGGAATTCAGGAGTAAGCCATCCTGGCAGCGACTCATTATAATGCTGGGTGGGGTAACCGTGAATTTTATCCTAGCTGTTATTATCTACATTGGAATGGCATATGCCTATGGAGACCAGTTTATTCCCACGGAAAGCCTAAAGGATGGGGTATGGGTAACCGAAGAAAATATAGGGGATAAGCTTGGCATACAGACAGGGGATAAAATTTTAGAGGTTGATGGAAATAAAGTTGAAAATTTCAACAGTCTTTTTTTAGAGATCGTCAATGGAAATTCCATAACCATCGAGAGGGATGGGCAGATCATTGAGATGGAAATCCCAGTCGATTTTATTGCCACCTTGCTCGAAGATGAAGATAAGGTACGTTTTTTAAGTCCCAGGGTCCCCTTTATTGTGGGAGCAATTCCTGAAGTTTCAGCTAACAAGAACTCAGGGCTGAAGATAAATGACCTAATCGTTGCAGTAGGGAATGACCAGATGACCTATTTTGATGAGGCCAAAGCTGTTTTGGAAAAATACACAGGGCAGGAAACAGTTCTTACCGTTGAACGAGATGGGCGCAGGGAACAAATACCTGTCGTTATCAGTGATTCTGCCACCATTGGGGTTAATCTGGGTAGCCTGACCTATGATGAAATGGAAAAACGAGGATTTTTAAGATTGGAAACAAAGAAATACTCTTTCGCCGAATCGATTCCGGCGGGCATTGATAAAGGAGTTACTACCTTGACGGGTTATGTAAAACAGCTTAAAAAGATCTTTAATCCGGAAACGGGGGCCTACAAAGGAGTGGGTGGCTTTGCAGCGATAGGGAGCATGTTCCCGGATACCTGGAACTGGCCTGCGTTCTGGAACACAACGGCTTTGATTTCGATCATTCTTGCGTTTATGAATATCCTCCCGATTCCGGCATTGGATGGCGGACATGTTATGTTCTTACTCTACGAGATGATCAGTGGAAGGAAGCCAAGTGATAAATTTATGGAGTATGCCCAGATGACCGGATTTTTTCTTCTCATTGCCCTCTTATTGTTTGCCAATGGGAATGATATCTACAAGGCAATATTCAAATAAAAATATTAGGGTCTACTATTGGGGGATTTGAAAGAAACTGCTATCTTTGGCCCCTCTAAAAAGAGATATTATTCCTCCTTAGCTCAGTTGGTTAGAGCATCTGACTGTTAATCAGAGGGTCCTTGGTTCGAGTCCAAGAGGGGGAGCTAAGAAGCAGAGCAGAGCTCGCTTCATCGCTACACTTAAGCCATCCACATAGTGGGTGGCTTTTTTCATGGAAAATCATGGGTGAGAAGTCTATCCACCGAAGTTCGCTGTGGCGAACTAAAGGAGGAAGCCCAAGAGGGGGAGCTTGAAAATCAGGCAGTTGCATTCATTTGTGGCTGTCTTTTTTGTTTAACGGCGTGCTTTTGGCGTGCTTTTTTTACATTCCAATAAATTCCTTTCCAATTTGAGTAGGTTTAACTACGCAAAGTTGTATAGAAAAAGACTAGTTAATCAAGATTGTTTGAAACATAAGACTTATCTTAGGATCTAGTGCCGTAAGGTGTGAGAGTTCGAGTCTCTCCGCCTGTACAAAGGGAAAGCCGACTTTTAGGAGTCGGCTTTTTTGTTTTGGTCAAACAATGGTCAAACAATGTTAAAACAATTGAGCTTTTTACTCTATTTGCCAAGAAACCAATAATACTGGATACTTCACGACGAATTAATATGTGGATGGTCGAATTTAAACAACCTTCGCAATAGAAAAAGATAATTTAAGCAGAACCTTATTTACAAATTAAACTAAGCTTTATGCAAGTCGTCTGTCTACAAGAAGAAGCTTTTTATGCCTTGTTCGATAAGGTAATCGAGCACGTTTAAACCAAACGAAAGGATAAGCCAAATAAATGGATCGATTGCGAGGAAGCAATGCATATCCTCAGAATAAAATCTACAACGACTTTGCAGAAATTACGAGATGAGGGAAAAATCAGATTTAGCCAGCCCCAAAAGAAAATAATTCTTTATGACCGTGATTCTCTAAATGTCTACCTTGAAAATCATGCTCGCGAAACCTTTTAACGAATAAGTATGGAAACTAAAATTGATTCGGATTATAAAAAGCCTTTAATTTAGGGTACGAAATGGCAAAGGAATTGAATTTGAAAAACCCTATGTTCAAAGGTCAAGATGCTGCACAAAACTCACCTAATCCAATGCAAGCGGGTATACTTCAGTACATAGATGAAGTAATACTTTCAAGAAATAGGAATATTGATAAATCCGTCAATAGAAGAACACTTAAATCAAAAATAGAGAGAAAAGGCGAAAATAGGAATAAGGGAGAGGGCCTATCTTTTTAAGTTCGAAAAGGTAAGCTAAATATTCGGCGCATCACTTCAAATACCCCTCCACAAAACTCTCCTTGAACGCACGTCCAATTGGCACAAAGGTCTCTTTATCAAAGAAAATACTATTGCCCGAAACCTTTAGAATTTTTCTGGTATTCACGATATAAGATTTATGCACCTGTGTAAACTGGACTGAAGGCAACGTCTGCAACCAATGTTTAAGGGAATGCGAAGTGAGGTGTTTCTTCTCGGAAGTAAAGATTTCGGTGTAGTCGGCCTCGGATTGTATAAAAAGAATGTCATCTATAGAAATCCGGAGATGTTCATAACCGGATTTGATAAAGAGGATTTCCGGTGCGGAATTATTTTCAGGCACGATTTTTTCCGTATTCCGTTCGACCCCCGGGGCCGGTACTTTGGAGACCGCCTTTACAAACCGCTCGAACGAAAAGGGTTTTAAGAGATAGTCCACCACTTGGTATTCGTAGCTTTCCAAGGCATATTCCGAAAAGGCCGTGGTCAATATCACATGGGGTTTGTTCGGCAAAGCTTTCAGAAAATCAATGCCCGAAATCTTGGGCAGATGTATATCCAAAAAAATCAGGTCGATTGGCTCGATCTTCAAAAAATCCATCGCCTTGAGCGCATCGGCAAAAGTGGCTTTTAGCTTCATGTTCTCCATATCGGAGACAAACTTTTGCAGTACACGTTGTGCGGGTGGTTGATCCTCGATGATGATGCACCTTATCATGCACTTCCCTTTTTTAATTCCACGTTTAGATTAACCGAATATAGCGAATCGGTTTCTTGTATCGAAAGAGTGTGCGCGTCGGGATATATCAATTGCAAACGTTTTTTCACGTTATACAATCCAATACCTTGGGATAGGTCATCGGTATTGGTTTGTGGCCGATAGGAATTTGTGCACTCAAATTCCAAGATTCCATTTTCGGTTACATTGATATGGATCCTTATCGAAATATCTTCCGATTGGCTGGCCGTACTGTGCTTAAAGGCGTTTTCGACAAAAACGTTCAGGATTAACGGGGCAATCTGATAGCCCGATCGGATATTTTCCGCATCAAACTCGACTTTACCCCTATTCTCGATCTGCAACTCACTCAACTGGGTAAAGTTCTTAAGGTGCTCGATTTCCTTTGGCAAGGGCACAAAATTTTCCTTGCAGTCATACAGCATATAGCGCAAGACCGAAGAAAGTTCCAGTATTATGGAAGGTGTTTTGGGCGAATTATCGATGGCGTAGGAATACAAGTTGTTCAGGTTATTGAACAGAAAATGCGGATTGATCTGCGATTTCAGATATAGCAGTTCGCTTTCCTTGACCATGGCGTTAAGTGCCTCTACTTCTTGCTGTTTTTTTGAAGCATCCCAAGCGAATTTGAATCCGGCAAGGATGATAATAATAGGCATCACGTCGAGCAAACTAAACATGATTCCAGGAAAATACTGGCCACGTGTATCAAGGAAAAAGATACGTTCCAGTACAAATTCTTCCGTGATAATGATTCCGGCAATGACCAAGGCAACGAAGAGAAAAAAGAGAATATATTTTTTCCTATAAAAAAAACGGGGCAATAAAATGTAGTTTATAATAAAGGCACCGACCGCATAATTTATAAAAAAAGTAATCTGAAAGGGCTGTATCTGGGGCTGGTTCTTGTCGAACGAAAAGAAAAGGAACAGCACAACATGTAGCAGTACCTGAAAGAATACTTCCGCCGAAACGCTTTTATTCCATGTGAGTTTATTGGCCATCCTTCAAAAATACGGTTTTGTCACAGTTGTTATTTCGAAAATCCCCTATCGACAGATTTAAAGTGGTCAACGACATTTTTGTACGCTGTTGTCGTTTGTGATAAAGTTTCTGTCGTTCACGGAAAATTAGCTTTCCCAATGGTCTATAATCTTCATTTTTGACTAACGAATAAATAGTTGCTGAAAACATGAAAAGAGCATTGAAATACTTTGGACCTTTTTTAGCAGTATGTTTTTTGACTTTAGGTGTCAATCAAACATTCGCACAAAATGGAACCGTTACCATTAAGGGGACCGTCGTTGAAGAGTCGGGCGGACTTCCTATCGCCTTTGCCACCGTAATGGTTGCCAACAACGAGACCAAGGAGCCGATAGACGGCACCACCACGTTGGATGATGGCACCTTTACCTTTGAAACCGATGCGACCGATTTCTACATTGAAATAAGCTTTTTAGGTTTTCAGTCCAAAACCTATGGTCAGCCCCCCAGTCCGACCCAAACCATAGATTTGGGGATTATTGCCCTTTCGGAAGATGCGGAGCAATTACAGGAAGTAGTTGTCGAAGGAGAGATTTCACGCACGGAGTTCAAGTTGGATAAGCGTGTTTTCAACGTAGGTAAAGACTTGAGCAGCACTGGCGCAAGTGCTTTGGAGGTTCTTAACAACGTGCCTTCAGTGAATGTTAATATCGAAGGTCAGGTTAGTTTAAGGGGAAGCCAGGGTGTGCAAATGCTCATCAATGGAAAGCCATCTATAATTGCCAGTGAAGAAGGAAATGCCTTGGGTACCATCACTGCCGATATGATTGAAAGGGTCGAGGTCATTACCAATCCATCGGCCAAATACGATGCCGAAGGAACATCCGGAATCATTAATATTGTTTTAAAGAAGGATGAGCGAAAGGGGCTTAATGGTTCTATATCTGTAAATACCGGTACTCCTGCGGGGCACAGTGTTGGCGTGAGCCTGAACCGACGTACAGAAAAATTTAACCTTTTCACCCAACTCGGGATCGGTCTTCGTGACTTGCCCAATGATATTGAGACGCGGAATGTCGATTTAACGAACAATACCAAGGTGCTGAGCACAGGAACCGAATTCCGTAATGAGAACTACTACAATCTCGTTTTGGGAACCGATTATCATATCAATGATAATAATGTCTTGACACTTTCAGGAAATTTCTCAATGGAAATTGAAGACCAACCTTCGAACACCAATTTTGCGTCACTCGATGCCAACGATGTGGTAACCTCGCAATGGCAAAGGACTGAAGTTACCGTAGCCAGAAACCCAAAATTTCAATATGAATTGCAATACAAAAAGGATTTTGAAAGCGATGAAGACCACACTTTGTTATTCAGTGCATTGGGCAACTTTTTTGGGAAAGATCAATCCTCGGAATTCAACAATACGACCATTTCCGGAGAAAATAATGACGCCACGCAACAAACTCGTACCGATTTCAAGGAATCCGTTTTCACCTTTAAGTTGGATTATACCAATCCCTTGACGGATAAATGGACCTTGGAAACCGGGGCACAATATGTATTAAACGATGTAGCCAACGACTTTGAGGTAAATGATCTGTTAAACGGTTCGTTTGTGAACGATCCGGGACTGACCAATGTTTTCGAATTCAATCAAAACGTTCTGGGTCTATATGGTACTGGCTCTTACGAGGGGAAAAAATGGGGCGTGAAAGGTGGCCTTCGTCTAGAACAGACCGATCTCAGCACACTGTTGGCAACAACGAACGAGGCCAACGACCAAAACTATACCAACCTGTTCCCCAGCCTACACACCTCATACAAGTTTACCGAAAAGGTATCGATACAGGCGGGCTATTCTAAGCGCATCTATCGCCCAAGAATGTGGGACCTAAATCCCTTCTTCAATATCCGCAACAATTTTAGCATCCGTCAGGGCAACCCCGCATTGATGCCTGAATTCACGGACTCATATGAAATTACAAGTATTTATATTTTGGGCAAGGCATCCTTGAATTTTGGAGTCTACTATCGCTATACCGACGATGTTATTGAACGAGTTTCCACTTTTGAAAACAACGTAAATACGGTCAGGCCCGAAAATATTGGAACCAATGGCACCACCGGAATCGAGTTCAACGCAAAGTACAGTCCGGCAAAATGGCTCACGCTGAACAGTGATTTCAATTACAGTCAATTTAACCGTAATGGAATTTTTGAATCAACGGTTTTTGATTTCAGTGGGGACCAATGGTCTTCTAAATTGATGACCAAAATCAAGTTCCCCGCAGATTTCGATCTCGAAATGACCGGAAATTATCGTTCTAGGTTTCGAACCGTACAAGGAGAGGTAAGCGACCAACTTTTTATGGACCTCGGCCTGCGAAAGAACATACTAAAGGGCAAAGCAGTACTCAACTTGAGTGTAAGAGATCTATTTGCCTCAAGAATTCAGGAAAACCAAATCGCCCAAGCCGATTTCGAGGTTTACAATCGTCGCTTCCGAGGGCGCTTTATCGCACTCGGGTTCAGCTATGGTTTTGGTAAGGGAGAGGCCATGCAATATTCAGGGCAAAGGCGAAGGTTCTAAACGAGGCTTCAAAAATTAGTTCGTATAACAAACACCTATACTAAACAATTAAATTCAAACACTATGAGAAAAGTAATCTTTATGTTATCAATCGTCGCTTGTGCGACAGTTACGGCACAGTCCACATGGAAGGCCGACAATGCCCATTCCAAGGTAGGTTTTGCCATAACCCATTTAATGATTTCAGAAGTGGAAGGGCATTTTGGGGAATTCGACATCCAAGCTACGGCTGATGAGGAATTCAGCAATCCCGATTTTTCCGTCGATGTCAAAACGGCTAGTATCGACACCGATAACGACCGTAGGGACGAACATTTGCGTAGCGGCGACTTTTTTGATGCCGAGGCACACCCATCCCTGACTTTTAAGACCACCTCTTTTGAAAAAACGGGCGACAAGACGTTTAAATTGAAGGGAGACCTTACTATGCATGGAGTTACAAAACCAGTTACTTTAGAGGGAAAACTCAACGGAATCATAACCGACCAACGTAGTCAAAAATTAAAGGCAGGTCTAAAACTAACGGGAACCGTGGACCGCTTGGCCTTCGGGGTAGGGAGTGATACGCCCACATTGGGAGATGAGGTAGAAATGACCATTAATCTAGAAATGGCCCAGCAATAAAACAGGTTGGTGTTTGTTAGTGAGGAAAACGGTCAATATGGGAAGGTATCGAAAACATATCAAGATTTTATTTCTTTATCTTGTCTATTTGGCCGTTCTCCTTTTTTTAATAAAAATAGGATAGCCTCATCGAGCAAATCCTAACTAGGCAACTTATTTAAGACAGCACTAAAATGAAACGCAAGGAGTTTTTGACCAAAGGAATGGTCGGTTTGGGAGGAGTTGTTGCATTGACGGCACTGGCCAATTCGGGCAAAAAAAGTGAAATACCGGAGGAGTTCGTTTCTGAAGATTGTGCAGTTTCGCCCCGAGAGACCAAAGGCCCGTTTCCAAACAAAACCCCGGCGGACTATGTCCGTGAAAATATCATCGGCGACCGCAAGGGCGTTGCCTTGTTGGTTACCCTGACCATTTTGGACAAGAATTCCAATTGTGAACCTTTGCCGAGTGCTTTGGTCGATATCTGGCATTGCGATAATCAGGGCAATTATTCCGAATACGGCAATTCTCGAATGCAGCGCAACGACCTGACCCAAGAACATTTTCTAAGGGGCAGGCAGATCACCGATGCCAATGGAAGGGTATCGTTCATCAGTATTTTTCCGGGGTACTATCGGGGGCGAGCACCGCACATCCATTTGGAAGTTTTAAATGGTAGCGAGAAATCATTATTGGTCACACAGATCGCATTTCCGGAGGATATTTGCGATACCGTTTATGCAGCTCAAAATTATCAAGGACCCGGTTACGTCTCAAACTCGAGGGACGGAGTCTTTGGCAGTAGCCTAAAGCAAAATATGGCCGATGCCGTTTCCGGAAATATTTCGGATGGCTATGTGCTTGAAAAGTCGATTGTCGTAACGACTTAAACATAGTACAAGAATAAATTATTTAGAATTATGGGTAGAAAATCTGAAAACACCTTTAGGGAATTCCATCGGTATCTTGGTTTCTTTTTGGCCGGAATCATGGCGGTCTATGCCATAAGTGGAATCGTACTTACGTTCAGGAACACCGACTACATGAAAAGTGAAATACAGGTAAATCGCACCTTGAAAGCCAATTTGGAAGGCGAAGCTTTGGGAAGGGCAATGCAACGACGAGGTTTTAAAGTAGATAAAACCGAGGGCGATCTAGTATATTTTGACGGAGGCACCTATAACAAAGCCACGGGCGAGGCATCCTACACCGAGAAGAAACTGCCCATAGTTTTGGAAAAAATGAACAAACTGCATAAAATGCATTCGGGTAACCCATTGTTTTGGTTGGGTATCTTCTACGCTATCGCGCTGTTGTTCTTTTCCGTTTCGGCCTTTTTTATGTTCCGACCGAGCGCACCGATTTATAAAAAGGGGCTTTATTTTGCGGGGGCTGGGTTTTTGCTTACGGTTATTTTGTTACTTGTTTGATAAATTCATATCAATAAAATTATAAAATCAATTTGACGAAAACTTAGTTGGAAGGAGGTCGATTATCCCTTTTTGGAAATTTAAGACTATCGGCGGGATAGGTTTCTTTCAGATAGCTCATCTGCGCCTTTGCCCAATCGGTGATCTTTGAACGTTGTTTATTAGTTAGCTTGGCTTCCGAATGAAGTCCGAAATACGTATAGGATGGTAAGGGCATCTCATGTTCCCCAACCATTTCGACGACCTCCTCGAATTTATGGTTTTGAACAAACAAGGGCAGGCTTGTAAAATCGGAAAAATTCAAATGTTTTTTTCCATCCTGCACATGATGATCAAGCCACCAGGCCACAGGCTGCACATTCGAATACCAGGGGTATTCCGTTTTATTCGAATGGCAATCGTTGCACGAAACTTGTAATAGGTGGTTGACGTCACTCGGCACTTCGTACTTTGTGGCGATGTCATATGTCAAATC
The DNA here is from genome assembly GCF_041358175.1 of Muriicola sp. E247. Classification (NCBI taxonomy): domain Bacteria; kingdom Pseudomonadati; phylum Bacteroidota; class Flavobacteriia; order Flavobacteriales; family Flavobacteriaceae; genus Muriicola; species Muriicola sp. E247. The sequence continues at coordinate 706,801 of NZ_JBGKBE010000001.1, forward strand.
ATTGGATTCGTTTTTTTCAGGGCGGATGAACTGAATAATGATAAGTACAATTCCCAGTCCGATCAAGATTTTTTTTAACATTGTTTATTAGTGTTAGTTTTTACTTCATATTACTTATGACTCGAAAGGATGTCAATGGTTTAGTAGTTATTTGTACTTATTTACCCGTTCATCATCGATAACCCCCTTCCAATTCAGCCCAAAGCCAAAATCATAGGCATTATCATCCGCATCGGTATAAGGTTTCATATCACGCGGCACATCTTCAAATTGTGCTTCTACCGTCAACATATCCGCAGGCATTTGAAATGGTAATAATCCAGAGGGTTCTACGGCACCAGTGATGATTTCCATTAGGGCCTGATCTTGAACCCCCATATGCACCAGAATGGCAGCCGCACTTTCTTCTATTTCAGAAAATACCATAGGCTTGGCTACTTTAACCGAGACAATTACTGGTTTGTTCCCCATTTTCGCCTTGGTATCGTTAACCAATTGCATATCAGTTGTATTAACAGTTGTAACCGATTTTCCTTTATAGCTTCTATTGGTAAAATCTTCAAGAGGGCTTCCCCCTGCCAGACTTACCTCGCGGGCGGTTATAGCAGTATAAGGCCCGTATTGCAAATTGATGGGCACATAGCCGTTACCGCCTTTTTCTAAATCAGCATCATCATATCCAACGCCACCATCTGGACTTTGAATACCAACTAGGGCAAAATCCGCCTCTTCTGGGCTCTCTACAACATCAAAGTATTTGGCAATGACTTCCATATTAAAGGCGTCTATCGTTTTAGGCTCTGTAGTTACTCCCCACCAATTGGTGGTAGGTGCAATATAGCGTTGTGGTACATAAATCTTTTGCTTTGTCTCCATTGGAAGACTTTTATTGTTGTTCTTAAGCATGACTATGGATCGTAGCTGTGCATCGAAGCCAGCTTTCATAAATTCACTGTTCCCCACGATCTCAGTTGTTTTTTCAACATCCAAATAAGGATTTTCAAAAAGTCCGGTGCGAAAAATATTGGTCAATAAACGTACCGCCGATTCCTCAAAACGGGCACGCATTGCCTCTTCGCCCATTTCCGCAACGCCCAATTTATAAGCTTCCAAAACAGGCCCCATATCATTGTTACCACCAAATTGGTCCATACCTGCCTGTATGGCCTTATAATGGCGTTCCGCTACGGAAAGATTCTCAACTCCAAAAGGTTTTCCTTCAAATTTTGATACGGAAGTCATATCCCTTGTGATGCCCCAGTCGGTGCATAAGACCCCGTCATACCCATAGGTACCCCGAAGGACGTCTGTAATCAAATACTTGTTGTATCCGTTGGCGACTTTTTCACCTTCGCCTGTAGAAATAGTATAGTAAGGCATTACCGCAGCAGCCATTTTGGTAGGACCTTCAAGCTTAAAAGCACCCTCGGTAAAGGGCTGCATATGGTCTTTAATATTTTTTCCTGGATACACCGCATAGGCACCATAACCAAAATGTCCGTCACGACCACCCTCTTCCGGTCCACCACCTGGCCAATGCTTTACCATGGCGTTAACGCTCTCCATCCCCCAATCTCCACCGTTGGTAGATTGAAATCCATCTACGTAAGCTCTAGCCATATCCGTTGCCAAATCCGGGTCTTCGCCCATAGTTCCATCAAAACGGCTCCAACGGGGTTCCGTTGCCAAATCTATTTGGGGAGATAAGGCGGTGGCGATTCCCAAAGCCCTGTATTCAATTGAAGCTATTTCCCCAAATTGTTTCATTAAGAAAGGGTCAAAAGTAGCTGCAATACCCAAGGTACCAGGCCACATTGAAATATCCCCACCTGCACCGGCATTGAATTCTGCATAAGAATCACTCCCATGGCGCGGATCGGAACTTGTATTAACCGGAATACCCAAGTATAGCCCTTCGGCAAAAGCCTGGGCGTTATTATTCCACTTCGCCGCTACGGCTGGACTCTCCACGGACGTAATCAATACATGTCGTAAGTGGTCATCGGTCAAAAATTTCTTTTGTTCATCTGAAAGATCACTCGCTTTAGCGCCACTTTCAGGAAATGATTTACCGTTATAGGTAGAGGAACCAAAACCACGGCTTCTCCCTGGTAGCGATTGGTGCGAACTATAGAGCATGAGCCCTCCGATATCTTCCAAACTCATTTTATGGGCTAAGTCCTTCGCCCGTTCATTCGCCGATTTTCGCCAATCTTCATAGGAATCAAGGGTATTGTTTTTGTTCAGATCTTTGAACGCCAAACCGTCGACCGTTAAAAGCGTTACGCCTGAATTCGGGCTGTACCCTAAGGTTGGTCCCTCATCATTTCTTACCAGCGTAAAGTTTCCTCTGGCCTCTTCGGTAAACTTAAGTTCGTCTTTACAACCTAAGGTTAATAAAATGATACAACAGAGTAATAATGTTGTTATTTTTTTAGTTTCCATCTATTGTGTTTTAAATAGTTTTTTTGAATACTGCTCTACCATATAAAATTCCAAATAGGTAAGTTCCTTTTGGACCAAGGTAATTTTTCTACTAATTGGCCTGTGGCGATCGAAGTGCTTTTTTGAAAGTAACTCAACCGGATAAAAATAGGGATTGAATTATTCTTTCGGTTTCTTCGGGTATCCAAATTCAGGCTTAAACTCGCCTGTATAATTTAAAGATAGATAAAAATTTGAACATGAATAGTTGGTATTAAATCAGTTAAAAAAAACCACTACTATAACCTTGTTTTACTATAAATCTGGAAAAACAACTATTAAATCACAACGCAGAGAAAAGTACTTTAAGACCACTCAGGGAAAAAGGATGTTGAAATTAATGCTTCGAAAAACATTTATAGAAATAGGGTACCCTAATCTATCCCCTGCTACTTCTACAATATAGATACCGGGGTGTATTGAAAAATTCGGGTGAAAAATATTTCAGTCACGGATTACAGAATTATATTAATAAGTATAAAAGTGCCTGGTCATTAATAAGAAGATGATATCGCCAAGCTAGGTCAAGCGTTTATTATATTGCGTATATAATCTTACATTATGAAAAATACTTGTTTTGTCCTGTTGGTGATATTTCCCATTTTCCTTTTTTCTCAGCATATGGAATACAGTGTAACTTCTTATCTGGAGGCTGGAAATAAAGCCCCTAATACACATTATATTGGCGAAGCATGGTTAAACAGCCTTCTGCGCGCTGATGAAACATTTAATTATAACATTACCAAGGCAATGTTTAAAGCTAATTCAACATTAGACTGGCATAAACACTCCTCTCCACAGGTTTTGATAATTGTAGAAGGAGAAGGGTACTATCAGGAAAGAGGAAAGGACCCAATTAGAATGAAGGAAGGGGATGTTATCAGATGTGAAAAAGAAACCGAACATTGGCATTCATCGTCAAAGGAAAAGGACGTCACTTATTTGGCCATTTACGGAGGTACAGAGCCAACAACTTGGACTGAAGTATTAAGTCAGGAATACTATGATAATGTGGCCCACAGATTAAAATAATATGTCGGGGCAATATCTTTGAGGCTGAGGGAAATGTATTGTCTAACGATATACTGAAGGTCATAATCCTTAAGCCCTCTTTCTTGAAAAACTTCAGCCGTCCACAAAATAAAAGTGGTTTTTAATGGGATATTCCGGACCAGAATTCTGTCGGACATGGTTCGCCATCTATATTTAATTTATTCATTTATCCAAGGGATAATAATCCGTGCTTTTTCCCAATTCTATTTCTATCTTGGGAAATATTATTTAACTTGGTATCTTTCTAAATAATTTAAACCAAAGAAGCATGAAAACGATCACTAGCGAAGTAAACCAATATTGGGTCCACTTTCAGTCAGGAGGAAGTGATAAAAGTAAAGTATATCCCAGAGCCCTTGTCAAGTGTTATCACGATGACGACTTTGTGGTTCAGGTCAATTTTTATCCTGATGGGAAGGTGCCTGAAAACCATTACGACAAGCGTAACAAATTGGTGTACATGAGGTATCCTATCTCCATGTATCCTAATGTGATCGATTTGTTGAGGAATGAGAAACCCATTTACTTCAGCTATAATATTGAACTGAAACTTGGCTATGTCAGGACAGGGAAGGAACCAATCGGGGAAGGAAATATGGACGCAGATTTTTAATCTGAGGATTAAAAGTTTTCCCAATAGAGAATATCAAAACGATATAAATAATAAAAGAGCTGTAGAAATACAGCTCTTTTTTATTGGCAAAATCCGAGTTTGATTGCTTATTTCAGGAAGCTATTCGATGATCCCTGTCTTTTTTGCCCGCTCTTCCCAATTTCTTCGGGCCATGAGCTGCAGATCTTCTACATTGTCGCTCTCATCCATAATCTCAAGCCCCAGCAGGGTTTCGATGACGTCCTCCATGGTTACCAGACCACTTACTGAACCGTATTCATCTACTACCAGTGCAATATGTTCCCTTTTTCTGATAAAATTCTCAAATAATTGTGGGATAGGCGTATTTCTTTTGGTCATCAGAATGTCCCTTCTGATATCACTTAGTGTGAGCTTGCCATTATCGTTGATAATCTCTTCCATTACGTTATCCTTCAATACAAATCCGGTGATAGTATCCACAGTTTCCCCGTGAATGGGAATCCTTGAAAAACGAAGACGTGGATTTTGCTCAAAAAACTCCTCGATAGTCTGCGTCTCAGGCGCAATTTTTATCACTGCCCTGGGTGTCATGATATCCTTGGCCATGATCTCATCAAATTGAAGCAGGTTCTTAATCACTTTGGATTCCGATTTTTCAAATACACCTTCCTCTTCGGCAAGGTCAGCCATTACCGTAAAATCCTCCCTGCTCAGAACACTGCCTTTATGTTCTTTGCCAATGAGTCGGGTAAACAGCTGTAAAGCCCACATCAGGCCGGTAACCTGCATGATCCAAACCATACCTCGCAGGATTTGGGTAGAAATGCTGGCAAGTTCTTTCCAGTAGTTGGCGCCTATGGTTTTTGGGATAATTTCCGAGGCAACCAGAACGAGGATAGTCATCAGGGTTGAGACCAATCCTACCATAAGATCTTCAGTAAATTGTATTCCAAAAACCGTACGCGTCTGTTGACCGTAAAGGTCTACGTAGGCTACTTTAGCCTGCACCCCAACCAGGATCGCCCCCACTGTGTGGGCAACGGTATTCAAGGTTAGTATGGCGATCAGGGGTTTGTCTATGTCTTTTTTAAGTTCCTCAAGCGTAAGGGCATAGCTTTTCTTTGCCTTTTTTTTCAGGTTTACAAAAGTTGGTGTAACACTAAGAAGCACAGCTTCCAGAATGGAACAGAGAAAAGAGAAAAAAATGGCTAAGAATGCGTATAAGAGCAGTAGGCCCATGGAACTTTGTTCTTAGGCGAAGATACAATAATTTAAAAAAGTTCTTCAATATTCAGGAGGCTGAAATACAAAGTTCAAAACAACGGAGTTAATGGTGAACTCAACCAGTAGATAAGATTATCAGTAATTCGATAAAATATCAATTCCCTCTATTAACGGAAAAGTCGGGTCCTTTTGACTTGTAAAACATTGATTTTATCCAAATTGCTTACACCAGGTGAATTACCATTTTATATTGGCAATCTAAATCTTAATAAAATTTTGAAAATGAACAATAAGATAAATGCTTTGGAAATTGCCAGGTTTATGATTTGTGTCGGAATTGCCTGGATTGCCTGGATTACCCATTACCATACTGGGGCCATATTTTAAAATCAAGCTAACTCAATAAAAAAGCGCTGCCAATGGGCAGCGCTTTTTGTTTTGGTTCAATACCATTAATCATCTATCCCCTGCCCTAAAATATAAGGAGCGCCCATCCGCTGCAAATCCTTTTCCAATTGTGGAATTGTCGTATTGGCAATGGTTCTGATCTCTGTATACAAAGAGGCCATCATGGTCTTGGCCAGCTCGAGATTCTGCTTATGTAGAGGAGTGGGGCCGTATGTAGTTGATAAACCACGTCTGGCCACATTTAAATGATCTCCTGCATTGGGCGGATTGCGTTCCCCGATCTCGTCCCTGGACTTATTGCCTTCCAGTCTCTCTTCAAAAGCAAACAGTTGTTGCTGCAGGTCGTGCAGTCTTGTTGCTGTATTTCCAGGTGCAGCAGGAGCCCTGCTCAAGGCCAGCTTCATGGCCTTCACTTTGTCCATGCTGCTATTTAAAACATCGGAAATTTTACTTTCCTGGGTGGCAACTTCATTGTATGAAGAGATGTATGCATTGTACTCTTCATAAGAAACGCCTTTTAAAGTACTTTCAAACAAGGGTTCAACCTGAAAGGTGATAGGTCCATCCAGTTGTGTGAGGACTCCATCTACTTCCTTAGAAAGAGTTGCAGTATAGGTTCCTGGCATGGCCAGCGGACCTGAGTTCCACCAGGATCTGCCCCCGCCTGAAGACTGTCCTGGCCTGATAGCCCTGGAGCTGGGGTGCCTTAAATCCCATGCAACACGATTAGTGCCTTTTTTATCGCTGCCCTCCACATTTCGGATCACGTTGTTATTGGCATCCTTAATGGTGATCCAGATTTTTGGATCCTGCTCCCGTCGTTCCTCTTCCAAGGCATCCCATCCAGGAAAGGGAATGGAAGCATTTCTTTTTTCCAGATCTTTTTCCTTGTCCTTACGCGCTTTAGATTTTGAAGTAAATCCTTCTGCCAGGGAATAGGTAAACCAGGCCCCAAATTCGGGATTCTCAGCAAAGTAATAATCTGCTCCGGTGTTGCCCACTACGTTTTTAGGTACATACCAGGGGGCTGTCCTTGTTGAATAAAGTGCCCCTTCCTTTTTCAGGGATGCGTCGGTTATTTCACGCAGGGCACTGTAATCGTCCAGCACAAAAAAGCCCCGGCCGAAGGACGCACCCACCAGGTCATTCATTTCCTTCTGTATCACCAGATCGCGGAAGGAAATTGTAGGGGATCCCGGTACTTTATGCCAGTTTACCCCACCATTCATTGAGGTGTAAATCCCGTTTTCCGTTCCAATAAACAGCAGGTTCTTATTCACATGATCCTGAACCAGGCGCCATATAATCGTATTCTGAGGAAGGTCGCCCTTGATAGATCTCCAGCTTGCACCCTTATCGGTACTCTTGTATAGATAGGTAGAGAAATCCCCTTCTTTGTGATTGTCGAGTGCTACATATACCGTGCTTTCATCAAACAGGTCGGCTTTAATATCATTCACAAAAGAACGAGAAGGAAGTCCGAGTCTGGTTACGGGAATGCCGTTCCAATTGCCACCTCCATCGGTTGTGACCTGAATAAATCCGTCATCTGTTCCCGCATAGATAACCCCTGCAGTAACAGGAGATTCTGATAGGGAGGTAATAGTATTGTAATTAGACATAGCCCCAACATCCCATGCATTGTCCCAGCTTTGCTGTTTCCCCATGATGGGTAAGGTAATCCGCTCTTCATTGCGGGTAAGGTCACCTGAAATGGGTGTCCAGCTGTTTCCCCTATCTTCCGATTTCCAAACCCGGTAGGAGGCAAAATAGAGTCGCGATGGTTTATGCGGACTCACCAGTATTGGTGCATCCCAGTTGAAGCGTTCGTGTGGTTCCCCAGCCCTGGGTTGAGGTTGGATAAATACCCTGTCGCCGGTAATCAGGTCTACCCTATGCAATCCTCCCTGCTGGGTTTCTGCGTAGATGATATGGTTGTATTCGGGATCGGTAGCCGACTGGTGCCCGTCTGCTCCCAGGGTCTTATACCAATGCGCATTTCTAATCCCTTGTGGCTCATCGGTTCTCGATGGCCCTCCGGCGGAGCCGTTGTCCTGTGTTCCACCAAAAATATGGTAGAACGGTTTTTGATTATTCACGGCCACTTTATAAAACTGGGTAAGCGGCAGGTTTTTGATATACCGCCAGGTCTTAGCCAGGTCGAAGCTTTCGTAGATCCCTGCATCTGTGCCCACTAGCAGGTAATCGGGATCATCGGCCCTAAAGGCGATAGAATGATTGTCAGAATGCTTGTCGCTTTCCTGCAATTGTACAAAGGTCTTTCCGCCGTCATCGGAGGTTAAGATACGTACGTTCATAAGGTAGAGCCGGTCAAAGGCATGCGGACTGGCATATAGTTCCTGGTAGTAATGTGGTCCTGTTCCACCTGAAACGGTATTCGACATTTTTTTCCAGGAAGAACCCCGGTCTTCAGAGCGGTAAACTGCCCCCTGAGTTCTATCCAATTCGATAGCCGCGTAGAGTACATCGGGTTGCTGGGGAGAGATGGCGATCCCTATCTTTCCAAGATTTGATTTTGGCAATCCGGAGTTCAGTTTCTCCCAGGTTTCGCCTCCGTCTTCAGAGCGGTGCAGGCCTGAATCGGGCCCTCCACCCATCAGGGCAGCCACGGTACGGTGTCTTTGCCATGTGGCCGCGTAAAGCCTGTCAGGATTGCGGGGGTCCATCATGATATCGGTAACTCCGGTCCATTCATTTCCTCCTAACACCTTCTTCCAGGATTCACCTCCGTCTGTGGATTTAAAGAGGCCTCTGTCGCCTCCTTTGCTCCATAGGGGTCCCTGGGAAGCGACCCATATCACATCCGGATTATCCGGGTGTACGATGATTTCAGAAATATGCTCCGAGGCTTTCAGACCCATATTTTTCCAGCTACTACCTCCATCTTCACTTTTATAGACTCCGTCTCCATAGGCCACGTGCCTACCTCCAACATTTTCCCCGGTACCCACCCAGATGGTGGAAGGGTTATTAGGGTCGATGGTTAGGCAACCTATAGAATAGGATACTTCCTTATCGAAGATGGGTGTCCAGGTAGTACCAGAATTAACAGTTTTCCATACCCCACCTGAGCCTACAGCTACGTACCAGATGCTGGGATCATCAGGATGGAGGGCGATGTCGGCGATCCGGCCTGACAGGAATGCCGGCCCAACATTCCGAAGTTTGAGTCCGGCCAGGGAAAGTTTGTCTTCTTTAGAATCTGCATCTGCCGATGCGCCCCGATTCCTTTGTGAAAAGGCCAGGGAAGAGATGAGCAGAAATACAAGTGAAACGAGTAGTCCTTTTTTCATGGATATAGTGTTTGAGTTAGTAAAAAAGAGAATGTACAAAATACAACAATTATAGAAATTTTGCTGAAGGATTTACAGGAAGAATAAAGAATGAAGTAAAAGGAACTTAAATTGGAATCAATACATCGATTTTGTGGGCTGTTCTTGATAGAATTCGATACATTTAAATTTCCGGAAAGGGAATCGAGATGAAAAATGGAAAAGCTTATACCGCTGTATTATTCTTACTCCTTTTAGTAGGCATAAGTAATTCAAATTATGGTCAGACCGAACTAAAATTCAATGCCGCCTCGGCTTTGCTACTAATCCCCAATGTGGGGATAGAAATTCCGATCTCAGAGCGTTTTAGTTTTCAAATGGACCTGTCGGGATCATTCTGGGATTCCTTTGACGGCAAGCCCTTGCAGTTTACACAGGCCTTCGGAGAAGTACGCTACTATGGAAAAACTGACATCAGTGGGTTCTTTTTTGGGGGAAATGTGGGCTTTGGAATGTTTACACTCACCAAATACGGTTATGATGAAGATGTGTACCAGAGTGGACGTAATTACTATATCGGGGCATCGATAGGGTATAAGAAACGGTTATCAGACCGTTGGGCGCTGGAGCTCTTTCTGGGCGGAGGCACTTCCCAGGCCACCTACAGGGCTTATAGTCAGGAGACGAGAATGCGGATCGATATCCCTTTGGATGAGGACCGAAGTTTCAATAAAAGCGGGGAGTGGATCCCGTATCGTGGCGGACTCATGCTGGTGTACAGCCTGCGTTAAAATTGATACCCGATCATTAGAAAAGTATTCTTAAATTTGCCCTCCCAATTTGGCCTCATAGCCTGCCTGCCGCCAGGCAGGTTCAACGGATAGCCCCGATAGCTATCGGGGGAAGTTTCCTCAATAGACAGCAAAACATTTCAAAAAGTATTCATAAATTTGCCGTCCTGAAAGAGGCCTCATAGTTCAACGGATAGAATAGAAGTTTCCTAAACTTTAGATCCAGGTTCGATTCCTGGTGAGGCTACAGATAAGCACAAAAGCCTTTGCGAAAAGCAAAGGCTTTATTTTTGCGACCCGCCGAAAGAAACTTGTTTTGTTGAGTGCGGGTCCAAAAATAAATACAACTGCGCAGCAGTTGGGCTTTTGTATTTTCAGAATGAGTCTTATTCAGGAACAGCGACTCCTGAAGTGTGCTTTGCTATGCTTCAGGGGAGCTAATCCTGGTGATTAGGTTTGGCCTAAGAGAAGAATGGACTGCGCAGCAGTTGAGCTTTTGTATTTTCAGGATGAGGCTTTTTCAGGAACAGCGACTCCTGAAGCATAGCGGAGCAAGCTTCAGGGGGAGCTAATCCTGGTGAATTTAAAGTGCGGGTCCAAAAATAAATACAACTGCGCAGCAGTTGGGCTTTTGTATTTTCAGGATGAGGCATTTATAGGGCCAGCCCAACTTCACCCAACTGCTTTCCATTTATTACAAAATCTTGCTTATATTAGTAATGGAGGTCGAACCCAACCTTCCTGTGTTCGTTGTTTTTTGCTTTTACTAGTATGCAGAAAGTGGCGCACTTGCCTTATAACCACCACCAATGAAACCATCCTCCCAGGGCAAAAACAGTACTGAGGCCCGTGCTACATACGATAAGATTATCGAGATCTTTTTCTATTTCAGGCCCGTAGAAGAACTCGATAAAGTTGTACATCCCAAATTTCTGGGTTATGGCACTGCAGCTCACGAATTTTTTAAAGACCGGGAGGCACTTAGGAACATGGCCGTTATGCAAGCCGAACAATTGAGGGGTACGCAATTTACCTTGACCCGCAAACCTGTAATCGAGAAGTTTCTCACCAATGATTCTACCTTGCTAGTCCTGGAAGATTTTGAACTGTATATGCAGGATAACAATCACACTCTTCAACTCAGACTTTCCACAATTCTCGAAAAAGAATCCGACAAATGGGTAATTACTCATTTTCATGGATCAACACCCGACAAGGATATCGATGAGGAGGAAGCCTTTCCGATGGAAGGCCTCCGCAAGAAAAACGAAGAGTTAGAAGCTAAGATCAAAGAACGGACCCGTGATCTGGAGATAGAAACTGCCCTGGAAAAGGTAAGGACAGCCTCCATGGCTATGCAGAAAGGAGAAGAACTTGCCAACGTAATTAGTGTGGTCTTCGCCCAATTAAAGGCCCTTGGTATTGATTCTGAAGGATGTACATTAAACCTTTACGATAAGGAGGAAGGTATGGATATATGGATGTCTGGATTTGGAGAAGATGTTCACCCAAGGAGTTTTCACATTTCATATTTTGACCACCCTTATTACAGAATGCAATTGGATGATTGGAAGAATGGGGAGAAATATAAGGTCCTGGCCTTTGAAGGGGATCTCAAAAAGAGTTACGACAAGCAAACCTTTTCCAACAAAGACTTTTTTGAACTACCTGAAGACATTAGGAAAGAGTTTCTGGCTAAGGAGAGAAAGTTAAGTTCCGCTGCCTACATGAAGTATGGAATGCTGGAAATGGTTGGTGATAAGGCATTAACTGATAGTCAGGGAGATATACTTTCCCGGTTTGCTAAAGTCTTTGAACAAGCCTACACACGTTTTCTGGATATTCAACAAGCAGAATCCCAGGCCCGTGAAGCCATGATCGAAGCTGCATTGGAGCGGGTTCGCTCAAGAAGTATGGGCATGCAAAAAAGTGAAGAGCTTAAAGATGTCGTAAAGGTAATCTTCGACCAATTGGCCCACTTAAATATCAATGCGGATCATGCGGGAATTGTGGTTGATTATGAACCTAAAAAGGACTGGCATTTTTGGATTGCCGAAACACAGGATATTCCATCAAAGGTTACAGTCCCTTACCTAGATCTGGTCTGGGACCGACAATTCACAAAGGCGAAAAAAAAGGGAAAGGATTTCTTTACAACGCTAATGGACTTTGAGGAAAAGAACAGTTTTTATGAAGTTCTGCTGCCCCACGTTGAAGGATTAACTAAAAAGGTGAAGGATTTTTATTTCAGTTGTCCCGGATTGGCCATATCAACGGCCATAGAAAAGGATATCGGACTCTATATTGAAAATTTCTCCGGAACTCCGTATTCCGGTGAGGAAAATGAAATTCTCAGGCGATTTGCCAAAGTTTTTCAGCAGACCTACACCCGTTTTTTAGACCTGAAAAACGCAGAAGCCCAGGCCCGAGAATCTCAGATCGAGGCGGCCCTGGAAAAAGTACGGAGCCGCACCATGGCAATGCAGCATAGTGATGAATTGCCCGAAGCTGCCAATGTGTTGTTTTTGGAAGTCCAAAATTTAGATATACCTGCCTGGAGTTGTGGTTACAACATTTTGTCGGAAGATAAAAAATCGAGTGTATGTATCATGAGCAGTGAAGGTGAACTTCAAAAACCATTTACGCTGCCCCTGTCCGAACATGAAAGTTTAAAACCCTGGTATGATGCCATTATCAATAAGGAGGAATATTTTGTCTATGGGCAGGATGGGGAAGATTTGGTAGCACATTATGATTATATGAAATCCCTTCCTGAACTTAAAGCGACTTTCGAGCAGTTTGAGAAAGCCGGACTAGACTTACCAGTGCAACAGTTTAATCATTTGGTTCGATTTAACGAAGGTTTTTTACTCTTTATCACCTATGAGGCTGTTCCGGAAGCTCATGATATTTTTAAACGATTTGGAAAGGTATTTGCCCAGACCTACACCCGTTTCCTCGATCTTCAAAAAGCAGAAGCCCAGGCCAGAGAAGCTCAAATCGAGACTGCTTTGGAGCGGGTAAGATCAAGGAGTATGGCCATGCACAAAAGTGAGGAACTGGCCGATCTATCCCTTGAGTTGGTAAAACAGGTTCAGGCCCTGGGAGTAGATACCTGGTTTTGTGCCTTTAATATTTATGACGATGAATCTAAAGGCTCGTTAGAATGGGGCAGTAATGGTCAGGGTACATTTCCGGAATACAGAACTCCAATGGAAGGTATTTTCCTTCGTTATTATAAGGCGGGTCAGAAAGGAGAAACCCTTCTAATCAATGAAATTGGGGAAGACGAATGTCCGGCTCATTACGATTATTTATGCACCTTGCCCGGTGTAGGTGAGCAGCTGCTCAAAATGAAGGACGCGGGTATTCCGTTTCCTACTTCGCAAATAGACCATGTAGCCTTTTTCAAATATGGTTATGTCTTATTTATTACCTACGAACCGTCTCCGGAATCCCACGAAATATTTAAACGTTTTGCAAAAGTCTTCGAACAGACCTACACCCGATTTCTCGACCTGCAAAAAGCAGAAGCCCAGGCAAAAGAAGCACAAATTGAGGCGGCATTAGAGAAAGTACGTTCACAGTCATTAGCCATGCATACCACCAGCGAAATGCAACTGGTGGCCAATGCGGTGTATCACCAGCTCCAGGAATTGGGAGTAGTGATGGATGCCGTGGGGATGAGCGGGGTCATAGAAGAAAAGAAGGATTATGATGTTTGGATAGGCGGGGCGCCCATGGGAAAGGTCTTGCGTATTCCTTATAACAAAGACACCAAAGTCCAGCGGGATTATAATAAGGCCATTAAAGAAAGACCCGATCTGTTTGCGAGGACCTATTCGGGCAAGATTAAAGAGGAATATGTAAATCACCTGCTCACCCATGGAGATTTCCCCAGGGACCTGAAAAGGAAAATGGTCACCTCCTCAGCCTTTTCCACTTCCATTTCCTTTGCGAAGAATTCAAGTATACAAATAGCAAGGTATTCAAACAACCAGTACACTGCTGAAGAAAATGAGATCCTGAAACGCTTTGCCAAAGTATTTGAACAGGCCTATATCCGCTTTATGGACTTGCAAAAGGCAGAAGCTCAGGCAAAAGAAGCACAGATAGAAGCGGCTCTGGAAAAAGTTCGGTCAGCCTCGCTGGCGATGCACCAAAGTAAAGATCTTCATAATGTTTTAGTAATGTTGTACAATCAATTGGATGCCCTGGGATTAAAGATGCACTCGGCCCAAATAAGTGAATCTATTGAAGATCCCAAAGCAATACATTCCTGGATAGTTACCAATGGTGCTGTTTATCCGGAACAGGTTCATATACCATTCTCTAAAAATATATATTTCAAACGTATCAGGGAAGCAGTAACCAATGGGGAATCATTTTATACCCTAAAACTTTCAAAACAACAAAAAGATAAGCACTTTCATCACATTTTTGATAATTCCTCACTTAAGAATGTGCCTCAGGAAAGAAAAGACCTCATCTTTTCCAGCCCTGGTCTTGGAACATCCAATGCAATGGGGAAATATACCTCCTTGTCAATAATGCGCTATGATGGGATTCTGTACAGTGAGGAGGAAAATGAGATCATTAAGCGTTTTGCTAAGGTGTTCGAGCAGAGCTATACACGTTTCCTCGACATCCAAAAAGCTGAATCTCAGGCAAAAGAAGCACAGATAGAGGCGGCATTGGAGAAAGTACGGAGCAGAAGTATGGCCATGCATAATAGTAGCGAAATGCTGGATGTCATAGAGGTTGTCTCCGGGCAGTTGCGACATTTAAATTTAGATTTTGATACGGTAAGTTTTGCCACAAATGATCAGAAGGGCACTTTTAATTTTTGGATGACTTCCAGGGGACAACCCAAACCCATATTTATGGAAATCCCGCATTTAAATAATCCGGTAATAAATAGGGTTTATGAGGCTAAAAAGAACAATGAAACTTTTATTTCAGATGTATTTTCTGCTGCGGAAAACAAGGAGTGGACTAAACATTTGATTAAGAATTCAGATCTGAAAAATTTCCCGGAACCTATTAAGAAATTTATTCTGAACGCACCGGGTTTTGCCCGTTCAAGTTTTTTCTTAGAGAATATAGACCTGTATCTAGTTAATTACAGAGCTGTTCCTTTTGCTGAAGAAGACAATTTAATCTTTCAAAGATTTGCAAAGGTATTTGAACAGGCGTATACCCGTTTTCTCGATCTTCAAAAAGCTGAAGCCAGAATTAGGGAAGCGCAGATTGAAGCCGCCTTGGAGAAAGTTCGCTCCCGCACCATGGCTATGCACAAAAGTCAGGAATTGCATAAAGTGGTATTGACCGTTTCACAGGAAATTAGGAACCTGGGGTTAAATATCAGTGCTGCTCATATATACCGCTTTGAGGAGGGGGATAAAGGAATAAATATGTGGATCGCAGGTGATGGTGGTCTTTATCCTAATGAAGTTTATTTTCCGTATTTCAAACACCAATTTTTTGATGGTATTTATCATGCCCGAACGACTAACAAAATCTTTTTTACGATGTCAGGTACGAGTAAAAAAGAAAAAAATAGACTCTATCGCCATCTTCTAAATAACTCAAAAATTGAAATTTCTGAGGATAGGAAAAAGTATGTACTTGACGCTAAATCGTGGGCAGGTATAGTTGCGCTGGGAAAGTATTCAGGAATAGGCGTTTTGCGATTAATAGAAGAAGTAGAAGAAGAATTCAGTGTTGAAGAATATGAAATCCTAAAGCGATTATCCAAGGTCTTTGAACAGGCCTATATCCGCTTTCTCGATCTGCAAAAAGCGGAAGCACAAGCCAGGGAAGCACAAATTGAGGCGGCTCTGGAAAAAGTTCGGTCAGCCTCGCTGGCGATGCACCAAAGTAAAGATCTTCATAATGTTTTAGTAATGTTGTACAATCAATTGGCTTCGCTGGGATTGAAAATGCATTCGGCCCAAATAATAGAATCTATTGATGATTTTAAAGAACTGCATTGTTGGATAGTCACCAATGGTGTGGTTTATCCGGAACAGGTGCATGCACCATTCACTAAAAATATATTTTTCAAACGTTTCAGGGAAGCAGTAACCAATGGGGAATCATTTTATACACTAAAATTTTCGAAACGCCAGAAGGATAATTTATTTCATCACTTTTTTGATAATACCATACTTAGAAATGCGCCTCAGGCAAGAAAAGACCTCATCTTTTCCAGCCCTGGTATTGGAACATCCAACGCAATTGGAAAATATACCTCTTTGTCAATAATGCGCTATGATGGAATTTTATACAGTGATGAGGAAAATGAGATCATTAAACGTTTCCTAAAGGTGTTCGAACAGAGCTATACACGTTTCCTCGACCTCCAAAAAGCTGAATCTCAGGCCAGGGAAGCACAGATAGAAGCAGCCCTGGAGCGGGTTCGATCTAAAGCAATGGCCATGCACAGTTCTGATGACCTTGCCGATACCGTGGAAATACTTTATAAAGAACTAGATACCCTCCAGGTGCATGCTTTAAGATTTGGACATGCAAAAGTAAACTCGGATACCAAAATAGTTGAATTACATACGGCTACGGATTTAGGGAAAGTGGTAGGTCAATTAAAACTTGAGGGCCATCCGTTACTGGAAGAGATATATGAACATTACTTGGCAAAGGAAGATTTGTACTATGCCCTTCAGGGAGAGGAAATGAAAAGCTATTACGCTATTTTAGGCCACGCCATTGACATACCAATACCACCTATGGATACGGTACAACATGGCTACTTTTTCTTTTTAGAGGACACCGCCAATTATGCCTGGTCTGACAAGGCATTAGATGAAGAGGAACTCAAAGTTTATAGAAGGTTAATTAAGGTGTTGAACTTAACGTATAAACGCTACGAAGAGCTAAAGAAGGCAGAAACCCAGGCCAGGGAAGCACAGATAGAAGCGGCTCTGGAACGGGTACGTTCTAAAACGATGGCCATGCATAACAGTCAGGACGTTGCGGCTACCGTGGTTACACTCTTTGATGAGGTACAGAAGCTGGGGCTGGACGAATCTATACGATGCGGTATCGGTATCCTTGAAGGGAATGAAAAAATGGAAACCTGGTCTGTCAACGCTACGCCCGAAGGCAAGGTTGATCTAAAACTGGGGATGCTGGATATGAGTATACACCCCTTGCTGGTCGGGGTTAAAAATGCCTGGAAAACCGGGAAGAAAGGATATTCCTATGAACTTAAGAATGAGGATGTCAGGAATTATTACAGCAAATTAAATGAGGAACCCGAATATTCGTTTAATGTCAATTTAGACAGTGTACCCGATAGAATATACCATAGAATTTCCGTTTTTTCTGCCGGTGTCCTTTTTGCTTCTGCAGAAAACCCTTTTTCCGAGGAAGCCTCAAAAATCCTTGATCGGTTTGCCGGAGTGTTCGGGCAGACTTATAGACGATATCTGGATCTGTTGAAGGCTGAGATACAAGCGCGTGATGCCCTAAAACAAGCCACTCTGGACAGGGTTCGTGGGCAAATTGCCAGTATGCGATCCACTGAGGACCTGGAGCGGATCACCCCCTTGATATGGAATGAACTCAAGGCCTTGGAGATTCCATTTATCCGATGTGGGGTCTTTATTATTGATGAATCCAGTAAAACTGTCCAGGCATTCCTTTCTGCTCCTGACGGGCATTCCCTTGGTGCGATGAAAATACCTTTTGATGCCGAGAAGGTTACTGCGGCAACCGTTGCACACTGGAAAAAGAATGAGGTATACAGAACTCATTGGGATAAAAGTCAATTCCTGGAATTTATGCAACTGATGAAGGATCTTGGACAAGTTAGCAATGAGAAGGAATACCAGGGAGCCGAACAACCTCCGGAATCGCTCCACCTTCATTTTGTGCCTTTTACCCAGGGCATGTTATATGTTGGGAATACCGAACCTCTGGATGGGAATCAGATCGAACTGGTTCAGACCCTGGCTGATGCCTTTGCCATTGCCTATGCCCGTTATGAAGATTTCGTCAAACTCGAAAGGGCCAAGGAACAGGTAGAAAATACCCTTGAAGAACTCAAGGCAACACAGAATCAGCTGGTCCAATCTGAAAAAATGGCTTCTCTCGGAGAACTTACAGCCGGAATTGCGCACGAGATTCAAAACCCGCTTAACTTCGTCAACAATTTCTCGGAAGTGAGTGTGGAATTGCTGGAGGAAATGCTGGAGGAAATGAGTAAGGGAGACCTTGAAGAAGCTAAAGCCCTGATGGAAGATATCAAACAGAACCTGGATAAGATCAACCACCACGGTAAACGCGCCGACGGCATCGTTAAAGGGATGCTGCAGCACAGCAGGACGAGCAGCGGGGAAAAAGAACTCACAGACCTCAATGTGCTGGCAGATGAATACCTGCGGCTAGCCTACCACGGCCTTAGGGCGAAGGATAAGACCTTTAACGCTACCCTGGAAACCCATTTTGATGAGTCTATAGGAAAAGTAAACATATTGGCCCAGGATATGGGAAGGGTGATCCTGAACCTGATCACTAATGCATTTTATGCAGTAAAAGAGAAATCCTCTTTCGCCAAGGCTTCAGAGGATGAAACATATGAGCCAACGGTAACGGTAAGTACCAAGAAAACAAAGAATGGTGTTGAAATTAGTGTGAAAGACAATGGGAATGGAATCCCTAAAAGTATTAAAGATAAGATCTTCCAACCTTTTTTTACTACCAAGCCCACAGGAGAGGGTACCGGACTTGGCCTGAGTATGAGTTACGACATCGTGACCAAATGGCACGGTGGGGAATTACGAGTGGATACCAAAAAAGGACAAGGAACAGAATTTACAATTGAATTGCCTGTAAATTAAATTGATAAACCAACCAATAGTATATACCTCTACCATGAAAATACTAGTAGTAGATGACGAACAAGACGTAAAGATCCTTTTCCAGCAACGCTTCCGCAAAGAGATCCGGAGTGGGGACATGCATTTTGTCTTTGCCTTTTCAGGGGAGGAGGCGGTAGACCTGTTAAAAGATTTGGAGCACGAGGCTGTACTCATACTATCAGACATCAATATGCCAGGGATGAGCGGGCTTGATCTGCTTGAATTTATCAAAAAGGAATACGTAAAACCCCCGCCTGTGGTGATGATGATCACAGCCTATGGGGATGAGGAGAACCGGTCTAGCTCAAGACGCCTTGGCGCTGATGATTTCCTGACTAAACCCCTGGATTTTGGAGTATTGAAAAACAAACTTAAAGAGATTGCATCATGACAAAAATAATGGTCGTCGATGACGAAACAGATCTGGAAGTCCTGATTAAGCAGAAATTCCGCAAGAAGATCAGGCAGAAGGAATACGAATTTTTATTTGCCGAGAATGGGCAGATGGCCCTCGAAAAAATGAAGGAGAATCCGGATGTGGATATTGTATTGAGCGACATTAATATGCCCATTATGGACGGGCTTACGCTACTCAGTAAAATCAATGAACTGAGTCCGCTAATAAAGTCGGTCATTGTCTCAGCTTATGGTGACATGGATAACATACGTACGGCCATGAACCGAGGGGCATTCGATTTTATTACCAAGCCAATCAATTTTGAGGACCTTTCTATTACCATGGAAAAGACCATCGCATTTGCCAGGCAGCTCAAAAAGACCCTGCAGGCTATCAAGGAGAACAATATTCTGAAAATGTACGTGGATGAAAACGTGCTGAATTTTATGGGGACACAGGAATATGAATCCAGCGTGATGCTCAATGAGTCCATAGAAGGAACAGTGGTCTTCTTCGATCTCTGTGGCTTTACAAAGTTCAGTGAAAAGAACAAGGCAGATACCGTGGTGCAGATGATCAACACTTACTTCGACATCATGGTGAAGGAGATCATTGCACAACAGGGTTTTGTCGATAAATTCATGGGAGATGCAATCATGGCGGTTTTCCGGGGGGAATACCATTTAGACAGGGCTATTGACACCGCTCTTGCCATTCGAAATCAGATGGATACCCTTGATCCAAAAGATCTTCCGGCAAACTTTAAACCCATGGTTTCTGTTGGGATTAAAAGGGGGGAAATGATCTCGGGGAATATCGGATCGGCTAGCCTGAAACGACTCGATTATACGGTCATAGGAGACACCGTAAACACGGCGGCTCGCCTACAGGATGCTGCCAAAGAAAACCAGATCCTGATCACAGAAAGTTGCTATGAGACCGTAAAGGAATCCTTCAAATGTAAGAAGGTAGGTGATATTCAGCTGAAGAACAAAAAAGACAAGATCACGGTTTACGAAGTATTGGATTAACTAAAGGCATTTTAAGGTCTTATCACCCCATAAGACAAAGTGAATTCTAAATGGATTGCCTGACAGTACTACACATCTTCCCAGGAGGGTGACTCAACCCTTACAATTTGTATAAAACTTGGTGGAACAAGGACGGTAATATTCAGACGACTTATTCGTTCTTTAGTAAGAGCTATTTCGTGTTCTGTTGAGATAAGGGCATGAAGTAAGAGCTCATTAAACCCTTTTGTAAAAAAGGGGTCCTAATTAAAATCAACCTTATGAAATTCCAATCATTTTATGTCCTAATTATAATTTTGTTTTTGGCCGCCTGTTCATCTTCAGACGAGGAGGGAGAGGTTTTAGAAACTAGTATCGAATTCGGAACCCCCCAACGGGTAAGCGTGCAGGGCTATGACGACCAGATCATGGAGCCATTTTTAAGCAGGGATGGCAGTATCCTTTTCTTCAACAACCTGAACAATCCTTCTGTAGACACCAATCTCCACTGGAGTACACGTATCAACAATACCCTGTTTGAATACCAGGGGGAGTTACAGGGGGTGGCCACGGAAAGTCTTGAGGGCGTCCCTACCATGGATCAGAATAATAACTTGTATTACGTATATACTGGCGATTATTTTCAAACGCTTCAATCGATTTATATGGGAACCTACGATGCAGGTGGACTCACCAATATATCTGTGGTTGAAAATCTGTCCCTGAACCAGCCGGGCTGGCTGAATTTTGATGTGGAAGTATCCAACGACGGACAAACGCTTTATTTTGTAGACGGCCTTTACGACGAGAACGGAGGACCGAGGGAGGCGAATTTTTCAATTGCGCGAAAAAACGGAACTGAATTTCAAAGGGATCCCAATAGCGCTACTTTACTGGCAAATATCAATACGGATAATCTGGAATATGCCGCTGCAATTTCAAAAAATGAACTGGAACTTTGTTTTACCAGGATTATCGGAGATATTTCACCTGATTCTGAAGCAAAGATTTATATCGCAACCCGAACATCTTCTGACCTTCCTTTTTCAGAACCACAACTCATCTCCGAGATTACCGGATTTGTGGAAGGGCCTACCTTTTCTGCAGATGACAACGGACTGTATTATCACAAAAAAGAGAATGAAGATTTTGTGCTGTACTACATCGAGAAGCAACCTTGATAAATATCCCCCTTCGTTTAAGAATAAGACAAGAATTCATAAGGTGAATACAATTAGGAAAAACTCATTACCTTCGTAAGAAAGCCTTAAAATTTTGGATAAAAACAAAGTAAAAAATGTCTTTGTGAAGGGAGCCATAACTCCCGAATTCATCGCCAATTCTATCGCCAAACACCAGTCGAAAACCGGAATTGGTGCCCATGATATCTTTCTGGGACAGGTAAGGGCTGATGTGATTGATGGAAAAGAGGTTAAAGCAATTGATTATTCGGCCTATGAATCCATGGCCAACCAGAAATTCCACGAGATCAGGGAAGCCACCTTTGCAAAATTTGAGCTGAGCTGTATGCATATTTACCACAGCATTGGGAGGGTGGAAACAGGCGAAATATGCCTCTTTGTCTTTGTTTCTTCTCCGCATCGCAAAGTGGTCTTTGACGCCCTTTACTATGTGGTGGAAGAAATTAAAGCTGAGGTGCCGGTATTTGGCAAGGAAGTCTTCGATGATGAATCCTATCAATGGAAAGTGAATACATAAAAGATGGTCGATATAACGCATAAGGAAAATACACTTAGAACTGCTATCGCCGAGGCTATTGTAGAAGTAAGTTCCCCTGAAACAATACAGGCCATCAGAGAAAAAAGAGTGCCGAAGGGAGATGTCTTTGCGATGAGCAAGGCAGCCGGACTGCTGGGGGTGAAAAAAACTGCCGATCTTTTACCCGATTGCCATCCGCTACCGATTGAATACACAGATATCCGATACGAAATAGAAGAACTTCAGATCAGGATCACCATCACCGTCAAGACCCATTATAAAACGGGGGTAGAAGTGGAGGCCATGCATGGGGCCAGTGTTGTGGCCCTGAACCTTTACGATATGCTTAAACCCATAGATAAGGGAGTTGAAATCGCCAGAATCCGCCTGATAAAAAAGACAGGAGGAAAATCAGATATCAACAAGAGGTAGTTCCGTTATTTTCTAATGGCCCAAATCTCGTACATGGGCTCACCCCTGCTGTTCTTTCCCGTATGGTGCCAGTCGTCGCCCTTGCGTTCGTAATTAAAATTCAATGAGGCGCCTACCCGACTATTATCCCGGGAGAAGTAATCGATATTTTCGGTATAGACTCCATCCTCAGAAGTAAAAGAACCTCCACCTGTTCCCGAAAACCGCATGGTTTCAGTATGGTAGGCAATCCATTGAAAATGCCCATCCATTAGAAATTTTAAAGTCTTTCTGGGATTAGACTCTCCTCTTCTGTCCTGTCCGGTATCAGGGCCTCGTGTTGCAAAGAGCCAGGCTCCGTCCAGATCCTGATCCTTGCTTTTTACCTGCTTCAGACCAATTGGTTTTCCTTCATTCAGTACAAGCTTGTCTCCGTCCATAGAATAAGAAAATGCCATCGCTTTAGCCCCATCATTTTCATAGGCTGAATTAAATTCGAGTTGTACTTTTATGGAGTCCCCCTCGACGGTATAAAATCCCCCTCGGGTACGGACGAAATCCGGAGCGGTGGTGTATTCCGTATACACCAAATAATTACCGTTCATTTTTATTTCGTGAATCAGATCCGTGGATTCAGAATCCGTTCTCAGGTACACACCAGGACCGGGTTGTGCCCAGATAGCTGAGCAAAAAAATGCAATAAGAACTGGCATCACCAATCTTTTTATTGAGTATTTCATGACATCTTGATTTATACCCTAAGATACAAAGAGTTAGGAAATTAGACCTTCAGATATTTTATTTAGAAAGGTATTTTTTAGATGTGCATATTAAACCTATATTATCATTTAGAAAATTGTATAAAAAAAACTTGAATTTTACTTTTTTTTGATTTCATTTACACCGCAAATCAGGAAGATTCAGCTCAGTTAAAGACATTAACCCGAAAGGAAGTACAGGCGTATAAAAAAAATCTAATCCCTCACCTATTTAATGAACATTAAATACATCGATCTGATCGATCAAAGTTATTATTTCCCTCAGGAGGAGTTTACCCTGGAGGAGGATAATCTCCTATTTCACGGTATTCCCCTGAGATCTCTTGTGGAACAATACGGAAGTCCGCTTAAGTTCACCTACCTGCCCAAGATTTCGAGAAACATCAACAGGGCTAAGGAGTGGTTTGCCAAAGCGATAGAAAGACACAATTATAAAGGAAAGTACATCTACTGTTATTGTACAAAAAGTTCTCATTTCCAGTACGTGCTTGACGAAGCCCTGAAGAATGACATCCATATTGAGACTTCTTCGGCTTTTGACATAAATATTGTAGAACAGCTTAAGAAGGCGGGCAAGATAAAAGATAATACCTATGTCCTCTGCAATGGTTTTAAAAGGGACAGATACATACAGAACATCGCGGATCTTATTAACGGGGGGCACAGGAATTGCATCCCCATCATTGATAATTATGAAGAGATCGACCTGCTCAGCGATGCAATTAACGATCCATTTAGTATCGGGATCAGGATCGCTTCCGAAGAAGAACCAAAATTTGAGTTCTATACCTCGAGACTTGGGATAGGCTACAGAAACATCGTCCCATTTTACGAAAACCAGATCCGGGACAATGATAAGGTGGAACTCAAGATGCTTCATTTCTTTATCAATACCGGCATTCGTGACAATGCCTATTACTGGAATGAACTAACCAAGTGTTTAAAGGTTTATGTAAGGCTAAAAAAGATTTGTCCCAGCCTGGACAGTCTTAACATCGGAGGAGGATTTCCCACTAAAAACTCTCTTGCCTTTGAGTACGACTATGAGTATATGGTGGATGAGATCATTAACCAGATCAATATCGCCTGCAAGGAAGCAGACGTGCCCGTACCCAATATCTTCACTGAATTTGGAAGCTTTACAGTAGGAGAGAGTGGAGGGGCAATCTACGAGGTGCTGTATCAGAAACAACAGAATGATAGGGAAAAGTGGAATATGATCGATTCCAGTTTTATTACCACATTACCAGATTCCTGGGCCATCAACAAACGTTTTATTATGTTGCCTGTAAATCGCTGGCACGATCAGTATGAAAGAGTATTGTTGGGCGGACTCACCTGTGACAGTGATGATTACTACAACAGTATTCAGGATATGAACGCCATTTACCTTCCCAAATACAGGAAAGACAAGCCGCTTTATATCGGGTTTTTTAATACCGGGGCTTATCAGGAAACCATCGGGGGATTTGGAGGCTTGCAACATTGCCTTATTCCCACTCCTAAACATATACTCATAGATCGTGACGAAGACGGGAAGCTGGTGACACAAGTATTTAGTGAACAACAAAAAGCATCGGAATTGCTTAAAATTTTAGGATATGAGAACATCTAAAAATTACGCGGGAATCCCTGACGAATTTGCACAACTTGAAAAATCGAAAGTTGTATTGATTCCCGTACCTTATGACGGTACAAGTACCTGGGGGAAGGGAGCGGATAAAGGTCCTGAGGCCCTGCTCGAAGCTTCCGAGAATATGGAGCTCTACGACATCGAGACAGATACGGAGGTCTACAAACAAGGGGTTCATGTTACCAGCCCTATAGCAGAGCTCTCCAAGCCCGAAGCTATGGTAAATAGTGTACATAAAATTACAAAGGAGTACATCAAACGAAACAAATTCGTTACCCTGGTTGGAGGAGAGCATTCTATTTCTATCGGATCTATCCGTGCTTTTAATGAATGTTTTGAAAATCTCACCGTTCTGCATATAGATGCACATGCCGATTTAAGAGAATCCTATGATGGTACACCTTTCAACCATGCCTGTGCAGTTTACGAGGCAAGTCAGCAAACAAATCTGGTCCAGGTAGGTATCAGAAGTATGGATGCTATAGAGACAACTATCATGGATGTTGAAAAGACATTTTTTGCACATGAAATGGTCGATGATGACTACTGGATGGACAAGGTCGTTGACTTACTGGGTGAAAATGTGTTTATTACCTTCGATCTGGACGCCTTAGACCCGTCAATTATGCCGTCAACAGGAACTCCGGAACCCGGTGGTCTTCTATGGTATGAAACCCTTGAATTCCTGAAGCAGGTATTTGAAGAAAAAAATGTGGTCGGCTTTGATTTGGTAGAATTATGCCCTAATAGTAACGATAGATCCTCAGACTTCCTGGCTGCAAAACTGTACTATAAAATGCTCAGTTATAAATTCAAGGATGAAGCTGTAGAGGATGAATACGATAATACCTACGAGATGGAAACAGGCAGTGGAAATTCTTCCCTACCGAAATTTAATGAAGATGATGAGTAAAGGACCCATATCAGATTTTATTTCAAAATACTATCTGCACTTTAACGCAGCAGCCCTTGTAGACGCTGCCAAGGCGTATGAAGAGCAGTTACAGAATGGAGCAAAGATGCTTGTCTCTCTGGCCGGAGCCATGAGTACCGCAGAATTGGGTAAGATCTTTGCCGAGATGATTCGTCAGGATAAAGTGCATATCATTTCCTGTACCGGGGCCAACCTGGAAGAAGACATCATGAATCTTGTTGCACATTCGCACTATAAAAGGGTTCCAAGCTATAGAGATCTAACCCCGGAGCAAGAATGGGATTTGCTCGAAAAAGGCCTCAACAGGGTAACCGATACATGTATTCCCGAGGAAGAAGCATTCCGAAGGCTACAGGAGCACATCCATAAATTGTGGAAAGAGGCTGAAGAGGCAGGTAAGCGGTACCTACCTCACGAATATATGTACCAGATGCTGCTTTCAGGTGTTTTGGAAGAATATTACGAGATAGACCTGAAAGACTCCTGGATGTATGCGGCGGCAGAAAAAAACCTTCCTATAGTTTGTCCCGGCTGGGAAGACAGTACCATGGGGAACATATTTGCATCCTACGTAATTAAAAGTGAATTAAAAGCTTCTACGGTGAAGTCGGGGATTGAATACATGACCTTTCTGGCCGACTGGTATACTGAGAATTCTGAAAAGGGAATCGGCTTTTTCCAGATCGGGGGAGGCATAGCCGGAGACTTTCCAATATGTGTGGTTCCTATGCTATACCAGGATATGGAAAGGACCGATACTCCTTTCTGGAGCTATTTCTGCCAGATCAGTGACAGTACCACCAGTTACGGTAGTTATTCCGGGGCAGTTCCAAATGAAAAGATCACCTGGGGAAAACTGGGAATAGAAACCCCTAAATTTATTATTGAGAGTGATGCAACTATTGTTGCACCATTAATTTTTGCTTATCTTTTGGACATGTAATTATGGATAATTTAAAGAGAGTCATAGTAGATTTTAAAAAGCTTACTCCCGAGGTTCTAAAACTATTGGTTGAAAGATACCCAGACGGCTATGATGATGCACATATTATCACTTTTAAAAATGCCAGTGGAGAAAGGATTGAAGCTGTGGAGGTAACCACTGACGATACTAAATACCTGGTAAAGATCAGTGCGAAACTGGAAGTGACTATGGCAAATTACGATGAAGACGACTATGAAGATTTTGATGATGATGATCCGGAAGCAATTCCAGATGTGGAGGTTGAGGAAGATGATCCTGAAGACTAATTTCGTATTATAACAACGGATTGATATATGACAAACAGCGCTTTTCACCTCGCCTTACCTTGTTACAGCGTTACCAAAACCAGGAAATTCTATATCGAAATCCTTGGGGCAGAGCTGGGAAGACACTCTACACAATGGGCAGACATCAATCTCTACGGCAATCAGATCACCTTTACCAAATCAGGAGAATTTTCATTTAACTACAAGTCCTATAAATTTGGCGACAATATTCTTCCTTCTTTCCATTTTGGGGTCATCCTCAATGAGAAAAAATGGAATGAAATTCACCAGAAAATATCAGAAATTCTGGAGAAAGATTCCGAGCCCATCACTTTTCTTAAGAGTAAAAAGGGAGAGCATACTTCCTTCTTTATTGAAGATCCCAATGGTTATGTGGTGGAATTTAAATGTTTTAAGGAACCTAAAGAAGTGTTTGCCTCCTGAAGGTTCAGGTTACACTAAAGCATTTGAAACAAATTCAAATTAATTTTTAAGGAAACTAATCCCCATGTTAAAAATCATAGGTAGTGAAGAATGGTGTGTTTTTAAAGAACTCGGAATTCCTGCAATAAAGGCCCGGGTGGATTCAGGGGCCAAAACTTCATCTATACAGGCTACCAATATTTCTGTTTTCCGAAAAAAGAAAGAGGATTGGGTGAAGTTTGAGGTGAACCCCATTCAGGATAACAGGAGTATTACTGTAGATTGCGAGGCAAGGCTTGTAGATCGTCGTATTGTAAAAAGTTCAAGCGGTATCTCAGAAGAGCGATTTGTGATCAGGACCCCGATGACAATGGGGGAAGACACATTCGAGATAGAACTTACACTGGCGAACCGGGATACCATGGAATTCAGAATGCTGTTAGGAAGGGAAGCTCTAAATGGGAGATATATGGTAAACCCCGCCAAATCATATATGCTTCAAACCTTTACAGAGGACAGCATATCAGCTTCATATGCTCCCTATCTAAAAGAAAAGACCGGCTTAAAAATAGCCTTGTTGGCCAGCAATCCGAATTTGTACAGTAATAAACGCCTGGTAGAAGCTGCTGAAGCAAGAGGCCATGAAATTGTTTTCCTCAATGTAGAACTTGCCTATATGAAACTGGATGCCCGCTCGCCGGAAATCCGATATCGGGGAGGTAATATTTTGAAGGAGTTCGATGCTGTGATTCCAAGGATTAAACCTGCAGTCACTTTTTACGGCTGTGCTCTAATCAGACAATTTGACTACCTGGGGGTATACTGCCTGAACTCGGCAGAAGCCATCAGCCAATCCCGGGATAAGTTATTTGCCTCTCAATTATTTGCCAAGAATGACCTTCATATTCCTATTACGGGTTTTGCAAAATCTCCTATGGATACAAAAGACCTGATCAAGATGGTAAACGGTGCCCCCCTCATCATTAAACTTCTTGAGAGTACTCAGGGAAAGGGGGTAGTGCTGGCCGAAACCAACAAGGCTGCGGAAAGTGTAATTAATGCATTTAAAAGTGTCCAAACCAACATCCTGGTACAGGAATTCATCAAGGAAGCCAACGGGCAGGATATCAGGTGCTTTGTCGTAAATGGGAAGGTGGTAGCTTCTATGCAGCGGCAGGCCGAGAAGGGTGAATTCAGGGCCAACCTTCACCAGGGGGGCAGGGCTTCCAGGATCAAGATCACTGCTGAAGAGCGTAAACTGGCCATCAAGGCAGCAAAAATCCTGAATCTTTCCGTGGCCGGAGTAGACATCATCCGTTCTAACAAAGGTCCGCTATTACTTGAAGTGAATTCTTCCCCGGGCCTGGAGGGCATAGAAAATGCAACCGGAAAGGACATTGCGAACTCCATGATAGTGGCAATCGAGAAAAAATTAAAGTTTCAACACTAATTCAGAGTCCTTAGTTGCTTAAGCATTTCGGCTGTAGTTTTTTCAAGGTCGAATTCAGGTTGCCAACCCCAGTCTTGCCTGGCTTGTGAATCGTCTATACTGCTGGGCCAGGAATCGGCGATGGCCTGTCTGAAATCAGGTTCATAGGAAATACTGAATTCGGGAAGGTGGTTTTTAATGCTCCAGGCAATTTCCCCGGGGGTAAAACTCATTGCTCCGAGGTTGTAGGAGGAGCGGATACTTAATTTTTCCCCTTCACTCTCCATTAGTTCTATGGCAGCCCTGATCGCATCGTCCATAAACATCATCGGCAGGGCAGTGTCCTCTTTTAAAAAACAATTGTATGTGCCTTCCTCCAATGCCTGAAGGTAGATCTCCACGGCATAATCGGTAGTGCCACCTCCTGGCTGTGTTTTCCAGCTGATGAGTCCAGGATAGCGCACGCTGCGCACATCCACACCGTATTTTGAGTAGTAGTAGGCACACCAGCGTTCTCCTGTCTGTTTGCTGATTCCGTATACCGTACTGGGTTCCATCAGGGTGTGCTGAGGTGTATTTTCTTTGGGTGTGTTCTTTCCAAAGACCGCAATACTGGAAGGCCAGAAGATCTTTTCGATCTTATTTTCTTTGGCGAGGTTGAGGACATTAAAAAGGGAATTCATATTGAGATTCCAGGCCCGTTCCGGAAATTTCTCAGCCGTAGCGCTCAGCATAGCCGCCATCAGGTAAACCTCAGATACTTCATAAAGCATGACAATTTCCTCAACGGCATCATAACTCGTGGCATCCAGTATCTCAAAGGGTCCTGAATTCATCAGCGAATCAGAACCTTCCCTTATATCGCTCGCAATGACGTTTTCATTACCATATCGCTCGCGTAATGCAAGCGTAAGTTCTGTTCCGATTTGGCCACAGGCCCCTAAAATGAGTATGGATTGTTGCAAGAAGTGTATAATTAACGGAGTTCCTTTCAAAGATAGCTTTTATTAAAATTTGTACATTCGTTCTATGAAAAAAATAATGTCTATCCTTTCTTTATTCCTGCTTCTACAGGCTTGTCAGGAGTCTGGAAAAGAAGGAGAATCCACTAAGGAAGAAGTACAGTTCTTTTCGCTTGATTCTATGCCCGGCAGGGTTGCCTTAAACTCAAAGGCAGCAAATATTGTGAAGGACTGGAGAGAATTCAATGAGTTGGAAACCGGATTTAATGCTCTGTCGACGGTTGCCAACGAAGAGGACCTGATCCTGGTCCTCGAAGATCTGGTAGAAAAGCAGAAACGGCTGGAAGAAGGGCCTTATCCGGTGGAATTCGACATTCCACAAGTGAAAAGCAGGCAAAAAGTGATGAAAACCTTTATTTTCAAGACCAGGGCCGCAGCAGAATACCGTATTGATGCCACCGCTCCGGCGATTGAGATGACCGACGCTTATAATGCTCTTAGAACCCAGCTCAATGTTATTGTAAATAATACCCTTGACACTGAATTACTTATAGATGAATAAAATTTTATTTCTGCTGTTAAGCATTTCTATGCTAAGCCAATTACAGGCTCAGACTTCGGATACCGAACTGATCAACACTACTCTGGATAACTGGCATAAGGCGGCCGCTGAGGCCGATTTTAATGCCTATTTCAATCTGATGACAAAGGATGCTGTATTTATTGGGACAGATGCAGCCGAGGTTTGGAATAAACCTGAGTTTATGGCCTTTTCCAAGCCTTATTTTGAACAGGGCAAAGCCTGGAATTTCACTTCAATTGACCGAAATTTATACATAGACCCTAGTGGAAGCCTGGCCTGGTTTGACGAATTACTCAATACCTGGATGCAGCTTTGCAGGGGTTCGGGAGTGTTAAAAAAGGAAAATGGAGAGTGGAAAATAGCCCATTATGTCCTTTCCCTTACCATTCCTAACGATGAGATCGAGCCTGTCATAGAACTGAAAAAGGAAAAAGACAGTGTCTTCAGCAATAGCCTTTTGAAACAATAAAATGGAAGGACGAAAATCGTATCGACCTAATTAATAAAATTTAAATCCTGAAAATCATGAATCGGTATATCACTTTGATATTTATTTCTTTTCTCCTGCTCGCAGGATGCAGGGAACAGCCTAAAACGATAACAGGGGCTGATTTTTACCAAACGGAATTATTCAGGGATGTGCAGCTTGCGGCCATTTATAAAGATTCTAAAACCTTTGTAGACATGGTGCCAGACCGTTCTCACGGAGAATTGATTCAGTTGTATAATGAGGAGAAAGAAAAGCCTGATTTTGACCTGAAGGCTTTTGTAGATGCCCATTTTAGTGACCCTTTTGTTTCCGGTCAGAATATTGTGACCGATACAACCAAGAATATGTATGAGCACATCAGCAGTATGTGGGGGAAACTAACCCGGGGTCCGGATACACCGATGGAATTTTCTTCCAGGATTGCGCTACCTCACCAATACGTAGTTCCCGGAGGCCGTTTCAGGGAAATTTATTACTGGGACAGTTACTTTACCATTGAAGGGCTTATGGTAGACAAGCAGGAGGCACTGGCGAAAAGCATGGTGGATAATTTTAGTTTTCTGATCGACTCCCTCGGTTTTATCCCCAATGGCACACGTAATTATTACCTGACACGCTCACAACCCCCATTTTATGCCCTTATGGTAGATGCCGTTACGCGTGATACCAAAGGTTTGTTTCCCGACTATTATCCGTTTATTTTAAAAGAATATAACTTCTGGATGGCAGGGTTGGACGAAATCAAGCAACCTTTTAGTGCGGAAAAATATGTTGTCCAAATAGAACAAGGGAAGTTCTTAAACAGGTATTGGGACAGTGGGATCACACCCAGACCGGAGGCCTACAAGGAAGACGCACACCTGGCAAGCGATCTTCCTTCTAAATCTGAGAAGGAAAAACTCTATACACAACTCAGATCCGGAGCTGCTTCTGGCTGGGACTTCAGCAGCAGATGGTATACGACAGAGGGAGAATTCGGCACCACAAAAACGGCTGATCTCCTGGCCGTAGATCTCAATTGCCTCATGTATTTTATGGAGATAAGTATTGCTAAAGGATATGCCCTGGATAATGACGGGGAGAACGAGGCTTTGTTTCTGTCGAAGGCCAATGAGCGGAAAGCTGCTATACAGGATTTGTTCTGGAATGAGGAAGAGGGTTATTTTTATGATTATAACTTCACTCAGAAAGACTTTGGCAGAACGGCAACTCTGGCTGGTGCTTTCCCTTTATTTTTTGAACTGGCAACAACGGAACAGGCCAGAGGAGTTAGAGATAAACTGATGTCGGATTTCCTGAAGGATGGAGGACTTGTAACCACTTTGGAAAATTCAGGGCAGCAATGGGATGCCCCTAACGGATGGGCGCCATTGCAATATATAGCTGTTGAAGGACTGCTCAACTACGGCTACGTAGACGAGGCCAAGACTATAATGCAACGCTGGCTGGCTTTAAACGAACGAGTCTATGAAGACACCGGGAAGATGATGGAAAAATACAATGTTGAAGACATCAGCCTGCCGTCTGGGGGAGGGGAATATGAAACCCAGGATGGATTTGGATGGACCAATGGGGTGGCGCTAAGTTTCAAAGCTTTACTGGATGAGATGGATCCGGGAGAATAAAAATTATTGACATAAATAAAAAAGGAGGCCTCAGGCCTCCTTTTTTTTAGTTTTTTTCTTCCTCCGGTTTTCCCTTTCTCGATTCCAACGCTTGTTTACTCAGGCTGGCGAGATTAAAATTAGGTTCAAGAGCAAGTGCTTCGTCTATGGTGCTAATAGCGGCTTCAATATTGGCGTGATCTGTATTGTATTGGACCAGCCCCTTTAAATGCAATAAAGCAGCTTTCAGGGAAACTTCATAGGGTTGCTGTCTTTCGTAGAAAGCATAGGTCATTTCCTCCTGAACATTCGCCAGAGCATATTCAATATTCGCCATTGCGCCATCATTGTCGCCGGTCTGGATTTTTAAATCAGCAATTTCATATGCGAGGTAGGCATTTGGAGATCTTTGATTCAGTATTTCAAATTGCTCCAACGCCCTTTTAGGCTGATTGATCGCTTTAAGGCTGATGGCTTTTACCTGTACAGCCAGATCAGAATCAGCTTCGTTTTTTTCTATACCAATAGTATTAAGGGCCTGTATATGCTGATTGTTGTTTGCGTAAACATACCCCAGGGTATCTCTTCTTTCCTTAGAGGGAGATATTACATTGAGATGCGTTAAAGCATTAATTACGCCATTGACATCCCCCTGTTTTTTCATCTGGGTATAAAAGGCTTCGTAGTGCGATTTCAGGTCGGTTGAACTCTGTCCAAAGGAATAGGAGGCTGAGATCAATAAAAGGATAACTATACGTATTCTCATTTTCTACACATTTTAGTGCGGCAAAATTAATATTAATTTTTGGCTTCCCCTATGAAATGACTGGAAATGATATCATTAGGAGAATAGCTGAATGTAATTTATGGAACTGATGAATTTATACGCCGGAGGTATCTATCGGTTTTTTAAATTCGAATCCCAGAGATTCAAGGGTTCTGGCTTTGACTACCTTCCCCGATTTTCCTGCATATCCCTTTTTATAAGTAGGTTCCGCCAGACCTCGTTTACGGGCTTGCTCACAGTAATATTCTCTTTTAGTAGGATGTAAGGGATAAACACCATTGATAAGAGTATTCCACCAGGCTTCGGAAATTATGCTGGTTAAAATATCGAGACAATCATCCAGGTGGATCAGGTTAATGAAATCATCTCCGTTCGTTAGATTTTGCTGCCCTGATAAATAGGTAACCGGATGCCGGTCACTCCCGATCAGTCCTCCAAATCTCACTATAGTAGAATCCATAGAAGAATCCTTTACAAAAAGGTTCTCGGCTTTGAGTACGGCTTTGGCAGATGCCGTAACAGGTGCGGGCTTGGTTTTTTCTGTAACTTCTCCCTGCAGTTTTCCGTAAACCGAAGTACTACTCACAAAAATAACCTTATCAATATGCATAATCCTGCATGCCTCGTATAACTGTTCAATTTTAGCTAGGTAGTCAGTGGAATCTCCCTCTCTTTTTGGAGGGATGTTTATTACCAGTACGTCCACTTCTTTCAGGAAGTCGATTAGATGCCCCCTGGCTCCCTCTTTGAACAATTCAACGTAGAATGGGTTAATCCCTTCCTGCTTTAAAATCTCCAGGTTCGCTTTAGTTGTAGTAGTTCCTGAAACGGTATACTTGAGTGAAATCATTTTTTTGGCCAGGGCGAAACCCAGCCAGCCACATCCCAGTATGCCGATGTTAGGTTTCAATGACGGATTGTTTTTTTTGTAATTATAGCATCATTCAAAACAAAAGGCATTGGAATATTGTCTTCCGGTCTGGGAGGGATTTCCATAAGAGGATGCTCTAAAAGATCATTCGAAGCTTCGTATAAAGTCAGTTTCAATTCAGCACCTGCAGGGATACTCAACTTTAACATGGTAGAATCGTTATCGCTGATATAATGCGTAAATAAGCGTGTACCCCGCTGTTTCAAATAGAACTCGGAGAGTTCGATCCCATTCACACTGGCTTCGCTTACCGGTGTAGTATCTGTGTATACATCAAGTCTGTTTACCGTCCGCTGAGGAAAAATGCCTATTTCAAGAATGCGTTTCTGATCCAGAGTGGTGTCGTTTTCAATGGTGACTACCGGTCCTGGGATTGATTTGAGTGGGGCTTTTGAGGAATAGGTAATTCTTGAGCCGTATTTGCTATAAATAACATTATTCATTTTATCTGGCCTAACCTTCTCTTTTCCCAGGGTTGCTGAGGTCCATTTAGAAAGCTCGTGTTCATAGGTGCCCCATCTGGCTTCTTTTTCGTCTGTATCAAGAATATAGACCAGACTGGTGGGTTTGGCCTTTTCAGGGGTAAAATCCGATTGGAAATGAGCAATAATCAGGGCAATAAGGCCGCCAAGGAAACTGAGTGTTCCCAGCAATTTCTTGCCGGTATAACGGGCAGTTAAGGGAGCTAAAAGCCAAAATCCAAGCGTTGTAAATGCAGTGGCTGTAACCAGCATTTTAAGGCCTAAAGCTACAGGGAACATTGCAATAAAGGGTGCGTAGATAAAAACGGCCGGGAGGGTCAGAAACCACATCAGCAAGGGATCGGGTTCCTTTTGGTAGAGGGTAACTAACAGGGATGCCAGAAGGGCGTACAGGGGGATGACAAAAAAGCTTGCCCCGGGAAGGTACTGCGCTACTGCCCAGCAAATAAGCAGCCAGATAAGTGCAGGAGCTATTAGCAGATCGGCTACTGTAATCGATTTTACCAGACGATACATCCAGAAACAGACCGCGAGAGAGAGAAATACAAATGCCAGGATATAAGTGTGGCCGTTATAGGGAAATCCGTGCAAGATGTCTTTGTATTCTGGATATACAGCAGTAAGCAGGCCCCAGATATAATATCCTATGGAACCATTGATCAGAAGCGAAGCCAGAACAGGGATAAAACCCTTTAGAATCCCCTTTGAACTAAGTGTTTTATTCTTAAGACCGAAGAATAATAAGACCAGGAAGACCCCCACAGCAAGAAACCACATAGGCCAAATCCAGTCGAAAGGATAATTAACCAATTCAAATACAGGAATGTTAAAATATACCTCATCATTCAGGCTTTTCAGTTGCCCAAGATCAGTTTCACTAAAATGAAGAAGCAGGGGCATCAGGTAACTACCCTGGTGCGTTAGAGAATTCCGATTAAGCCGTTCATAAGAATCGCGCACAGAGTGATAATCGTAATGGTCATCGATAAAAGCAAAATTAAAACCTTCAATATCCTGGTCTTCGCGGAACACGGTAAGGTCAGTATCATTGGGAAGCAGTTTATAAATACTGTAGGCCAGCGAATTTGTCACGGGAAAAGCCGGATTCGCCTGTACAAACTCTTTTAACAACTTTTCATTGCCCCTGTTAGTCTCCATAAACATATAGCTGGGACCACCACTTCCCCTGGCTTCAAAATTGAGGATGAGCCCAACATCTGAGGTCCAGGGATGCCTGTTCGAAAACAAGTCGGCCCCATTGAGTCCCAATTCTTCAGCATCGGTAATCAGGATAATGATATCGTTCTTTGGCGTTATTTCCTTCTCAAGGAAGGCACGAATTCCTTCTAGAATTGTTGCAACTCCGCTTCCGGCATCGCTGGCTCCCAGAGAGGAGTGGGGGTTGCTGTCATAATGAGAAAGAAGCAAAAGTGCTTTCCCATCTCCGCTACCTTTAATTTTGCTTACAATATTGATCGCTTTGCTGTAATTGGCCCAATCGCCGGCAGTATATCCTTGCTGCAAGCTAACTTCAAGGCCCATCGCTTCCAATTCGCTAACAATATACTCTCTAACCTCTTTATGCGCCGGAAATCCAACGGCATGTGGTTTTCTCGATATTTCCTTCACGTGTTTCAGAGCCCGGTCTGTAGAAAATCCGTATAATTCATTTATACTGGTATTGGAATCAGAGGGCATCAGAGCTTTAAAACTCCAAATCACGGCAAGAACGAGTAGCGGAAGGGTAATCCAGAGCCTGGTTTTTTTCATGTGTTGTTATTCTTCTTTAAAAATAAAAAATAATCACTGGTCACTGTTGTTTGTCGACTAATTTTAGAAGATATACCCAAATTTCTTATATTTAAGGCTAACCAATTTAAAACTAACAGGTATGGGTATTAAAAGTTTTATGGGCCGCAGAGCCAAAGAAGTGTCCAAAAAAGAATATGATGCCCCTATTTTGGTTGAAGACTACATGACTAAGAAGCTGATAACCTTCAGTCCGGACCAGTCCATTCTTGAAGTCATGGAATCATTTGCCAAAAACCGCATTTCCGGTGGTCCGGTCCTGGATGATAATGGATTTCTGGTAGGTATAATTTCGGAGGCAGATTGTATGAAGGAAATATCAGAAAGCAGGTATTTTAATCAGCCTATCCTCGATAAGAACCTTGAACGTTTTATGACAAAAGAGGTTCAGACCATCCCGCACGACATGAGCATTTTTGATGCAGCAGGAGAATTTCATAAAAATAACAGGCGAAGGTTGCCGGTGATGAAAGACGGACTCCTGGTGGGTCAGATCAGCCGAAAGGACATTGTGATTGCAGCCTTAAAACTTACCAGTCACAATTACAAGTAAAAAGAAAGTACAATTTAAAGAATAGCCTGTGGCCATGGTCACGGGCTATTCTCGTTTTACGATCATATAGTAATCGTTATCCAAAGGCAAATACCCTAAGTCATACACAAAATAATAAGTAGTGCCTTTTTTAGTGTTGTAAAGGTTGGTGATATATTCAAAGTCGAACCCCTTGTCTAACAATCGCGTCTTTGTCGTCCTGGTCTTGCCGTCCTTTAGGGGAAAGCTATCTAGGATTCGATAATTTTTTCGCAGCCTGTTGTTAATATTGCGAACGAGATTCTTACTGTCTTTGTTGAGTTTATTGTTGTAGGCATTCCTGCAATAATCCGAACAAAACTTCTTATCCACCCTTCCTCTGATGGGCTCTCCACATTCCAAACACTGCCTTTCCATAGGATCAAAAGCTTAACTTGTTTCCTTTAAAGATCGCTTATTTTACAGAAGTTGACAAGCAGGGAAATCAAAACCGATTATTCCCGTTCCATGATCAGTGCAGGTAAATCCAGTTCTTTATAAGTACGATTAAAGGACTCCATTTCCTTCTGAACAATAGTCTCCCATTCCACTTCAAATCCTGCCCATTGTTTTTGCAGGTCCCTAAGCCGTTCTTTAGCCCCTTCGGTCACTTTTGGTTCTGCAGCATCTACATAATCTTTGAGATTCATTAACTCGGCATTTAGTTGGTTGTTGTAATTAATTACATCCTGGAAGGTTTTCTGTCTGGGTTGAATAAGGTTCTTTTCCCATTGGTCTATCCTGTTTATGAGGCTATCTCCCTGGGTAAGCAATTCTTCAGCAATTTCATATCCCTTAAGTGTTTCCTTGTAG
Organism: Muriicola sp. E247; assembly: GCF_041358175.1. NCBI lineage: Bacteria > Pseudomonadati > Bacteroidota > Flavobacteriia > Flavobacteriales > Flavobacteriaceae > Muriicola > Muriicola sp. E247. The sequence goes on from NZ_JBGKBE010000001.1 coordinate 744,549, forward strand.
GCTTTAACCTGTTTCCGTACAGATCGCATTTCATTTACTGCATCGTGAATATCTGTGATCATAGATTCAATGGTTGAAAGTATTTGCTGCTGTTCCCTGTAATCTGCCATAGTAGCTTTTACATGCGGATGGGGAAGAACCGTTACTGTGGTTTCTGTAGTGACATCACCATGGGACAATCTGAGCTGATAATTTCCCGGACCAACTCTGGAACCGGCATAATTTCCATAGACAAATACTTTATCCACTGCCGGAAGTGGATCCTTCCTGAAATCCCAGGTAAAGCGGTTATAGCCTTTTTTAGAGGGAAGTACCTCTGGCTTGGAAGGGCCACCGGGCCAACTTTTAAAGCCCTCAATTTTCTCACTGCTATAGGTACGAATCGTATTTCCATTTCTGACTACCTCCAGCTTCAGGTGGAGACTGTCAGGCTTATCGGCGAGAAAGTAGTCAAAAGTAACTCCTTGCTTAGGATTCTGTCCGAGTCCCGGCACAGGCCGGTCTATACTTCCTCCAAAAAACAGATAAGCATCCTTTGGTTTGACTATGGTTAAGCTCGATGGATGTACGGGTCCTGCCTGAATGCCACCCAGGTCATCGAGAATCCAGAAGGAACGGCCAGCTGTGGCTACGACCAGGTCGTTGTCCTGGAAGATCATATCATTAATGGGAACTACTGGGAGGTTGAGCTGAAAGGGTTGCCAGTACTGGCCACCATTAAATGAAACATACAATCCGGTTTCAGTCCCGGCATAGAGCAAGCCGGGTCTTACAGGATCTTCGCGAACCACACGAACAAAAGTATGAGGGTCAGAAATACCTTCAACAATCTTTGTCCATGTTTCTCCATAGTCTGACGTTTTAAATATATAAGGTTTCAGGTCCATGGTTTTGTATCGCATGACTACTGCATAGGCTGTAGCCGGATCATGAGGAGATACTTCAATACTGTTTACAATACCATCGCCTATTTCCCTGGGGGTTGCATTGCGCCAGGTTAGTCCGCCATCACGAGTAAGGTGAATAAGGCCATCGTCTGAACCTGCCCAGAGTACCCCTTCTTCGTGGGGCGATTCTACAAGCGACATCAGGGTGTTGTAATTTTCCCCTCCTGCTGCTTCATTGGTATAGGGTCCGCCCCCTGGACCTTGTTTGTTCTTTTCGTTTTTAGTCAGGTCCGGACTTACCACTGTCCAGCTATGTCCTTCGTCGGTCGATCTAAAAACTACGTTACCAGCGTGGTAGATGGTTTTTCTGTTATGTGGCGAGCTGATGATGGGGGCATTCCAATTATATCGGTATTTGAAATCGGCCGGCACATTGCCCAAGGCAAGTTCCGGATATTCTTTGATGGCCTTCCCTTCGCGTGAAGCTTTCACCCATTTTTCAATAATACCCTGATAGCATCCACCGTAGATAACCTCAGGATAATCGGGATCAAATGCCAGGAATGCACTTTCACATCCTGCTACGGAATACCAGTCTTTCCAGTCGATTCCCCCATCAGCTGTCCTGCTGGCGATGGAAATGGCCGAATTGTCTTGCTGACCTCCATAAACTCGATAAGGGACCTGATTGTCTGTGATCACCCTGTAGAACTGTGCTGTGGGTTGTATGGCCTGAGAGCTCCAGCTCTTTCCTCCGTTATTGGAAATATTGGCTCCTCCATCATTTGAATTGATCATCTTCTGATTGTCATAGGGATGGATCCACAAATGGTGATTATCCCCATGTGGGGTAGAAAGATTGGAAAAAGTTTTACCTCCGTCTATCGATTTCATTACGGGAGCATTCAATACATAAACGATATTTTCATTCTGGGGGTCAGCCAGGATTTCCATATAATACCAGGACCTTGCAATATTTACTCTGTCTTTATTGATCTGCACCCATTTTTTTCCGGCATCATCAGAACGATAGACCCCGCCTTTATCATCTTCTGCTTCAATAACCGCAAAGACCCTGTCGGGATTTGCTCTGGAGACTGAGATACCTGCCTTACCGAATTCTTTTGGCAGACCGGTTTTCATCTTTTCCCAATTCAGACCTCCATCTGTGGATTTAAAAAGTCCGGACATAGCCCCGCCTGATTCCATGGTCCAGGGATATCGACGATGCTGCCACATGGCGGCATAGAGAATAAGAGGATTTGTCATATCCATAGAAAGAGATGAGGCCCCTGTGGTTTCATCGAGATACAGTACTTTCTCCCAGCTGTTTCCCCCGTCTGCAGAGCGATATATCCCCCGATCTTCAGAGGGGCCGTATTGTGCTCCCTGGGCTGCTACAAATACAATGTCAGGATTGGTCGGGTGGATGATCACATCTGAGATATGACGTGTAAAGTCGAGTCCCTTGTGTTTCCAGGTCTTCCCGGCGTCAGTTGAGATGTAAATGCCGTCACCCATCGAAGTCATCACCCCTCTGGCAGCATGTTCCCCCATCCCGGCGATTACGAGATTCGGGTTGCTTTCTGATACGGCGATGGCGCCAACGGTACCCGTTTTAAAGAAGCCATCTGAGATGTTTGCCCAGCTAATCCCGTCATCTGTTGTTTTCCATACCCCTCCACCGGTACTTCCCATATAATAGGTCATGGGCTGACCTACAACTCCGGAAGACGCAACACTTCTACCTCCCCTGAAAGGACCTATGTTTCGCCATTTAAGTCCGTGATAAAGTGAATCTTGAACAATGGTTGGAGGGGGTGATTTGCGCGATTTTCTTCTTTGTGCCTCGAGGGAGAAGGGAAGGATCAGCAAAGCAAGGAGTAAGATATTCGTGAGTTTCATATTCTTAGGTTAGCGTTTTATTTATTGTTAGACCGTATCAAGATCTTTTATAGAACCAGATTAAAATTTGGCAAGAGATTTTTGAATGATCAGGGTTATGTAGTCATTGTCATATATAATCAATCAATGCCACCTTCTCTGTTAGGAGATCTTGGGGAGGGCCATTCTCTTTTCTCCCCAGTTCTTGGATTGATTGAAAGCACTGCTTTCTCCCTTGAGGTTTTTTCAGGGTCTTCACTGGCCATATAGGTCAGGATGGCTGTCAGGATCACATTGTTACGAACGTCGTCAAAGACAATCTTGTCATAGGTATCGAGGTTAGTGTGCCAGGTATAATTCCAGTAGCTCCAGCTTAGTGAACTCAAAGAGAAAGCCGGTGCACCTTTGGCCACGAAGGAGGCGTAATCTGATCCTCCTCTTCCGGGATTACCGGGGAAATTCGTTTCAATATGTTTGGTGATACTTTCAGGAACTGCCTCCATCCATTTGCCCAGGTAGGCATAGGAATGCAGGAAGCCCTGCCCTGAAAGATTTACTACCCTTCCGGTTCCATTGTCCTGATTAAAAAGGGCCTGCAGCCCTTCTACAACCGCAGGACGGTCTTCCACAAAGGCTCTTGACCCGTTCAGGCCTTGTTCTTCACTTCCCCATAAACCCACAATGATGGTGCGTTTAGGATTGGGATATAATTTTTTGAGGATCCTTGCGGTTTCCATCATCGTAATGGTTCCTGTTCCGTTGTCTGTGGCACCTGTACCTCCGTCCCAGGAATCAAAGTGAGCAGAAAGTACGATGTATTCATCGGGAAACTCTGTGCCCGGTATGGTTGCGATGGTATTAAAAGTAGGGACTCTGCCCAGTTCTTTTGATTGGGCCACTACTTTGATGAGGGGATTACCTCCATTTTCAACCATGCGGTAGAGCATGCCGTAATCTTCCAGAGAAAGATCCACAACGGGTATTTTCTTGGTATTTGCACTAAATATTTTGTTCGCTCCAAAACCGGAAGACCAGCGCGATTGGATAATTCCTGCGGCTCCGGCCTCTTCCAGGGCCCGGTTGATTGTACGGCTGGTGTATCCTGTATTGCGGATTTTCTGACGCCAGGCCTGCTGTTGTGCATTGCGATCCGACTTCATCTTTTCGAAGGATTCGGGGGTTGCGAATTCCTCCCAGTTGTAATCAGGCCTGCCGGTAGGTTGAGGCATGGATACCAGAACAAACTTACCTTTAACAGCAGAAACCCAATTGTTAAAGGCCAGGGAATCAGCCAGGGTGGGTATTGTAATAAGGTTAGCTTCAATTCCTTTGGCAGAAGTACCCGGGCTCCAGGCTAGTTGTCTTCCACTGAGGGAAACAACTCTTGGTGACAGCATGTCGATATGGGTAATTCCACGTTCCCATCCTCTCCATGTACCCCAGGATTCATTCTCTGCGGAAATTCCCCATTTTGAAAATGTATTCACGGCCCAGTCATGAGCGCTTTTCATCTGAGGTGTACCTACCAGGCGAGGACCTATCACATCCATGAGTTCATGTGCCAGTTGAGGGAGTTGTGAATTTTCATTGGCTTCCTTTTCGATGGCAGCTGCCATTTCTTTTGGGGTTTGAGCCAGTAAGGATGATGTAAATGCCGATAGGAGGAAAAGAAGGAAATATTTTTTCATTGTCATTTGAAGATTAATTTGAATCTCCAATATAAAAAGAATTATTGTGCTCTGTCCTGTTTTAACTCAATTAGAATGACAAAGAAGAGAAGAGCTATTTAGATGGTAGCAAACGACAACAAACGATTACAAACGAAAATAAATAAGTAACAACCAACTCCTGAGTTTTAGGGGTCCTAGGTTTGCAGTGTCGGAATGAGAACCGAAAGTATTAACTGTTTAACCTTAAAATTAGTAATCATGAATGCACTTAAAAACAAAGTACAGTTGATTGGGAATCTGGGACAAGACCCGGAAGTTGTAAATCTTGACAGTGGGAGCAAGCTGGCGAAATTTTCTATCGCCACCAATGAATCCTACAAAAATTCACAAGGCGAAAAGATCACGGAAACCCAATGGCACAATATTGTTGTCTGGGGTAAATTAGCTGATGTAGTGGAGAAATTCCTGTCTAAGGGCAGTGAAGTAGCCGTAGAAGGAAAACTGATTCACAGGACCTATGAAACCAAAGAAGGGGAGAAGCGATATGTCTCTGAGGTCAAATGTAACGAGCTGCTGATGCTGGGAAGACAGTAATTTGCACATAGTCGATAAAGGGGGCATTTTGCCCCTTTTTCTTTTTCAGTTCGAGGTTTCTGGTTAACTTTTATAAACACAAAATCGAACCCTTTTATCAAATAAGGTAAAAAGCAGAATGATGATACTCATCCGCAAAACTCTGACTGCCGTACTCGTCCTGATGACCTGTTTGGGATATTCTCAGGAGGACGGAACGGATCTTGCTTTTTCGGATTTTTATAAACAAATGGCGAACAGGGATGCTCGGCTCGAGGCAACACTTGAATTCAGCACGGAAGACGATGAGGCCGACTATTGGAGGGACCAGTTAAATTTTGAGATGCGTTTAAAGAAAGACTCCTATCGCGCCTATAAGACCTATATATATTTTAAGAAAAAGTCGTATCAGGAACACCAGAAGGAATGTGATATTGCACAATACCACGGGAAGGGATATGTCAAAAAAGCCTTATTTTATAACATCCATGGATTGAGTTCTTCCCTGGAGGATGGTGATGTTGCTAAACATACCAAAATAGCACCCACACTTGCCTCAAAGAATAAATAGATTTGTGCTGAACTAAGCAACTTTTTTAAGTAGATCAAAACAGGGACAGCGCTTACAACGCTTCGATTCACACTTCTTGTATTTCTTACAGCACTTCGATTTGCAATTTCCACAAGATAAAGCATGTACTGCCGCCTCCCGCGACTTTTTTATTTGCTTTTTCTTCTTTTTGGCTTCTTTTTTCTTTTTCCCCATGCGGATAAGATGTAGAACTCAAAAATAATTATTTTTATTTAGAATTAATAAAAATAAATAAAAAAATTACTGGGCGGGGTCACCGGCAGCACTATCAGCTGTGATTTGCTGAACATCCCTGTCAAATAGATACAGGCCACCTTTGTCATTGCCAATCAAATTAATCTTGTCTAAGATATTCCTGGCAAGGGCTTCTTCCTCGATCTGTTCAGCTACATACCATTGAAGAAAATTATGGGTGGCATAATCTTTTTCCTCAAGTGCCACATGAACCAGTTCGTTTATACTCTGAGAAACAAAAATTTCGTGCTCATAGAGCTCCTGAAACATTTTCTGAAAGCTGCCAAAATTTTTCTTAGGCGCTTTTAAGTCGGTAATATGCGCATGTCCTCCCCGTTCATTTACGTATTTGATCAGTTTGAGCATATGCATTCTTTCTTCATCGGAATGTCGGTACATGAATAAAGATATTCCTTCCAGTCCTTTTACTTCAGCCCAAGAGGCCATTGCAAGGTATACTTGTGATGATTCAGCCTCTACCCGGATCTGTCCGTTCAGGGCTTTTTCCATTTTGTCGGTTAACATAGATTACATTTTTCATAAAAATAAGCATTCCCCGGAATTCCAAACATGACTTTGATCAGATTAGTGCCAGCGAAATACCATATCTTCTAATTAGGATACCTCAAAAATAAAGTTCCTGAGCAAGCCGAAAAGTATTAGCATGGGCTTCTACAATGACTTTGATTTCTTTGGAATAACCCCCTCCCATGCTGCATTGCAAAGGAATTCCGAGGTCCCTGCATTTTTTCAGTACATACTCATCCCGTTCCTTACAACCCGTGGGACTGAGACCCAGTGTTCCCAGTTTATCCGTAGCCAGGACATCTACTCCACAGAGGTAAAAAATAAATTCAGGCTTTACTTCTTGGAGTAATTCTGGAAATACATCTTTGAGGACTTTGAGATATTCCTCATCTGAGGTTCCCTTTTTCAGGGCAATATCAAGGTCAGAGGTTTCTTTCTTAAAGGGGTAGTTTGAACTGCCGTGCATGGAAAAGGTAAAAACGCCTGGGTCTTGTTGAAAAATCTGGGCTGTCCCATTGCCCTGATGCACATCGAGATCTACAATCAAAATTTTTCCGATTTTCAATTCCTTCTGCAGGTACCGTGCCCCGATGGCCTGATCATTTAGCAGGCAAAATGCTTCCCCTCTGTCGGTATAGGCATGGTGAGTACCCCCGGCAATGTTCATGGCAATTCCGTATTCCAGGGCATATTCACAGCCTTTTATCGTCCCGTCAGCAATGATCCTTTCCCTCTCAACCAGCACTTCACTCAAAGGGAATCCAATTTTCCTTGCCTCCCTGGGAGAAATTTTCATATTGAGAAGATCGTAAAAGTAATCGGCCTCATGTACAGCAAGAATATACTTGTCATTGGGAATTTCAGGTTCAAAGAAATTCCCGGCAGAACAGGTCCCTTCATACATCAATTGCTGAGGGAGGAGATCGTATTTGATCATGGGAAACCGGTGACCTTCGGGAAGAGGATGTCTGTAAATAGGATGAAATGCGATTTTCAGCACAGACTATTGAATCTTCAGTTCAACAACATCAGATACAAATTCGTTATCATTTACGATTCCCTCAATATACAGCTTAACAGCGGGCAGGCCGTAATTCAAAAAGCTGAATTGCCCAATACCCTGGGTATCAACTACCACCATAGGATGCCAGTCGATAGCTCCGAAACTATTAAAAAAAGTACCCGAATAACTATTGTACATGGGATTGTAAAATCGTTTGTCTGAAGTAAATGTTATTGGGATGTCATAGTCGATCAGACTGTTTCCGAATTGTGCCCTCCGAGCTCTTGACGGATCCGTGACGATACGTATCACACCGCCCCCGCCTCGGATACCCGCGCCCACACCTGAAGGATTTATTTCGATATAATCGACCTGATCCATAGCGAATCGATATAGGAGTGTAAAATTAGTGAGCTGTACCCCGTCGAGAATAATCAAAGGGGTTGCGTTGTTGAGAGAATTCGGATTTCTTGCCCTGATTGTGAATACCCCGGAGCTTTCATCTATGGCATACCCCCTTGAACTAAGATAGGTACTTAACATCATATTACGTCGCCAGTCATCATCCTCAAAGAAATCAACTCTGCCCACACTATTGTTTCTAATTTTCTCAATCCTTTGTGCCTTACTTTCTTCAAGCAACAGTACTTCATCGAGCATCTGTACCTTGTAGAAGCCCTCGAATGCTGAAGCTTCCTGAACTTCTTTTAAAATTCTACCTTCCTTATTTCCAAGTATTGACACCTGATTTAACCCTAGTGGAGGCGTGTAAGAGGGTTTAAACTGCACAAAAATCTTAGGTTGATACCACTTGCCATTTTTGTCAATCGCCGCTATCTCTAATTTTTCGCCATCGATGGGAAAGAAGTTATCCTTCGAAAAAAATTCCTGCTCCTCGGCTACAGTGATGAATTCAGAGTCATTGAATTTTGTTGGCGAGATAAAATAGTCGTTTGTCTTCTTCTCATTAAAGGTCACTTTATAGGTAATCCCTTTTTCAAAATCGAAGAGATATTTGGGGGGCTTGTTTATAATCGTATTCCATTGGTAACTGCTCCACCCTTGGGTAAGGAGAAGATTGTCTAATTCATAGGCTTTTCTCGGTGTCGGGTTGATAAAGTAGTAAGAGGCGTTTTCAACCGGGCCTTTAAGATAGGGGGTAAGGAGGGTATAGGATGGCAGGTTATGGTGTCCTTTATAAGCCCCGGTATTTTCCGGAAGGACCGAAACACTTAGGGAATTCCAGTATTTTGGATCGATTCCCTTTACAGAAAACGAAACTTTAATGGAATCATTATTATAGGAGTGTTTAGCCGCTTCGATTTTATGGGTTACAACACCCTTATGGTTAAAATATAGTCGCTCAAATACAGGTGTTCCGGTTTGATCAAAGAGGGTAAATACATTGATTCCGGGATAGAGGTCCTGTTTCGGAAATACTTTGATTACCTGGTCCTGATCTGCAAAGGAAATGTCAACAGCTTTTATGCTGTCTCCGTTGTGTATGCTGAGTAGAAAATTCTGATCCTTCTGATTTGCCTGATCCAATCTGGCATTTAAGATCAGTCCGAGTTTATCCCTGAGGTCCTGAATAGTACAACTTATCCCTTGTCTTTCTATATACCCCACAGGGATTTTAAAATCTTTGTTATTAATACTGAAGGTGGCAAAGTATCTAATTCCCTGTTTTGGGATAAGGGCAAACCTTCCAATTCCGAAGGAGTTTAGTTTAAAGTTCGCCACTGCCTTCCCTGTTTCGTCTTCTACGGTTCCTTCCACAAATGGGAAACCAAAACCTTTTTCATCTTTAATGACGACCCCGTAAATGGAATTGATCCCAACCAGAGCATGCCCGCTTTCCGGGAGGAATTGTGCGTCGACCTGCAATTCAATTTCCTCTGTTGCGATCTCCTCAGTTTTCTCCGGATCTATAACGGTCAGCTCCTGTTCATAATAATTGGCTTCGGAAAAATTACGCATCCAGTTGGTATACGCTTTAAAGCGATAGCTGCCCGTTGTAAAGGTACTGTCGAGCCTGATCAATCCGCTTCCCACGCCATTTTCTATTCTGATAAGTTGTTTTTTTACATCCCGATCGAGACTGTCCTGTATGATACAGTAGAGATTTTTCGTTTCCAGCGAACGTTTCTTTGTATCCTTGTCGAGTACATAGGCCTTGTACCCAACTCCTTCTCCTTTTATAAATACGGATTTGTTGAGATGTACAAACACCACTTCCCTCGGGAGTTCTGAATATGCCTCAAAAGCAGGAACTACATCATCAACCGCAGATGGTGGCTGGGCCATTGTGTGAGAAAAAGTAAGTAAGAAAAATGAGAGAAGCAGATATTTCATAGCAGGGTACTTGTGTTATTGAAGATTCAAAGAAAGGGGAATCCTACAAAAAATAAAAGAAATTGGAAGTACTTTTTCTTTAAAGAAATACAAGATACAGTCTAGGAAATAGTCGCTCCGTTATTGACGTCTGAGGCATCCGGACTTAAAAAAACCAAACTACCTTCCTCGTTCTCTGTCATTAAGATCATCCCTTCACTTTCAACGCCTCGTAAAGGTCTGGGAGCCAGATTCACCAATACAGTGACTTTTTTTCCAATAATTTCCTCGGCAGAATAATGCTCTGCAATTCCCGAGACAATGGTTCTTATGTCAATCCCCGTATCCACTTTAAGCACCATGAGTTTTTTGGTTTTTGGCATTTTTTCTGCTTCGAGTATGGTCCCTACTCTCATATCCATTTTGGTAAAGTCATCGTAGGTGATGGTTTCTTTTTGTGGCATTACATCTTTATTTTGTGAGGTGTTAGCTTTTCTTGTAGCCTGTAATTTATCGAGTTGTGCTGTAATCTCGCTGTCCTCAATTTTCCGAAACAACAACTCGGGTTTTCCTAAAACATGTGCTTGTGGAATCAGGGTTTTTTCTGATGAAATACTATCCCATCCCAATTCTGCAGTCATTTCCCCAAAGCCCAGCATCACTTTTAGTTTTTCTGAAGTAAAGGGCAAAAAGGGTTCACTCAGAACAGCCAGACCTGCTGCAATCTGTAAAGCGGTATGCATGATGGTCGCTACTCTGCTTTCATCTTCCTTAATCACCTTCCAGGGTTCCTGATCTGCCAGGTATTTGTTTCCAAGACGGGCGAGGTTCATCAATTCCTGACCGGCTTCTCTGAAGCGATATCGCTCAATGGAATCAGCGATGTCTTCCGGAAACTGCCGAAGGGCTCTCAAGGCTTCCTTGTCATCTGAAGTCAATACTCCCGCTTCCGGAACAACTCCCTGGTAATATTTTTGGGTAAGGACAACCACCCTGTTTACAAAATTCCCAAAAATGGCCACAAGTTCATTGTTGTTGCGTGCCTGGAAATCGGCCCAGGTAAAATCATTATCCTTGGTCTCAGGTGCGTTTGCCGTCAGGGTATACCGAAGTACATCCTGTGCATTGGGGAAGTCGAGCAGATATTCATGCAGCCATACTGCCCAGTTTTTGGAGGTTGATAATTTCTGTCCTTCGAGGTTTAGAAATTCGTTGGCAGGCACATTTTCGGGCAGGATAAAGTCGCCATGCGCCTTGAGCATACTGGGGAAAATGATACAATGGAACACAATATTATCTTTCCCTATAAAGTGGACCAACTTGGTGTCTTCCCCCTGCCAATAGGGTCTCCAGTCTTTTCCTTCACGTTCGGCCCATTCTTTGGTAGAAGAAATATATCCAATCGGAGCATCAAACCATACATACAACACCTTCCCTTCACCCCCTTCTACCGGAACGGGAATTCCCCAGTCGAGGTCCCGCGTCACCGCCCTGGGTTTAAGTCCGTCGTCAATCCATGACTTACACTGGCCATAAACATTGGGCTTCCAGTCATTTTTATGTTCTGCCAGAATCCATTGTTTCAGGAAATCTTCGTATCGTTCCAAAGGCAGAAACCAGTGTTTTGTTTCCTTCAGGGTTGGGATTGCACCGGAAAGGGTCGATTTTGGGTTGATGAGGTCGGTGGCATTCAGGGAAGAGCCACAGTTTTCACATTGGTCCCCATAGGCCTCTTCATGTCCGCATTTGGGACAAGTCCCTGTCACAAACCGATCAGCAAGAAATTGCTCTTCCTGTTCATCGTAAAGCTGTGCTGATGTTTCTTCAATGAAATCTCCTTTATCATAAAGTTTGAGGAAAAAATTACTGGCGGTCTGATGATGGATCTTTGCAGAGGTTCTGGAATAGTTGTCAAAAGTAATTCCGAAATCCTCAAAGGATTTTTTAATGATCCCATGATATTTATCGACCAGCTCTTTGGGTGACACTCCCTCTTTTTTTGCCTTCATCGGTATGGCAAAGCCGTGTTCATCGCTGCCGCAAACAAAAACAACTTCTCTGCCGGTAAGACGTAAAAAACGGGCATAAATATCAGCGGGGACATACACCCCTGCTAAATGCCCGATATGAATAGGGCCATTGGTATATGGTAATGCAGCAGTTATAGTGTGCTTGGAGAATTTCTTAGGTTCCGATGCCATTAAGCTCAAGGATTAAGGCACAAAAATAACCATTTTTTAATGCCTGCTCTCCGGCGGGAGGAAAAAAGAAAACCTCCGTATGTCCGGGACACAAGATGAATTTCTTGTTCCGGAAATACGGAGGCTGCTATAGCGTCGTAGGGGCAGCTTACGCTACCATAACGGATTTAGACATTTTTTTATCCTGAACCTGGATACGGTAGATGTACTTCCCGGTAGAGAGATGCTTTGGCATTCTCTCCCTGATATTGATCTCTACAGATCCTTCAAACATCACCTCATTGTAGACAGTACCCACGTTCTGTCCCAGGATATTGTAAAGCTGAATATCCACATGTGCACTAAATGGCATCTCGAGATAGATATGCGGACTCTCCTGAGTAGGGTAAAAAGGTTTGTGAACAATGGCATTCAGCAGTTCTTCACTCGGGTCTTCCGAATTAGGATCCATTGGTGTTGGTGGGGTAAATGGTTCATCGCTGTAAGCAATGTCCGGAAATTGTACTCCACTACAATTAAATCCTAGATTCACCGGGGCATAGGGATGATCTAACAGATGCTGTTCCACCAAAGGTATGGGGACGCACATCCATTCGGCGAGAACAGTGGCGTACAGATCCCTGAAGTCCATGGTATATTCGAGATTTCCTCTTCCGTTGGGATTTTCCAGGGAAGGATGATCTCCCACAAAAGCACTACCGTTCAGCCCTGATCCGAAGAAAAGGGTAGGGGCAGCTTTACCGTGGTCGGTACCGTTAGATCCGTTTTCAAAGATCCTTCTTCCGAACTCGGAGAAGGTCATGCTCAGCACTTTGTCGTCCTGTTGGGTAAAGGCGATGTCTTCGTAGAAATTGTTGATGGCAATAGAGAGGTTAGACATCAGGCGTTCATGGGCCAATGGTTGATTTCCGTGGGTATCGAAACCACCCATAGAGATCATATACACTTTGGTTCCCAGATTTCCTTTTATTAGACGGGCTAACAGTGCCAGTTGTCGTGCAAAGCCATTATCCTGATATTGTACCTGGTTTTGTCCTCGCTCATAGGCTTCATGGATGAGCCCAGAATACTCATATGTAGTATTGGCTACGCCCCTTAGGAATCTCAATTGATCCCCGTACATACAATCATTGAAAAGTGTGGGATCCAGGCTGTATTGAACACCTGATTCTGCTATTTCTTCCAATTGATCGATATTAGAAGTCACGAAGGCGTAATTTGTCTCTTCACCTTGAAATACAAGGCTCCCAAAATTCCCGATCTGTATGGCTGCCGGGGAGGCAGGTGGATTAATCAGATAATCGGGATAGATATCTTCAAAGTATCGTCCCATCCATCCGGTGTTGAGTCCGGAAAATCCTGTGGTGGTCAGATCTGTATTGGCATATATATCCGAGCCCGTAAAATGGGAAAGACTCTGGTTTTCATACCCTACACCGTGTACGGCTTTAAACTGTCCTTCACCCCACATGGATTCAAGGGAGTTCATATAGGAAGGTATTCCAAAATCATCAGTAAGTTTCAGCACTTTACTTTCCGGGATGTAAATATTCGGCCTCGCATTTGCATAGAGGTCGTATTGCTCAATCGGAATCACAGTACTCAATCCGTCGTTTCCTCCCGATAGACGAATCAGGATAAGTATATTATCCGAATCGGCATTGGCAATGGCTGCAGTTAGGGGTGATGGAGCGGAAGCTGTAAGCATATTGCTGCCCAGCATCATAGATCCGGATCCGGCAATACCTATGGCCTGCAGAAAGGAACGCCTGCTCCAGAACTTGTGTTCTTCGTCGTGCCCGTTGTTATTCTTAATATTTATTGGGATATGATTATTGCACATAATAGTAGGTTTATTTAAGTTGAAACTCAGGTTGTCTTGATAAATGCTTCAGGAGTAAAAAGACCTGTTGTGGAACTTCCGGACTTACGGATAACATCCATAGGCCCAGTCCTCCGGGGACATAATCTGAGCCGTAATATTCCTCCGGTACATCTTCAATTTTAAATACATCCATGGCATTTTCAAAATCCTGGGCCGTAAGTAACCCCAGGGGGGTGAACTTGTTCACTATAGCCCGAACCACGGTTTCCGGGTTACTAGTATTGCTGTCTGCCGGTCCTACGGCATCCATGGCCAGGGTTCTGAATTGTTCCTGATTCGACTGAAAGAAAATTTCCAGGAAAACCTCTACGGTTAACCATCTTCCAATAATAAAATTGGTGTTTATCCAGGTTCGGTCTCGTTGCCATCCCGCAACATCAACAGGATCAAATAATTCCTGACCCAGCATCCTGGTTGTATCTATAACATTGAGTACTGTATTGTCATTATATGCAAAATTGGTTTCCTTTATAAGATTCAGATAGATATCGAACGGACTCTTGATAATTACACCAATGGCTTCATCGTCAAAAAAGTGTTCACTTTTAAAGAGTTGAGATAAAACCGGGGCAATTTCAAAGTTGTTTGAGACCATTGTAGTCGCTAAACCGTTGATAATGACCTGTGCGTTGCCGGCATCGTCAGAAGAATCAGGGTGAACGAAATATTCGTATAATTTCTGACAGATAAAAGTGGCAATTTCATTGGGACGCTGCTGGAATAAGATGTCAATAACATCATCGTAGTTCCAATTCCCGGTTTGTCCTAAAATAGTTTTGCTTCCGGCATCAAAACGGGTTGGATCAAAAGTTACCTGGCTACAGCCAATTTCGCCTCTTTCCACATAGCCGGTTAAAGCCCTGGCAGTTTCGATTATATCCTGTTCTGTATAGCCGTTCCCTTCACCCAGAGTAAATAGTTCGTAAAGCTCACGGGCGTAATTTTCATTAGGATTGTTCCCATTGTTGTAGGCCCCGTCGAGATAATACAACATAGCACTGGTAAGGCCTATTTCGCTTACGAAGGTTTTAAAATTCCCGATTGCGTTACGCTGCAGACAATCAATATAATAGTATAAGAAGCTATTACAATCATAGACATCCAATTCGGTTACAAAGTGGTTGCTCCAGAAAAAACTCAAACGGTCGCGGAGATTGTTGTTCAGCATTCCATTGGTGTAGGCAACAGCCCACTCTTCAGCCTGAGCTCGTCTCAGCTGCCGGGCGAGATCATCGTCGTCTGGATAGTTGCTGTTATTCCAATCGGCCCATGGGGGAGCAACAAGAGGTGGCATGGCAAGGGCCTCATTGATCAGGTTGTCTACGAGTGTACCTGCATTCTGACCCACGGCCTGGTCTATAGTCTGTACTGAGGCACTAAACCCTAGTCTTCTGTACAAATGCGCTGCCCTGACTTTGTCCAGGGGTGTTGTGTAAGGCGCTAATGTAGAAGTGTTACAATTAACGAAGTATTCCATAGTTATTTTTTAGGCTTTAAGAACGTTCATGTGTGTAGGGGCAAATTCTTAACGCTTAATCCATTTACTTAGTATGGAAAACCCGGTATTTTCGATATCCGGAGATCTAATGTACAATCTCAGGACCAAAATTCCGGTTAAATGAACCTACTTTTCGACGAAATGCGCTATTTTGTTAATTTTCAGGTGAATATGAGGATGCAGAATGAATTGGGGAGGAAAGGAGAAGATATGGCTGTTCAGAGCCTTGTTAAGAAGGGCTACAGCATCAGAGAAAGAAATTACCGCTTTGGCAAAGCAGAAATCGATATCCTTGCTCAAAAAGATGGTATTCTGGCAGTAGTAGAGGTTAAAATGAGGCGCTTAGGACACCTTAGATCATTAGCCGATGCCGTGAATCTTAAGAAAAGAAGTCGATTAATAAAAGCAGCAGATCATTATGTAATAAAGAACAACCTCAATGTTGAGGTACGTTTTGACATCATTCTCATCCTTCATTCTAAGGATAAACATAGCCTGGAACATCTCGAAGCCGCCTTTTCACATTACTAGCAAACGTTTTATTTGTAACATTTTGTTATTTTTGAAAAAAATGACATGAAGACGATTTCTTCAGTAGTAGAACAATACATCAGGAAAAAGCCTTTTTTACAAAGTGCTTTGTCTCAGGGAATCATTAATCTCACCTCCCTGTCTCGTATTATCAAGCCAGAAATTGAAGAGGAACTCGGAAAAGAGGTTCGCAATGGGGCCATTGTGATGGCCCTGAAACGCCTTTCCGACGATCTTGAGTTCAGGGCGACACACAGGATTATCAAAGTTTTAAAGAATATTGGAGAAATTACGGTAAGATCTTCCCTTACCGATTTTACTTTTCTGGTTTCAGATAGTATACTTGAAAATCAGACACAGCTACTGCAGGAAGTCAGTAAGAACAAGGACGTTTTTTATACCTCCTCCCGGGGTGTGAATGAATTGAATATTGTGGTGAGTAACAGCCTGGATCCTATTGTGGAGTCACTCTTCAAGAAGGAGAAATGCACCCAGAAAGCTTCCAATCTATCCTCCATTACCGTAAAACTTCCTGCCGAGAATGTCTCTGTTCCGGGCATTTACTACTTTATTTTTCAGCGCCTGGCATGGGAAGGTATTGTCTTGTTTGAAGTCATCTCAACTACAAATGAATTCACAATTATAGTGAATGATGAACAGGTAGATATGGCCTTCAAGACAATCAAAGACCTGAAAAATCTTTAAGTCAACTTATTTGCTATTATCTGGAAGCAGGCTGGGATTCTTCTACAGTTTCTCCTACAATTGGACGTAAAACCTCCAATGCAGTGGCAGTTGAATGTACATTCTCAAATATCAGCATCAGTCTCAGGCCGTTCCTGGTTTGCTTTTCCTTGATTCTGCAGATCCCGGGGTGGGATTGTACATATTGCAATACCCTGGTAAAGGTATCGCTCTGGTAAAAAGCAGACTGCTGGTCTCCGACAAAATACCCCAGAAATTTCCCTTTTTTCATCACTACCTTTTCAAGTCCGATTTTGCCGGCGAACCATTTAATTCGCACCGAATTTAGCAGGTCTTCAACAGATGTAGGCAGAGGGCCAAACCTGTCGCGCAGATGAACCTGGTATTCCTGCAGTTTTTTCTCTTCAGAGATCGCATTGAGTTCGGTGTACAAATTCAGTCTTTCCGTAATATTATTTACATATTCATCAGGGAAGAGGAGTTCAAAATCAGAATCAATTTGTGTTTCTCTTACATAGTTCTTCTCTTCGCCCTCATCTTCGTAAAGATCCTTGAATTCATTTTCTTTTAATTCCTCAATGGCCTCGGCCAGAATCTTCTGATAGGTCTCAAAACCAATTTCATTGATAAATCCACTTTGTTCCCCTCCAAGGAGGTCACCCGCGCCCCTTATTTCAAGATCTTTCATCGCAATATTAAATCCACTCCCCAATTCTGTGAATTGTTCAAGGGCTTCAATACGCTTCCTTGCTTCGGTAGTCATAACGTGATAGGGGGGAGTTATAAAGTAACAAAAGGCCTTTTTATTACTTCTTCCAACCCGACCCCTCATCTGGTGGAGGTCGCTCAGGCCGAAATTATTGGCATTGTTGATAAAGATAGTATTGGCATTGGTAACGTCAAGGCCACTCTCCACAATGGTCGTAGAGACCAGTACGTCAAATTCCCCATTCATAAATGCCAGCATAAGGGTCTCCAGTTTTTTCCCTTCCATTTGTCCATGTCCTACCCTGATTTTAGCATCTGGAACCAGGCGTTGTAACATGCCGGCCACTTCTTTGATATTCTGTATACGGTTGTGGATGAAAAAGACCTGCCCTCCCCTCTGCATTTCATAGGTGATGGCATCCCTGATACTCGCTTCATCGAGCCTGATAACGTGACTCTCGATAGGGTAACGGTTTGGAGGAGGCGTAGTGATCACAGAAAGATCTCTGGCCGCCATCAGGCTAAATTGAAGTGTTCTTGGAATGGGGGTTGCTGTAAGTGTTAGTACATCCACATTCTCCTTAATGGCCTTGAGTTTGTCCTTTACGGCAACTCCGAATTTTTGCTCTTCGTCTACAATAAGCAGTCCGAGATCTTTGAACACTACATTCTTATTAACCAATTGATGTGTCCCGATGATTATTTCTACCTTTCCTTCTGCCAATTCTGCCAGGGTTTCTCTCTTTTCTTTTGCGGTCCTGAACCGATTGAGATAATCCACCTTCACAGGCATATCTGCCAGTCGTTCAGTAAACGTCCTGTAGTGCTGAAACGCAAGAATGGTAGTAGGAACCAGAACGGCAACCTGTTTGCCGTTATCTACGGCCTTAAAAGCGGCCCGGATAGCGACTTCGGTCTTGCCAAATCCAACATCTCCGCAAATGAGTCGGTCCATAGGCCTTTCCCGCTCCATATCTTTTTTAATGTCCTGTGTTGCCGTAACCTGATCGGGGGTATCTTCATAGATAAATGAGGCCTCCAATTCGTGTTGCAAATAACTGTCAGGGGCATAGGCAAAACCTTTGTCGAGTCTTCGTTTAGCGTAAACGCTGATCAGGTCAAAGGCAATTTTCTTGACCCTGGATTTTGTTTTCTGCTTTAACTTCTTCCATGCTGCAGAACCCAGCTTGTAGATTTTAGGGACCGCACCGTCTTTCCCATTGTATTTTGAAATCTTGTGCAGGGAGTGGATACTTACATAGAGGATGTCCCGTTCCCCATACATCAGTTTGATGGCCTCTTGCTGTTTCCCTTCAACATCTATTTTTTTAAGTCCGCCAAACTTTCCAATTCCGTGATCGATATGGGTAACGTAATCTCCAACTGTTAGCTTATTGAGTTCTTTTAGGCTGATGGCCTGTTTTTTGGCGTAGCCGTTTTTAATCTGGAACTTGTGATAGCGTTCAAAGATCTGATGATCAGTATAGCAAGCCAATTTTTCATCATCGTCAATAAAGCCTTCATGGATTGGCGCAACCAAAGTTTGATAATGAACAGACTTCCCAATTTGATCGAAGATGTCGTGAAACCTCTGGGCTTGCTGTTCTGAGGAACAGAAGATATAGTTGTTATACCCCCCGGCCTCGTTTTCATTTAAATTGGCCAGAAGGAGGTCGAATTTCTTGTTAAATGCAGGTTGTGGTCTGGTGTGAAAGACCAAATCATCAGAGGCTGTGGAATGCTGATTATTTTCAAAGGTGACCAGGGAAAATTGCTGCAGTTCATCCCTGATGTTTTCCGGACTTGTAAATAGTTTTTCGGGATGCGAATGCTGTATCTCCTCAGAGAGTTCTGCAAATGCAACTTTTGCCTTTTCAAAAAATCCGGAAATACGTTCCTGTAGAACATCCAGATCACTTACAAATACGGTTGTTGTCGGACTGATATATTTGAGGAAACTCTCACGAGATTCTTTAGAAAACTTGTTTTCCACATTTGGGATGATAGTGATCTTTTTTACTTTTTCTGTTGAAAGCTGAGTTTCCACATCAAAAGTCCTGATACTGTCTATTTCATCCCCAAAAAATTCAATTCGATAAGGCTGGTCATGCGAGAATGAGAATACATCAACTATACCTCCCCGGACGGCAAATTCTCCCGGTTCCGTCACAAAGTCAACCCTGTTAAACTTATATTCAAACAAGACTTCATTTAGAAAATCAAGGGAAATTGTATCGCCTGTCTTTATTTTCTGGGTGTTCCTTTCCAGTTCCTTACGGGTGACTACTTTTTCAAAAAGAGCATCTGGATAAGTAACTATAATGGCTGGCTTTTTTCTGGAATTGATACGATTGAGTACCTCAGCCCGAAGAAGCACATTGGCATTGTCTGTCTCTTCTATCTGATAGGGTCTTCGATAACTGCCAGGATAAAAAAATACTATTTCCTCCCCGAAGAATTGTTCCAGATCATTAAGGCAATAGGCTGCCTCTTCCTTATCCCGTAAAATCCAAAGAAATGGTTGATCTGACGACCTGAAAGCTTCCGCAACAACAAAGGATCTGGCCGAGCCTACAAGCCCCTTAAGGCTTATCTTATTTTGAGATTGAGCAATAGAATTCTGCAGTTTCCTGAGTTTAGGAGACTGTGAGTACAAGGAAGGAATGGTGCTTTTTGTCAGCGGTAATGTTTTTGCAAAGATAAGGCGGGATGGCTGCTTCTGCAACGAGGCCCTAAATTTTTATTACTTCGGCATCAGCTATGGCATAAACCTCATCTTCCTTGTTTTTTGTCAGGATATGAGAACCGGTAAAAGTTCCGAAAGCGGGCAGGATTAATTGATGCCGACTTCTGAAAAAGCACGGCAGACGTAGGCTTTGCCTTCCATGACCTTTCAGCTTGACAGCAGGGTGGATATGGCCCGATAAATTAAACAGCCCTTCTCTTTCTTCCGGATAATGGGTGAGCAGGAACGGACCCCAGACAAGTTCTTTTCTCAGATTGATTCCCAGGGCCTCGTATTTTAAAGGAGAAATAATATCGTGGTTTCCTGCGATGAGGATCATCTTTACGCCGGCATTTTTAACCCATTGCTCAAACAACAGCCATTCCCTGTTCAAACTTGAATGGAACAGATCTCCCAGAAAACAAATGGTTTTCGGTTGAAAATGAAGCAGGGTTTGCTGCAACATTTCAAAGTTTTGATGGATGGCCTGTTGAGGAACCGCCGCCCCGTATTTTCTGAAATGAGATACTTTTCCAAGGTGTACATCACTGATTAGCAGTACTTCCTCATTATGCCAGAACATTACTCCGGAAGGATGAAGTTCGAGTTGTTGTTGTAAAATGTTCAGGAGCTGAGTGGTCATGGATTCAAAGATAAGCAGAAAAGCAAATTCTTGTCTTAGATTACTTCATCAGGATCTTTGTCATCTTTCTGATACGGTCGGCAAGTTTTTCACTCGACATTTTCTCTCTTAAGCGATCGGTGATGATGGGAAAGGAGAAAGGGGTTGGCCTTTTACATCTTTTCCAAACGATGTTTTGATTGCCAATTCTCTCAAGGGCGAGACGTAGTCGTCCCTCTTCCAGCTGATGCTCAAAGGTTTCCCTATATGACTGGAGATAGAGGAGGTTGTCTGGTTCATAGTCTTTAAATACTTCAAACAGGAGTTGAGAACTGCTTTGCAGGTGTTTCATTTTTACTCCTTTGTCTGGATAGCCTGTAAAAACCAATCCGCTGATCACTGCAATATCACGGAATTTTCGCCTGGCCATCTCTGTTGAATTGAGGCTTTTTTGCAGGTCGTCTAAGAGATAAGAAGGGCTGAAAAGATCATTGTCAATAATAGCCCGGATATCTATTTCCTGATCAGAAAGCAATTCAAATCCATAGTCGTTAAAGGCAAGGGAAAAAGTAATAGGGGAGAGCAGACTTACCCGATAACCCAGTAAACTTCCCATAGCTTCATGAACAAATCTTCCTTCAAAGGGATAAAAAATATGGTGGTATCCGTCGCGTGTTTTAAATGATTCAATGAGGAACTCATCGGGTCCTGGAACAATGCTTTCTTCCTCCTGTCTTTTAAAGATAGGAGCCAGACATTGTATAGCTTCAGATTGCTTCGCTACAGGTAAATTGGCCGAATATAGTTCTTCACGAAGGAGCTGCGACATCTGGGCTGACAGGGTGAGTCTGCCGCCCATCCAGCTGGGTACCTTGCTGGTCTTCTTTTTTGAATTTCGGACCAGGGCCTGCATTTCTTTTATCCGGATAAATTCAAGATTCCTGCCTGCGAAAGTGAACACATCTCCCGGACTGAGTTTGGAAATAAAATATTCTTCTATCGAGCCGATATATCCCCCCTTTTGATAACGAACTGTAAGATGTGCATCCCCAACAATGGTCCCAATCTGGAATCTGTGTCTCATTGCAATCCCCCGGTTGTTCACCTGCAGCTTACCCTCTTCCGAGACTTCTACTTTTTTGTATTCGTCATAGGACTGCAGGCTCTGACTCCCCATAACAACAAAATTTATCAACCAGCGCCACTCATCTTCTGAAATGCCCTGATAGCAAAAAGTACTTTTAATTTCAGGGTAGATTTCGGCGGGGTAAAAACCATCAGACACTGCCAGAGTAATCAAGTATTGTACGAGCACATCAAAGCTGTTGAGGTAGGGAATACGATCTTCTACGGCCTGTTTTATTACAGCCTGTTGCAGGGCAGAAGCTTCAACTAATTCTATGGCATGAGTGGGAAGAAAATATATGACACTTTCCTTTCCCGGCTGATGGCCACTTCGGCCTGCTCTTTGCATGAAACGGGCTACTCCCTTGGGGCCGCCAATTTGTATTACCGTCTCAACGGGGGCAAAGTCTACCCCGAGATCGAGGCTTGAAGTGCATACCACCGCCTTTAATTCTTCTTTCCGGATGGCTTCCTCCACCCATATTCGGGTATCTTTATTGATACTGCCGTGATGCATGGCCATTTCTCCCGCGAGCTCGGGATATTTTTCCAGGATTTTCTGATACCAGATCTCACATTGACTCCGGGTATTGGTAAAAAGTAAGGTGGTTTTGCTGTTGTTAATAATAGGAATCACCCTATCCAGCAGTCGCAGTCCCAGGTGACCTCTCCAGGGAAAGGTTTCAATTTCATCCGGGATGATACTTATTACATTAATCTTTTTATTAAGACTTGCCCGTATCATCACAGAATTTCTCAGGGCTTTACTTTCGGGCCCCAACAAAACCTGCCTTGCCTGTTCCAGGTTCCCAATGGTAGCTGAGATTCCCCAAATCCTCAGTTCGGGGGCCAGGCTCTTTATCCTTGAGAGACCCAGTTCCATCTGTACGCCTCTTTTAGTACCCAGCAGTTCATGCCATTCGTCCACGACGATGGCTTTGCAACCCCTGAACATTTTGTCATAGCCTTTTGTGGCCAGAAGTAACTGCAGGCTCTCCGGGGTAGTAATCAGCAGGTCGGGCATAGTTCTGCGCTGCCTGCTTCTTTCTTTTGTCGAGGTATCTCCGGTTCGTATTCCCACTGTCAGGGGAAGATCGAGATCTGTAATGATCCTTTCTGCCGATTGCCTTATCTCCTGGGAGAGGGCTCGTAAGGGGGTGATCCAAACCGCTTTCAGGCCTTTTTTGTGTTTAGCCCCTGTTTCTTTTTGCTCTCTGAGATAGTCCAGAACTATGGGGAACCAAAGGGCATATGTCTTCCCACTCCCGGTAGGCGCATTGAGCAGTCCGTTTTTTCCTGCCAAATAAGCGTTCCAGGTTTTACGTTGAAAGGGGAAGGGAGACCATCCCTGTTCCTGAAACCAGTCTTCTGCAATAGATACGTCTACACTATTCTTCATCATTACAGTTTCAGGGAATAAGATTTTTCAGATCTTCCAGGGTATTTGCCTGCTCTATACTCTTGTCGGTCCTCCAACGAAGTATACGAGGGAAGCGAGTTGCAACCCCGCTTTTATGCCGTCCTGAAAGGGCAATCCCTTCAAAAGCGATTTCAAATACGAGCTGAGGAGTAACACTTCTCACTGGCCCGAACCGCTCCAGGGTATTCTTCTTTATCCAGGCGTCAACCTTACGAAATTCCTCATCGGTAAGTCCAGAATAGGCCTTGGCAAAAGTCACCAGTTCTTTATCTCCTTCAGGGTTGATACTCCACAGGCCAAAGGTGTAGTCTGTAAACAAATTGCTGCGCCTGCCATGGCCTCTCATTGCATAAGTAAGAACCGCATCAATGGTTAGTGGATCTACCTTCCATTTCCACCAATCGCCTTTCTTTCGGCCTACCAGATAAGGGGAGTCTCTGCGTTTTAACATCAGGCCTTCACTTTTTTTCTCCCTGGACAGGCTGCGTTCCCTGACAAATTCAGACCAACTATCAAATGACATTGTCTCTGACAGATCTATAGGTAATGATGGGTCAGAGCTTAGCGGTTTTACAAGGTCCTCTAATAATTTTCGTCTCTGTTCAAATGGACGCGACCTGATATCTTTTCCATTCCATTCCAAGAGGTCGTATGCCTTCACAATCACTGGATAGGAATTCAATAGTTTTCGGCTCACTGTTTTTCGTCCGATTCGTTTTTGCAGGTCATTAAAAGTGCCAATTGTTTCATTGGGGAAGGGAAGGATTTCCCCGTCGATTACTGTGCCGTCAGGAATATAATTCAGCAGATCAGCAAACTCAGGGTACTTATCAGTGACCAGTTCCTCACCTCTGCTCCAGACAAATATTTCTCCGTTTCTGAAGATCATCTGTGATCGGATTCCATCCCATTTGTGTTCGGCAAACCACTGAGAAGTACTACCCAATTTCTCAGGTTCTCCCTCAAGAGCATAGGCCAGGTAGAAAGGGTAGGGTTTGGAAAAGGCATCCGATTGTTTTTCTTCGAGTACAAGCTCCTGGAATGAAATTGTATTTGGATCCCAGTTACCCATTAGCTTGTAGGCTAGGATATCTTCATCAATGCCTGTGGCATTTGAAAGAGACCTGGTCATGAGTTTCTGACTGATTCCAATCCTGAATCCTCCTGTGATAAATTTTGTGAAGACAAAGCGTTCGTAATAGGAAAAGCTTTGCCAATGCTCAAAGAGGTAGGCTTTTTTCTCCTTTTCAGATTTGCTTTTTAGGGAAATCAGGTCTTTCAGGACATCAGTAAGAGATATGTTCATTTTTCTTTGAGATGCAGGAATCACCAGGGCTATAGTTTCGGCCAAATCCCCTACGATATGGTAGCTTTCTTCAAAAAGCCATAGTGGAATCGCAGCTATTTCTGAGGCCCATTCTCTCAGTAAGGTAGTATTTACCGGTCTGGGAGGTCTTCTGTGGGATAATATGGCGATGGTCCATACTTTATCCGTATCGTATGCATTTGTAAAGTATTCGGCCAGTGCCTCTACCTTAACTTTCGTTTTATTGGTACTGTCTAATTTTCTTATAAGCTGGGCAAATTCCTTCATCTCCTTGTAACTAATTTTCAGCTCCCGATGTTGGATTAATTTCAGTCAGTTCCCCTTCATATTGCGTTTCTTCGGTTCGTGCATCATATCCTTTCTCCCTGAGAAATCGGGAAAAAATATCGGAATACCCATGGGTACAGATAACACGACTTGCCCCTGTTGCCTCTATACTACTCAGCAGTCCGGCCCAATCACAATGGTCACTCAGCACAAATCCTTTGTCAACAGCTCTTCTTCTGCGTGCTCCTCTGAATGCCATCCATCCACTTGCCGTTGCTGTTTCATAGGGAACCATTTTCCTGAGCCACGTACTTCCGTGTGCACTTGGGGGCGCGAGAACCAGGTTGCCTCTGAGCTCTTCCTTTTTGGTTTCCTTTGTTATTCGAACGGTTTCCTGCAGAGTGAGAAATGAGCGAAGTACTTCATTCATATTTTCTATGGCCGCATGGGTATAAATCTTCCCGATAGAGGGATCGAGATGTTTTAAGAGGCGTTGAGCTTTCCCAAGGCTGTAGCCGAATAGGACAGAAGTTTTTCCCTCTGCACGGTTTTCAGACCACCATTGATTGATATCCCGAAACACTTCTTTTTGGGGAGACCATTTAAAGGCGGGCAAACCAAAAGTGCATTCGGTGATAAAGGAGTCACAGCTAACGGGTTCAAAGGGTGTAGACAGCCCATCTGCTTCGGCTTTATAATCCCCTGAAAACACCCAGACCTCACCTTTGTGTTCTACCCTGATTTGAGAAGAACCAGGGATATGCCCTGCAGGATGAAGGCTGAATTTCACTCCGTTGACCACGAAGGATTCATTCCAGGCTACACCAGTAGCACTGATATCTCCCAACCGATGTTTGATGATAGGGATATTGCGTTTATGGGTGATGTATTGCTTGTGTCCCCACCGACTGTGATCGGCATGGCCGTGTGAGATAATCGCCTTTTCAACCGGTTTCCAGGGATCGAGATAAACCTTGGCTTTCTCACAATAAATCCCCTTTTCCGTAAAGGCTAATAGTGGATTTTCCATAGCAGGGCCAAGGTACAAAATCTCGGGCTTTTTGTATTTGAGTAAATGTTCAGGCTGTGAGAATTCTCAGAATAAAATCAGATACAAAAATTTTTGATACAACCTGGTTCCCTGAGGCTGATAAGGGAAAAATATTGCAGTAAAAATGGACGTTTTCCCTTCCAAATGAAGTATCTTTGTGTACTATAAAGACGTTAAATTATGTCCATTAAAGATTTATATAACCACAGTGAAAAGCGCAGTAACCTGGCGCATTTTGCAGCCATTGCCTCACTTGCGGCAGTTGACGGAGAGATCAACCCAAGCGAACAAAAAGTGCTTGATAAGTTTGCCGTTAAACTGGATATTTCCGGAGAGGAAATCAGAGAGGTAATGAAGAAGGAGAACAAATACCCTGTCGAGGCTCCGTATTCTTCAGAGGAGAGATTGGAAAGACTATATGATCTGTTCAATATTATATTCGCTGATCACAGGATTGACGAGGACGAAGTAAGGTTGATTAAGAAGTATGCCTTAGCACTTGGCTATTCTCCAGCTAAAGCCGAAAAAGTGATTCGCAGATCCATCATATTATTCAGGGGGAAATTCGATTTTGAGGACTACCTGTATATGATGAAGCGAAAGAAGAAATAACAGGACTATACTTTATTTTCCTGGCTTGCTTGTTCAGCCATAAATTCTTCGGCCTTTTCCACCATTTTACTGCTTCCACAGAAGAATGGAACACGCTGGTGCAATTCTGTAGGTTTAATTTCGAGTATCCTTCCAAAGCCATCACTCGCCTTACCGTTGGCTTGTTCGGCCAGAAACGCCATGGGGTTACATTCGTAAAGGAGTCTTAATTTTCCTTCAGCGGCTACGCTGCTTTTAGGGTATATATAAATTCCTCCCTTGATCATATTCCTGTGAAAATCTGAAACCAGAGAACCGATATAACGAGAGGTATAGGGCCTGTCACCTTCTTCTTTCTGACAATACTTAATATAATTTTTTACTCCCTGCGGAAAATGGATGTAATTCCCTTCATTTACCGAATAGATCTTGCCTGTTTCGGGAAATTCCATGTTGGGATGTGAAAGGTAAAAAGTGCCGATAGCCGGATTCAGAGTAAAACCGTTAACCCCTGCTCCTGTGGTGTATACTAGCATCGTTGATGTCCCGTAAACGACATATCCGGCAGCTACCTGATCAACACCGGGTTGTAAAAAATCTTCAAGAGTGACGGGTGTCCCCAAAGGAGTAACCCTTCTATAGATGGAAAAGATAGTGCCCACAGAGACGTTGACATCGATGTTGGAAGACCCGTCCAAAGGATCGATCAGGACGATATATTTGTTCTGATTATTTTCATCATTACTGTTTACACTGATGAAGTCATCTTCTTCTTCCGAGGCAATACCGCATACGATCTCACGGTTCTTAAGGGTTTGAATAAATTTTTCATTGGCCAGAACATCGAGCTTTTGTTGATCTTCCCCCTGAATATTTGTGTCACCTACCCCGCCGAGTATATCTATCAATCCCGCCTTGTTAACCTCGTGGTTGACTACTTTGGCTGCCAACCTGATCGCGTTAATCAACTTCGAAAGCTCACCTGAAGAATACTGGAATGAAGATTGGTTTTCTATTATGAACTCGCCAAGAGTGGTGTTCTTTTTGTCCATTTGGGGTTGTGTTATATACCTACAAATATCGCATAATTTGTGATACTAAGTGGAATTGCAACCTCTTTCATTATTTAAAATTATAACTTTGTGTTTTATTTGTAACAATGATAAATATGGTAATCCGACATGCAAGACCAGAAGATATGGAGAGGGTGCAGGAGCTGATAAGGGAACTGGCTGAATTTGAGAAGGAACCTGATGCGGTTGAAATTAACGCTGAACATCTCGTTAAGCATGGTTTCGGGGATACCCCTCTCTTCCATTGTTTTGTGGGAGAGGTAGATGGTTATATCGGAGGAATGGCCCTGGTATACCCCAGGTACTCTACCTGGAAAGGTCCGGTACTTCATCTGGAAGACCTGATCGTAACAAAAAAAATGCGGGGTAGCGGCTTGGGAACAGCACTACTGGAAGCCGTCGTACAATACGGGCATGATCTGGGAGTAAAGCGGATAAGCTGGGAGGTACTCGACTGGAATGAACCGGCTATTTCGTTCTATGAACGGAAAGGAGCCAGAGTGATGCGGGACTGGGATGTGGTACAACTAGATGAATCGGGGATAAAAAATTTTATTGAAAATATATGAGGGTATTTAAATTTGGAGGAGCATCTGTAAAGGATGCTGATGGAGTGAAGAACCTGGTGAAAGTATTGCAGGAGACAGGTCACGAGGATACTTTTTTAGTCATCTCGGCCATGGGCAAAACTACGAATGCTATGGAAGAGGTAGTAAATGCCTATTTTAAGGATAAAACAGTGGTATCCGTTGCATTACAGGCAGTTGAAGAATTTCATCAGGAAATTCTCAATGGGCTGTTTCCTACTACTGGGCATGCTGTTTTTAGTGCCATAAAGGAATTATTTGAAGAGGTCAGAGGATTTCTCGCCTGGAACAAATCGCCCAAATATAGTTTTGTCTACGATCAGGTCGTTTGTTACGGCGAATTGATCTCAACATCTATTGTCAGCGCCTATTTAAATGAAGCGGGCATCAACAATAACTGGCTCGATATCCGTAACTTTATTAAAACCGATAACAATTATCGGGATGCCGGGATAGATTGGGAAAAGACCCAGGAAAGGGTTTCAAAAGGGCTAGATAAAGGTAAATTATATGTCAGTCAGGGATTTATCGGAAGTGATGAAAATAATTTTACCACTACCCTGGGCAGGGAAGGATCTGATTATACCGCTGCCATCCTGGCGTACTGCCTGAATGCCCATTCTGTGACCATCTGGAAAGATGTCCCCGGGGTGTTAAACGCAGATCCCAGATATTTTCAGGAATCCCAATTACTTAATAAGATCAGCTACAGGGAAGCCATAGAACTTGCCTTTTACGGGGCTTCAGTGATTCACCCTAAGACGCTTCAGCCATTGCAAAGGAAGGAAATTCCTTTGTTGGTAAAGTCGTTTTTGAACCCCAAAGATCCCGGCACCACGGTTGGTAAGGGAGAAAGTATCGACCCCAAAGTCCCTTGTTTTATCGTAAAGAAAAACCAGGTTCTTATGAAGCTTTCTTCCCTCGACTTTTCCTTTATCGTGGAAGATAGTATCAGTGACTTGTTTAAACTCCTGCACGACTATAAAATGAAAGTGGATATGATCCAGAATTCAGCTATCAGTTTTTCAGTATGTGTAGACAATAAGTTTGGGCGTCTGGAAGAACTTCTTGATCATCTGAAAGGTAAATTTAAGGTAGTGCATCACGAAGGAGTATCCTTGTACACCATTAGGCATTTTGACGCTCAATCAATTGATTCTCTTCAGAATGGAAAAGAAGTCTTATTGGAACAAAGGGGAAAGGAAACAGTTCAAATAGTGGTAAAATAGTATACTCACTAAGCTTATCTTCTTTTTTTCTACAAAAGAGCAAAGCCTATTTTCCTATCTTTACCCCTTAATCAGCATATTTCAATATGGGTTTAGTTACGGCTAAGGAAGTAGCAAAAGCTATCAATCTAGAGCGCTATGGTTTTTTCGGGACCTTTATGGGCTGGATGCTGATGAAGATCACTAAGTTGTCCTCGATGAATGCTTTTTATGTAAAGCATAAGCATTTAGATACGCAATCCTTCCTCGATGCCATCCTGGAACATTACGAGATCAAGTTTGAGATTCCTGAAGAGGATATAAAAAGATTGCCTAAGGATGGGGCATTTATTACCATAAGTAATCACCCGCTTGGAGGAATTGACGGTATTCTGCTTCTCAAACTTTTACTTCAACACCGAAAGGACTATAAGATTATTGCTAATTTCCTGCTCCACAGGGTAGAACCTCTTATTCCTTATATTTTACCCGTTAATCCCTTTGAAACACGTAAAGATGCGAAAAGCAGCATAGCGGGATTTAAAAGTGCCATTCAGCATATTAAGGAAGGACATCCGCTGGGAATTTTCCCGGCAGGAGAGGTGTCTACCTACAAGGATGGAAAATTGATTGTGGATAAGCCCTGGGAAGAAGCTGCACTCAAATTGATCAGGAAGGCAGAAGTTCCTGTTGTACCCATTTATTTCCATGCAAGGAATAGTAAACTATTTTATCGCCTTTCCCGGATCAACGATATTTTCAGAACAGCAAAACTCCCTTCCGAGCTAACATCTCAGCGCAACAGGAGTATAAAAGTGAGAATTGGCCAGCCAATCTCAGTAGCTTCACAGAAAGAGCAGAATAGCCTTGAAGAATTCACCGATCTGTTAAGAAGGAAGACATACATTTTGGCCAATGCCTATGAAAAGGAGTCGCTTATCAACCAGATTCCCGGAAGTTTAAAAATCCCCAAGGCTCCGCGTAAGATTGCAACTGCGGTTCGTACTGAAGTCATTCAGGGTGAGATAGAAAAATTACGGGAAAAAGATTGTCGTCTTTTACAAAGCAAGAATTACGAAGTATTCCTGGCGCAAAAGAAAGATATGCCCTTTATTCTGAATGAAATCGGAAGGCAGAGGGAAGTAACATTCAGAGCCATAGGGGAGGGAACCAATAAGGCCATTGACCTCGATCGCTTTGATGATTATTACCATCACCTTTTCCTTTGGGATGACGAAGACAAATGCATTGTTGGAGCATATCGAATGGGAATGGGGTCACATATTTTTCCTGAACTCGGCATTGATGGTTTTTATCTGCAGGACCTTTTCGGATTTGAACCCGAACTCCACACCATGATGTCACAATCCATCGAGATGGGCAGGGCCTATATTGTAAAGGAATACCAGCAAAAACCTATGCCCTTATTTCTTTTGTGGAAAGGCATCGTACATACAACACTTCGTTTTCCGGAACACAAATACCTCATTGGTGGTGTCAGTATCAGCAACCAGTTTTCCAACTTCTCCAAATCCCTGATGATAGAATTTATGAAGTCGAACTACTGGGACCCCTATGTAGCCCAGTATATTCATCCCAAAAAGGAATTCAAGGTGAAACTAAAGGACGCTGATAAGGAGTTTGTTTTCGATGAAACTGAAGCCGACCTCAATAAATTTGACCGACTTATTGAAGAGGTAGAGCCAGGAAGCCTGCGCCTGCCTGTATTGATTAAAAAATACATCAAGCAAAATGCCAAGGTGGTAGCCTTTAATGTCGACCCATTATTTAACAATGCCGTTGATGGCTTAATGTATATAAGAATAGCTGATCTTCCCGAAAGTACCGTAAAACCGGTAATGGAAGAATTCCAGGCTGAACTCGAGAGAAAGTTGGCCGAGAACAATGGTATTGTTTAGGAAAATTCCCTTGCTGCAAATTCAGAACAGTAATCTCTTATCTCATTCCTGGCCTTTTGGAAGGCCTCATGAATTTCTTTTTCGCTGCCGTCAACTTTAGAAGGATCGAAAAAATTATGGTGTAATCGCTTTGCCTTTGGTGCAGGGATAAACGGACAGTTTTCATTGGCATGATCGCAAACCGTGATAATAAAATCCCAATCAATGCCCTTGTATTCATCTACGTGATTGGAAGTATGCGAGCTGATGTCCAATTCGTCTTCTTTCATGATTGCAACTGCCCCCGGATTTAAACCATGTGTTTCGATTCCTGCACTGAATACTTTGGCACGATCACCAAGAAATTTTTTTAAGTAACCGTGTGCCATCTGACTTCTACAGGAGTTTCCGGTACAGAGCACCAATACGTTTTTTTTTGTCATGTTTCTTAGTTAGTAATATTAATTTGAACCTACTTTTTTACTTCTGCGCTCAAAAATCAGATTGTCTTTCCATTCTCCGTCTAACTGTCCAATACGTTCCCTGAACCCTATTTGTCTGAATCCGCATTGCAAATGGACATTGACACTTCCTTGATTCTCGGGAAAAATTCCGGATTGAAGGGTCCAGAAGCCCTCTTTTTCGCTGGATTCAATTAAGGCGTTCAGGAGTTTTTTACCAATTCCCTTACCCCGATGATCTTTGCTTACATAGACACTTACCTCCCCAACTCCGCCATAAACACAGCGTCCTGATACAGGGGAAAGAGCCGCCCACCCCACTATGGAATTTTTCTCATCGGCAACCAGCCTGCACGAACGGGTGTGAGCCTTATCCCAATCTTCAAATGCCGGAACCTGTTTTTCGAAGGTGGCAAAACCTGTTTCAATACCTTCGAGGTAGATTTGTGCAACTGCCGGCCAGTCTGTGGGAGACATGGGTCTTATTTTCATATCAAGGATTTTAACAGCATCCTGTTCCCGGATTACAACATTCTTCAGCTACAGTTTCTTTTTCTTCATTTACACCACAAAGTTCTTCTGCTTTGCACAAGGTGGGGTTGACATCCAGCGCAATCGTAAGGGTATCCTTTTCAGCCTTAACTCCCTGTACATACAGCTGAGCAGTGTGAAAACTTTTATTCCCATATTCGAACTTTACTTCAGCTTCCAGGTCTAAGGGTTTCATGGAATGAACTCGATCAAGGATGTTTTTGGCCTTAGCAGTTGTCAGATATTCTGTTTTGTCAATTTCGGCCGGACTTTCCCATAGCTGGATTACCGTTTCATTCCAGGCATCCGTCCTGCCGCCACAGTCGACCGACTCAATACGGGTATTCTTTACTTCTGTGATGTGATAATTAGCCCCGATCTTTTTACCGGCTTCGTATTCAAAAATCAGCTCTCTGGAGGTCTGATTATTTAGAAAATTCAAAAATTCAGCTGTTTTCATAGTTTCAGTATTTAGCAGCAATTAATCTTTGCCTCATTAAAAAAAGAATTGAGAAGGGCTTGTATTTCTTTCCAACGATCCAGGGCTATACAATAACAGACAGTATTTCCCTCAATTTCGCCTTCAATCAAGCCAATTCGTTTTAACTCCTTCAGGTGCTGAGAGATGGTAGGTTGTGCCAGGCCAATTTCCTCAACGATATCGTTGCAAATACAGGCGCTCTGCGTGCTGATGTATTGAAGAATTGCGATCCTGCCAGGATGCCCCAATACTTTGAAAATAGTGGCAAGTTCGTTCTGGGAAGTATCGAAAATCTGTGTTTTTGTGAGTCCCATTTTATATTTGTATATCGCAATATTACGATATTGTATTGAAATAAAAAAGCCGGACTGATAAAATCCGACTTTATAGTTTGATCAGAACCAGGGTTTTTTACCCACCTGGTAGGTATTGTAAAATTCTTCATCAGATTTTGTAAGGTAGATGATACCTTCAATTAGTCCGATAAGTCCGGGAATCCAGAAGAAGAACGCACCCACCACAATACAAGTTGTGGCATATCCTATAAGTGTAATGGCCAGCAGAATTACACCTTCTTTATTATAACCGAGTATAAACTTGTGAATCCCAAGTGAACCGAAAAGGATCCCAAGGATACCTGCCAGGATCTTTTTATTATCTCCCCCTGCGGTTTTTAATCCTTCACGAAATTCTTCAGCCGTCTTCTTGGCTTCTTCCTTGAACTCACCTGCAGACTCTTTGGCTTCGTCTGCTGCTTTTTTTGCGGATTCCTTGGCATCGTCGAAGGCGTCCTTGGCTTTATCGCCTAAATCTTTTTTATCTTCAGACATGTTATTAGTTTTTGTGGTTAGAGTTTAGAATAAATGTAGGACATTTTTTGATTTCAAAGAAATGCCTTGTCAACAGGTTCCCATAATTCAATCTTATTTCCTTCCGGATCGAGGATCCAACCAAATTTACCGTAGTCGTATTCCTCCATTTCTCCAACTACTTTAACCCCTTCCTGTTTTAAGGCCGCCAGGAGTTC
This sequence comes from Muriicola sp. E247, assembly GCF_041358175.1. Lineage (NCBI taxonomy): Bacteria > Pseudomonadati > Bacteroidota > Flavobacteriia > Flavobacteriales > Flavobacteriaceae > Muriicola > Muriicola sp. E247. The sequence goes on from NZ_JBGKBE010000001.1 coordinate 778,176, forward strand.
ACGGAGATTTTCCACCCTGAAGTTCATCATAAATTGCTTTTCACTGGGTTGAAAATAAGCCGTATCCTCTTTAAAAGGGCTCCATTGTGTTGAACAATCATTGCCCTCTTTGTCTTTCCACCAGAAAGTGCAGCCGTATTGGTCTGTATTCAACCCGAGGTGCTCCTTGTACCAATCCTTGATCTTGTCGGGATCTTTCGTTTTGAAGAAAAATCCTCCAAGTCCGGTTACTCTGTTTTTCATTTCATTTTTTTTAAGTTTTTCTCATACAAGTTGATCCATTCCTCCACAGACATCTTTGTACATAACTCGGCTATGAGCTCGTATGGAATGCTTTCTGGTTTTTTAAAGCGGACACAACTCTTACCCATATCGAGTTTTGTGCTTACGTATTTGGGATACTCTCCTACAAACCAGGCCTGCAGATCCTTATCTGCATAAATCCCTGAATGGTAAAGGGCAATATAATTTTTTTGGGATGCTAAACTCATAAAGGGCAGAGGAAGTTCGGGAGTACAATGATAGCCATCCGGATAGAGGCTGTGAGGCACTACATAGCCGATCATTCCATAATTCATCGTTTCTTTAAATCCCTTTGGCAAATTTGAATTAATTGTTTTGCGCAATTGGATGATAGCTTCTTTTCGATCCGATGGGAGGGAAGCGATGTATTCTTCCGGAGACTTTGCATCTGAAGTCATGACAGGTATATGGTTGGTGATGTAATAGACTATGCTAAATGGTCACCCTAAGATACTAAAAATTTGCCCTTGATTTTATCTACTATCATCTGGGCAAGCTTTACCTTACTTTCCTTAGTCCAGCCAGCAATATGTGGACTGAGAAGAACTCGTTCTGAGTTAATGAGAAATTTAAATTCTGCAGGCATTTTTTCTTTTTCAAAAAGATCTTCAAAGGAGATCTTTTCGTATTCAAGCACATCGAGTCCTGCACCACTTATTTTCCCCGATTTAAGTGCAGCAACCAGATCAAGTGTAACCACACATTTCCCTCTGGCAGTATTGAGCAACCAGAAAGGCTTGGAAAATGCCGTAATAAATTCCTTGTTCACCATCCCCAATGTAAGTGGAGTCTGTGGTATATGAAGGCTAAGCACATCGGCTTTTTGCTGAAGTTCTTTCATAGGAACCTGCCGGGCAAACTCGTCCCCTACATCCGGAAGAATATCACAGCAAAGAACCTCCACATCTAAACCTGATAGCTTTTTGGCAAATGCTTTGCCTGTATTTCCATACCCGATGATACCTACTATTTTGCCTTCAAGCTCCAAACCCCGATTTCCTTCCCGGTCCCAGATCCCCTGCCTCACTTCTCTGTCTGCCTTGTTAAGATTGTTAAAGAGGGACAACAGCATCCCTAGGGCATGTTCTCCTACAGCATTTCTGTTGCCTTCGGGAGCAGCAGCAAGGAAGACCCCTTTTTTATTCGCGTAAGTGACATCGATATTTTCTAATCCAGCCCCAACCCTCCCTATAAATTTAAGTCGGGTCGCTTTATCCAGGAATTCTTTGTCAATTTTAAACCGACTTCGAATAATGATCCCGTCAAACAGGTGAATAATCTCTTCAACTTCTTTCTTACTGGCCTTGTATTCTTCTGTATTTTCAAAACCCATGGCGGCCAGTTGCTCCAGCAAAAGGGGGTGATTCGTATCCAGATGCAGCACTTTCATCTCAATCAGATTTTTGGATAGTGTGTTTTTGTCAAGGTATCCCTGACATTTCCTGTATGGCTGGTGCTTAGTTTTTCAAAGAGCATCAGATGGACTTCTTCTCCGTTTCTGGTAGCAGGGCAATGTTCTATACCTTTAGGAACCACAATGATTTCCCCTGGGTTTACTTCTACTGTTTTGTTCCTGAATTGCATGTACAGAGTGCCTTTCAATACCTGGAACAACTCGTCCTCACCCTCGTGGAGATGCCATACAAACTCATCTTTAATTTTGGCCAAGAGTATCTGCATGTCATCAACTACTGCAATCTGATGGGGATGCCAGTGGTCTTTGAATGCACTTAATTTTTGCTTTAAGTTGATCGATTTCATTGTACAGATTTTAAGGGCGTACTTTGCAGGCTGATTCTGTAAATATTACCCATGCCATTTAGTATTTTGTTTGCTTCTCCAGAGATTTCTTCGGGTTGTTTGACTTCCCCCTGAAATTGATTAGTTCGTTCACTTGTAAAATACAAATTCCCCGCTTTCAAATCTACAAAAGGACAGTAATCCAGGAATTCTGAATTAAGTTCAGGTCCCAAATTACGGGCTGCTGACCAGCTGCCATCAGACAATTTTTTGGAAAAATAAAGATCTCCTCCCCCATATCCGTCCGCCCTGCCAAAGGAACTAAAAATGAGAAGGGTCTCATCTGGATCGACGTAGGCATTAAATTCGTAAGCCTTAGTATTGACCAGTGAATCAAGGGCTATCGGACTCTGGTACTGACCTGATGAGTAAGTACAATAGAAAATGTCTTCCCTCCCATACCCATCCTCCCGGGTTGCTGTAAAGTAGAGATTGCCATTTGCACTTACTGAGGGATAGTATTCATCATTTCTGGAATTAATAACCGAATCAAGGGGATACGGAGTACCCCAGCCCCCTTCCACTTTTTTTACTGCCCAAATATTATAATCCGTACGCGTAGTGTCACTATAAACAGGCCTGTTTGATGCAAAATATAAGATTTCCCCATCCGGAGCGTAAAAGGGTTCGATATCCTGATATTTACCTGAAAACGGAAGAATTGTTGCTTCGTCCCAGCTCGCGCCTTTCTTTGATAAAGAAATAAGTGCCCTTATTTTTTGGTTGTAGGTACCTCGGGTAAAGATCAACTCCTTCCCATTGGGGGCAATGGCCATGTCGCGTTCATACAGAGGCGTTGACACCAGGTCTTCTGCAAAAACTTCCAGATTAGATGGATTTGCATTTAATTCAGGATTGATTATAAGTTTTGGCTGACAACCCAGAAGCAGCAAAAAGCTCATCCAGAACACATTCCTAATATCCATTCAGAGGTTTTTTTTCATTGTACATATCGGGTTGCTTATTAACCCGGAATTCAAAGATATCTTTTCGTGAATAATGTCCGTTTACATCAAAATCCAGTTTCTGCCTTGATATTTCGTCCAGATCAATAGTTGCTGAGACTATTCCAGGCGAATTCCAGAGGGGGCCAGCCAGTACCTCTCCTGATGGAGAGACTATTACACTCCCTCCCGGACACATCTGTTCTTCTTCCTCGGTGAGCATATTCTGGTATTTTTCGGGAATCATAGACCTGGTAATATGCTGATTGCATCCCAGAACAAAGCATCGTCCTTCAAGAGCGATATGGCGCATGGAAGCAACCCAGGACTCCCTGGCATCGGCAGTAGGCGCAATATAAATCTCAATTCCCTTCTGGTACATCGCCATTCTGGCAAGGGGCATATAATTTTCCCAACAGATGAGGCCGCCCAATTTTCCTATTTCTGTCTCAAAAGTGACCAGGTCCTCTCCTGAAGCTTCAGACCAGATCACCCTTTCGGTACCTGTGGGTTTAATTTTACGATGCACTCCCAGCAGGCCGCTTGCAGGAGAGATATACACCATGGAGCAGTACAAACTCCCGTGCTCCGCCGATCGTTCTGTGATACCTACAACCAGATATGTCTGATAGGCCCTGGAAAGTTCTTCAAGCCTTTTAAGGGCTTTTCCCTTAAGGTCTACACTTTGGTCATGGTATTCAGCATAAAGATCTTTGCCGGCTTCAGAACGTTTACCTACGCTGGCTCCGAAGGTAAAACCACGCGGGTAGCCCGGAATAAATGACTCAGGAAAGACCATAAGCTGATATCCATTCCCGGCATTATCTGATAAGATAGATTCCATTTTATCCAGGGTTTTTTCCCTGTCAAAAAAAACCGGATAGTCCTGAACGACGCCAACTTTTACTTTCATAAGATTCGTTTTAAGTCAACCGCGATAATCCTTTAAACTTCTTTAAAGAACACCTATACTCTTTTCAGATTCCCAACAGTACTTTGGCGATGGTAAAATAAATAAGGATACCAAAGATGTCATTGCTGGTTGTGATAAACGGACCGGTGGCTATTGCCGGATCAATACCTCGTTTATGGAGAAACAAAGGGGTGAAAGTACCTATTATTCCGGCTACAACTATGACAGTAATCAGTGAGATAGAAATGGCGAGTGCAGTAATAAAAGTTCCTTTCCATACCCAGGTAAAAAAGAGAAGGACTATGGCCAGGATAACCCCATTGAGCATGGCGAGCAACATCTCCTTCACCAATCTATTCCCTATACTCCCTTTGAGATCATCGTTGGCAAGACCCTGAACGATAATGGCACTGGATTGAACCCCTACATTTCCGGCCATGGCCGCAATTAAAGGCGTAAAAAAGAAAAGTATTGCATGTTTGCTGATCATCTCCTCAAAACCGCCCATGATGGCTGCTGCACCCAGCCCTCCCAGCAGGCCTAGAAACAACCAGGGTAATCTGGCACGAGTAAGGATCCAAATGCTATCGTCGGCTTCCACGTCCTGCGAGATACCTGCCGCCAATTGGTAGTCTTTTTCGGCTTCCTCCCTGATCACATCCACAATATCATCGATGGTAATCCGACCTACAAGTCGGCCTATCTCATCCACTACAGGAATCGCTTCCAGGTCGTATTTAGACATGATTTTGGCCACTTCCTCAGGCTTCTCGTTCACATTCACCGAGTCTACTTTGGGGATATAAACATCTTTAATGGGATTGGTCGTGGAGGTCGTCAACAGATCCTTCAAGGAAAGCCTTCCTTTTAATTTTTCTTCGTCGTCAACCACATATATAGAATGCACACGGGTAACGTTTTCTGCCTGAGCCCTCATTTCCTTTACACAGCGCAGAACCGTCCAGTTCTCATTGACTTTCACCAATTCCTTCGCCATCAGTCCGCCTGCAGAATTTTCATCGTAACGCAACAGGTCAACGATATTCCTGGCGTGCTCCTTGTCTTCTATTTCTGAAATTACTTCCTGGATAATTTCCTTGGGAAGTTCTCCGACAATATCTGCTGCATCATCGGTATCCAGTTCTTCCAGTTCCTCGGCAATTTCTTTGGATGAGAGATTGTTAAGTATGGCTTCCCTAACGTCTTCGTCGAGTTCGGTAAGGACATCTGATGTTTTGTCGCTGTCGAGGAGTTTTATAAGGTAGGTTGCCTGCTCTTCACTTAATTCATTGGCAATTTCTGCCACATCGGCAAAATGCACCTCCTTCATCAAATCGATCAAAGCATGCTCGCTTTGCGCATCGATCAACTCAGCGATTTGGTCGAGAAGTTCTTCTGTGAGTTTAAAGGGTGTCATTTGCTATCTTCTTCGTCAACGAAATAAATTCGGTAACTCCAAGTTGTTCCGGACGTCGGTCAAAGATAGCATCTTCTTTTAGATTATCGGAGAGGTTGAAAATTTTTAAACTATTCCTGAGGGTCTTACGCCTTTGGTTAAAAGCGGTTTTGACTACCCTGAAAAACAGGGCTTCATCGCAGTTGAGGTCCCACTTCTCTTTTCTGGTTAAGCGAAGAACACCCGACTGAACTTTTGGGGGTGGGTCAAAGACTTCGGGGTGTACTGTAAAAAGATATTCTGCGTCGTAAAAGGCTTGAACCAGGACAGAGAGGATACCATACGCCTTACTCCCTTCTTTCTCGCATATCCTCTTGGCGACTTCCTTCTGAAACATTCCGGAAAATTCCGGGATTTGATCCTTGTATTCTAGCATCCTGAAGACGATCTGTGTTGAAATATTGTAGGGGAAATTCCCGATGATAGCAAAGGGCCGGTCTCCGAAAATATCACGGATATTGGCCTTGAGAAAATCGGCCTCTATCACTTTAAATGATTTCTCTCTCACAAATAGCTCGGGATGTTCAAGGGGAAAGCTATGGTTGAGATAAATGATAGAATCTGCATCGAGATCCATGGCCACAAGGTTGATGTTTTTTTGAAGCAAGTACTTTGTCAAAACTCCTGTGCCCGGTCCTATTTCAAGTACATGTTCATACCCATTTAGAGAAAGTGTCTCTGATATCTTCCTGGCGATCTCTTCATCTTTGAGAAAATGCTGTCCAAGATGTTTTTTTGCCTGAAACGGACTATCTTCCCGATCCCCGTTCCTGAATTTTTTTCTCGATTTTGAATGAGATCGGTTACGTTTACCCATGAAAGTCACTTGAATTCAATATGTTTTTTCCGTATAAACCCAGGCCCTGATACCAGATGCGAGAATTACTTCCTTTCTTTGATAAGCCCGCCCTTCGTATGCATCTACGAGCTGTAGTTCTTCCTGACTGATAATATAGACAACACCATCCACCCTGTCATTTTGATCTGCCGACTTTTGAATCGTGGGATATAGGCCTCCAACCTTACCTGCTGAGATACTATGCGATTTTAAATAATCTTCTTGGCCCTTAAGCCCCCTTGAGAAAACCATCTTTTGAACTTCGGGATCCTGTAGGGTTCCGTAAGCGAATAAATGGGTCGTTGCACTTTTGATCGGAGCTTTTTCAATCGTGATTACCTGGAGTTCAGTCCTGAAGGCGACAAGGGCATTGCCAAAGCGTTGCATTGTTTTATTTCTCATGCGCTCAGCATCTTCCCTGTAATAAGCATCCAGGGTCTTCCTGTCGCTCACCTTGTATTGCACAGAATAAGTAATGCCTCCCATTTCTTCATCCACCAGGACTCTGGTCATGGTGGCCTCAAGAAATTTCCCGGTTTCCAGAACTTCCGGGATATGTGTGCTTTTCATCCATTCTAGCCATTGAAGGTGAACGGAATCCTCAACATTAATAGTGACATTATAAATTAGCATATAATTCCAGATATTTTATTCGGAGATTCGTCAATTTATGATATCACCTCTGAGCATTCTAAAATTCTTTCGTGCTTGCGGGAAGAAATAGCTATCCTGATAATTGTATAATATCTTTTCGTAATGATATTTTGCTTTTTCAGGTTGATTCAATGTTTCTCTGAACAATTCAGCCATGGCAAAATGTGCATCATCAGCAAGGATATCATCAGCATAAAACTCTACAATCTTAGTATAATTAAAAAGTGCGGAATCATAGTTTCCTGCCTTTACAAGAAGTTCAGCCTGTTTTAACAGGGCTTCATCTTCAATTTTTTCTCCTTTGTGTTGTTGCAGGATTTCCTCAAGGACGGATACAGCTTCTTCATTTTTGTTTTGATAGGCAAGCAAGTCGGCCTTTGCGTATTTCTTCAGGGCAGTCTGTGTGGAATCTTCAAAGGAATTATCGGAAATTAACAAACTCAATTGCATAGCATCATTAGCAATAAGTTGAGATGTTGAACCCCGCAATACTTTTAATTGAGTAAGTGCCCAATCAAAATCCCCTTTATAGAAACTGGTCTGGGCAACTTTAAAGCGTGCTTCCTGACCGAGTACATCGTTTTTAAGGTTTTTCTGTATTTGCGAAAAATAAATAAGGGCCTCATTAAATTTCTGGTCGAATACCAGGATGTCTCCCAATGCCATTTTTATATATGCTTCCCCGTATTTAGCCAAAGGGAGTTCAAGTGATTTTTTTAGGATAGGAATGGATTTTCCAGATTCATTTTTTCTAAAGGTGAGGAAGTTGGCATAAGCAACTTGTAATTGAAGCGTATTGGGTTGATATCCGTATTCGGAAACCAGTTCCTGGTATTGCTTATCAATTCCCGGATAATCTTTTTCAGAGCTTGTGATCAGTTCGATATCCAAAAGATTGAGCTGTGCATTGAGTCGTGTAACCTGATCCGTGCTATTCTTTTCGATATAGCGGAAGATATCGACAGCAATTTGGAGAGCCTGGTTTTCCAGTGCACTGGCACCAAGTGCTTCCAGTCTTTCCATGGAAACTTCTCCGGTTCGTTTATAGATGGCTTTTTCCTGGATAAAAGCGTAGTTGAATTGTTTTTGCTGTACAAACAACCAACTCAGCAATTCGTTCCATAAGACAGATGGTTCTTTTTGCGCTTTTTTGAGAGCTACTTCCCTCAATAACTGATTATTTTCATTATTGGGATCCTCGGTGATAAAATCACTTATCCTTCCTATGACGTTGCCAAGGGTAGATCTCCCATTACCCAACAGTTCCATATAGGCCTCAAACATCTGTTTTATCTTACCCTGTTCACCGTAGATAAGCGCAATCTGGAAGTAATAATCGAGCTGTGGGTTTAATTCCATGGCCCTTTCAAAGGCTTTAAGGGCATAATCTAATAGAGCAAATCGTTGAAAACCAACACCTATTCCATATCCGTAATTAGGATTTTTTTCTATTGAGGCGAGGGCCTTGTCATAATATTCCCCGGCTAAAGAAATCTTATCCTGCAAACGGTAATTATACCCCAGTTCTATATAAATAGTGGGGTAAGCACTACCAGAATCTAACCTGTTGAGGAGGAAAGATTCTGCCTTGTCATAGGCCTCGAGTTGCTGGTAACATCGAACCATGCTTTCTGCAAAGTCCATCCTCCTCGGATTCTCAGCTACGAGTCTTTCATAAAATACAAGGGCTTTTTCATATTCTCCATCATTGAAATACTGTTTAGCCAGAAAATCGTCCTGACTCAACAGGGGAAGAGAAGTGACAAAGCACAACCAGAAAATTAGGGCTTTCATCATGGGTCTTTCTCAAAGGTAACCTAATCACGGAAGAAAAACTATCAAGGAAATCTTAATCTATAATCTCAAAACCAGTATATGGGACTAAAACTTTTGGGACTTTGATTCCATTTTTAGTCTGACAATTTTCCAGTATTCCGGCCAGAACCCTCGGGAGAGCCAAAGAGCTGCCATTCAGGGTATGGGCTAATTGAGTCTTTCCGTTTTTGTCTTTGAACCTGAGTTTTAGACGATTAGACTGATAGCTTTCAAAATTAGACACGGAGCTTATCTCCAGCCATTTATCCTGAGCAGTAGAGAACACCTCAAAATCGTAAGTAAGTGCTGAAGTAAAGCCCAAATCTCCCCCACAGAGTCGAAGAATTCGGTAGGGAAGTTCCAGTTCTCGAAGTATCTCCTGAATGTGTTTTACCATATCGTCAAGGGCTTTGTAGGAATTTGATGGCTCTTCTGCCCGTACTATTTCCACTTTGTCGAATTGGTGTAATCTGTTAAGTCCCCTTACATGTGCGCCGTAACTACCTGCTTCCCTTCTGAAACAAGGGGTGTATCCGGTATACCGTACAGGAAGTTCATTATGGCTCAGGATGGTGTCACGGAGAATATTGGTTACAGGGACTTCTGCTGTCGGGATGAGATACAGGTCATCGGCGGTCACGTGATACATCTGACCTTCCTTATCTGGAAGCTGTCCGGTGCCAAATCCAGAAGCGGCATTCACCAGATGAGGCACCTGCATTTCCTGATATCCGGCTTCGGTATTCTTGTCGAGGAAATAGGAAATCAGGGCGCGCTGAAGGCGGGCACCTTTGCCTTTGTAAACCGGAAAACCAGCCCCGGTGATCTTTACTCCAAGTTCAAAATCAATGATATTGTATTTTTTTGCCAGCTCCCAATGAGGAAGTGCCCCATCAAACAATTCAGGTATTTCCCCTTCCCGCATTATCTCTTCGTTGTCTTCCTCAGAACTTCCAGCAGGAACCAGCTCGTGCGGAACATTTGGGATAAGAAAAAGGGCCTGGTCAAGGGCTGAGACCACCTCATTGAGCTCCTCGCTTAATTTTTTTGAATCTTCCTTAATTTGGATGGTCTGTTCTTTAAGCACGTTGGCTTCCTGTGCTTTGCCTGCTTTAAAAAGGTTTCCGATTTCTTTGGAAAGAGAATTTAACTGAGCAAGGGTACTATCCATCTGAGTTTGGATAGCCCTTCTTTTTTCGTCCAATTCGGATACCTCGTTGAGTAAAGGTTCTGCGTCCAGGTTTCTTTTTTTCAGGGCAGTAATAAGTTGCTCCTTGTTTTCCCTTATGGCCTGTAATACTAGCATTGAACTTTATTTAAGGCACAAATTTACGCTTAATTAGCGAAATTTGAGGATGGGCCCGGTAATGATTTTACGGAGTTCCCCAAAGCAGATGGAAGGATCCAATGATGATGTTTAAAGGGGTGCCACTCTTGAGCAGCAAGATCAACTGTGGAGTCGATAAACGGTTGCAGGGGACGGCCATTAATACTTACCCTCGCCCTGGCATAAACGGATATGTTTTGCCCTTGTTCAGCGTATTCCTGCTTTAAAAATTGAGCAAACTGCCAGATATAATCGGGATAGCAGGAAACTTTCTCCATTTGCTTGCGACTCAGGTAAAGTCCTGGAGTAATAGTTGTTGCCTCGCCTGTGTCCTTGTTTACAACCGAGTATTTAATAATTCCTGCTCTGGTTCTCAGCATCATTCTCCAGCTCATCCTGTGACCTTCCTCCGTCCATAAGACATCCCCAGGAATAAAATAATGTCTAAGAGGTAAGGCGATTTGTACAATGAAATAAATCCCGAGTCCGGCAAAAAGAAAGTTCCTGTATCGGGGTAGCTGCACCTCGTGGGCGGTATACAATTCTTTCTTTTTGAGGAAAATATTTCGAATCTGCCCGGGAGGAAAGAAAAAGACGGTAAAGGCAAGGGCCAGATAAGGAAAAATACCGATCTGAAATACGATGGAATTAAAAAGGTGAAAGAACAGGGAGAAATAAAACGCCAGTTTTCTTGTGCGTTTCCACAATAAGGCCGGAACGATGAGCAGGTCGAAAAGAATACCTATGATTGCAATGGCTGAGTGCACCAAGGGTTGCTGCAGTGCATCCCCGATCAGGGGATAGGCCGCTTTCCCTTTCATCAGGATGGCAATTATAGACAGATCGAGCCAGTCCCCGTATAGCTTTGCAATGGCCGCATACGTATAAACAATAAAAAGCTGAAAAATGATGGTCCACTTTACCCAGGCGGGCATGTGAAAGGAAACAAGGGAAGGATCAAGCTTAGTATCCAGGGAGGCATACCGATTAGCCGGGAGGAAACACATTAAAAAAGAAATGAGGATCAACAGGTAATAATGATTGTTGTATGCTGTTTTTTGCATGAGGTATACCGCGGTCCACAGAAGGGTAAAAAGGATGATGCTCGTCCTGTATTTATAACCCAGGGCTATAAAAATCCCCAAGAGACCCATAAACATGAAGTAGAAGTACATCCCATTTCCCGGGAGGGGTTGCAGCCATTCAAAACCAATAAAAGTAAAGGTAAATGAAGGCTCGATCAGGGTTCTTCTTACCCAGCCTGTAAGGATTGCTCCAAAACATTCAAGGCTGATCAGGATGCCAAAAAAAACACGGAACACAATTAGAGAGCTATTGTCTATCCGCTTAAAAAGCAACTGCTGTAACATCTATGCTGAGATTATTCTGCGAGTTGTAATTTGATCCTTATGAAGTTGTTCCTTTAGTTCATCCAGTGTATTGAACTTCTGTTCTTCCCTGATCCACTCCAGGATATTGACCTGTAGATTTTGGTTGTAAAGATCTTCCTCAAAGTCGAGGAAATTGATTTCAATACTCTGGTTTTCCCCATCTACGGTTGGATTATAACCAATGTTCATCATCCCGTAAACTTTCCTCCCCTTTAAATGACTTTCAATAACATAGGCACCATTTTTAGGGATGAGTTTGTAGGTTTCCTTAATCTTGAGATTTGCAGTGGGAAAACCGAGTTGCCTTCCCAGTCCCTTTCCTTTGATAATTTTACCGCTAAGCATATAACTGTAGCCCAGGTAAGCATTGGCAGTAGCCACATCGCCTTCCAGCAATGCATTCCGGATTTTAGTAGAGCTTACGGCTACGGCCTCGATCTCCTGTGCTGGGATTTCTTCCACCTCAAAATCAAGGGCGTTGCCAAAAGCAATGAGGTCATTGATATTGGCATTTCTGTTCCTGCCAAACCGGTGATCATAACCGATAATAATTTTTTTAGCGTGCAGTGCATTCACCAGCATATCCCTTACAAATGCTGTGGCACTGAGTCTGGAGAAGGTCTTTGTGAAGGGCTGTATGATTAAATAATCGATCCCCAGCTCTTCCAGGATCTTCTTCTTCTCTTCAATGGTATTGAGAAGTTTAAGATCTGAATCCTTTTGCAAAACCATTCTCGGATGAGGAAAAAATGTCAGCACAGCGGCTACCCTATCATGGAGTCTGGCATCATTTATGAGACGTTCCAGAATAAGCTTGTGTCCAATATGAACACCATCAAATGTACCAATGGTGATGACAGAAGCCTGGTTTTTATCGTATTTAGAAATGCTTTGAACCGTTACCACACAATATAAAGAATAAAAAGACTTATTTTTAAAGCTTTAAAGTCCCCGAATGACCACAAAACTACGTCTTGTTTTGTCAATAACCATGCTATTTGCCTGCTTTTACGTAGCCGGACAAACACAATATTGGCAATCTACCCAGGTACAAAACGCATTGTTGTCTTCTGATCTAAAGGGTTTAGAAGAAGAAAAAATACGGTTTTTTTCCCTTCAGGAATCAATTTTAGACAGGGAGTTGAAAAAGATAACTTCTAACGGTAAAGATCAAACACTAGTCTATTTTCCTGATGACAAAGGGCAGTTAATAGCTTTTCAGGTTGAAGAAACACCCGTGTTTTCCCCTGAACTCACGGCGCGATACCCTCAAATACGTTCATTTAGCGGTATTGGGATCAATGATAAAACCAAGAGGGTGCGATTTAGTGTTTCTCCCAAGGGGATTGAAGCCATGTTTGTGAGTCATGATGGAAATCAGAATCGATTTCTGCAAAAAGTTTCACCCCAAAGTAATGCCTATATTCTCTATGATAGAAAAGGATATTCAGGGGAGATGGAAAAATTTCTTTGTGAAACCGAAGACAAGCGTATTGCTGGAGCACAAAGCAGAACCTCCAAACTCATCGACGATCAACGCCTGAGGAAATATCGTATCGCAGTCTCAGCTACCGGAGAATACACGCAATTTCACGGAGGCACAGTGGCTGATGCACTTGCTGCAATAAATGCCACCCTCACCAGGGTTAATGAAGTCTTTAATAAGGATCTGGGAATTGAGCTGGAATTGGTCGCAAACAACGACCTTGTGATTTACACCGATCCAGATACAGATCCCTATCAAACAAACCTCAATACTGAAGTTCAGACAACCCTGAATAATGTTATCGGAGATCTGAACTATGATGTAGGGCATTTATTTCAGGAAGATGTAAATGGAGGAAATGCAGGTTTTATCGGGGCAGTTTGCCAGACCAATCAGAAAGGAAGTGCTTATTCCTCCTCGACCAATCCACAGGGGGATATTTTTGACCTTGACTACGTAGCACATGAATTAGGACATCAATTCGGGGCTAATCATACCTGGTCATTCGATTCAGAGGGTACAGGAGTGCAGGCTGAGCCCGCAAGTGGATCTACAATAATGGGTTATGCAGGTATTGTACAGGGAAACAACGTGCAGAATAACGGGGATGATTATTTTCATTATTACAGCATAAAGCAGATTTCAGAATACGTGCTTACCACAACATGCGCAGTAGAAACCGCTATAACAAATTCACCACCCATTATTACAACTCTTGATGATTATACGATTCCTAAAGGAACGGCATTTGTGTTGCCTGGAGAGGCTTCGGATCCGGATACGGGTGATGTCCTTACATTCTCCTGGGAACAGATTGATGACGGAGTGGTTACAACCGATACTTTCGGTCCACAGAATGCAAGTGGGGCTAATTTCAGGTCTTTACCCCCAACGATAGATTCAGCCCGCTATTTTCCAAGATTGTCCCGAGTGATCCAGGGGGACCTGACCCAGACCAGCCCTCCTATTAATTCTGCATGGGAAACGGTATCTGAGATTGAACGCGACTTAAATTTTGCGCTTACTGTAAGAGATAATGCAACTGGGGGGGGACAGGTCTCATCCGATGTTCTCAAAGTTCGGGTTAGTAACATCTCCGGTCCTTTTGTGGTAAACTCACAGGCTGCATCAGAAACTTATAGCGCCGGTACAATACAGACGATAAACTGGGATGTAGCAGGTACGGATGCGCCTCCTGTAAATGCTCAGTTTGTGGATATCTTCCTTTCTCTGGATGGCGGACTCACCTTCCCAATTCAATTAGAGGAAAGGGCTGCGAATGATGGCTCTCATGATGTACTGCTACCGGGAAATGCTACCACAACAGCCAGAATTATGGTAAAAGGGTATCAAAATGTGTTTTATGCAGTAAACAGTGCCAATTTTACTATTGAAGAGTCGCCCATAGTACTGAATTTTGATGACCTCGACTTTGATGTTTGCCAACCTGTAGATAAAGTGATCCCTTTTGTTTACGAAACCTACGGGGGGTTCAATGAAGAAGTAGTCTTTAGCGCCACCGGAGTCCCGCCCGGTATTGGGGTGTCATTCCTTCCTGGTACTGCTACCGATAACAATACTCCGGTAGATATGACTATATCCAATACAACGGCTGTATCTGAAGGAGTATATCCAATACGGGTGCTGGCTACAGCGCCTTCTTTTACCCGGGAAGTTACTATTGTTCTCACCATCTTGGATACGGATTTCCCTGAAGTTAGTTTGGTAACCCCAGCGAATTCAGCCACAGACATCCCTTTAAGGCCAATATTGAGCTGGGATACTCCGGCGATCAACAATTCCTATCAGATTGAAATAGCCACTGATGCCGCATTTACTTCGGTCATTGAATCAGCCACGGTCATTTTTAAAAATTATACCCCCGAAAACCTGGAGCCAGTTACTACCTATTACTGGAGAATCAAGCCCGTTACGAATTGTGGCGAAGGAGTATTTGGTAGTGCTTCCAGCTTTACAACTGTACCCGTTAATTGCAAGATGAAAAGTGCACGGGGTCTTCCTTTGTCGATCTCTTCAACGGGAACACCTACGGTACAAGCAAGTATAATGGTAGTTGACGATCTCCCGGTCTCAGACATCAACGTTTCTGTGAATATAGAGCACAGTTTCCTTTCCGATCTTATTATCAGTCTGATATCGCCTTCGGGAACAGAGGTTGTACTCGTTTCCAATTCCTGTTCTCAATTAGAAGATATAAATGCCATTTTTGATGATTCGGCCAGTCCTTTTGTCTGTAATGGCAATCCGGGGATAAATGGAACTGTTAAGCCTTTGGGATCTTTATCTTCATTTAACGGAGAATCTTCCTTTGGAGAATGGATTTTACTGGTAAGAGATACGGCGCCTGCCGACGGAGGTCTTATTCAGGACTTTACTTTGGAGCTATGTGTTGAGGGTGTTTTCAGACCGGATGCCGATGGAGATAATGTTTTTGACGATGGGGATGACCTCTGCCTGGGGACGCCACCGAATACTGAGGTCAATGCCGATGGCTGTCCGGTTTATCGCTTTGAACAGGATAATTTTAATATATCCTTAATGAGCGAGTCCTGTATCACTAATAACGATGGTCAGCTTGATATCACGGCGAATACTTCTCTGGATTACTCTATAGTGATCAGTGGGAATGGGGTGAATGAAACGGCCGATTTTAATACGAGCTACCAGTTGGGAGACCTTTCCTCCGGATCTTATTCGGCTTGTATCACAGGTACTGGTGGTAGTGTAACATATGAAGAATTTTGTATAGATTTTGTGATCTCAGAACCCGATCCTCTCGAAGTACTGATCGCCCTCGATCAGGATGCCTTACAGGCTATCTTGAGCCTGAGTGGGTCTGAGCTTTACAATATCGAGTTAAATGGAATACTTACTCAAACTGTTGATAAAGATTTTACACTTGGCCTGAAACCCGGTGTAAATACTATCAAAGTAACAGGAGCCCTTCCCTGTCAGGGTATATTTGAAGAGGTAGTTTTAATAGGGTCGGAACCCGTTTTATACCCCAATCCTTTTGTAAATGAACTCGAAGCTTATGTTCCTTATTCAGCCTCACCCGTAGAGGTGCAGGTCTATAATCTGCAAGGACAGCGGGTGTACTCAAAAACATACACTGCAGAGGATCAGCTAATCAGGATGGAATTGAACATTTTACCATCAGGAGTATATCTTTTACGACTTACAGGAGACGATATTAATTTTACAACAAAGGTCATTAAGCGATGAAAAGGATATTCATATTAGGTATCGGAGTACTGATCATTGCTTGCAGCAAGAAATCCCCCAAGCCACCGGAGGCAGCCGTACTGAGTTTTCCCCTGGAGAATTCGGAATGTACTACAGGAGTAAGCCTTAATACCACTACAAGTCAGGTAGAATTCCGATGGCTGGAAGCCAACCATGCCGACACTTATGAATTGAGGGTAACGAATATCCTTACCGGCATTTCGGTGACCAATGCTCCTACTGCAGCTTTGTCTGCGAGGCTTCCATTACTCAAAGGGGTTCCTTATCAGTGGCGAGTTACTGCCAGAAATGCCGAGACCCAGGAATCAGCGGTTAGTGAGGACTGGTACTTCTACAATGCAGGGGTACAGACGACCTATGCTCCTTTTCCGGCCGAAATACTTGAGCCGTCATCTGGGACTTCAGTAGTCCGGGATCTCAATAATCAGATTACCCTGAGCTGGTTCGGGGCTGATGTAGACAGCGATATTCAATCGTTCGAAGTTTATTTGGATACAGTTCAGGATCCTCAGCTCTTAGTTGCCTCTCCTTCGGTTTTTATTACAGATGTACAGGCTGATGTAGCGATAGACACGGTCTATTATTGGCGGGTAGTTACGATTGACCGGGAAGGAAATACCTCTGATTCGGGCACCTATTCCTTTAGAGTAATCAGATAATCAGGTGTTGTTAAAGGTATTCATTGTGACATTTACTCCCTGAAGGACAAAGGATTCTATCAGTTCTGCACAGCGATTAAGTCTTTCGGGAAGTGCTTTTTCTTCTTCTTCATTCCAATTCCCCAATACGTACTCAACCTGTCTTCCTTTGGGAAAATCAGATCCCAGGCCAAACCGGAGTCGGTTGTATTGGCTGGTTTGCAAGGTCTGCTGGACATCGGCCAGGCCGTTGTGCCCACCATCACTCCCTTTAGTCTTTAAACGAAGTGTTCCAAAAGGCAGGTTGATGTCATCCGTGATAATAAGCAGGTGTTCTTTGGGGATTTTTTCTTTTTCCATCCAGTAGTGTACTGCTTTGCCACTACGGTTCATAAAGGTAGAGGGTTTGAGTAGCAGAATACTACGTCCTTTGACCTTAAAGGATGTAGTAGCCCCAAGCTTATTCTGAGTAAAATCGAGTTCTTTTTTCTGCGCCAGATTATCCAGAACTTGAAAGCCGATATTATGACGGGTATTGTCGTAATCAGGGCCTATGTTTCCAAGGCCAGCTATCAGGAATTTTTTCATCTCGTCTTTTTCAGTTAGGACAGGTGAAGGCTTTTTAAATAGGAATGATAATAAGGAACGCATAGCAAAGTTAACACCCGGCTAAAATACAAAAGCATCCCAAGAAAATTTCCAGGGATGCTTTGCAATATTCTGTGAAGAGTTATTCGGCACCTTCTGCGGGAGTTGCTTCTCCTTCAGCTGGAGCAGCTTCCCCTTCTGCAGTAGCTTCTGCACCTTCAAGTTCCTCATCTCCTTCCTCCTCATCTTCAACAACAATTGCAGCACGAGCCGTTTTCACTTGTACTACCACCGTTGTTTCTGGGTGAAGGATAGCAAACTTATCATTCAAAAGAGATTCTACAGTGATATTGTCTCCGATCTTCAGGGTGGAGATGTCAATATCAAAGAAATCCGGCAAGTCGGCCGGCAATGCCTTGATGGCTAGTTTTCTCTTTCTGAATAGGAGTCGACCTCCATTTCTAACCCCGGGTGAATTTCCGTGTAGACGAACCGGGATATTCATCGTAAGTTCTTTGTCTTCAAAGAGCTGATAAAAATCGATGTGTAAGATATTATCAGTCACCGGGTGAAACTGAATATCCTGCATAATAGCATTCACCTTTTTGCCGTCTTCCATCTCAACCACAACAGTGTGGGCGTTTGGGGTGTACACTAAGTGTCTGAATGCTAGTTCATCTGCTGCAAAGTGCAATGGTTTCTCCCCTCCGTATACCACGCAAGGGACCTTTCCAGCATTACGTAGGGCCTTCGTTGCCTTCTTGCCCACGCTTTCTCTTTCTGATCCTTTGATTGTAATTGACTTCATTATATAGATTTAAATTGATATTTACATGATAAATTTTGAAGCGATAGAGGTATTGTGGTGAACGCGATGCATAACATCGGCGAACAGGTCTGCACAGCTCAATACTTTAATCTTATCGCTTTTTGGTCTACTCGGGATTGAATCGGTGATGATCAGTTCCTCGAGTTTCGAGTTTTTAATTCTTTCGTATGCATTTCCTGATAAGAGGCCATGGGTTGTGATTGCTCTTACACTCAGGGCGCCTCTTTCCATCATCAGGTCGGCTGCTTTGGTCAGGGTCCCTGCCGTATCAACCATATCATCTACCAATACGACGTTTTTTCCTTTTACCTCCCCAATGAGTTCCATATGGGAAATTTTATTGGCCTTAGCCCTTTGTTTGTAACAGATGACCACGTCACTGGACAGGGCTTTTGAATAGGCGTAAGCTCTTTTTGATCCTCCCATATCCGGGGAAGCGATGGTCAGGTTTTTTAGTTTGAGTTTTTCCAGGTAGGGCAGGAACAGGGTAGAGGCAAACAGGTGATCTACTGGTTTTTCAAAAAAGCCCTGGATCTGATCTGCGTGCAGGTCCATGGTGATAATCCTCGTCGCCCCTGCTGTTTCCAGCATTTTTGCCACTAGTTTGGCAGCGATAGGTACTCTTGGTTTGTCTTTCCGATCTTGTCTTGCCCAGCCATAGTAGGGCATTACAGCTGTAATATGCCTGGCTGAAGCCCTTTTTGCGGCATCGATCATCAGCAACATTTCCATAAGGTTTTCCGGCCCTGGATTTGTTGATCCGATAATAAATATACGGGTCCCGCGAATCGACTCCTCGAAGGAAGGTTGAAATTCCCCGTCGCTGTAACGCGAAAACAATACCTTCCCTAAGTCGGTTCCATACGACTTGGCAATTTTCTTCCCCAGCTCCATACTCTGGCTACAGGCAAAAATTTTCGGTTCTGGTACTTGATACGGCATAGGTAACAGCTTGTTCGCTAGTTTTTTACAGCGCCTTTTTCCAAAGGAGGTGCAAATTTATAAATTTATTTGTCTTAAGGCCGATAAATGGGTAGAATTTTAAGGGTGCAAACAAAATTATTTTTTAGCTTTGCAGACCCATTTGCCTCGGTGGCGGAATTGGTAGACGCGCTGGATTCAAAATCCAGTGATAGCAATATCGTGTGGGTTCGATTCCCACCCGAGGTACGGATAAACCGCAAAAAGAGCGAAATGCGAGCGAGCTTCTCAAAAGGAAGCTCGCTTTATTTTGAGGAGTGATGGAAGCGTTTTTTTGTGGTTTTCAAAACGAGCTAGAAGGGAAGCTTTCTGAAAGAAAGCAATCCCTGAGAGTTTTGATGCTTACTTTTAGCGCGTGACCTTCCTTCATTTGCCGTAGCGTTTCCTTTTGCGGTTTTCAAAACGAGCTAGAAGGGAAGCTTTCTGAAGGAAAGCAATCCCTGGGAGTTTTGATGCTTACTTTTAGCGCTTGACCTTCCTTCATTTGCCGTAGCGTTTCCTTTTGCGGTTTTCAAAACGAGCTA